>DASXTV010000080.1:0-6517 GCA_036505175.1 Gemmatimonadales bacterium
GGTGCCCGCCGCCAGCGTGAACGTGATGCCGGTGCTGTTATTGGTCGCAATCGCCTGGCTCTGGCCGTTCACCGTCACCGTGTAGCCGTCTGGATCGAGGCTCGAGCCGGTCGTGCTCGTCGTCACGCGCAGCGTGCCCGGGGGCGGGTTGAGCGCGAGCACGCTGGCGAGCCATGTGCCCGGGTGCAGTTGATCGAAAAACCAGGTCCACTGTGGATCGACCGGACCCGCGCTCGTCCGCACCGTGTACACCCCGTCGGTTGCCATCGTCAAGCCGTTGGACATCGCGGAGATGTGGGTAAAATCGGGAGGCGGCCCGACGGCCACGGCAACGTTTGTCATCGAGACGCCATACGCCATCGCGTTTGCGTTGAGCGGAATCGGGCCGGGGTGGGCGATCGTGGGCGATGAGCCGGAGCCCGATGCCGAGCTCTTCACGCCCGTGAAGGCCCGCGTAAAAACCGGATCCACGCCCGTAAACGCGGAGAGCAGCACCCCGCCCGACGCGATTGGCTGGGAGAGATTCGCCCGCACCGCCAGGACCGAGTCATTGGGCGGGTTCGGGTCGGGATACCCCGTGACGTTCGTGGCGACATACGTGGCCATCGAGACGCCGCCGGCTTGGACGTACTCGACGAGGGTGTAGGTGTTGCCGACGAGCGGGAACCCGGGCAGAGCGAGGTGGTCGGTCACCGACATGATGATGTTGGTCGAGCCGAGCCAGAAGAAGGTTGCGATGATCGCGTCGCCGTGGTGCGGGTTCGTCGGATTGAACCCCTTGATGATTTCCATCCCGACCGCGTCGAGCGTGCCGTTGAACTGGTCGAGCGTGATGGGGTCCCCCGCGGCTGCAGGAGCCGGCCCTGCGGGCGCAGCGATGTCGAACGAGGTGCTCGTGGCACCCGTCAAGCCCGGAGCGGTGGCGTACAGCACGCGGGCGTAGGCCCCCTGGTCGATGCTCAGGTCGCTGAACGACGCGACGCCGTTCACCGCTGATACCGTCGTCGTGCCGGAGAGCGTGCCAGGGCCCGGGTTGGTGCGGACGGTGATCGACCCCGTGAAGCTCGAGACCGTGTTCCCCGCATCATCCAGAGCCGCCACCTTGACGGCGGGCGCGATCGTGGTGCCCGGGGTGGTGCTGCTCGGCTGGACCGTGAACGCGAGCCGCGTCGCCGTCGCTGACTGAGGCGCCGCCGGGTTGAGCGCGATCACGCTAGCGAGCCACGTGCGCGGCGAGCTGGGCGAGTCGAAGAACCAGGTCCACTGCGGATCGGCCGAGCCCGCGCCGGCCTGCACGGCATAGTCGCCCTCGGCCCCCATTGCCTCATCGGACATCATGGTGATACTGGTGAAGCCCGTGGGCCCGATGAGGCCAGCCACGCCATCGTTCGACATCGTGACGCCATACACGAGCGCGCCGGCGTTGACCGGGATCGCTCCGGGACCGGCAGTCGTCTGAGAGCTGCCCGAGCCAATAGCGGAGCGGTGCGCCCCCAATGCCTGCGCCGACGCGACGTTCAAGCCCGTGAAGGCGGAGACCACCACACCGCCGCCCGTTACGGCCGCCGAGAGCTGGGCCCGCACCTCCAGCACCTCACTCCAGTCCGCGTTCGGGTCGGGGAAGTTCTGCACGTTCGTGGCGACATAGGTGGCCATGGAGATGCCGCCGGCTTGGACGTACTCGACCAGCGTGTAGGTGTTACCGACCGGCGTCCCGTCGGCCAAGCGGTCGGTCACCGACGTGATGATGTTGGTCGAGCCGCGCCAGAAGAACGTCGCGACGATCGCGTCGCCGGGGTGGGGGTTGGTGGGGCTGAACCCCGCGCCCAATGTCGTCCCGGTCTCGCCCAGCGAGCCGTTCCCCTGATCGAAGCCGACGCCCGGCGCCGCGACGTCAAACTGAGGAGCTCCAGGACCGTGCCGCCCGGGGCTCACGGAGTCGCTACAGGCGCCGGCGAGCAGCACGGCGGCCAGAAGCCGAGTACGGCTGGCGAACGTGGTCCGGTTGGGCATGATCCCGTGTTCTCTATGTGACGGTCAGCGCTAGCCGTCGATGAGAGGGTCACCCCGCGTATCGGCAAGGTTTAGGCCAGGGGGTGAGTCGCGCACCGGAGCCCGAGCGCCGCGATTGCGCCACGCCACTGCGGCGCAGGTGCCGCAGGCTATGGAGGCGGGGCGTCAGCAGGCGGGGTCTACGTCCCCCGTTTGGCGTCGACACTGGCGGTGGCTCCGCCTTGAGGGGTCATCACGGCTAGCCGAAACGTTTCGCCGCGCGTTCGCGCGCCTTACGAGCCTCCTCCTCCCGGTTGCGAGGTGGGGCTTTCGTCGTCAGCGAATCAAGCAACCGGCGCGCGATCACCGTCACGTCATCCACGGCGGCGTTGAACGCCGCCTCATTGGCGTGCGAAGGATGCGTGGTGCCGCTCAGCTTGCGCACGAACTGTACGGCGGATGCGCGAATCTCGTCATCCGTCGCCGGTGGCGCGAAGTTGGCCAGGGTTTTGATGTTTCTGCACATAATGGCTCCTCACAGGTTCAGGCGGATTTTAAGCCGTAAGTGGGGCTACCACAATGAGATTCGCCGGTGTCGATTTCGCCGAAGCTCGTTCGTCGCTTGGGTGAGAGCGACGATCACCGCACCCCATGTGAAAGTGAGAGCGCGATGCGATTCATCGTGATGGTGAAGGCCAACAAGGACTCTGAGGCGGGCATTCTCCCGACCGAGGAGCAGCTGAAGGAAATGGGCAAGTTCAATGATGAGCTTGCCAAAGCGGGCGTCATGCTCGCAGGCGAGGGCCTCCAGGCCTCATCGAAGGGCGCCAGGATCACCTATTCGGGCAGCAAGCGGACCGTGCGCGACGGTCCGTTTACGGAGACGAAAGAGCTGGTCGCGGGATTCTGGATCTGGCAGGTGAAGTCGCGCGCCGAAGCGCTCGAGTGGGCCAAACGGATTCCATTCCACAATGGTGAGGAAGTCGAGATCCGGCAGGTGTTCGAGGCGGAGGATTTTGGTGAGGCGTTCACCCCCGAGCTGCGCGCGCAAGAAGAGCGGCAGCGCGTGGTCGTTGAAAAGAACAAACAGCGCGCGAGGAAATGACCATGCGATTCATGACCATAGTGAAGACCCGGGAGACGGGCGCGCGGCCGTCACCAGCGCTCATCGAGGCGATCGGCAAGCTCGGGGCAGACGCTGCGAAGCAGGGCGTGATGGTGGGGATGGGTGGACTCTTGCCGACCGCTTTGGGAGCGCGTGCTCGCCTGGCCAAAGGAAAGATCACCGTCACGGACGGGCCTTTTACCGAGGCAAAGGAAATCATCGGTGGCTATGCGATCTACGATGTCGCCTCGAAAAAGGAAGCGATCGAGTGGACGCAGCGATTCCTCGAGGCTCACATCGGACTTTGGGATCAGGACCTGGAGGTGGAAGTCCGGCAGATGATGGATGACCCGTCAGAAGGCTGCTGACGCCATCGATGCGGTCTGGCGGATCGAATCCGCCAGACTCATCGCCGGTCTCGCCCGGATCGTGGGCGACGTCGGCCAGGCCGAGGATCTGGCGCAGGACGCGATGGTGGCCGCTCTGGAGCAATGGCCCGAGTCCGGCGTGCCGGACAATCCCGGAGCGTGGCTCATGGCGACCGCCAAGCATCGGGCCATCGATCAGCTGCGCCGCCAGAAGATGCAGGGCCAGAAGCACGAACACCTCGGCCGCGAGCTCGGCGAGCGACAGGTGAGTCCGGAACCCGCACTCGCGGCAGCGATCGACGATCACGTGGGCGACGATTTGCTGAGTCTGATCTTCACGGCCTGTCATCCGGTGCTCACCACCGAAGCACGCCTGGCGCTTACGTTGCGGCTGCTCGGCGGCCTGACGACGGACGAAATCGCGCGCGCCTTCCTTGTCCCGAAGGCGACGATGCAGCAACGCATCGTGCGCGCCAAGCGCACGCTGGCGGCCGCGCGCGTCCCGTTCGAGGTGCCGCGCGGCGCGGAGCTCGGCCAACGGCTCGAGTCGGTGCTCGAGGTCATTTATCTCATCTTCAATGAGGGGTACTCCGCCACCGCGGGCGATGCGTGGGTGCGGCCGGCGCTGTGTGAGGACGCGCTGCGCCTGGGCCGCATTCTGGCCGAGCTCGCGCCGGCCGAACCCGAGGTGCACGGTCTGGTCGCCCTGATGGAGATTCAGGCATCGCGCCTACGGGCGCGCGTGGGGCCCAAAGGCGAGCCGATTCTCTTGCTCGATCAGGACCGCGGGCGGTGGGATCATCTGCTGATCGGGCGCGGGTTGACGGCGCTGGGTCGCGCCGAAGCGTTGGGTGGCGCATCCGGTCCCTACACGCTGCAGGCCGCGATTGTCGCGTGCCACGCGCGGGCCCGCACGGCCGATGAGACCGACTGGACGCGCATCGTGGCATTGTACGACGCTCTCGCGCAGCTGATCCCATCGCCGGTCGTGGAGCTGAACCGCGCGGTCGCCCTGGGGATGGCGTTTGGGCCGGCGGCGGGGCTGGAGGTGGTTGATTCGCTGACCGCGGACCCGGCACTGGCGGGTTATCATCTGCTGCCGAGTGTGCGTGGGGATCTGCTCGCCAAACTCGGCCGTCGCGAGGAGGCGCGCGCCGAATTCGCGCGGGCGGCGAACCTCACGCAGAATGTCCGCGAGCGAGAGTTGTTACACAAAAAAGGAGAGGCTCTGTGAAAAAGGAGTGGGCACCGCAGCTGCTGAGCGTCCTGAGAATCGTTGTCGCCTTCCTGTTCGTCCAGCACGGGGCCGAAAAATGGTTCGCGTTCCCCGCTGCCGTCATGCCGGGCGGCGGGGTGGCGGTCGTCGGATCGCTCCCATGGTTTGCCGCCGTCATCGAGGTCATTGGTGGCAGCCTGCTGCTCTTGGGCCTGTTTACACGACCGGCAGCGTTTGTCCTGGCCGGTGAAATGGCCGTTGCGTACTTCCTTGGCCATGCGGGGCGCGGATTCTGGCCGACGTTGAATATGGGCGAGCCTGCCGTCTTCTACTGCTTCACCTACCTGTATTTGTCCGCCGCCGGCGCGGGGCCTTGGAGCCTCGACACGCTGCTCGCGCGGCGCCGCATCGCGGTTCCGGTCAGCTGAGTGACGGAGACAGCTTCACGGTACGATCGCTCGATCGTCGAGGGACCGCTGCGGCCGGCGGTGTGGAAAATCGCATGGCCCACGATGCTCACGAACGCGATCGGCGGGCTGCAGGGCATCGTCGATCACGTGCTCGTCGGCAACCTGGTCGGCTACCAGGCGAACGCCGCGATCGGCGTGAGCTGGCAGATCTTTCTGGTCGTCATCGTCTTCATCTCATCCCTCTTTACCGGGATGAGTGTGTTGGTGGCGCGGTTCGCCGGGGCAGGGGAGCCGGACAAGGTCGATCGCGTCGTCTATCAGGCGTTCCTGACGGCGATCGGCATTTCGATCGGGATCCTGGCGCCGGTCGGCTACTTCGCCGCGCCCTGGCTGCTGGATCTCGTGAACGCGGCACCGGAGGTGAAGGCCGAGGCCCTGCCGTTCCTGCGGATCATGTTCGGCTTCTCGAGCGGCATGATGATCTTCTTCATGCTGAGCGGCGCGCTGCGCTCGGCGGGGGACGCGCGCACGCCGATGATCCTCGGCATCGCCATGACCGTCTTGAACCTCCTGTTGAACATCACGCTCATCCGTGGACTCGGGCCGATTCCGGCGTTCGGCACGCGCGGCTCCGCCATGGGCACGTGTATTACCGCCGGGCTGCTTGCGGTCTATGCCATCTGGAAGCTGTGGCGAGGCGGCTGGGTCGTCTCGTTCCCGCGCGGGCGCGGCTGGGGACCCGATTGGGGGATCATCCGCGAGCTGTTCCGGTTCGGTCTGCCGACCGGGATTCAGGGGATCGCGATGAACATCGGCGGCGTGTTCATGCTCTCGTTCATCGGGTCACTGGCGCAGAGCGCCGCGGCGCAGGCTGCGTTTGCCGTGTCGTACACCGAGCTGTTCTCGCTGATCACCTGGACGTCCGTGGGACTCATGGGCTCGGCGGCAGCGGTCGCCGGACAGAATCTCGGAGCGGCACATCCGGATCGTGCCGATCAGGCTGTGCACATCGCGGCACGCTACGGTCTGACCGTCGCCGCGTTCGTCGGCTTGTTCTTTCTCTTCCTGCCGCGGCAGCTCCTCGCCGTCTTCGGGATGCACGACGCGGTGGTGGTGGATATCGGTACGCAGCTGCTGCGTGTGCTAAGCGTGTCGGGACTCTTCATTACGGTCGCGCTCGCGTTCACCGGTGGTCTGCAGGGGACCGGCGACACCAAGAGTCCGCTCTACATCTCCATGATCTCGCAGATCCTCGTGCCCCTCGGCATCTGCGTCGTCGTGCAACAGACGGGCACGCTCGATTCGATCGATATCTGGCTGGCGATCCTGGCGGGGCATGCGACTCGCTGCGCGCTAAGTGTGTTGCGGTTCAGGCAGGGCCACTGGCGTGGGATAACGGTGACGGTCGGGGGGTCGACGCACTAGG
>DASXTV010000081.1:0-6410 GCA_036505175.1 Gemmatimonadales bacterium
CGTGCCCGAGGTGTGGGTCGTGCTCAAGGCCAAGCGCTCGCCCTTAGCGCTCGCGGGGGCGGTGCGCGACGCCGTGCGCCAGCTCGATCCCCAGCAGCCCATCGGCGAGCTCGTAAGCCTGGATCAGGCGCTGACGCGCTCGACCGCGGCGCGACGGCTGAGCATGACGCTGCTCACACTGTTCGCGGCGCTGGCGGTGGTGCTCGCGTTGATCGGGATCTACAGCATCACCGCGTACGCGGTGACCCAACGCACGCGCGAACTCGGGCTGCGCTTGGCGATCGGCGCGAGGCCGGCAGAGGTGGTGGGGCTGCTGCTCAAGGAGAACCTGCGGCTCGTGCTCGGCGGGATCGTGCTCGGCGCGGTCGGCGCGGCGCTGGCCACCCGCGCGCTGCGCACGATGTTGTTCGGCGTCTCGACGCTGGACGCCATCACGTTCATCGGGGCGGCGTTGGTGCTCGGCGCGGTCGCGATGCTCGCCACCTATGTCCCGGCCCGCCGAGCGGCGCGGATCGATCCGATGGAGGCGCTGCGGTATGAATAGCGCGCTGATACAGGATTTCCGCTACGCGGCTCGGACACTGGCGCGCAATCCCGGCTTCACGATCGTCGCCGTCGTCACGCTCGCCCTCGGCATCGGCGCGAATACGGCGATCTTCACCGCCGTCCATCACCTGCTGTTTCGACCCTTTCCTTTCTTACAGGAATCCGATCGTCTCGTCGCGGTGTGGCAGGTCGCGCCGCGCGGCAACGAGCACAACGAAGTCTCCGCAGGCGATTTCCACGACTGGCGGGAGACCCTCAAGAGCTTTGACCACCTTGTGTTGCATGTTTGGTGGACCGGCAACGTCACGGGTGGCGAGAAGCCCCAGCGGGTGCAAGGGATGCAGGTCTCGGCGGACTACTTCGACGCACTCGGACTCCGGCCGGCGCTCGGGCGCACGTTCGTCGCCGGCGAGGATCAGCCCGGGCACGACCGCCTCGTCGTCCTTTCCTGGGGCCTGTGGCAGCGGCGGTTCGGCGGCGACAGCGGTGTGCTCGGCACCATCATGTCGATCAACGGGATTCCGCGAACGATCGTCGGCGTGATGCCGGAGGGCGTGCGCTACCCGGCGCCCGCCGAGATGTGGGCGCCGTACGCGCCGTCCCCGGAGACCTGGACGCAGCGGCGGTTGCACTACCTCTATCTGACGGGCCGGCTGGCGCCGGGCGTGACCATCGACCAGGCGCGCGCCGAAATCCGGCGGCTCTCCGCCGCGCTCGCCGCGCAGTACTCGGCGTCGAACACGAACTGGGGCGCGAACGTCCAACCGTTGGTCCGCGACACCGCGCGCGAGATCGAGCCGATGCTCGCGGTGTTGATGGCCGCCGTGGGGTTCGTGTTGCTGATTGCGTGCGCGAACGTGGCGAACCTCATGCTGGCGCGCGCCACGGGCCGCAGTCGCGAGCTGTCGATCCGGGCCGCACTGGGCGCGTCGCGCGCGAAGATCATTCGCCTGGTGCTGGTCGAGGGCGGGGTGCTGGCGTTGGCGGGCGGCGCGCTCGGCGTCGTGCTGGGAGTCTTCGGTGTCGAGCTGCTGCGAGCGTTCGTGCCGGCGGACTTCCGGCGGATGGTCCCGGGCTTGGAGCGCATGAGCGTGAATGGGGCGGTCCTCGTCTTCACCACGGGGCTGTCGATTGCATCGGCGCTGGTCTTTGCATTGCTCCCGGCGCTCCGTGCGGCCAACGGCGCCGTCGGCTCGCGTGACGCCTTGCGCAGTGGCGCGACCGCGGGTGGCCGCGAGCGGCATCGCTTGCGGCGCGTACTCGTGGGAGCCGAAGTCGCGCTGGCGCTGCTGTTGCTCATTGGCGCCGGGCTGACATTTCGCACGTTCCGCCATCTGGGTTCGTTGCCGCCCGGGTTCGAAACGCAGGGCGTGGCGCTGACGAGTGTGGCGTTGCCCGGCCGGACCTATCCCGACGGGCCCGCGGCGGCCCGCTTCTACAGCCGGTTCGTGGAGCGGGTTGCGGCGCTGCCGGGCGTTGCGGCGGTCGGTGCCGCGAACATCGTGCCGCTATGCGGCTGCAACCAGACCTCGAGCTTCAACGTCGTCGGCCAGCCGCCATATCCCGTCGACGACCGGCCCGACGTCGATTGGCGCGTCATCACGCCCGGATACTTCGCGGCGCTGCGCGTGCCGGTGCGGCAGGGCAGGGACTTCGCAGCCAGCGACGCGGCCGGGGCACCCGCCGTCGTCATCGTCAACGAGACGCTCGCGCGTCGCTGGTTTCCGGACGGCGCGCTCTGCAAACGGATCTTCGTGCAGGGAGATACCGCGCAAGCGGCGGAGATTGTCGGCGTCGTCGGCGATATGCGGCATGCCGGGCTCGCCCGCGAGGTGCTTCCGGAGATGTTTCTTCCCGAAGCGCAGCAACCCGTGGGGGAAATGACGGTGGCGGTTCGCGCGAGCGGTGGTGAGAGCGCCGCGAGGTCGCTGCTGCCCGCGCTGCAGTCCGCGGCGCTCGAGATCGATCCCGAGCAGCCGGTCTACGATCAGCAGACGATGCAGGATCTTCTGGCCCTCAACGTGCTGCAGTATCGCTTCTCCCTGCGGCTGCTCGCTGCGCTGGGATTGATTGCGCTGCTGCTCGCGGGCGTCGGGATCTACGGCGTCATCTCGCATCTCGTCGCCGAGCGCACCCGCGAGATCGGCATCCGGATCGCGCTCGGTGGCGACCAACGGTCGGTGCAGCGGCTAGTCGTGCGCCAGGGGATGTCGCCGGCCGCGATCGGGCTCCTCGCGGGATTGGTGCTGGCCCCGGTGCTGACGACGCTGACCCGCAGCCTCCTCGTCGGCGTCAGCCCGCACGATCCCATCACGTTCGTATCAGGCGCGGTCCTGTTACTCGCCGTCGCGCTGCTGGCATGCTGGCTTCCGGCGCGTCGCGCGGCGCGTGTCGATCCGATGATTGCGCTGAGGTACGAATGACGCTGACCGCATGGTCCTAGATCTAGAATTGCGCGGGGCTCGGATTTTTTACCGTGTCCTGAAGGACCGGCTCGGCCACTTCAACCGTCCTGAAGGACGCGGTGAGCCCTTCAGGGCTCGCGCAGTGGCCGAGCCGGCGTTTCAACGCACGGATAAACCACGCTGCGACCGCCTCGGTTCGTTCGGCCTTCGTGAGCTGGAATCGGAAGTCCTCACTCCCGAGCCCTAGCATGCTCCAAGACCTTCGCTTCGCGCTCCGCACCTTGGCCAAGAGCCCCGGCTTCACGCTGGTCGCCGTACTCACACTCGCGCTCGGCATCGGCGCCAGTACGGCGGTCTATACCGCGTTGGAGCGAGTCGTGCTGGATCCCCTTCCGTATCCTGATGCGGGCCGGCTGGTGCAACTCAAAAGCTCGGTACCACGAGTCGGTCCCGGCACTGAATGGGATGTTTCAGCGGGGGCGTGGTTCTTCTTCGGGCGCGAAGCCCACACCATTGACGGTCTCGGTGCGTACAGCCGCGGCGGTGCAAATCTGGTCGGTCCTGATGGCCCTGAACGGGCGCGCACCGCCCAGGTTAGCGCACACATGCTGCAGCTGCTCGGCGCGCGGGCAATCCGGGGCCGTCTCATCGACGAACGTGACGACGTCCCTGGGGGAGCCCAGGTCGCGGTCGTCTCGCATCGTTTCTGGCAGCGCCGCCTCGGCGGCGACGATCGAGTCATCGGGACGACGATCAGCATTTACGAGCAACCGATGGAGATCATCGGTGTCATGGCGCCCGGCGTCGATCTCCCGCCCGCGAACGGCATGCCCGCGGCGCTCCTCGAGACGGATGTCTGGCTTCCGCTTCGTCTCAATCCCGCCGGGCCGTTCTGGAATGCGCATACGCAGTTTCGCACGATCGCCCGTTTGAAGGAGGGCGTGACGCTGGACGCAGCGCAGGCGGAGTTTGCGAGGCTCACCGCGCGGCTGCCCGAGGCCGTGCCCACCGCGTACACGCGCGACGGAATGCAGCGCAGCGGATTTGCGACCCGCGTCTACTCGTTGAAGACGTACGTGGTCCGAGAAGTCTCGAAGACCTTGTGGATTCTCTTCGGCGCCGTCGGCGTCGTGCTGCTGATCGTCTACGCGAACGCGGCGAACCTCTTTCTCGTCCGGGCCGAGGCGCGTCGTCGGGAAGTCGTCATCCGAACGGCGCTTGGGGCCGACGCGACCGCCATCGCCCGCCATTTCCTCGCGGAGAGTCTCGTGCTAGCGTCCGCCGGCGGTGTGCTCGCGATGGTACTGGCGTCGTGGGGTGTTGAGGCGCTCACGCACCTTGCTCCGGACGGGGTGCCGCGGCTCCAGGGATTGAGGCCAGACGGCAGTGTCGTCCTTTTTGCGCTCGCGTTGGTGCTGGTAGGCGCGGCAGTGCTCGCGGCCCTGCCCGCATTGCGGGCGAGACGGGCGGTGCGAGCCGGAGAGCTCGTGCAGGGCGATCGCGGACCGACCGTTGGGCGCGAGAGCCAGCGCGTGCGGTCGGGCCTCGTGGTAGCGCAGGTCGCGCTCGCGCTCGTGCTGGTGGTCGGTGCCGGGCTGCTGGTCGAGAGTATGCAGCGGCTGCGGGCGGTCGATCTCGGAATTCGACCGCACGGCGTTCTCACCGCGCAGCTGTACCTCCCGTACCAGCGGTACGACAGCCATCCCAAGCTGTGGCGGTTCTACAGCGCGGCGTTGGAGCGAGTACGTGCGGTGCCTGGCGTCGAGGCAGTCGGGCTGACGTCGGACGTCCCGCTCGAAGGCGGCTATGGCTGCACCGTGCAGGGTTTCGAGGATCCTGCGGTGCGGCAGCGCATCGCGGACGCGAGCGGAACGTTGTGCGCCGGTCAGGAACCCACGTCGCCCGGATACTTCGAGGCGATGGGGATCCCCGTCCTTCGCGGTCGCGCCCTCACGCAGGACGATCTCGAGCATCCCGAACGCGGCAGCGTCGTCGTCAGCAAGGCGTTCGCCGAGCGGTTCTGGCCGGGCGAGGATCCGATCGGCAAGGGCGTAGGGCCGAACGGCTATACCAATCAGAAGTTCTACCGCGTGGTCGGTGTCGTGGGAGACGTCTACGCCGGGTCTGCTGGAGGAGCGCGCGGATTGGCGGTCTACTATCCGGTGCTGCGCATCCCCGGAACGGCAGGCTGGTGGCCCAATCCCATGACCTTGGTCGTCAAGACGCGCTTTGACGACCCTGTCTCGCTCGTACCGGCCCTGCAGACCGCCATCCGGGATGTGGACCCGTCGATCCCGGTCGCGGACGTCGATGCGATGGAGACGATCGTGGACCGGTCGATGGCGCAGCTGTCGTTCGCGATGGTGCTACTCGCGATCGCGGCGTCGACGGCGCTGCTGCTCGCGGCGATAGGACTCTATGGCGTGATCTCCTACCTCGTAAGCCGGCGTACCGGGGAGATCGGGATTCGGATGGCGCTGGGCGCGGAGCCGCGCCAGGTCGCGCGTCTCGTGGTCGGTGGTTCGATAAAACTTGCCTTGGTCGGAGTCAGCTTCGGTGTTGTCGCGGCGCTCGGATTCAGCCGTGTCCTGCGCGGACTCCTCTACGATGTTCAGCCCACACAGCCGCTCGCGTATCTCATCGCGGCTTTAGTGCTCGGCGCTGTAGCGGCGCTGGCGGCGTATCTCCCAGCGCGCCGAGCATCGCGCGTCGATCCGATGATCGCCCTGAGGGCCGAGTGATGGATACGCTCCTCCAAGACCTGCGTTATGCGCTGCGGACACTGCAACGTACCCCCGTATTCACGCTCATTGCGGTGTTGACGCTGGCCACGGCAATCGGCGCCAACACGGTCATCTTCAGCGTCCTGAACAGCGTCGTGCTCCGGCCGCTGCAGTACGACGCATCCGATCGCTTGTTCGGCATCTGGGAAAGGAGCGAGCGCGGCGACTACCGGCTTGGGTCCTACCCCACATTCCGCGACTGGCGCGCACAGAGCAACGTCTTCGAAGCGCTGGCTTACATGCGCGGGTCGTCGAGTCTCATCCCCACCAGTGACGGCACCCGCCAGGTGGGAACCGCGTTTGTGTCCGACGAATTCTTCGACGTGCTGAAGGGGCCACCACTGATCGGCCGCCTGTTTTCGCCCGAAGAGCAGCGACCGGGCGGTCCACCGGTAGCCGTGCTGACGTATGAACTCTGGCGTGATGTGTTCGGTGGCGATCGGGGAGCGGTGGGATCCACGATCCGGCTGAATGATGCGTCGTACACGATCGTGGGCGTTCTTCCCGCGTGGTTCCGCTATCCAAGTTGGGCTGGCGTGTACGTGCCGCTCACTGCGATCCTTCCCACCGATCGCATTCTCACGCAACGCGGGTTCCATGCCGACAGCCGCATTGTTGCCAAACTGAAACCGCATGTGTCGCCCAAACAGGTGTAGGCGTCGATGGCGAGCATCCA
>DASXTV010000082.1:0-2034 GCA_036505175.1 Gemmatimonadales bacterium
CAACCCGAAGCATCCCGCCAACGACCACCTGATCTTCTCCAAGGGCCACGCCTCGCCGCTGCTGTACGCGCTGTTCAAAGCCGCCGGCGCGATCTCGGATGAAGAACTCATGACGTTCCGTAAGTTCGGCAGCCGCCTGGAGGGGCATCCCACGCCGGTGCTGCCGTGGGTGGACGTGGCGACCGGATCCCTCGGCCAGGGGCTGGCGATCGCCGTCGGCGTCGCACTATCCGGCAAGTACCTCGACAAGCTGCCGTACCGCGTGTGGGTCCTGTCCGGCGACAGCGAGATGGCCGAGGGGGCGGTCTGGGAGGCCGTCGAGCACGCCGCGTACTACAAACTCGGCAACCTGACGTGCATCGTTGACGTCAACCGGCTGGGCCAGCGCGGGGAGACCATGGTGGGATGGAACACCGAGGCGTACGCCGCGAGGGCCCGCGCGTTCGGCTGGGAGACACTCGAAATCGATGGCCATGACTTTGATCAGATCGAGTCCGCCTACGCCCGGGCCGAGCGGGCGGCCGACGTCCCGACGATGATCCTGGCGCTGACCCGCAAAGGCCGCGGAGTGTCGCTCGTCGAGGACAAGAACGGCTGGCACGGTAAGACCCTCTCGAGAGAGCAGGCCCAAGCGGCCATCACCGAACTGGGGGGACCGCGAGATGCGCCCGTCACCGTCCATCCTCCCGATGCGGTCCCCATCCCAGAGCGGTCCTCCGGCCGACCGCTGGCGCTTCCTTCATATAAGAAAGGTGACGCCGTCGCCACCCGCCGCGCGTACGGCGACGCGCTGAAGGCCCTCGGCGAGGCCTTCCCCGACGTCGTCGTGCTGGACGGCGAAGTGAGCAACTCCACCTACGCCGAGACGTTTGCCGAAGCCTTCCCCGACCGCTACTTCGAGATGTTCATCGCCGAACAGCAGCTCGTCGCCGCCGCGGTCGGCCTGCAGGTCCGCGGCTGGGTGCCGTTTGCCTCGACGTTCGCCGCGTTCTTCACCCGCGCGTACGACTTCATCCGGATGGCGGCCGTGTCGCGCGCGAACGTCAAACTCTGCGGTTCTCATGCCGGCGTGTCGATCGGGCAGGACGGCCCCTCCCAGATGGGTTTGGAAGACCTCGCCATGATGCGCGCCGTCAGCGGCAGCACGGTGCTCTATCCCTGCGACGCGAACCAGACCGCGGTACTCGTGGCGGCCGCGGTCCACCGCAGCGGAGTGGTGTATCTACGGACCACGCGCGAGAAGACCCCCGTCCTGTACGGTCCGGACGACGCGTTCGAGATCGGCGGCAGCGCCGTGCTGCGGTCGTCCAACCGCGATCAGGCCGCGATCGTGGCGGCAGGCATCACCGTCCACGAAGCCCTCAAGGCCGCGCAGGCGCTTTCGAGTGAAGGCATTGCCGTGAGGGTCATCGACGCCTATTCCGTCAAACCCATCGACGCCGCCACCCTGCAGGCGGCCGCGCGGGACACCGGCGCGATCGTGATCGCGGAGGACCACTGGCCGGAGGGTGGGTTGGGGGAAGCCGTGCTGAGCGCGCTGCTCGGCACCGTGCCGTTCCCGGCCGTGCACGCGCTGGCGGTGGGTGCGATGCCCGGATCGGGCACCCCCGACGAATTGATGGATGCCGCCGGCATCAGCGCTCCGCACATCGCCGCCGCGGTCCGAACCCTCGTGGCCGCCAAGCCCGAGCGCGCCCGCCGCTGACCGCGTCCGAGGTCGTGAGTCAGTCAGGCCGCGGCGGCTGGCCGCTCGGGAGCGGTACCGCGCTGCGAGTCGGGCGGCTCGGATTGACCATGCAGGCCTCCCGTTCCCTAGCCGCGCTCGCCTGCCAAACGTTAGTTACCCACCCGCCCGGCACGAATCGGGTGGTATCAAACCGGTACACCCCCCTCCCTTTGACGCGACGCAGCGGCGTCGCTATGCTGAAAGGGGTCCCACTCTTCATCTCGTATTCAGGAGGTCGGTGACGCGTGTCGACTGACCCGAAGGACATCCCCCGCAGTACTGCCCTGCCGCTGGACCGGGCGCTGGAA
>DASXTV010000083.1:0-13355 GCA_036505175.1 Gemmatimonadales bacterium
CTTCGTGCTGACGGCGACATCCTTGCTCCCGAGGCTGACGAAGATGACGTGCCCGCTCGCCCAATCGGGATTGGCACTCTTTGCGCGCGGGACACCGATGATGTTGAGACTGTAGTGCGACCCGCTGGGGGCGCCGTTACCGGTCTGCGCGACAGCTGTCGCGGTCGGACCCAGTGTTGCAGCCAGGACGGCCGCCAAGCAACTGGTGGTACGCATGAAACCTCCCCTGTGATAGTGATCGACCCACCGTCCTGGGGCGTTGCAGCACCCGACAAACGCAAAGCCCCGTCGGCCGATTGCGGGCGCAACGGGGCTGCAGTGAACGAGGCTGCCTCTGGGTCGTTCGACACGATGGCTACTGTTCGTAAGAGAAGTCGTGACGTCAATCACGACGATTCCGGCAACCCGAATCAGCGGTCGAGGCACAAGCCGAGCGGTTGCCGAGTGGCTCCCTAGCTTCCAAGATCAGGTGCTATGAAGACTCGACCTCTGGGAAATACTGGGTACCGCGTCAGCGAAATCGGCTTCGGCGGTTGGGGCATTGGCGGCGAGATGTGGCGCGGCGTGGACGACAGTGAAGGCCGCAAGGCGCTGCGCGAAGCGGTCGAGCAGGGCATCACGTTTTTCGATACCGCGCTGGCGTACGGCAATGGCCACAGCGAGCAGGTGATCGGTGAAGAGCTGAAGCACGATCTCCGCGCCGGCCGCGCGATCGTCGCGACCAAGGTCCCGCCGATGAATCGCCAGTGGCCCGGAAAGTCCGGCTACAAGCTCGGCGATGTTTTCCCCGCGACTTACATCGCATCCTGCACCCAGCAGTCGCTCAAGAATCTCCGCGTCGACTCATTACACGTGCAGCAGCTGCATGTGTGGAACGATTCCTGGCTCGCCGATCCCGCTTGGGAAGAATCCTACCAGCAGATCGTTCGCCTGAAGGAAGAAGGCAAGGTCCTACACTGGGGGATCTCGATCAACGACCACGCCCCCGAGACGGCGCTGCGCGTCCTCGCCGATCCGTTGTTCGAAACCGCCCAGGTGATCTACAACATCTACGATCGCACGCCGGAAAAGGCGCTGTTCGCGCTCGCCAAGCAGAAGCCGCTCGGCATCATCGTGCGCGTGCCGTTCGACGAGGGCGCGCTCACCGGTCAGATCAAGGCGAATACCGTGTTTCCAGCTGGAGACTGGCGTGCCGAATACTTTGCGGGCGATCGCAAGGCCGAGGCGGAACGGAGAGGGAAGGCGCTCGCGACGGTGCTCGATGAGCAGGTCGAGACGCTGCCCGAGCTGGCGCTGCGATTCTGCTTGTCGTCGCCCGAGGTATCGACCGTCATTCCGGGGATGCGGCGGCCGGCGCATGTTCGTCAGAACGCGATGGCAGGGTCGAAAGGCGCGTTGCCGGCGGGGATGCTATCGAAGCTCAAGCCGCACGCCTGGGACAAAAACTGGTACGGGGACTAGATGCCCTTTCCCAGCCGTAGCGTTGCAACGATGACGTAGGTTTTCTGCCCCATGTCGCCGAGGGGCAAGCTGACTGCTGGTATCAGCGTCAGCTCGTCGGTGAACCCCAACCCGACGCCGAGCCGGAGCAATGTGAGCGACTGCGATCCGCAGCAGAAATCCTGATACGCCGGCAGGCTGCCTCCGTAGACAGTAGTCAGCCTGGGATTGCCCGTGACGATGGTAAGGGTGGCCGTGGGCATGAAGTCCCACAGGCTGGTCCGTGCCGCCAGATACCCCATGCTCACGCCCGCCGAGTACGATTTCTCGTCGAAGTTCCAGAGCGAGCCGTTGATCTCGTCCGGCCCTGCGAGGGACCGGTAGGACACGAACGGGCACAGATCGAACCTCGACTTGGGGTGCTGAGCGGTGAGGCCCACGGTCACGCCGAACGCGCGTGACGAGCCGTTGAGGCTGGTGAGGTCCCACGACTTGAGTCCGTACTCCAACCCGGTAAAGAAATGCCGATAGCGATACCGGAACTCAGCGGCGTAGCGATGTGCGAGGTGGTCGATATCGACGTCGACTTGCGAGTGGAAGTGCGAGAGCGAGAAGTTTGTGTTGCCGAGGCACAACTGCGCGGCGGCGACGCTCGCCACCAATGGCAGGAGCAGCACGGCCACAGCCACGCGCATGCTCCAAAAATGACCCCCCGGCCTCGTGGCGGCCAGGGGGCCCGCTCCAAACGTCATAATCCAGGCTTGAGATGCAGCTCCCTGAGCCTCCGTTCGAGCAGGCGCTTCTCCGGCTCTTCCGTAGCGAGTCGCAGGGCTCGCTCGTAGGCCGTTCGGGCCTCGGCGTTACGGCCCAATCGCCGGAAAAGATCCGCCCGCGCCGCGTGCGCGAGATGATACTCCTCGAGCTCTCCACGCGCCAGAATCGCATCGATCAGCGTCAACCCATGGGCCGGTCCATCACGCATCGCGATCGCCGCTGCGCGATTGAGCTCGATCACCGGCGACGGCTCGGCTCTGAGGAGCACGTCGTACAGCCCGACGATCTGCGCCCAGTCGGTTGCCGCAGCGGTCGACGCCTCGGCGTGCAGCGCCGCAATAGCGGCCTGCAGGGTGTAGGGGCCAAACCCTCGTGACGTCAATGCGCGCTCGACGAGCGCGACTCCTTCCTCTATCTGGGAGCGATTCCACCGCGAACGGTCCTGGTCCTCGAGCGGAGTCAGCTCGCCCGCCGCCGTCGTGCGCGTGGCGCGGCGCGCATCGTGCAGCAGCATCAGCGCCAACAAGCCGATCGCCTCGGCCTCCGGCAGGAGATCGACCAGCAGCCGGCCCAGCCGGATCGCTTCGGTGGCGAGATCGGCGCGCGTGAAGTAGCCCTGATTGAAGACGAGATAGACGACGTGCAGGACGCTGGCGAGGCGCTCAGGGAGATCGCCGCGGGCGGGGACTTCGTACGGAATGCGGGCGTCCTTGATCTTCGATTTCGCGCGCACGATGCGCTGTGCCAATGTCGGCGGCGTGGTGAGAAAGGCGGCTGCGACCTGCTCGGTCGTGAGGCCGCAGACCTCGCGCAGCGTCATCGCGACTTGCGCGTCGGGATTCAGCGCGGGATGGCAGCAAGTGAAAATCAGCCGCAGGCGGTCGTCGGCGACGTCGTAGTCTTCAGCGTCGCTCGTCTCTGACGGCAGATCAGCCTCGCCGGCGACTTCGCGGCGGCTCTTGCGCAACCGATCGATCGCCTTGAAGCGACCCGTGGAGATGAGCCAGGAGCGCGGATTCGCCGGCGTGCCTTCGACCGGCCAGCGCTCGACCGCCGCGGCGAACGCGTCTTGCAGCGCCTCCTCGGCGAGATCGAAGTCGCCGAGGAGGCGGATCAGAGTGGCGAGAACGCGGCGGGATTCCGCGCGGTAGACAGACTCGATCGTGTCTACGGTTGGTTGAACTCCATGATTGGGCGCACCTCAACCGTGCCATGCTGCGCGCCGGGAATCCGCGAGGCCACCTGGACCGCGTCGTTCAAGTCCTTCGCGTTGATCAGGTAGTAGCCGCCCAGCTGCTCCTTCGTCTCGACGTAGGGTCCGTCGGTGGTGGAGAGCTTGCCGTTGCGGACGCGAACCGACGTCGCGGTCTTGGTCGGCTGCAGCGCTTCACCGCCGACGTATTTACCGCTCTTCTTGATGCTCTCAGTGAAGGCGTTGTAATCGGCCATGCCTTTCTGCATATCGGCTTCTGTCGCCTTCTCCCACCACTTCTCGTCCTCGTTGATCAAGCACAGGTATCGCATGGTTCCTCCCAAGATGTTATTTGCCGTTTTCGGACCAGACAGGACGAATTTCGATTGAACCCCACTTGGCCGACGGGATGCGGCTGGCGATCTGAATGGCCTCGTTCCGATCCTTGGCTTCGATGAGGAAGTAGCCGCCGAGCTGCTCTTTGGTTTCGGCGAACGGGCCGTCGGTGGCTGATACTTTGCCGTTGCGCACGCGCACGGTCGTGGCCTGGTCGGTGTGCTGCAGGCCGTGCGACCCCACATAGTTGCCTGACTTCTTGATGCCTTCCGCGAATGCCCAATAGTCCTTCTTCGCCTGCTCGATCTGGTCCCGCGGGACGTTCGGTTCCCGCTTTTCTTCCTGATAAATCAAGCACAAGAATTTCATCGCACCCTCCCAGAGGTTCTGAAATATGCCCGCTTCACCCAATAGTCGTTTAGGGTACGGCGATTTCGACAAGACGCTAACTTTCAGCCGTGCCACGCTATGCGGCTTTTCTCCGGGGCGTCATGCCAACCAACTGCAAGATGCCGGCGCTGAAGGAGGCGTTCGAGGCGGCTGGGTTCACTGATGTGAAAACAGTGCTCGGCAGCGGCAACGTGGTGTTTGACGCTCGTAGCAGCTCGGAACAGGCTCTGCAGGCAAAAGCGGAAGCCGCCATGCAGGAGCACCTGGGGCATGCATTTCTCACGATTGTGCGACCCGTCGAGCGGCTCCGAAAGGTGCTGGCAACCGATCCGTACGCGCCGTTTCGAGTGAGTCCCAAAGCCAAGCGCATCGTCACGTTTCTGCGGGGCCGGCCCACGGACAGGATCAAGCTGCCGATCGAAATGGACGGTGCACGGATTCTGGCGATGAAGGACGGCGAGATCTTCAGTGCCTACCTGCCGACCCCGAAGGGCCCGGTGTTCATGACGCTGATCGAGAAAACGTTCGGCAAAGACCAGACCACGCGCACGTGGGATACGGTCGCGAAGGTGGCGCGGTGATCGATCGGCGCGCGTTCATCGCGACCACGCTCGCCTCGAGCGGGTTACGGTTCATCGACCCTGTTGGTGCCCCCAGTCCCTATCCCCCGGTCCCCAGTCCCCGTCAGCTCGCCTGGCACGAGCTCGAGTTCTACGGCTTCCTCCATTTCACGGTGAACACCTTCACCAACCGCGAGTGGGGCGATGGCGACGAGTCGCCGGCGGTGTTCAATCCCACCGATTTCGATGCCGACCAGATCGTGGAAGCAGCGAAGGACGGTGGGATGAAGGGGTTGATTCTCACCTGCAAGCACCACGACGGCTTCTGCCTCTGGCCGTCGCGCTACACCGAGCACTCGGTCAAGACCAGTCCGTGGCGTGGCGGACGCGGCGATGTCGTGAAGGAAATCTCCGAGGCCTGCGCTAGACAGGGTGTGAAATTCGGCGTCTATCTCTCGCCGTGGGACCGCAATCATAAGGATTACGGGCGGCCGGAATACCTCACCTACTACCGCAGTCAGCTGCGCGAGCTGTTGACGGAGTACGGGCCGATCTTCGAGATCTTCTTCGACGGCGCGAACGGCGGCGACGGCTACTACGGCGGCGCGTACGAGCGACGCGAGATCGACAACCGCACGTACTACGATTGGCCGAACACTTGGCAGATCGTGCGCGACCTGCAGCCCAACACTGTGCTCTTCAGCGACGCAGGCCCGGACATCCGCTGGGTCGGGAACGAGCGCGGCATCGCGGGCGAAACCTGCTGGGCGACCTCCAACCGCGACGACTTCTCACCCGGCAACGCCGACGCGGCGCGCCTGAACAGCGGCGACCGGCCGGGGACGCACTGGGTGCCGGCCGAGTGCGACGTCTCGATCCGGCCAGGCTGGTTTTATCACAGGCACGAAGACGCTCAGGTCAAGACGCCGCAGCAGCTGGTCGACCTCCATTACTCGTCGATCGGGCGCGGTGCGTCGTTCCTGCTCAACCTCCCGCCCGATCGCCGCGGCCGGATACACGAGAATGATGTCCGTTCATTGCGGGAATTCCGGCGCATCATCGATGCGACGTTCTCGACTAATCTCGCCGCGGGGGCGCGCCTGAGTGCGAGTAACTCGCGCGGCGGCGGCAGGGATCGACGCTTCGTGCCGGGGAACGTGCTGGATGGCAGCCGTCTCACCTATTGGGCGACCGACGACGACATGCGGACGCCCAGCCTCACCCTGGAGTGGCCGCGGGAGGTCGCATTCAACGTCGTGCGGCTGCGGGAGTACCTCCCCCTCGGCCAGCGCGTCATATCCACAATTGTCGATATGTGGCAGAATGGGCAGTGGGTGGAGTTCGGGTCGGCCACGAGCATCGGCAATTGCCGGCTGATCAGGGGCCCGCGTACCACAACATCGCGCGTGCGGATCCGTATTACGCAGGCCCCTGTCTGCCCAGCAATTTCAGAGTTCGGTCTCTTCGCCGAGCCTACATAGCCATCTGCTGCGCCTCCTTCCGAATCAGCGCGTAGCCCAGGCTATTGAAGTTGTAAACCGCGAGCTCGCTGAACATCGGCTTCGCTTTGTCGCGTTGACCCGAACCGTCCAGCGCCATGGCGTAGTGAAACTTGATGTACGGATCCAGAAGGTTGCCCTGCGCGAAGTGCGCAGCGGCTTCCGCGTTGTGTCCCCGATACAACGCGATGAATCCTTTCAGCTGATGCACAGGCTCCATCTTGCGTGGGTTCGCGTCCGGGGTGACGAGCGCGGTCAGACGGTCGGTCTCGCGTTGTGCCGTCCTGTAATCGCCCTTGCGGGCGGCGAGCCACGCGTTGAAGTAGGCGACTCCCTGTTCCTGCGCACGGCGGAAGCCGGCGCTGCCGCCCTGATCAGCCTGCTGCATCACCAGCGGCGTGCGTTGCTTGAGCGCCGCATCCGCCGCCGGGAAATCGCGCCTGTCGATCGCGATCACCGCAACATTCGAGAGCGCGTTGACCTTGACCGTGACGGGATCCGGCATGCCCATCCCGTCGGCCTGCGCCACCAGCCGATTGAGCTCGGCGATTGCGCCGGGCGCGTCGCCGGCGTAGGCACTGACGTACGCGCGGAACGGAGCGAAGAAGCCGCGCTCGTTGCCGCGCCCCACGGCCATCGCGGAGTCGTAGTCCGCGCGCGCGGCGTCGTAGTCACCCGCGAACGAATTGACGTGGCCGCGTTGCTGCAGCAGTCCCGCATCACGCGGATTCAGCTCGTGGCCGCGCGTGTATTCGGCGCGGGCCTGCGGCAGGTTGTTCAGCGCGCGCTGCGCATCGCCCAAATTGTCGTGCATCGCCGGCTCATTGGGCGCGAGCCCCGCGGCGGCCTGGAAATGCTGCAGCGCCTGATTGAAGTCGCGCGGCTCGCCGAACAAATAGGACGTGCCCAGCGCGACGTGGGCCGCCGCAAAGCGTGGCGCGAGCGCGAGCGCCTTCTCGAACGACGCACGTGCCTCGGCGCTGCGATTCAAGTTCCCCTGGATTGTGCCGAGGGTGAGGTAGGCGCGCGGGCTCTCCGGATACTTGGCGACGAGCTGCTGCGCCGCCGCCAGCTGTCCGCTGACGTCATTCTCGAACCCCCGGCGCGCGATCTGAATCTGCAGCTGCTCGGCGTCGGACGCCCCGGAAGCGAGCTGTTCGGCACGGGCCAGGTTGGTCTTGAATTCGTCGAGCGAGTTGCCCGTGTTTGCGACATTCAGATATGCGATCGCGAAAGTGGAGTCGGCCGCGACCGCGCGTTTGAAGTGATCGAGCGCCTCGAAGTTGCGCGCCAGGTCGAGCTCCCGCTGACCCTGAAGGAAATGATTGCGGGCGTCGGCGGACGACGTCGTCACGGGAATGCCCATGATGCCGCTCGTGACGGCGTCCAGGGCCACAAGATTACGACTGGTTGCTGGCGGCGGTGCGGCTCCGCACGCTGACAGAAGCATCGCCGTTGTGACGGCGAGAAGGGGGCGGTGGAGGCTCGACATGTCGACTCCTAGTCAGGATATCAAGAGGCTGTGCTGTGGTACTGCCCTCCACAAGGCGAAGGATTGCCAGAGGCCTGTCAGCGTGTTGTCTGGAGATCCTCCTGCCTGAAGAGCAGTCCCACAATCCCGCGGATGGCATCAACTTGCGGTCCCAAATCCTTGAACGTCGCCGACAGCCCGCCCGCTTCGGCGCGCACGGTCGAGTTCTCGAACAACGGATAGTAGCCGACCGCCATTCGCACGGCGCCGGGCGGCACGGTGCAGCCACAGCGCATCGAACCGGCCAACCCAGCGTTCACAGTGATCGAAAGGGGCTGTCCCGTTTCATTAGTAATGAGCGGCGCGAAGTACGCGCCGTGGGTCGGACGCGCGGTCGCCTGCAGGCGTATCGTCCCACGCGGCCGCGCGATCCCGATCGTGTCGCCCAGCGACACGCCGAGCCGCGACACGAGCTGCCACGACAAATCGAGCCGGCGTGCCCGATCGAGTTGCAGGCTGAACGAGCCACCCGGAAGAATGCGGCGCTCCTCGCCCGCAACCTGCACCGAAACCATATCGGTGAGTCGATTCTCAAACATGAGTGTGGGCTGTCGGAAAAAGAGTGCACCGGCTCCTAGGGCGAGCACCGGCAGTACGATGGCAAGAACAACCCAGCCAACGCGGCGCGGTTTGACCGCCCGACCGCCCGACCGCCCGACCGCCGTCGGTGCCGTTCTCGCCCCACTCACCAGCAACTCCGTCGCTGCCTGAGCTGCGGAGGCTCGCGAGCGCACCGTACTGGGCTGTCGGTCGCTCTCGAGCGCCGCCATCACCTCGCCGGCCGATGCGAAACGTTCGTTCGCCTGCTTCGCGAGACAACGGAGGATCACGTCCGACATGGCGACCGGCACCTTCGGATTCACGTCGTGCGCGGCCGGCGGCGGCTCGGCGATGTGCTTGCCGACCACCTGCTGCGACGACTCGCCATCGAACGGCGGGCTGCCCGTCACCATCTGAAAGAGCACGCAGCCCAACGAGTAGAGATCCGAGCGCGGCCCCAGATTCGGATCGCCGAGCGCCTGCTCGGGGCTCATGTAGTGCGGCGTGCCGATCACGAGACCGGTCTGCGTCAGTGCCGCACCCGCCTCGCTGTCGAGCCGCCGCGCGATCCCAAAGTCCACGAGCAGCGGACGGCCGCGCGCGACGTCGAGCATGATGTTGTCGGGCTTGATGTCGCGGTGCAGCAGGCCGGCTTTGTGCGCGTGATCGAGCGCGTCGAGAATCGGAATGATGATTGCGAGTGCACGCTCGGGGGGCAGCGCGCCGGAACGCTTCAGCAGCTCCCCCAGCGACATCCCGTCGACGAACGGCATCGCGTAGTAGACGAGCCCTTCGCCGTCGCCCACAAAGTGGATTGGCAGGATGTTGGCGTGCTCGAGTCGGGCGGCGGCCCGGGTTTCCCGCTGGAAGCGCTCGATCATGCCGGCCGTCCAGGCGACATCGGGCCGCAGCACCTTCACCGCCAGCCGCCGCTCTAAGTCCTTATCCCACACCTCGTAGACCTCGGCGAACCCACCCGAGCCGACGACCCGGCGCACCTCGTATTTGGGACCGAGGGCCTTGGCGAGGCTGGCGAGGGTGTCAGGCATCGGCGCCAACTATAGCCAAGTCGTGATGATGTCACCAAAACGGTCCCCAATGTGACCATTCTCACTGAATCGACTCTTCAATAGTCCCATGTTGTATCCCGATAAGGTCCCGTCAGAACGTCTAAATAGAGGAAACGCTCAATGAAGGCCCGTCGCCTCATCGCGTCCGCGCTGCTCCTGACGTTCGCCCTCGGGTGTACCGACCGCACTCCGACATCTGTCCCCGCTGCGCCGATACCAGACGCGAGCCTCATCGGCGGCCTCCTCGGCACCACCGGATTGCTCAGTTGCTCCGCCCTGCCGTACGCCTCCCAGACGAAGACGATTGGGTCCTTAGGTGGCACCATCAGCGCCGGTCCTCACACGCTGGTGATCCCGCCGGGCGCGCTGCTGAGCTCCACGACGATCACGATGACGGCGCCCACCGGGTTGGGCGTCAACGCCGTCAAGTTCCAGCCGGAGGGCCTGCGGTTCCTCACGCCCGCGGCCCTCACGATGAGCTACTCGAACTGCAGCCTGCTCGGCAAGCTGCTGCCGAAGCGCATCGCGTACACGGACGACAATCTCAACATCATTTCGTATCTGTTGTCGCTCGACAACCTGCTGAGCAAGTACGTCACCGGCAAAGTCAATCACTTCTCCGATTACGTGATCGCATGGTGATGTTGTCGTGACCGCAGTCGCCGTCCCGCGTACTGGTCACCTTGGTCCCATCGCGCCCCTTGCCGGGCGCGGCGCCGCGGATTTGCTGCACGAAGCCCGCAGCCGCGAGCGTGCCGCGTGTATCCCCGAAGCGATACGCTGCTTTGAAGGCGCGATCTCGGCGGCGGAGCGCAGTGGCGAGAAGGCGATCCTCGCTGAGGCGCTGCGGCGGCTCGCCGTCGTCATGCATCACCGCAACGAGTCCGCCCGCGCGCGCGAATTGTGCAAGCGGAGCTACAAAGTCGCCTGCGACCTCGAGAACGACGTGCTCGCGGCCGAAGCGCTCAACACGCTGGGCGGGCTCGCGGTGCGTATGGGCGACATCGAAGAGGCGCGGGACCACTTCCGCAAGGCGCTGGAGCGGGGCGGTCACGCGCGTGAGCTCCGCGCGCGGGTCGAGTTGAACCTCGGCGTGCTCTCGAACATCAGAGGCGAGCTGGTCGACGCCGTCACGCACTACGAGCGTTCCGTCGAATCCTACTGTGCCACCAACGACGAGCACGGCTGCGCAACGGCGTACGTGAATCTCGGCATCGCCCACACGGACTTGCGGCAGTACGACTGGGCCGACAGCTATTTCAGCAAGAGTTTCGAGATCGCGGAGCGTGCGGGTGACGCGCACCTCCAGGGGATGTGCCTGGTGAATCATGCCGAGGCGCATTTCCTGCGCGACCGCTACGACGAAGCGCGGCGCATGGCGGAAGCCGCGCTGGCGATCTTCGACCAGCTCGACTCCCGTGCCGACAAGTCGGAAGCCTACAAGTTCATCGGGATGGTCTATCGCGAGACCGGCCGTCCCGCACTGGCGGAGTCGCGGCTGCGAACCGCCATGGAGCTGGCGATCAGCGCCGGTTCGGTGCTCAACGAGGCGGAAGCGGCGCGCGAGCTCGCATTGCTCATGCAGACCATGGGCCGCAACCAGGACGCGCTGACGCTGCTCAACACCGCGCACCGCCTGTTCCGGCGCCTCGACGCGCGCGTCGATCTCATCAACATCGGCGGCAAGGTCTCCGCGCTCGAGACGACGTACTTCGACATCGTGCGCGAGTGGGGCCAGTCGATCGAATCGGCCGACAGCTACACCTTTGGCCACTGCGAGCGCGTGGCGCAGCGCTCCCTCGCGGTCGCGCGCGGGTTGTTGCTCGACGACTCCGCTCAGACCACGATCCGTCTTGGAGCTTACCTCCATGATCTTGGCAAAGTGCGCGTGCCGCACGAGATCTTGAACAAGCCCGGGCCGCTGACGCGCGAGGAGCTCGACCTCGTACAGATGCACCCGATCTGGGGGCTCGAGCTGCTCGCCGCGGTCGAATTCCCGTGGGACCTGAAGCCGATCATTCGCTGGCATCACGAGCGTTACGACGGCACCGGCTATCCCGATCGCTTGCGCGGCGAGGAGATCCCCGTAGCGGCGCAAATCGTCGGCATCGTGGACGTGTACGACGCGCTCACGACGGCGCGCTCGTATCGGCCGGCGCTGGCGCATGACGCCGCCATGGCCGAGATCGAGCGCTGCAGCGGGTGGTGGTCCGAGGAAGTCTATGACGCCTTTCGCGCGTCCCTGAGTTCGTCCGCCGAGCAACTGTGTGGCCCTGGAGGTGTAGCGTGTCGCGACTGAGTGTGGTCGTCATCTCCGCCGCTTTTGGCGAATTCTGGAACGACTTGGCGCAGGACCTCGGCGTCGCCATCGATCTGGTCGACCCGGCGAGCGGCGTCAAAGCCCAGCCCGGCACGGTGGCCGTTATCGTCGCCGCGGGCGGCGCGGAGCGCGACGCGATCGCGTGGCTCGGGAGCCACGCGGTCCTGCCCGGCGTGCCGGCGCTCGTGGTCGGCACGGACCCAGGACGCCGGACGGCCATGCAGGTCGTGACCCGTGGTGCGAACGACTACTTCGCGCTGCCGGACGATCTCGAGGTCTTCCGGAACGCGGTGAGCGCCGCGGTGAACGCCGGACGGGCGCGCACGGCGGAGGGGGACGACGGGAACGACGACGCGTTCGCCGCGATCGTGGGCGAGAGCCCAGCCCTCAAGAAAGAGCTGGCGCGGGCCGCCCGGCTCCTGCCGCACCGCGGGGCGGGCGCCCTGATCGTCGGCGAGACGGGGACCGGGAAGGAGCTCCTCGCGCGGGCGATCCACGGCGGCGGACCGCGCCACGGCGCGCCGTTCGTTGCCGTCAACTGCTCGGCCCTGCCGGAGCAACTCATCGAGTCGGAACTGTTCGGCCACGAGCGTGGCTCGTTCACGGATGCGCATGCGGCGAAGCCGGGGCTGTTCGAGGTCGCCGATACCGGGACGCTCTTCCTCGACGAGATCGGCGACCTGCCGCTCGCCGTCCAGGCCAAGCTGCTACGCGTCCTGGAAGACAAGGAGATCCGGCGGGTTGGCGGCACCAAGTCGCGCGCCGTCGACGTCCGCATTCTCGCCGCGGCCAACGTTCATCTCGCCGAGCGCGTGCGCGAGGGGACGTTCCGCGAAGACCTCTTCTTCCGCTTGAGCACGGTCGTGCTCAGGCTGCCGCCGCTCCGGGAGCGGGGCGACGACCTGATGATCGTCTCGCGCGCGCTGCTCGCGCGGCTCGCGCACGAGCACGGCCTGCCCGTCCCGGCCCTGACGCCCGACGTGATCCGCCAGCTTCGCAGCCATCCCTGGCCCGGGAATATCCGTGAGTTGAAGAATGCCCTGGAACGGGCGTTGCTCCTCTCGCCCCGTGGCGAGCTGAGCGCGGACGAGTTCCTGCCTGCCGGGGACGCCGGGCCCACCCAGGACGGCCCGATTCCGTTCCCCGCGCCGCTGCGCCAGATCACGGCCGCCGCCGTGCGCGCCACGGTCCGGATGAGCGGCGGGAATCGCAGCGAGGCGGCGCGACGGCTCTCGATCTCACCGCGGCGTTTGCGGCGCCTCTTGAGCGGTGCTCTCGACGTTGGTGCGGATGCGGACGAAGGCTGGTGGGTGGAGTCGATCTCGGGTTCGAGGTGATGGGCACGACTGTACAACTCGCGAAACTGGACGCATCGTTGGCCCTCCATGAACCCGTCACGGAGAAGCTTCTGGTTGATCGCCGCGGGCCTGCTGGTCGGCTCGCTCATCGGGTGCACGGCGCGCGGCGGATGTAGCGGCGACTATTGTGGGACGCTGGTCATTGCGGCCCCGGGCGAGCCGGACATCCTGCTGCCCCCGATCACCCAGCTGGCCATCGCGCGCGATGTGTCGGACCAGCTGTTCCTCAAGCTCGCCGACGTCGGGATGTCGGCCAATACCATGGGCGACGACGACTTCGTCCCGCAGCTCGCGGCGCGATGGGACTGGACCGACAGCGTCACGCTGACGTTCCACCTCGACCCA
>DASXTV010000084.1:0-10529 GCA_036505175.1 Gemmatimonadales bacterium
CGCCTCTCCGAGCGCCCCAATGCACACGCCCGCCAACTCGAGGGCCATCCGCTCGCGGCCGCGCCGCTCGACACCGCGAGGAGGTGGTCGGGGCAGCTCGCGGCGGACCGGCGCGATGCACCACCGCTGTTCCGCCAGGCGGCTCGCCACCCAGCGACGGGGCGGCGGGCGCGCCCCGGGCAGCTCGCCGAACTCGCGCAGCGCCGACGCGAGCTGGTCGGCGAGAGGCGCAACGTCCTCCGAGCTCGCGGCGACGAGATGGAGTCGACCGCGCGCGTCGGCTTCCCACAGACCCACCGCGCGTCCCCCAAGCGTGATGGCGGCCCGCCGGAGGATCTCCTGCCACAGCGGCTCTGGTCCCCTTGAGCCCGGAGGGCTCATGGAAACGCGGAAGCTGCTGGTCGTACCGCCACAGCCGAACCCCTCGAAGGGTAACTCCAGTTCTTACACTGTTGGTCATCCCGCGGCCAGTCACCTGCTATTCAGGACTAGCTCCAACGGAGTAGGCCCGGAGACCTACAGTCGCATCTTTCTCACGAGCGCGGCGAATCGCGGCTCGTTTCGTAGCGGATCAAAAACTGGATTCACATTCACGTAGGCGAGCCAGCCCCGCCGCTCATCGAACGCCCGCTCACACCAGTCGAGTGCCTCACCATGGTTGCCCAAGCCGATGTGCAGGATCGCGAACGCCACGGGGGACACATAGCCCTGCGCTCGCGCCTGCTCGAGCTCGTGCATCAGGTCCTCGGCCCCCGGGCGCCTGCCCGCGCGTGCCAGGAGCCACCCGAGTGTCGCTTTCGAGTACGCCCCAGCCCCCGGCAGCGCGAGCGCTTCTCGAAACACCCGCTCGGCCTCGACGAGCTCACCCTGGAGGGCGAGTGTGCTGCCGAACATCCGGTAGCTCTCGACCGCCATCGGGTTCATCTCGATCGCGCGTGCCAAATGCTCACGCGCCTGCTCGTAGCGGCGGGCGTAGTAGTAGACCCAACCGACCGCGCGGCGCACGGAGACGGACGCGGGGTCCAGCTCCAGTGCGGTGTGTGCCTCCAGGAGTGCCGCGTCGAACCGACCGCGGGCCGCCAGCAGGAACGCGAACCACTGATGCGCGCTGGCGTAACGGGGATTCAGCTCGATGGCCCGGCGGAACTCGCGCTCGGCTTCGTCCCACTGCCAATCGTAGATGAACAGCGTCCACGCGAGCGACGCGTGGGCCGTCGGAACCGTCTCGTCCAACGCCAGCGCCTTCCTCGCGTATTCGGTGGCGCGCCGGTACGCCTCGTGGACGGGGATACTACGGTAATCCACATCGAGTGCGTATGAATCGGAGAGTCCGGCGTACGCAGGCGCATAACTCGGATCCTCCGCAATCGCGCGCTCGAAATAGCGGATCGCCTCGGCCACACCTTCCTGGGTGCGCTTGTTCCATTCGTAGCGGCCTTTGAGGTACAGGCCGTATGCCTGGATGTTTTGCGTGTAGCGCCGCGGCACGTGCTCGGACAAGTCGGCGAACATCGTGGCGCGCAGCGTGTTCACGATAGTCGCAGCGATCTCGTCCTGAATCGCGAACACGTCCACCAGCTGGCGGTCGTAGCGCTGCGACCAGAGCAAACGGCCGTCGTCGGTAGAGGTGAGCTGGGCGGTGATCCGCAACCGGTCGTCGGCCTTACGCACGGTGCCCTCCAGCACCACGGTCGCGCCGAGCAGTGCACCGACCGCGCGCACGTCCAGCGACTTGCCTTTCAACGCGAACACCGAAGTGCGCGATGCCACGCGAAGTCCCGAAATCTTGGCCAGCGCGTCGATGAGCTCGTCCGTGATGCCGTCGCTCAAGTACTCGTTCTCCGGATCCGGACTGGCGTTGACGAACGGCAGCACCGCGATGGATCGGGTGGTCGCCGAACTCCGCGCGGCGGCCGCCGCCGGGGCGGCGAGGGCCGCGGCGAACTCCGCGGCGCTGGCATAGCGCTGCTCGGGGTCCTTTTCGAGGGCGTGTGCGATGGCGCGATCCATCGCGATCGGGACATCCGGCCGCAGTCCCCGGAGTGGCCGTGGCGACTCGGTGACCTGTTTGGCCATGACGGCGCGCGAGCTGCTCCCTGTGAACGGCGGCTCGCCGGCGAGCATCTCGTACACCACGCAGGCGAGACTGTAGACGTCGCTCGCGGCGCTGAGCTCCGCCTCACCGCTCGCCTGCTCGGGACTCATGTATTCGGGCGTACCGACCGCGAATCCCACCTCCGTGACTTGCTCGTCGTGATCCGCGTCGTCTTCCGCATCGCAGCAGGCGCGTGCGACGCCGAAGTCGGCGAGCACGGCGTGTCCATCCGCGAACAGGATGTTTTCCGGCTTCACATCGCGATGCACGAAGCCTTTACGGTGCGCGAAATCGAGCCCGGCGCCGATCTCCTGCGCAATGCGCAGCGCGTCCGGCACCGGCAGCTGGTGGATCTCGACCAGTCGATCGCGGAGCGACCCGCCCGGAACATGCGGCTGGACATAGTAGAGCAACCCCGCGGCCTCTCCAGAGTCGATCAGCGGGACGATGTGGGGATGGGAGAGGCGCGCGGCGATCCCGATCTCCCGCAGGAATCGCTCGGTGCCCAATGCGGCCGTAATCTCGGGCCGCAGCACCTTGATCGCGACCTTGCGGCCGTGCTTCGTTTCTTCAGCGAGGTAGACCGTTGCCATGCCGCCGCGACCCAGCTCGCTCTCGACGGTGTAGCGATCGGCGAGGGCAGCAGCAATCGACGGAAGCTCCGGAGGACGCACGGAGGCGAAACCTATCCCCTCGCGAGCACTGCACCACCCCAACGACTCAGCGCGACCAAGCCCTCTAGTTAGAGGGCGGCGCCTTCTTGAAGACGATGACCTTCCCGGTGATTTGCTCGGACTGGGAATCGTCTCCACCGACCACGGTCAGGGAGCTGATGTCCAGCAGGACTGCCTCGCCGCCAAGCTTGGCGGCCTCTTTGAGGAGTCGATTGCGTGCGTTTCCCCTCAACCCGGCTCGGGCAGAGACAAGGGCTATCACCGCGTACGGCCGCTCGGGCTCCTGCGCGATCAGCTTGATCGAATCGGGATGCGTCTGTGGTCGGGCAGTGAGGTCGAGACGAAGCACATTGGCATGGGTGCAGCCAACCGGCCCCTTTGCCTCGGGCCGACTACGGCACAGCTTATGCGCTGACCGAGACACCCGAGGCCGAGCATCCTTCCCACTCTGAGCCGTGCCCATTGGTCGCCCGACGCCTACCGCCGGACGGAGTTGCCCGAGCGCGTGCTCCAATTCGGCAGCGGCATGCTGCTGCGCGGGCTGTGCGCGGCCGCGGTCGACTCGGCAAACCGCGCCGGGACGCGCGCCCCCCCCGGTCGCATCGTCGTCGTGCAGAGCACGGCGGAAGGAGCACACCGCGCCCGCGCCATCAACGCCCAGGACGGGTTGTACACGCTGGTCGAGCGCGGCCTGTCGGGCGGCGCGCCGCTCGAACGAATTAGCCTCATCGGCGCGATCTCACGCGCGCTCACTGCGGACACGCAGTGGAACGCCGTGCGCGACGCGGCGGCGCGACCCGAGATGCAGGTGATCGTCAGCAATGTGTCGGAGGCGGGGTTCCGGATTGACGCGCCCTTTCCGGGCCGATTGACGGACGCGCTGCACGCCCGCTTCACGCGCGCGCCGGATGCGCCACCCGTGTTCGTCATCCCGGCCGAACTAGTGCCAGATAACGGGCCGCGCCTAGCGGCCATGGTCCACGAGTTGGCGGGGAGGTACGACCCGGCAGACGCGTTTCGCGACTGGCTCGAGGCGCGCGTGCAATTCTGCTCTTCGCTCGTCGACCGCATCACGACCGCACCGCCGCCCGACCAGCACACCGCGCTGGAGGAAAAACTCGGCTACCGCGACGCGCTGCTCACCGTGACCGAACCGTACGCGCTGTGGGCGATCGAGGCGGACCCCGCCGAGTTACGTGCGGCCTTCCCTATTGCGAGCGCGAGCGTGCTGTTCGCACCCGATATCAGCTTCTACCGCGAGCGCAAGCTGCGCTTGCTCAACGCAGTCCATACCGCGACCGCGCCGCTCGCGCTCCTCGCCGGCGTCCGCACTGTGCGTGAGGCGACCGTGCATCCGATGCTCGCGCCCTTCCTCAAACAACTGTTCGAGGAGATCATCCCCGCGACCGATCTTCCCGCGGACGACGCGCGCGCTTTTGCGGACCAGGTGCTCGAGCGGTTCGCGAATCCGTGGCTCGAGCACGAGTGGCGCATCATCGCGACGAATCAAGAGGAAAAGTTTCGGATCCGAGTCGCCCCACTCATCGTTTCCCGTGCGGATAAAACGCCGCCCTCCAGTCTCGCTCTGGCGGCGGCGGCGCATCTGACATTCACCCGTGCGCCGCTGGACTCGCTGGGCGAGGCGGCCCGCATCCCGGAGTTCGCCGCGGCGACAACGCGCTGGATGGCCGTCCTGGCGCGAGACGGTGTCGAGGCCGCGCTGACCCATGACTGATCGCCTATTGTCCAGCGGTGTGGTCGCCGTCGTGCGCCTGCCGCAAGATGTAGGGGCGCAGCATGCTGCGCCCCTACGAGCAGCGATCACCGCCTTGGGAGCGGGAGGCATCGACATCATCGAGATCACGCTCACCACGCCCGGCGCGCTCGAGGCGATCGCCGAGCTTGCTTCGGACCCGGCACTTGAGGGATGCCTGATCGGTGCAGGGACGGTGCTCGACGTGAAGGCCGCGCGCGACGTCATCGCTCGCGGAGCGCGCTTCGTGGTGAGCCCCGCGTTCGACCGCTTCGTCGTGCGCTACTGTCGCGACCACCACGTCCCCTGTCTCCCGGGCGCGTTCACGCCGACGGAGCTGCACGAAGCGTGGCGCGGCGGCGCGACGGCGGTCAAGTTGTTCCCAGCGTCGACCGTCGGCCCCCGGTATCTGCAGGAGGTGCTTGCGCCGCTGCCGTTCCTGCGTGTCGTGCCATCGGGCGGCGTGTCGCTCGAGAACGCCGGCGAGTGGATCCGGGCCGGCGCGGCCGCGGTGAGCGTGGGCAGCGCGCTCGTGAGCGCGAACCTCGTAAGTGATGCGGCGTGGCCCGAGCTGACACGCCGCGCCCGCGCCCTGGTGGACGCCGTGGCTGCAGCACGTAAGCCGTCATGAACGTCGTCACTTTTGGTGAGCTGCTCCTGCGACTCAGCCCGCCCGGCGAGGAGCGGCTGCTCGAGTCGCCGGTGCTCCACACGAACTTCGGCGGCGCCGAGGCCAACGTCGCCGTCGCGCTGCGACACCTCGGCGTCCCTTCTTCTTATATCACGCGTCTCCCCGAAGGCCCCCTGGGCGACGAAGGGCTCGACGCGCTGCGGCGGGAAGGCGTCGCCGTAGACCGCGTGACCCGCGGCGGCTCGCGGCTTGGCCTGTACTTCGTAGAGCCAGGCGCAGACCTGCGCGCCATGCGCGTCGTGTACGATCGCGTGGGCTCGGCGTTCGCGCAGATCACGCCCGCCGACGTGGACTGGCCCGCGGCGCTCGCCGGAACGCGCTGGCTCCACAGCACCGGGATCACGCCGGCCCTTGGCGACGGACCGCTGGCCAGCCTGACGGCCGGGTTCGCCTCGGCGCGCGAACGCGGCGTGACGGTCAGCCTCGATCTGAACTATCGCGCAGCGCTGTGGCGCGGGCGCGATCCGCGCCCGGTGCTCGAGCCGTTGGCGCGCCGGACCGACGTTCTGATCGGCAACCGCGACGCGGTGCGCGCGATGCTGGGCGTCGAGGCAACCGGTGACGCGCTCGCATCCACGTTGGCGGATCGGTTTGGCTGCCGCGCCGTCGCTATCACGCAGCGCGAGATCCTGGGGCCCCGCGAGCACGCGTGGAGCGCCGTGCTGTACGACCGCGCGACGCACGCGGTCGTCCGCTCCCACCGGCATGTGGTGCAGGTCGTGGATCGCGTGGGCGGGGGTGACAGCTTCACTGCCGGCCTGATCGCGGCGCTGCTCACCCAGCAGTCGCCGGAGGACGCCGTGGAGTTCGCGGCCGCGGCCGGCGCGCTGAAGCTCGCCGTGCCAGGAGACTTCGGCCGAGCCACTGCTGCGGACGTCGAGCGACTGGTGGGTCAATGTACATGACGTTCCGCTGGTTCGGCCCCGCCGATCCAATCCCGCTCGCGCATATCCGGCAGATCCCCGGTGTCCAGGGCGTGGTGAGCGCGCTCTACGACGTGCCCGTGGGGGACGCCTGGCCCCGGGCGCGACTCGAGCGGCTCGGCGCCGAGATCGATGCCGCCGGGCTGCGACTCGCGGTCGTCGAGAGCATCCCCGTGCACGAGGACATCAAACTCGGCCGGCCGAGCCGCGACCGGCTGATCGCGAACTACTGCGCCAGCGTGCGCGCGATGGGCGAGCTGGGCATCGCCGTGCTGTGCTACAACTTCATGCCCGTGTTCGACTGGATGCGCACCGATCTCGCCATGGCGCTGCCCGATGGCTCGACCGCCCTCGCCTACGATGACCGCGCCCTCGCCCGCGTGGATCTCTCCCGCGGCACTGGCGACTTACCCGGGTGGGCGACGGCCTACGCGCCCGCCGAGCTGCAGGCGTTGCTCGCCGCCTATCGCGACGTGGATGCCGAGCGGCTGTGGGATCATCTCGCCTACTTCCTCGAGCACGTCGTCCCGGTGGCGGAAGAAGCGGGAGTCCGCATGGCGATCCATCCCGATGACCCGCCCTGGCCCATCTTCGGGCTGCCACGGATCATCTGCCGCGGTCCGGACCTCGAGCGACTGGTGGGATTGGTCGACAGGCCCGCGAACGGCGTGACCTTCTGCACCGGATCGCTCGGCGCGCTGCCCGACAACGACCTCCCGGCCATGGCGCGCCGCCTCGGCTCGCGCGGCCGCATCCATTTCGCCCACTGCCGCAACGTGCGCGTCACGGGCGAGCGGCAATTTCACGAGACGCCACATCCCTCGGCGCTCGGCGGTGTGGATTTGCGTGCGGTGCTCGCCGCGCTGCGCGACACGGGTTTCACCGGTCCGATGCGTCCCGATCACGGCCGCATGATCTGGGGCGAGCGCGGACGTCCGGGATACGGCCTATACGATCGCGCGCTGGGCGCCACATACTTGCAGGGGGTGTGGGAGGGACTGCAGACGTGACCGCGGCCTCACTGCTCCTGCCCCGCGCGCCGACCCTCCGCGCCGCCGTCGCCCGGCTGGGGCCCGCGCTCGCCCTGGTGCTCGTGATCGGGGTGTTCGCCCTGCTCGCGGACGCGCCCGCGCGCTACCTCTCGCCATTCAATCTCCGCATCGTCCTCACGCAGACGGTGATCGTCGCGCTCGGGGCGATCGGGATGACGTTGATCATCATCGGCGGCGGGATCGATCTGTCCGTCGGTGCGACGATCGCGCTCACCGGCGTGGTGGCAGCGCTCGCGATTGGGGCCGGCTGGCCTCCTGCGCTGGCCGTCGTCGCCGCCGTGCTCGCCGGCGGACTCGTGGGGCTGGGCAACGGCCTGCTCATCACGGGGCTGCGGGTCGTCCCGTTCATCGCGACGCTGGGCATGCTCGGCATCGCGCGCGGCATCGCGAAGTGGCTGGCGCACGAGCAGACGGTGAACGTGCCGTCCACGTGGGTCAACGATCTCCTCGTCACGTTCCCACGCCAGGCCTGGATGGTGCTTCCGCCCGGCGTGTGGATCACGCTGGGACTGGCCGTGCTCACCGCGACCGTGTTGCGCCGCACGGTCTTCGGGCGGCGCGTGTTCGCGCTCGGGTCGAACGAGCTGGCCGCGCGCGCCTGCGGCATTGCGACCGAGCGCCTCAAGCTCGCGATCTATGGATCCGCGGGTCTGTTCTTCGGGCTCGCCGGCGTGATGCAGCTGTCGCGCCTGCGGCAGGGCGATCCCACGGTCGCGATCGGAACGGAGCTGGACGTCATCGCGGCGGTCGTGATCGGCGGCGGGAGCCTGCAGGGCGGCGAGGGGAGCGTGTTCGGATCGGTGGTCGGCGCCCTGATCATGGCCTTCCTGCGCAATGGCTGCCAGCAGATGGGGTGGCCGAATTACATCCAGGAGATCATCATCGGGGCGATCATCGTGCTCGCCGTGGCGCTCGACCGCCTCCGCGCCGGCTGGAGCACGCGGTGATCGTCGACGCCCACGTGCACTTCTGGGATCCCGGCGCGCTCCGGTACCCCTGGCTCGAGGAGATCCCGTCGCTCGATCGGGCGTTCTTGCCGCAGGACTACCGCGCGGCGACGGGTGCGACGCCAATTGGGAAGATCGTGTTCGTGGAAGCGAATTGCCGGCCGAGCGAGGCTCACCGAGAGGTCGACCTGATCGCGCACCTCGCCGAGTCGGAGCCGCGCCTTGGCGGTATCGTCGCGTTCGCGGACCTCACCGACGCGAGCGGTGTCCCCGCGACGCTCGACGTCCTGAGGCGAAACCCGCGGGTGCGGGGGATTCGCCACAACATCCAGGGCCACCCGGCTGGGTTCTGCGTGCAGCGGGCGTTCGTGAAGGGCGTGCAGGAGGTGGGACGCCGGGGATTGACCTTTGACCTCTGCGCGACGCACGATCAACTGGGCGACGTGGTCCAACTGGTGCGCCAGTGCCCCGGTACGCGTTTCGTGCTCGATCACTGCGGAAAACCGGCTATTAAGGAAGGGCGGGCCGAGCGGTGGCGCACAGATCTTGCCGCGCTCGCCCTAGACGAAAACGTGGCGTGCAAGGTGTCGGGCCTCTTGACCGAAGCTGCGCCCGAAGGCTGGACCGACGAGGATCTCGCTCCCTACGTTGACTGGGTCGTCGAGTGCTTTGGCACGCAGCGCGTGCTGTACGGGAGCGACTGGCCGGTGTTGACGCTCGCCGGAAGCTACTGTGACTGGTACGGCTTCACGGAGCGCTTCACGGCGGCGTGGACCGCGGCCGAGCGCGACCGCTTCTACGGCGGCAACGCGGTGGCGGTGTACGGCCTATGACGGCGCTCGCGGGGAAGGTCGCCATCGTCACCGGGGGAGGTTCGGGGATCGGGAAGGCAATCGCGCTGCGATTTGCGAACGCGGGCGCGCGCGTGGCCGTGGTCGACATCGCCGAGGGGGGGGGCACCGCGTTCCGCTGCGACGTGAGCCGGCAGCCCGACGTCGTGCGCGCGTTTCAGGCCATCCAGGCGCAGCTCGGGCCCCCGGACATCCTCGTCAACAGCGCCGGGGTCGCGCACGTGGGCACTGTCGAGCAGACCTCCGAGACAGACTTCGACCGGCTCTACGCCGTCAATGTCAAGGGCGTCTACAACTGCATGAAGGCGGCGGTCCCCGCGATGAAGGACCGCGGCGGCGCGATTCTCAATCTCGCCTCGGTTGCGGCGACCGTCGGCCTCGCGGACCGGTTCGCGTACTCGATGACCAAGGGTGCCGTGTTGACGATGACATACTCGGTCGCGCGCGATTACGTGGCGCACAAGATTCGCTGCAACGCGATATCGCCGGGGCGGGTCCATACCCCGTTCGTGGACGGCTTCCTCGCCAAGAGTTATCCGGGCCGGGAGCGCGAGATGTTCGAGCAGCTGTCCCGCAGCCAGCCGATCGGCCGGATGGGCCGGCCGGAGGAGATCGCCGAGCTGGCGTTGTTCCTCTGTTCGGACGCCGCGAGCTTCATTACCGGGAGCAATTATGCCATCGACGGCGGCTTCGTCACCCTCAAGATGTGAGCGATGAAACTCATTCGATTCGGTGAACCGGGTAACGAGCGACCCGGGTTGATCCTGCCCGATGGCCGACGCGTCGACGTCTCCGGTTTCGGCGCGGACTACGACGAAGCGTTCTTCGGATCGGGGGGCGTCGAGCGACTAGCCGCCTGGCTGGCGAAAACCGGCCGCTCGGCACCCGCGGTGCGGGACGACATCCGGCTGGGCCCACCGGTCTGCCGACCGAGCAAGATCGTGTGCATCGGCCTCAATTACCGCGATCACGCCCGGGAGACCGGGCAGGCACTCCCGGCGGAGCCCGTCCTCTTCTTCAAGGCGACCACCGCGTTGAGCGGGCCCAACGACGACGTCATCATCCCTAAGGGCAGCACCAAGACCGACTGGGAAGTCGAGCTGGCAGTGGTCATCGGCCGCCGCGCGAGCTACGTCGAGCGGGACGCTGCCCTCGCCCACGTCGCGGGCTACGTGCTGCATAACGACTACTCGGAGCGGTCCTTCCAGCTCGAGCGCGGCGGCCAATGGGTAAAAGGGAAAAGCTGCGACACGTTTGCGCCGCTCGGCCCCTTCCTCGCAACGCCCGACGAGGTCGCCAACGTCCACAACCTCCCCATGTGGCTGAAAGTGAACGGGGAGACCAAGCAATCCGGCTCGACGAAGGACCTCGTCTTCAACGTGCCCACGCTCGTCAGCTACATCAGTCAGTTCATGACGCTGCTGCCCGGTGACGTCATCTCCACCGGCACGCCCGCCGGCGTCGGATTGGCACAGAAACCGCCCCGCTTTCTGGTCGACGGGGACGAGGTCGAGCTCGGCATCGATGGGCTCGGCTCCTCCCG
>DASXTV010000085.1:0-1552 GCA_036505175.1 Gemmatimonadales bacterium
CTGCTTGAGAAACGCGCTGGTCACGTACGTCTGCTTCCCGCGCGCGTTGAGCGCGCCGAACGGCGCTTTGCCCTCGGGCGCGTTGATCCGGTGAATCGCCACCTCGTCTATCCCCAGCTTGCGCGCGGCCTTGGCGAGAACCGGCGCCATGAGCGCGTTGCCCTGCAGCCCCCCCGGCGCGCGCTGCGCGCCGCGCGGCGGCGTGTTGGTCAGCACCGTCAGCGAGCGCCAGCGCATCGCCATCGGCTGATAGCACAGCGAGATGTGATCGCCGGCCGATCGCGAGTCGCTCACGACGTCGTACGGGCCGTTGTCGACGACGATGAGGCCGTCGAGGGCGGTGATGCGTCCGTCTTTCTTGAACCCGACTTTCACGCGCGAGTGCATCGCCGGACGCGCCCGCCCGATGTGATGCTCGTCGTCTCGCGTAATGCGCATCATCACCGGAGAGTTGGCTTTCTTCGAGAGCAGTGCAGCGACCGCCGTGAACACGGAGGACGATCCCTTGCTGCCGAAGCCGCCACCGGTGTACTCGCTGATGATCACCACGTTCGCGGGATCGATGCCGACCCACCGTGCGACGGCGCTCACGGTCCGCATCGTGCTCTGGGTCGAGCAGTGCATGTAGAGCTTGCCGTTCTGCCAGTAGGCCATCGCCGTCCGCGTCTCGAGCGGTTGATGGCTCGTGTTGTTGCCGACGAACGTCTCGTCGAGGACGAGGTCCGCCTGTTTGAAACCCGCCTCCAGGTCGCCCGCCTGCCACTCGTCGGTGTGTTTGCCGAGCGGGAGCTGGCCATCTTTGGCGGCGGCGAAATCTTCCGCGGTCCACTTCAGTTCCTCGACCTTGGGCCCTGACGATGCCGGTGCAGGGCCGCCTGGCTGGCTGGCCGGCGCCGGCGCCGGCCGCACCCAGACGTTGCCTTGCGTTCGGGCGTTCGGACTTCCAGGCCGCAGGCTCTCAATGGGATCCACGACGAAGGGCAACGGCTCGAAGTCGATCTGGATCTTCTCGATCGCTTCGGTCGCCGTCGCCTCGTCGACCGCCGCCACGGCAAGAACGGGCTCGCCGACGTAGAGCGGCTCGTTCGTCAGGCCACGTTCACTGAGCGTGCTCGCGATGATGCCTTCGCCGAGGTTGGCGCCTTCCACAACCGGCGGCAAATCGTCGACGGTCAGAATCGCCTTCACGCCGGGCATCGCCGCGGCCGCGCGCGTGTCGATCCGTACGACTCTGGCGTGAGGCATCGGGCTCAAGAGCAGCTTGGCGAACAGCATCCCGTCGACGCGGTAGTCCTCCGCGTATTTCGCTTTGCCGGTCACCTTGGCGATGAGGTCCGGTGTCGTGTAGTTGTGGCCGACGAGTTTGTTCTCAGGCATGCTCACACCTTCTCTTTTGGCGTGGGGCCCCACCCCCACGCCTGACGCGCTCGCGGCGTAAACCGCTCGCGCGTATCCAGAACAGAACGTCACCGCAGAGCTCCCCGTCACGCCTGACGCGCTCGCGGCGTAAACCGCTCGCGCGTATCCAGAACAGAACGTCACCGCAGAGCTC
>DASXTV010000086.1:0-15578 GCA_036505175.1 Gemmatimonadales bacterium
CCGATATCGAGCGCCGGGTCGCCATGAGAGTACAGATCGAAGTCGAGGAGATAGAGACGTTCGCCGGCGACTAGCACCTGGTCTGGATAGAAGTCGCGGTGGATCCCGCACGGCTCGGGGGGGGGCGCCGGTATCGTGGCGGCGAGCCGGTCGCATGCCGCGAGCAGCCGCCCCAAGCGGTGCCCCCCCCGCCCCTTCCCCAAGTCGGGCCACTGTGCCGCGAGCGCATCGAGACGCTCGTGCAGGATGCGGAGCTCGTCCGCCACGGTGTGCTCGCGCCGCGCCGGCACGTCCGCGACGTGAAGCTTGTGCGCCGCCTCCGCGAGCCGGCGCGCGACCGCGAGGCCGTTCGCTCCGGCGAGGCCTTCCATCGCTGACACGCCTCGGACTTTGCACTGCAGCCACAGCCCTAGCTCGGGAACGACCGCGATCGGTTCCGGGACACAGATCCCATCGACGGCGTGCTCGTCGAATCCGCGACGGCGCAGCTCGCGGAGCAGGTCGAACGTCGCGTGGTCGGCGCCGCGCGCCCGCGCCTTGCCGACCAGTGTCACAAGCTCGGACGACGGCAGCGCGACGTCGTACTCGATCAGGCAGCGGCGCCCCGGCTTATATCGCGCGGCGCGGATCGCGCGCACGGCGGCTCCCTCCCAGCCCGCGAGGCGGCGCAGCACGGCTTCGACCTTCGCGGGATCGAGCGCCCGGGAGAGCAGCGGCATGCGCGCATCGGACGCGATCACGACTCCCTCACCCTGAGCCAGAACTCGAGGCGGCCGATCACCAGGTCCCGTGGCTCGACGCCGTTCGTGAGCGTATCGATCACGTCGGGATTCTCTTCGAGCAGCTGGGCGGCAAACGGCGACGGCTCTTCCATCCATTCCAGAATGTCGAACGGTCCCGCCGCGATCGCGGCCCGCCACTCCGCGAGCGTCAGCCGGTTCAGCGTTTGCAAGCGACCGCGGCGCTGCGCAGCGACCGCCGCCCCCTCGCGCTCCGTCACGAAGCGATCGAAATCCTCGAGTGAGAGGCGGGCGTGCGCCCACGGAATGTCCACCAGGCCGCGCTTGTGGCAGCCACGGAGCCAGTAATACGGATCGACCGCATGACGGATGACGCCGCCCGGACGAACCACGCGCGCCATCTCGGCGAGTGCCCGCTCGACGGGGACGATGTGCTCCAGGGCGGAGCGCGACAGCAGCACGTCGAAACTGCCGCCGGGGAACGGCAGCGTCGCGGCGTCGGCGCGGGTAAAGCGAACCGAGGCGTGCCGCGCGCCACCGAGCCGGGCGAGCACGAGACCGGCGAGCCGGCGCGCTTGGGTGCCCGCTTCCGTGGCCTCGAACAGCGGCAGCCGGAGATCCGCGCCCACGACAAGGGCTTTCACGAGGTCCGCCATCGCCAGGCAGTTGATGCCGTCGCCGCAGCCGACGTCGAGTACGGCGCTGCGATCCAACCTTCCGTGTCGCCGCTCTACGGCCGCGACCAGACGGCGTGCCCGCTTGAGCTTCTTGTCGGCGGCGCGCGCGTACTCTTCCGGCGTCCACTCCGGCCGCGGCGTGACCGACGAGCGGTAGCCGAGGACTCGCTCGCGAAAGCCCGGCACGACACGCACGGGCCGCCCGTCGGCGCGCACGAAGGATGCTTCAGGCGTTGACCGCATCGTAGCGGGGCGGGCTCGTCGTCTGCCGCATGCGGCCCGCCTCCATGTACAGGATCCGGTGCGCGCGCGCGGCCAGATCGGGATCGTGCGTGATGAGAAACGTGGTCCGCCCCTCCGCCAGCCGCGCGATGGCCTCGCTGACCGCCTGCACATTCTCGCGATCGAGAGCGGTGGTCGGCTCGTCGAGGATGAGGATCGGGGCGTGCCGGATCGCGGCTCGGGCAATCGCGATCCGCTGGCGCTGGCCGTTGGACAGCGTCACGCCGCGCTCGCCGATCACGGTGTCGTAACCCTGCGGCAGTGCGCGGATGAAAGCATCGGCGTTGGCGAGTCGCGCCGCCGCCTCGATCGCCTCCGGCGACGACCCTTTCCCAGATGCGCCATAGGCGATGTTGTCACGGATGCTGGCCGCGAACAGCAGACTGTCCTGGAGCACGACGCTGATCTGGGGCCGGAGCGACGCCAGTGTGTACTCGCGGATGTCCCGCCCGTCGATCAGGACGCGGCCCGCCGTGGGATCGTAGAGCCGCAGGATGAGACTGACGAAGGTGGTCTTGCCGCTCCCCGATGGACCCATCAACGCGACGAGCTCGCCAGGCTGCACGTCGCACGCGATCTCGTCGAGCGCGGGCCGGCCGGGTTCATAGGCGAACGAGACCGCTTCGAAGTGCACCGCGCCGCGTAGCGGCGGAGTGGGCACGGCCCCCGGCATGTCTCGCACGTCGGGGACCCGGTCGAGCAGATCGAGCACGCGTTCGCCCGCGGCGGATGCCTTGGCCAGGCGGCCCGTGTACTTGGCGAAATCGCGCATGGGACGGAACGCCGTGCGCAGATAGGTCAGAAACACGACCAGCTCGCCGGGCGTTATCGCGCCGCGCAGCGCCGAGCGCGCACCGAACCAGAGGACCAGCGCCGTGGCGACGGCAATGAGCAGATCGACGGTGCGCTCGAGGCCGGCCGAGAGACGCGTCGCGACCACGCCGGTTGCGAGGTTCTTACGACTCTGCCCGGTGAAGGCTTGCGCGAATACCCCTTCCAACGACAACGCGTGGATCACCTTGACCGCGCCGATCGACTCGGCTGCCGTGGCGGCCATCGCGCCCTCCTGCTGGCGCTGCCGCCGCGCCGTCTCCTGGATGCGCCGGCTGATGCGCATCGTGCTCAGCCAAAAGAGCGGGCCCGTCGCAAACACCAGGAGCGCGAGTTGCGCGTTCATCCACAGCATCACCGCCGCCATGCCCACGAGCGTGAGCCCGTTGGCGAGCACCGGCAGAAACGCCGTTACCACGACGTCCTGCAGGAACCCGACGTCCCCCGTGACGCGGATCAGCAGGTCGCCCGTCCTGGCCCGCGTATGGAACGAGAGCGAGAGCCGCTGCAGCTGGTTGTACAGATCGTTGCGCACTTGCGTCAGCACGCGGTTGCCGACGAGCGCGAGCCCGACGGTGTTGTAGTACTGGGCGATCGCGCGGAGCGCCGCGAACGCGATCACCGCCACGGCCGCGAGGGCGAGCAGCGTCGCCGGATCGAGGGCGTTGAGCGCCGCGAGCCGGTGAGGGGTGTGGCCGCGCGTCGCGGCGATGATGCGATCGAGCACGACCTTGAGCGGCCAGGGCTCCAACAGCCGCAGCGCGACGTCGGCGTACAGCGCGAGGAGCGAGACGGCGACGAGGGAACGCTCGCGCTTCAAGTACGGCCAGAAGTGCCGCGCCAGTCGCCCGAGGCCGGGGAGGGACGCGCGGAGGGACTGGGGTCGCGCCATTACGCCTCCACCGGGTGACTCTTGGCGAGCGCGATGATCGTCGCCGCGCGCGCCTCCCAGCTCTGGTGCTCGAGGGCGCTGGTGCGTGCGGCCTGGCCGAGCCGGGCGACGAGCGGCGAATCGTCGTGCAACCGTTGCAGCGCGTCGGCGAGCGCGCCCGCGTCCCCCGGCGCGCAGAGGAGACCGTTGACCTCATGTTGGATGATCGCTGCGACTTGCCCCACGCGGCTCGCCACGACCGCCCGCCCACTCGCCAGGTATTCGTAGACCTTGAGCGGCGAGAAGTAGAACCGCTTGGCATCCGGGTACGGGGCGACCGCCGCGTCCATCGACGTCAGGAGCCCCGGGACATCGCGCGGCGCAGCGCTTCCGGTGAGGTGTGCCGCGTCCGTGAGCTTCTTGCGCGCGAGATCGGCCACGATCGCCGCCCGCTCGGGCCCGTCGCCCACGAGCAGCACGCGCGTCTCCGGTATTCGCGCATGCAGCGCCGCGAACGCTTCGATCAGGATCGGGACGCCGTGCCAGCGCTTCATCGAGCCCACGAACCCGACCGTAAAGATTCCAGGCAGCGCGGGCAGCGCGGGCGGCACGTCGGGCCGGAACCGTTCGGGATCGACCCCATTGGGGACCACATGCACGCGCCCGTGCGCCGCCGGCTGGCGCGCGAGCCAGGCGGCCACCTCCGCGGAGACCGCGAGTAAGGCGCTCGCCGCACCGAAGACGCGCGCCGCCATCGCGGCCGCACCCCGCGCATCGTGCAGCTGGCGGTGCTCGGCCTGCTCCTCGATGAGGGGCGCATTCACCTCGAGCACCCCCGGCACGCCGGCCGCGTGGGCGTGCTCCATCGCGGCGGCGCTCCACAGCGAGTAGCGCTCGTACACCATGTCGAACGGCGCCGCCTGTGACAGCCCCACCGTCAGTGCGCGGTTCAGCGCCTCGACCGCCGCGGTGCCGGGCGCAGCAGCGCGTACCGCCGGGAGGCGGTGCACGCGGACGCCGTCCAGCTCCGGTGGCAGCGGGTCGTCCGCGCGCGCCGCGAACAGCTCCACGTCCGCTCCGCTGCGGCGGAACGCGCGGATCATTTCCTGGACGTGCACAGAGCAGCCCTTGCGCCCGAACACCGGGACGCCCGGATCGGCGCAGACGTAGGCGATGCGCATTATCCGGCGACGCGCGCGAGCGCGGGCCGCGCAACCTCACTGAAAATCGTCCGCAGCCGCGCGGCCGTGCAGCGAATGTCGAAGTCGGTTTCTACGCGCTGGCGCGCGCGCGTCGCCACCCGGACGCGCAGCGCGCTGTCGCTGAGCAGATGCTCCAGCGCCTCCGCCAGGTTGGCGGGGTCGTGCTGAGGGACCAAAATACCGCAGTCATCTGCTAAGAGCTCGGGGATCCCCGTGACGTCGGTCGAGACGCAGGGCGTCCCCAGCGCCATCGCTTCCACGAGCACGGTCGGCAGACCGTCGCGATCGCCGTCGGCCGCGACGACGCAGGGGGCGGCGAATACCGCGGCGCCGCGCACGAGGGCGACGACTTCGCCACGCGGCCGCGGACCCAGCAGGTGTACGTGGTCTTGCAGCTGACGCTCCAGAATCAGCGCCGCGAGCGTCGGTTCGAGCGGCCCGGTACCGATGATGTCGCACTGGAACGGAGCACCGCGGCGCTTCAGCAGGGCGCAGGCTTCCACCAGATCGGCGAAGCCTTTCTTCTCGACGAGGCGACCCACCGCGACGATCCACGGCGCTCGCTCGGCGGGCGAGGCATGAGGAAACATCTCGAGATCGAGGCCATTGTAGATGCGCTCCACGCGCGCCGCGGCGTCGCCGTAGGTGCACTTCAGGTAATCGCAATTGAAGTCGCTTACCGTGACGGTTGCGGCCGCGTCGCGGAGCTTGCGCCGAAAGTCGTCGGGATGGACGGTATCGTGAAAAACGTCCTTGGCGTGCGCCGTGAAGGTGTAGGGAACCTTGGCGAAGTGGCTCGCCAGCCGCGCGGCGGACGTGGCCGCCGTGGCGAAGTGCGCATGTAGGTGCTCGATCCCGCGCTCCCGCACGGCGCACGCGATCAGCGCGCCCTGGTACACCGCGAGCGCGTCCTCGCCCTGCGCCGCTTCCAATGCACTCCAGAACCCAGGCAGCGTGGCCGCCGCGCCATCGAGTGCCGCCCAGAGATCCACGGCTTTCACGCCGTGGTAGGGGATGTACTGCACCGGCGCGCGGACGCGCGCGATCGCTTCCTGAAAGTGTGTGTCGTTCGGCGGCATGAGGGAAAACACTTCGACCTCGAGCCCCGCCGCCTCATGCGCCGCGATCTCCGCCACGACGAACGTCTCGGAGTAGCGCGGATAGCGCTTGACAACGTATCCGACGCGCGACGGTCCCCCCGGCCCCGACGGCCCCGATACCCCCAACGGCTTCCCCCGGTTAGGCAGCATCGTGCGCGGTCGTGACGAGCTCTGCGAGGAGGTGTGGGACGCGGGTGAGCCCATTGAGGTCGACGTGCCGCCGAGCCGCCAGGGGCAAGGTACGCTCGCGGGCGAGCCAGTCGCTCAGCGCGGTGGACGTCAGGTTGGCGGGATGGAGCATCTCGACGAGACCGAGCGACTCGAGGCGCTGGGCCCGGATGAGCTGCTCGCGGCGCGGCTCGACGCGCGGCACGATGAGCGCCGGTTTGCGGAACGACAGCACCTCGCAGATGGTGTTGTAGCCGCCCATGGCGACGATGTGATCGGCGCGGCGCACCAGCCGCGTGGGCTCAGAGAGGAACCGCACGATCCGCCGGCCGGGACGGCCCGCCGTCGCGCGCGCGATGCGGCGCCGCACGTCGAGGGGCATGCACGGACCCGTCACCAGCACCCCGTTCGTGTCGGGCGGAAGCTCCGCCTCGGCGAATGCCTGGGCGAGCTGCGCGCCGTCCTGGCCGCTCCCCACGAGGCAGAGCGCGAGCGGACCCGGTGGGAGCCCAAGCGACGCGATCGGATCCCCATGCTGACCGCCGGCGTAGCGCGTCCGCGCCCGCTGATCGAGGTAGCCCGTGTAGCGCACTTTGCTCGCCACGTCGGGCGTGAACGCATATTCGCGCACGGGATCGTACACGGCCGGGTCGCCGTACACCCACACGGCGTCGTAGTAGCGGCGCACCGCCTCGTGGTTCTGCGCACGCGTCCACTCGCCCTGCAGCGCGACGGGATCGTCGAGTATGTCGCGCAGCCCAAGCACGAGCCGTGTCCGGCCCTGCGCTCGCAGCGTTTCCAGGGCGAGATCCAGCTCGCGGAGTGCGCCGCGGGGCACGTTGTCGACGATCAGGACATCGGGCGCAAATGCGTCCAGCGCGGCGGCGGCCGTGCGCGCGCGCACGGACAACAGATCGTCCAGGGAGACGTCGAGATGACGCGGGCGGTACTGCCCGCCCCCGTCCTTCCATAATGAAGGCAGCGAGACGCAGTCCACGCCGGCCGCCCGAGTGACCAGACTGGCTTCTCGTGCCCCGGCGATCATGAGCACCACGGCCTGGAGGGGCGAATGCTGCAGGGCCTGCGCCAGCAGCAGGTTTCGGCGCATGTGTCCCAGCCCCATCGTGTCGTGGGAATAGAGCGCAACGCGGTACCGTCGGGGCTTTATCGATTTCAGCACGACGACCTCGATTTCAGCACTCGAGGCGGGGCGCGTGCCGCGGGCTCGCAAGAAAGAGTCCGCAGATCGCGCCAACGTTACGAGTTTGTATCGGGCGTCTTACGTTCGCGGGTCGACGATGCGTCGTGACACGAAGCGAGTCAGTGTGGTACGATGTGCGCCATCGACCTTCAGCTACCCCGCGATATCAATCCCCTGCTTCGCTCGTGGACTGGCTGTGACTGTAATCACCGGCCATTGGGGCGCGCGTCAGGCTAGGGGATTTGCTGATGGGATTTCAACGGGTGGTGAAACGAGTGCGGCGGTGCTACCACCCCGCGTACGGGGCCAGGATGTCCGCATACGCCGTCGAGCCGGTGTGCTCGAGGCCCTGCCAGCCGTAGAACGTGTGGCGCGGCCAGAAGGCACTCCATGGCGCCGGTTCTTTTTTTTCTTTCTCGTAAGCGAGCCCCAAAAGCAGGTCCCTCGCTCCGCGCGCTCCGCGCGCTCGCTCAGGATGACAATCCGCGCTCGCCTATTAAAGAAAAGAAAGAAACGGCTAGCGCACCCGCACCGCATCTGCCACCACCACGGCGCTCGCCGGCGCGCGGCGCAACAGCACCACGCGATTCCACCCGGCGGGAAACGTCCACGTCCCGAGCGCATGCCAGGAGCCACCACCCGTTCGCTGATCCGCGGACACGATCTGCAGCGTGTCACCCGCGGACGTGATCACGGCGTACGCCGCCTGTGCCGCGCGGTTGGTGCCGCTCGTCCAGCGGGCGTCGACCGTGCGGGTACCGGACGCCGCAACGTAGAATGAGAACTCGACGCCGTCCGTCGCGCTGGGACTCGTGGACGCCCAACGGTAACCGCCGCCGTAGAAGTCGGGCGTGGTGTCCGCGGCTTGCCAGCCGAGCGGCACCGCAATGCGAGCGACCAGCGAATCGTTGAACTGGGCCGAGTCGTCCACGACCACCTCGCCGCATAGCGCCTGCACCCGATGGACGTAGGCGATCCACGGCCAGTTGGGCCCCGGGTCGGTGCGGTCCGCCGGCTGGAGCTGCCCGTGGCCGACGATGTGCTGCCAGTCGCGCGGGATCGCGCGGTCACGCGTGATGTCGCACACCAGCGCGGCCGAGCGGTCGAGCTGCGCCCGAGGGAAGGAATCCTGCGACACAAAGCCGGCATGCTCGATCCCGACGGTGAAGTGGTTGCTTTGCACGCCGTTCCGCCAGCATTCATGCCCCCGGTTCAGCGTGCAGTCGTACAGCGCCGCGATGTGCCAGGCGCGGTTCTTTTCGAGCACGAGCTGCGAGATCTCGCTGCCGTCTTCGTTCACGACGTAATGAGCGCTCACCTGCGAGGCGGGATTGTCGAGCCAGCTCCAGCAGCTCGCGTAGTTGCTCTCGCAGGTGTGGATGATCACCATGTGCGGCACGCCGGTCGAATCCGCGGCGCGCTGGTCGAAGTTGGGCGACGGCCGCCATATGGCCGATGGAAAATCGGTCCTCGAATCTGGAGGTGGACACGCGGTGGTTGCCTGCGCCGATCTCGCGACGCCTTGTGCCTGCGCCAGGGCGCCGAGATATGCGGCGCGGCCCGCGGGCAACTCGATCCCGCTGAACCGCGCCGCGGCCGCATCCCAGTCACCACCCGCATCGGCGGCGTAGGCAGCGAGCAGCGCCGCCGCGGCGCGGATGTTGGCCACGGGATCCTGACGCGTCGCGTCAATGGTCACGCCCGCTAGGCCGGCCCCCCGCTCGAGCGCCTCACCCCTCAGGCCCATCACCCCAAAAGCCGCCGGGCGACCGGGAAACTCCTCGGCGCCCCGCACCATCTGCCAGCGCGTCTCCACCCAGCCGATCCTCGCGAGCAGCGTTGGCGACACGTGAAACTCGGCGCCGGCGGCCCGAAAGAGCGAATCGAACTGGGGGCTAGGGGCTAGGGGCTGGGGGTTTGACGCAAAGCGGGCGACGGTCGCCGAGGGGCACGGCTGCACCGGAGATTTGTAGCAACCGGCGGCGAGCGCGAGGAGTACCAGCCTCGCCCCCGGGAAGCGTGTTCTCACGGCGCGTGTCTCACGTCGACTACGAGGCGCGCCGGTCCCGTGAGCTCCGACACGCGATACTCGGTCGGTGCGGCGATGCCGAGGACCCACGCGACCTGTCCCTCGAAATCGCAGATTAGTGTCAGCTCCCGGACGGCCGGCAGTCCGGGCGTGCGGTTGCGTTCGGCGGGCGCGAGACCGCCGTGCTCGTCGTGCGCCTGGGCGGGCTCGAAGCGCACGATGAGGTGCTCCGTTCCTGCGACTGTGACGGGATCGCCTGAGCCGCAGCGCTGCACCGGCTTCGCGGTGTACTCCACGCGGTAGCCCGGCACGCTGTCGCCCCCCCCCGTGAACTCGAACACGACGCGATCGTAGCCCGGGCTTGCTCTCGTGTCAGTCTCGACGTGTCGGAGTACGGGACGCGCGACGCCGGGCCGGAGGGATCGGAGGCGTTGCACCGGCGCCATCGTGCCCGCGAAGGCTGTGTCCTGGCTCGGTGCCCGCGACTCGCTTGGGTGTTGGGCCGCGGACCGGGGCTGGGAGCGGCATGCGAAGATGGTGGTCGCAAACACGATCAGCGCGACGGCGGTGCGTGAGGTCATGGGCGGGTTATACCCTGATCCGGGTGGTTCCCCTCCTCGCCTAATAGAGAAAGGAGAGAAACATTCCAGTCCATGAAGCGCACACTCTGGGTGGCGGTCTATGCCATAGCCATGGCCGCCGTAGAGTCCGCGGTCGTGGTGTACCTGCGCGCGCTGCACGGCGGCGCCGAGCCCCTCAGCGTGTTATTGCACGAGATCCCTGACCGCCTCGTCGCGATCGAGGTCGGCCGTGAAGCGGCAACACTCGTCATGCTCCTCGCGGTCGCGGGCGTAGCTGGGCGCAACGCGTGGGAAGGATTTCTCTACTTCGCGCTCGCGTTTGGTGTGTGGGACATCTTTTATTACGTCTGGTTATGGGTCTTCATCGGCTGGCCTCCCTCACTGTTTACGTGGGACGTGCTCTTTCTCATCCCCGTGCCGTGGCTCGGACCGGTGCTCGCGCCGGTGATCGTGAGCCTCTGTTTGGTGGCCGGGGCGTTGTGGCTGCTCAGCCGATCCGCACTGCGACTGTCGCGCCGTGCGTGGGTGCTCGCCAGTGTTGGCGCCGTGCTCGTGCTGCTGTCTTTCACTGTCGATTATCGCTATGCGCTCGCGCGCACTGATCCAGTGCGGTTTCGGTGGGAAGTATTCTGGGCGGGGATCGTGATCGCTGTGGGCGGACTGGTTTGGGGCAGCCGACGAGCTTCCCCAACCGCAGTCTAGCCGAGTGGACCGAGGACCACGCGGCCGGTTCGCGCAACCGCTCCGGCACGTTCACCATCGCCCACGTGTCCCGCACCCGGAAAGGCCTCCTATTGGTGGGTCGCGGTGACGATACACGTTTTTGGAAGGCCAGCCGCTGCCGTCACCGCGCCACCAGCTGAACAGTCACCGCCGATCGTGAGTTGGTACACGCTCCCTTGCACGGCGGGAACGGCGATCGCCGTGACGACGTGCTGGCCGGCGCTCACCATGCGCCATCCCGTCCAGAATCCGTTGGGCACCGGCGGGCCGAGCGCGGCCCCGTCGAGCGCGAGGGCTACGCGTCCGGGATCGCCCGCAGGGTCGACAACCACGCGGATCGAAAGCCGCGGCGGAGCCGCAATCGTGACCGAAGGCGGTTGCGGCGGTTCCCAGCACGGATCGGGTAACGGTTGGGGGACGGCGAGGGCCACTCTCGGACGACCCGCGCGCACGAGCGGCCGCGGCGGTCGCTCGCCTAGCGTAGCCACGAACTTGATCGGCCGCTGCGGGTAATCGATGCGCCACAGCCCGCGGCCGTACGTCGCGACGTGCACTTGGCGCCGCACCGAGTCGAAAGCGAAGTCACTGACTGCGGTCGAGCGCTCGGATCCCACGATGACGTGCCAGCTCCGACCGGCGTCGCACGTCTCGATGATGCCGGCGGCTTCGGTTCCCACCAGGATATGCGCAGCGTTTGTCGGGTTATAACGAATCACGTGCGCCTGCATGCCAAGGTAGGGAGCGTCGAAGAGCAGTTTTCCACTCCCCGTCACGAGTCGCGTGAGCATCGTGTCGGGCGTCCAGGTTTTGCCAGAATCGCCAGTCACCAGCATTCGGCTGCTGGTCGCGTCGGCAGCGATCAGCCGCGCGCCCCAATTCGGATCGACGCCGATGACGTAGGGATACTTGAAGGGATTGTCATCCGGTACCCAGATGTACGGCTTAGCGAGAGTGGATGAGGTGGGCGTCACGGTGAGCGGTCCGCTGCCACTCGCGCCAAAGCCTGCGACGCGTTGCAGACGCCGCACGTTCGCGGCTTCTGTGACCACATAAGCGGTGGGATCGTGCGGTGGCCCGGAAACCCAGAGCTCGGCGGTCGCGAGATTCAGAACCGCCGGGGTGAACGAACGCCACGTGCCGCTGATGTCGCGCATCCAAAACGTTCCGTTGTTCAGTTGCAGAAACGGCGCCGGTCCCACTCCGCCCTGCACCGCGAAGGGTGGTCCGCCGGCCGCAGGACGGTTTTGGTCCGCGGATCGCGGCCACCAGTCCTCGCCAGCGCCATGGTCTTGCCACGAAAGTTGCACGCAGCCGTAACACACGGTCCCTGTCACGATGACGCCGTGCGCATTCGCTTTTTGCGGAGCCTGCAGCCAGAAACCTTCTGCGCCCTTATTCCAAGGCCACGTTTGACCGTTGTCCCAGGAAGCCCAGATGTGATTGTCCTGCGTCCCGAAATAGATGTCGGTATGTGTTGGCAGCACGGTCGCCGCGATGTCGTAGATCGATGATCCGATCGGTGTCGTGTACTTCGACGTCCATGTCACACCGCAGTCGGTCGACCGCGTCACACCCCAGTCGCTGCCCATATAGGCCGGGCAGCCGCTCGCATCCACGGCTATGCCGCCGACGTCGTGCCCGCCGCCCACGTACTCGATGATGCCGCACCCGTCGTTGACGACACCGTCATTGTCATCGTCCAGCGCGTTCTTGCACTGCGTCGCTCCTCCTTCCGCACCGTAGACAGCCGGGCATCCTTCGTTCACTAATCCATCGCCGTCGTCATCGACGGCATTGTTACACGCGGCGAGCGTCTCACCTTGCACCATGCAGCGTGGCCCCGTGCCTCCCGTGGTGCAGCGCTGCCGAAAGACATCGTCCCCAGGATGGAAGTAGATGTCGAAGCGACCGGCTGGCGCGCCGGGTGGGACGGTGGTGCGAACCCACGGGAACCGCTGGGTGCTCCAGGTCCACCGCTGCGTCCACGTGGCGCCGCCGTCGTCCGACTCCCACAGATAGCCTGTGCCCCCGGACTTGGATGCGCCGAACACGACGTTCTGCTCGGTCGGCGATTGCGCGATCGAACAGATGTCGATGGGATACGGTGGAGCCGCTGGCGTCGCGCCGAATGTAGCCCCCCCGTCGGTCGATCGCCGCGGGCCGCCCGACGTGCAGATATCCACGATGACCGCGCCGCCGGTTCCCGACCGAGCGGCGACGCTCCAGACCCCGGGCCGACCCGGAGCGACCGTGATCTGGGACCACGTCGCGCCGCCGTCGTGACTGACGGCGAGGCCGCAGTCGCTGCCCACGAAGATGTTGGTGCCGGGGCCGAAAAAGATCTGGCGTCCGTAATTGGGCGTGTCCGTTGCGTCACACGATCCGGCGAGGTAGCCGGTCGCTTGCGTCCAGGTCGCACCGCCGTCGGTGCTGCGCCACAGGCCGGCGTGCGTCGGCTTGTGCGTGTCGACGACCACGGTCGCCAGGACATGATTTGCGTTGTTGGGATCGATCTGGACGTCCCACATGCGATTGGCGGGCAAGCCGTCCAGGTGAGCCCAGGTCGTGCTACCGTCGGTCGTCTTGAACAAGCCACCGGTCGGAGAAGCCGCGATGGCGACTGATGCGTTCGTCTGGGAGACTGTGATCGCGATTATGCGGCCGCCACGGACGCCCTGCGGCTGGTTCTCCACCAAAACCTGAGCACCCACCCTCAGCGGCAGCACGAATAGGACGGCGATAAACGCGCGAGTCATGATACGCCTCCTTCAGCTAAGGTCGCGACCAGTCTGGTTCTATTGCGCTAATTCCGGCAGCCGCTCCAGCACCTTCACCATCGCCCACGTGTCTCGCTCGCAAGTCCTGCCGCACGCGGAAGCTCTCCGGCTTTCGTGTTAATATCACCCGGCATCCTCCCAAGGACTCCCCATGCGGCGCGTCGTCTTATCGGTGGCGATGAGTCTGGATGGCTACATCGCCGATCCCAAGGGCGGCTACGACTGGATCGTGATGGATCCCGAGATCGACTTCGACGCGATGTTCAAGCGGTATGACGCGGTGCTGATGGGCCGCAAGTCCTACGACGCGGCGAAGCAGAGCGGTTACGGCATGCCGAAGCCGCGGACGTATGTCTTCTCGAAGACGCTCCAGCAGGCGGACGCTCCGGATGTCACCGTCTCGAATGATCCCCGGAGCACGGTCACAGCGCTCAGGAAGCAGAAGGGGAAGGACATCTGGCTCTGGGGTGGCGGCGAGCTGTTCCGCAGCCTGCTCGAGCTGGGCCTAGTCGATCAGCTGGAGGTCGCAATCATTCCGGTGTTGCTGGGGGACGGGCTGCCGTTGCTGCCGAGGACGGGCACGCGCGCGACGCTCAAGCTGACGGGGGAGAAGCTGTTGAAGAAGACGGGGACACTGATGCTGAACTACGACGTGAGGCGATCGAGGAAATCATGACGGCAGTCCAGATGCGGTATCAAATCATCGCGCACGACACCCTGTTCATGCCGGCAAAGCAGATCCCTTCAATCTTCCTTTCTGTCTCGTAGCGTTATCAGTGCGTAGCTGACAGCTACCTACTACCAACGCTATTGCGTCTTACCGTCTTGGCGTCTTCTACCACCGGGGTGCTGTTAGCTTGCCAGCTCTCTCAGCCTGTCATGCGTGCAAGTCATTGCTACACGCTGCGCCCCATCAGGAGGTGACAACAGTCACAGCCTGCGCAGGACCGGACGCACAAGCTCTGGATCCCGAAAGAACGAACGATGCCAACAGTGGAGACCAACCATGGCATACCAAGCCGAAATCAGTCGTAAGAACCCGGGCTGTTTCCTGTTTCTGGTCGACCAGTCCGAGTCGATGGACGACCCTTTTGCCGGCGGAGACAATGGCAAAAAGAAGGCCGAGGAGCTGGCGACCATCCTCAACAAGCTCATTCATAATCTGTCCATCCGTTGCGCCAAATCGGACTCTATCTACGACTATTTTCACGTCGGTGTGCTGGGCTACAGCGAGGACAGCTGTAAGCCGGCGCTCGGCGGTGAGCTGAGCGGGCGCGCTTTGGTGCCGATCAGCGAATTGGCCAGCAAGCCGCTGCGCATCGAAGAACGAGCAAAGCAATCGGACGATGGCGCCGGCGGAGTGATGGAGCAAACGGTGAAGTTTCCGGTCTGGTTCGACGCCTATGCGAAGGGCGGCACTCCGATGTGCGCCGCGCTCAAGGACGCAACCAAGATTGTCGAGACATGGTGCCAGGAGCATCCGCAGGGTTTTCCGCCGATCGTCATCAACATCACCGACGGCGAGGCAACGGATGGAGATCTCGTGACCGCGGCGCGGACGTTGACGGAGGTCGGCGGCGCCGACGGTGAGGCGTTGCTCTTCAACATCCATCTTTCGTCGACGGCCGGGCCATCGATCGAATTGCCGTGCAACGCCGCCAAGCTTCCGGATCAGTATGCCAAGGCGCTGTTTGAAGCCTCATCGACGCTCACACCGTTCATGGTTGCACGCGCGAAGGAGCTGGGTTTGCCGGCCGCGGACGACTCGCGCGGATTCATCTTCAACGCGCAACCGTTGCACGTCATCCATTTTCTCGATATCGGCACGCGGCCGGCGAATGTGCGCCTGCGCTGAGCACTAGTTGGCCGCTCCTGCAGTGAGCCACGCCTCGGCGGCCAACACGTACGACATCAAGGCCTTTTGCTGCCCCAAGTCGGGCAACAGCGTGGAGGAGTACGAGGATGCATGGGCGCAGCGGCAAACTCGCACCGCCCCCCCCGCCCCCCCGGCCCCCCCGGGGGGGGGCATGCGCGTGGCGGTGGCCGATGGCGCCACCGAAAGCAGTTTCGCCAAGCTCTGGGCGGTGCTGCTCGCCGAAAGCTATGTGCGCAGTGAGCTCACCGGGGCGGAGTTTTTCGCGCGGCTTGGGGCCGCGCGACGCCTCTGGCGGCGCAGATTGGCGGGACGCCCGCTCCCCTGGTTCGCCAGCGAGAAGGCCGAGCAGGGCGCGTTCGCGGCGTTGCTCGGCGTCCAGATCGACGCTCACCAGAACCGGTGGACGGCGCTGGCCGTTGGTGACTGTTGCCTCATGCAGGTCGATGACGTCGGTAAAGGGATGCGGGTGCTCAAAGCGTTCCCCTTGCAGCAATCGTCGCAATTCACCATGAGCCCGTAT
>DASXTV010000087.1:0-2950 GCA_036505175.1 Gemmatimonadales bacterium
GGCGCGTGGGCCATTGCGGCCGCCGAGGGGCGGGATTCGCGCCGCGGGCGCGGGCCGCAAGCGTGTGGAAGACATCAATCCGCGATTGCGCGTGCAGCTCACGCGCATCGTCGAGGAGACGACGGCCGGGGATCCGATGAACGCGCTGCGGTGGACGAGCAAATCGGCGCGGGCGATCGCGGACGAGATGAGCCGACACGGGCATCCGCTCGCAGACAAGACCGTGGCGCGGTGCTTGGATGACATGGGGTATTCGCTGCCGGCCAACCGGAAAGCCCACGAAGGGCGGCAACACCCAGACCGGGACGCGCAGTTCCGGTACATCAACCAGCAAGTGAAGGCGTGGACCCGCACCGGCGACCCCGTGATTTCGGTCGACACGAAGAAAAAAGAGCTCATTGGCGCCTTTAAAAATGCGGGGCGCACGTGGCGGCGGCGTGGGCAGCCCGAGACCGTGAACATGCACGATTTTCCGCACCTGGGGCACGGGAAAGGGATTCCCTACGGGGCCTACGACGTCGCGCGCGATCGGGCGGTGGTCACCGTGGGCGTGACGCACGACACGGCGGAGTTCGCCGTGGCGAGCATTGACCGATGGTGGAAGCTGGATGGCCGCATCGCGTATCCCGCGGCGCGTCGGTTGCTCATCTGTGCGGACGCGGGTGGGAGCAACGGACACCGCTCGCGGACCTGGAAACTGCATCTGCAACGGCTCGCGGACCGGCTGGAGATCCCGATCTCGGTCTGTCACTACCCGCCGGGAACGAGTAAGTGGAATAAGATCGAACATCGCCTCTTCTCCTTCATTAGCTTGAACTGGAGAGGCAAGCCCCTCCGCACGTTCGAGACGATGGTGAATATGATTGGCGCGACGCGGACGCGGAGCGGATTGAAGGTGAAGGCGTCACTCGATACCCATCCGTATGAGAAGGGGATGAAAGTGTCCGCGGTCCAATTCAACGAGCTTCAGATACGCGGACGTCAGTTCCACCCCGACTGGAATTACACACTCGTGCCTCGGTCCGATGTTCATCAGTGACTGTTCAGACGTCTAACTGTTCATTTTATTGTTACGCAGGCCCTAAGGATGCAGAGGCCGGTCGCGCACTGTTTGGCTACGTGCGATCGGAGTCACGCCTCCTTGAAAGGCTTCTTGGCGACACGGATTACAGAGAACTCCTCCGGCTTGTCCGGCGCCATCGCCGCGAATCGCCGTCGCGCCGGGCAAAGCGGCACCTGGGACGCAGGCAACGACGGCGGCCATGAGCATCTACGCGACTCTCGGGCATCTGCATTCCCTCGTTACGGCGACGCCTATGTAGGCTGCGAGTGAGTGGACGTCTTGGCCCAACGCGCTGCGGTCCTTGTGATAGGGCGTTCGTGGCGCGACTGCCGGACCATTGCTACCCGCGCCACCGCTGCAGCACGCGGTCGACATCTTGCCGGACACGATCTCGCGCTTCCCAATGCTCGATGCCGCGTGCCAAGAGCTCGTCGTAGCGGGTTTCCGCGTGGCGGATGTGCGCAACGACCGCGAGCTGCACGGCGTCTTGGTCGAGGCGCTTGGCGGCCGCAGACCGCCCGACGCGCCCGCTGTATTTTTTGCACGCCTGGGTCGCGATTCCCTCGATGCAACTCGATGGGCAGCCTGAGGGCGTTCTTCGATCGGCTGCGGGTGTTTGCGGCCCGACGTCACGCTTTCGTCATGGGACACCGCGTGCGCCTCTCCGACAAAAGTCGTGCCGATGCTCGTGGCGGAGTTGCAACGACGGTCGCACGAAGCCTCAACCATGGCGCGCCGGCTTCAGCGCGAGCTCTGGGCCCTGACTCCGCACCACATGGAGGGTCACGGTGGGTCCAGGGTACGACTCCGGCCGCTTGATCAGCGCTATGATCGCGACTTGCCCGCCTCTGGCACATCCGCTTTCGGGAGGATCAGTATGCCCGTCTACGAATTCACCTGCCAAGAGTGCCACAAGAACTTTGAGGTCGTGAGACCGATGTCGGAGGTCTCGAAGAGCGTGGCGTGCCCGCACTGTGGCAGCACGAACGTCCAGCGATCCTGGAGCAGCGTGTTCGCGGTGACGTCGAAGAAGAGCTGACCCCGAATTTACTCGGAGCCGCTTCTCGGTATCACCGTGACGGGTTGGCGAAACGCGAATGAGATGTACGCGAGCGTCACGACCGATGTTCCGCGCACGCGGCCGGGCGGAATGTCCACCGTCGCGCCGCGTCCAGCGCAGGCTTGTCGAACGGGCGGGCCGAGCGAATCACCTTCGCGTCGGCCACGCCGCCGCCAGTGTCGACGCGCACTTCAATCAGCACAATGCCGCTATCGCGCGCGAGGGGCGGATACCGTGGCGTCACGGTCGCCAAGGGAAACGGCGTCCCACTCGACGCCGATGCCGCATTCCTGGGCGGTTCGCCAGCCGGGGGTGTGTTGAGTGTCGGCGGCCGGAATATCCCGGCCACCAGCACAACACTGATGCAGGTTCGCGGAATCGGCCGGGCGACGGCGGTACGCATCAGGGAGCTTGTCAGTTGAAGATTCGTATTCACCCACACGCGCAGGCACGTCTGGCGGAGCGGGGTGCCATCGAGGCCGAAGTGTACCATTGAACAGGGCGAGCGTTTCCCGGCGAAGTTCGGCCGAATCGGTTTCCGCCGAAATTTTGGCGAGGTCGGCGATATGCCACAAAGCAGGTGGAAGCCTACGCCGTCGGAGAGGGTGACGGCTGGCTCGTGATCACTGTGATCGTGAAATACTTTGGCGAAGCCGGAGCGTGAATCATGCAACTCACATACGACCCTAGCAGCCCGTGGTGAAAGTCTGGCTGCATTCGACGGGCGATGCATCCCCGCCGGCTGCGTTGCTCCTCGCTCAAATACTCCCGGTATTCTCGGTCGTCGCGCCTTGCCGGCGGGGCGCCTCGCCCGTCTCGGTGCGACG
>DASXTV010000088.1:0-196176 GCA_036505175.1 Gemmatimonadales bacterium
AGGCGAGCATTGAGTTCGGCAGGCCGTGCCGGGAGATTTGTGATGCCGCGGCGCAAGCTCTTCTCAATCACACCTGGCCGGGGAACGTGCGTGAGCTTCGCAACGTCATTCGCCGGGGAATCCTCGTCGCGTCGGATGTGATTCGAGTGGAACATCTTTCGTTCCTGCCCGTCGACGCATCTCACACGCCCAAACACCGCGCAGAACCGATACCCGACGGTTCCTCTCTCAAGGAGATCGCCGAGACCGCCGCGGCGGATGCGGAGCAACAGGCGATCCGCCAGGCCCTCGCGCGCACCAAAGGGAACAAGAGCGAGGCCGCGCGGTTCCTCCGAACCGACTACAAGACGCTGCACCTCAAGATGAAGCAGTACGGCATCTCCGCACGGCTGTTCCGGCAGTCCTGACCGTCGGCCGTCGCTCGCCATGGTCCGCGAATTGCCCGGATTGATCCATGCAATGGTGAGATCGAGCGAGCGGCCCCGAGACGAGATGCGCTTCTCCCTGCGCGAGATCGCGGGCCGGGCCGCCGCGGAAGCGGAGCGGCAGGCGATCCGGCTGGCCCTGCGCGCCACGCGGGGGAACAAAAGCGAAGCAGCGCGGCTGCTGCGAGTGGACTACAAGACCCTGCACGTGAAGATCAAGCAGTTCGGCATTTCCGCGGAACAGTTCCGCCAGTCGTAACCGTCGTCAGTCGCCCGCCAGCGCTCTGGTGGCGGCGCCATGGTGTCCGCGCCATAGTTCTGGCAACCGCACCAGATTCTCGTCGCCCATCTCCTCGCTCGCCTGGCGCTGACCGTCCTCCCCCGACGGGAGTCGACCGGCCGTTTCCTTCGTGCGCACCGTCACTTACTCGGTTCCCGAAGGCCGCGCCGTCTGCTCGCATTGAGCCGTCGCGACGAGCCATAGGAGGCGCCAGCACGGGCACGTGCCTTGCCCTAGTTCGGAGTGCCGTCCCCGTCGGTTGTATTGCGCGTGGTGCTCAAGGAGGAGACCGATGCAAACGCTCCGAAGGACCATTGCAGTTCTGATCTTCCCTGCGATCGCGTACCTGGGCGCCGGCTGCGAGCGGACGGACACGCCGACGGCGTCCACCGCCGTCCCACCCATCAGCGCCGCCCTTTTACCAACCCCGACCCGTTGGGTGAACGTCTTTGACCCCACCCCTACCCCTCCCGGAACGAGTTGCCTGAACGCCGGCTATACGTCGATCAGCGCCGCCATGGCGGCTCCGGCCGTCCCAGGCGACGTGATCCAAGTCTGTCCCGGGCCCTATACCGAGAACGTCCTTGTCAATGTCATGAACGTGACGCTGCTCGGTGCTCAGGCAGGAATGCCCGTCGCCATGCGAACATTCGGTGACGCTCTCGAATCGACCGTGACGGGCATCCCGACAGCTGGCGTGCCCGTCTTTAGAGTGGCCGCGACGAATGTCACCATCGACGGCTTTTCGGTCAAGAATTTGGTTGTGTCTGGAGACGCGTTTGGGATTGGCGTCAGGGTGACCGGCAATGACGCCGTGATCGCTAACAACATCGTTCATATGGTAACCACACCGGACCCGAACGGCGCCGCCCAGGCCATCTATCTCGAAAACGGCCCGGATCGTGTGTCGATCTTGGGCAACGATCTCGCGTACGTCGAGAGCAACAAATCCGCCAAAGGCGTATTTGTTGGCGACGCAGCTTCGACAGATCCGAGCATGTCCATATTGATTGAAGGCAATTCGATCACGAACATAACCAGCGTGCAGGTTCCCACTGGGATGCCAGCCAGAGGAGCCTACGGGATTTTGTTCAACAATGGAGCCAACCTAATAAACGGCACGAACAATACGGGCTTGGAGATACGGAACAACACCATTAACAACCTGAGTAGTCTAGGCTGGGTCCATGCCATCGGCTTGGAGGCTAACACCCCTGGCGTACTTGTGCGAGATAATTCAATCAGTGCGCTTGTTAGCCCATCGCTAGATCTGGTTGCAGTCTTTTTCGAAGCCAATCCATCCTACACCTCAGGAATGGTCAACCAGAACAACTTCAACGTTTCACCCGCGGCCTATGGAATCGCGCTCCACCCAGCCCTCACCGTCACGGGAGAGGTCAATGGCACGTGCAACTGGTGGGGTGACCCGGACGGCCCCCAACAACCACAAGGCCAAAGCCTAGCAGGTGCCAAGGTCACGAACGGGGTCGACTTTACACCGTGGCTCAGCATGCCCGCCCCCTTCGGCGCATGCATCGGCGGCCAACCCTCTACGCCCGGCAAGGTGACGGGCGGCGGCCAGATCGACGGCGACCCGGTCTTCGCGGTGGACGGTGTGCTCTTGTCGCTGCCCGCCCTGGTTCCGAGCTTGAGCGATCCCAACTCGCGAGCCAACTTCGGCTTCGTCGTGCAGCAGGCAGTAGACGCTCAGTTTCCAACGGGCAACCTTGAATACAACGACCAAGCTGCGGGCGTGCGGATAAAGGCCACATCCTTCGACAAACTGGTCATCAGCACCGGGACCTGCGGTCCGCAAACGCACGCCGAGTTCACAGGCATCGCCACAGTCGTCGACCAAACAGGCACACACACAGGGGAGTCGCTCACCGTCAAGGTAGACGACTGCGGTACCCCCGGGACCATGGGGGACAAATTCGAAATCACGACTCTGCCGTCGTCATACCACAACGGGCCAAGCGTGTTGATCGGGGGCAACATCAAGATCCACTAAGTCCCGCGGATCGAGACGGTAGGGGAGGGCGGTCGGTTGCTCCGGCCGCCCTCCCCGTTCCGCTTTCGCCCCGCGGCGACCGAGCCCGAGCTACCGCTTGTTTATCGTGATCGCCGTGCCGTCGCTGTCCCCGTCGACATCGTGATTGGCGGCCGGATCGTACACATACCCCGGGAGCGTCACCGCCGTCACGGTGAAACGCACCGCGGGGACACTCTGCTTCAGTCCCGCCAGAACGACGGTGCACCCGCTGCTGCCCGCATCGCCCGTCGTGCACGTCGCACTGGATCCGTTGACACTCCACGTACCAGTCACGGTGGCGCCGTTCACGGGGTTGAGGTCCGCGTCCTGCACCGTAATCTCGACGGCCGCGGACCATCTCGATCGGTCGCTCGAGCTGGAGCCGTCCAGGTCTCCGACGTCGACCGTCGGGGGCGGGGGCGGGGGCGGGGGCGGGGGCGGGGCCGGGGGCGGCGGTGGCGGGGGCGGGGGTGGTGGTGGCACCGCTGCGCCCGGCCCGAACCACGCGGGGCGGTTCCCTGCGCTGTCGGCGAACAGGGTGACGCCGCTCCCGTCCGCGTTCATGTCGTAGATCCCCGGATTCGGAGTGGCATACGCCCAAAACGCGATCTGTGTTCCGTCCGACGACCAGGCAGGGAAGAAGTCACGATGGAAGGCGCTGTTCACGGTCAACCGCGTCTGCTGCGTGCCGTCTGCCTTCATCACGTAGATCTCGGTGCTGTTCCCCGGGGTGTCGCGGTCGCTGGTAAACGCGATGCGGGTTCCGTCGGGCGACCACGCGGGTTGCGAATTCTTGGACCCGCCGGTCAGGTACTGAACCGCTGAGCCGTCCGCGTTCATGACGATCACCTGGTCCTGACCACTGGGGTCCTTGGTGAACGCGATTTGCCCGCAGGTGGGGGACCACGACGGAAACTCGTCGAAATCGGCGTTGGCGATGGTCAGCCGCGTCTGGCCGCTGCCGTCGTCGTTCATGACGTAGATGTCGGGGAACGCTCCAATGTAGTCATCGCTCATGTAGGCGATCTTGGTGCCGCACCACGCGGGCGCCTGGCTCCCGACCGAGCCCGTCGAGGTGGTGAGCTGCGTGACGCCCGTCCCGTCGGCATTCATGACGTAGATGTTGTCATGGCCGTCGCGCTCACTGGTGAAGGCGATGCGGCTGCCGTCGGGCGACCACGCGGGGTAGGCATCGTTCGCCGGATCATCGGTCAGGCGTGTGAGGCCGGTGCCGTCCGCGTTCATCACATAGATCTCGCTGTTGCCGTCGCGGCTGCTCACGAACGCGATGCGACCGGAGCCGCTCTGTGACGCGAACGACGCGAACCGCGCCGGCGCGACTGGCGGCTCGAAGCGCTCACAGGCGGCGACCATGAGTAATCCAAGCAGGAGCCTCGAGCGCATCGCATCCTCCAGGCGAAGGTAGGTCCCGAAAGCTCCGCAGGGCAGCAACGTCTGTGCCTTCACGTGAAAAGGGGAACGCCGAACGCAGCGAGGTCGGCCGTGGCGGTGCCGCCACGCCGTGTGCGGCGGCAGCGCCGTCGCGCGGGTGCGGCAGCGGGTCAGGAGTGGCGGGAGGTGGTAGGAGTGAGTTACCGATGAATGTCGAATGTCCAATATCGAATGTCGAATTTCGAAATTCATCATTCGATATTCGACATTCGAAATTCGGTTTTCTCACGGAGAGGGGGGGATTCGAACCCCCGATAAGGTTTTAAGGCCCTATAACGGTTTAGCAAACCGCCGCCTTCAGCCACTCGGCCACCTCTCCAACAGTACGGCGCTGAACTTAGCGGCTTCGAGGCCGCTTTGGTACCTTTGACCGGGCCTATGCAAGACCCCTTCGACCAGTCCCCTCGCCCCGGCGTTCCGTGGGCTCTCGTCCTGCTGATCGTCTGGTCCGCTTTCGAGGCGATCGTCTTCACCTATACGATGCGCCCCACGCTGAGCGAGCTGCTGGCGGACCTCACCGGCTACAGCGTCAACCCGGTCGCGCTCGTCCTGGGACTGTGGTTTTTCCTGACGATCATCATCGCCGGCAGCTTCGCGTGCATTCAAGTGCTGAACGACGCGATCGCCACGAAACAGATCGGCAACATCGTGCAGATGATCTTGGTGCAAGTCGCGGTCGCCACGTTCCAGGTGCTTTTCCTCTACCGCGAATTGGTCGACACATTCACGCCCTGGCTGGCCCAGCAAGGCATCGCGCTCGGCCTCGCAGCGACGCTCGGCCTCTCCTTCTTCGCATGGGTCGGCGTGCGCGGGATGACGTGGTACCTGTTCGGCCGCGCTGGCACGCCCGCGCTGATCGCGGCGCTCAACCGCCCGGCGGTCGCGCCCCGCTAGAGTACCTCTCTACCGATCCACTCGGCCGCTCAACCATCCGGCCCGGACGCGGAGCTGCTGCAGTGACGCATCCGGCTGTGGCTCGATCCGCCATTGCGTGCTGTCGCGCACGATGCGCAATCCCACCCAGCCGAGTGCTTCGTCGTAATCCATGTCTTCCGTGCCGCCGACGTGTCGCTCGAACCAGTCGTGCATGTCCACGCCCGCCGCCGCACTCGCCGCGAGCTCGACGTCGTCTTCGGTGTAACCGCGACCCTGGAGATAGTACGACGCCTTCGGCGCGTTCCACGACCGCTGCTTGAGATTGTTGAACGCGTCGTCGAGCGACTTGGCGTTGCCCGTGCGATTGCGAATGAAGAGATCGAGGTAGAGCGCGATCCCCGCGCCCTTCGTGTAGTAGTCGAAGAACGTGTTCTGAAAGTTCGTCGGCTGCGCTTGCGGCGCACCGTCCCAGAACGGCGCGCTGAACGACGATATGCGTGCCGAGACCATCGTGCGGCCGGGCGCCGTAAGATTGTCGCGAATCACGTTCGCCATGTCCCGGTAGAACGCGGCCGTGTCTTCAATCCCAGAGCGAAACAGCGTTACCTCGCCGTAGTACTGCGTCCACCCCTCGGCGACCCAGAGCGACGGCTGGTACTGCTCGCGCGTGTAGTCGAACGGCCCCAGCGCCGCCGGCCGGACGCGCTTCACATTCCAGACGTGGAAGTATTCGTGCGCCGCGGAGCCGATGCCGGGCAGGAACGTCGCCGTGTCGGTCCAGAAGCGGCGGCTCTGAATCTGCGTCGAGTAGAGATGCTCCATCCCGTCGCCACCGGGAAATCCGATGTTGAACAGAAACGTGTACTCCTCGAGCGGCGGCGCGCCAAAGACCGAGTTTTCGTAGCGCACGATCTTCTCGACGTTGCCGACGAAGCGCGCCCGCGTCGCCGGAGAAACGGGCCCGTTATGGTGAACCATCACCCGATAGGTGCGGTTGTCCACGACGAACGAGTCCAGCATCAGGGACCCCGCCGGCGCAACCTCCGTGGGTGTGTCGATCAACAGGTCGTAATTCGGAAACTCGAAGTGCCGTTGTCCCGCACTCTTCACGGCGCCGTTCATGATCGTCCACCCATCGGGCGGCGTGACGTCGAGCGACACGGGATCCTGTTTGTGGCCGGCGACGTACATGAACAGCGAGGCGCCGTTCCAATTCGCATGCGCGCTGTCCAGCACCGAGAACGTGCCGGACATCGGCGCATTCGCGAACACGCGGTAGGTGACGCGCATGCCGGCGCTCGCGCCCGGGAAGACGCGCCACAGCGATCCATCGACCCTCGTCCAGCGCAGCGGTTTTCCGTCGGCGCCGGTGGCGGAGAACTCCTGTACGTTTTTGGCGAAATCCATGCGGCCGTAGCGGCCGGGCGACCACACCGGCATCTGCAGGTCCACGGCACGGCCGCTCAGCCCGCTCACCGCGAGCGTGATCGAGTAGAGATGCGACGCCACGTCGGGCATGGCGATCGTGTATGCGATGCGGTATTGCCGCGCGCCAGGCCGAGCCTGGGCGGTACCGAGTTGCGAGGCGAGCAGGACGCTCAGGGCAAGGGTTGTCGCTCTCGTGAACACGCTGGAACTCCCTTCGAGGGTTGACCGGTCAACGATCAACCTACAGCATGAGGGACATCTATGAGCTACGTAGACAAGAACCTGATGAGCGGCGAGACAGTCGTGTACCGAGGGAAGCTGACCTGGTTGGTCTACTCGTTGCCGATCGTCCTCGCGCTCTTGGCCATCGCTATCATGTTCCTCAATGTGGGTGCGGGTCTTCTCTTTCTCTTGTTGGCCGGGCTGGTCGGATTGGTCGTCTACATCTCCGCGAGCAGCTCCGAATTCGCGGTGACGAATAAGCGGGTCATTCTCAAGGTTGGCTGGTTGAATCGCCGGTCCGTCGAGCTGCTGCTCACCAAGGTCGAGAGCATCAGCGTCGAACAGGGGCTACGCGGCAAGATCTTCGGATTTGGGAACATCGTCGTGAGCGGCACCGGCGGTTCCCACGAGCCCTTCAAGAACGTCGACAACCCCTTTGAATTCCGCAAGCAGGTGCAGGAGCAGATATCGGCGGTGCAAGATGCGCCACGCGCGTACGTGCCGGCGTCCGCGACACCGACGCGCGCGGAGCGCGAATGTCCGTATTGTGCCGAAACGATTCTGGCCAAGGCCAGGATCTGCAAGCACTGCGGCAAGGAGGTCGAGCCGCTCGCCGTCTAGCGCGTCAACACCTCGATCACCCCGCCGCCGTGTCCTAGGCCGTACCGCGCTTGCGCCTCAGCTGCGCCGAGGAAGCGCAGCTCGCGGACGTCGCTGACGCGAATCTCACGCAGCTGATTCACGTCCCCAGCCGAAACGCCGTTCAGGTAAACGCGCAGCTGGCCGGCACTCTGATCACGGATGCTGGTCACCCCGCGCGAGTGCAACCAGGTGGGCCGGAATTCCTGCACCAAAGCGTACACGTCGATTGCGGTCGATTTCTCGAACTCCTCCGCCTTGAGCACGTTCGAATTGCGGAGTGATGCACGGCTGGAACTACGAGGTGGAGTCGAGTCGCTGGTCGGGGGGGAAGGCGCAGGTGGTGCACTGGAGATTGGCCCGGTCGGCGCGACGGCGCCGGTGGACACTTCGATTACGCCACCCGCGTGGCCCGTGCCGTACCGCATTTGCGCTTCGGCGGCGCCGAAGAAGCGCAGCTCCCGGACTTCGCTGAGCTGAATCTCGCGCAGCTGGTTCACATCGCCGAGCCGCGTGCCGTTGAGATAGACCTGAGGGACGCCGGCGCTCGGATCGCGGATGCTGATCGTGCCGCGCGTGTGCAGCCAGGTGGGCCGCGACTCCTGAACCAGCGCGTACGCATCGATCGCCGTCGAGCTCTCGATTTCCGAGCGGTCGATCAGGTTGGCATTGTGGCTTTTGCGAATGGGTGGGGCGGTAGTGCCGGTCGCGGGGGGGGCGGGGGAGGAAGCCGTCGTATCGGTAGCCGATGTCGGTTCAACCGCCGGTATCGGCGCTGGAGGCTGGGCCGGTGGCGCGACCGCGACGGCTGGGGCAGGGGCAGCCGGCTCAGCGCCATACAGGATGGTCCCCGTCCTCGTCTTGATCTCGAGCGCACTGCCGCCGGTCTCCCGGAAGCCGACGACTTCCGGATGTGAGCCCATCGCCATCAGCCGCTCCTTCATTGCGGCGAGCGGCATGCGGATCACCCAATCGCGCACGATCCAGGCGCCGGACGGCACCCGCAGGAACTCGATGCGACCGCCCGCGCGCTGAGCGACGACCTCCTGCGGCAAGCGTGTGTAGGTGAAGTCGAGGTGATGCAGCAGCGCCGACTGCCGGTCGATCCAGAGGGTGCCCGAAATGTCGGGCAGCGTGCGGCCGCGGGCCGGCGTGAACGCGAGCCCGATCAGCCCTTCTGTTTCTCTATGGCCGGTCTTGGTCTCGAAGCAATGCGTGCGCAAAAACGGATCGCTGATCAGCGCGTCCGCGTCAGGCCCGTGATACGTCCAGCCTGCCTCGTCGACGACGACGAAGCCTTCCCGCTCGAGCTGCTCGGGAGGCGCGCTCTGAATCGGTATGCGGCGGTACCCGTCATCGCGCCACGTGGAATCCGGTCCGCGCGCGCGCCCCTGCGGGGTCGTCTCGCGCGTGAAGCGCGTGATGGCGTACCAGTAGCCTGGGTCCCGCGACGTCCACGACACCGCGGCAAGCGCCTCGCGAACTTCGTCCCACACCGCTGCGACGGATGCCCCCCCCCCCGCCCCGGACGCGACGTTACACTGGCGATCGCCTTCGACGACGACCTTGGACAGTGCGAGGGGGATCGGGTCGACCGCGGCGATGAACGAGATGGTCTCGCCGGAGCGCAGTGTCAGCGCGGGAGAGAGATAGGGGCGAAACCCGATGCGTTTCGAGCGGATTTTGTAGGGACCGGCCGGTGCGGTCAGGATGAACTCGCCGGCGGCATTGGTCATGGCACGGACGCGCTCGGCGCCGTGTTCATCGACCAAGGTAACGAACGCCCCCGGCAGCGGCGCGCGGCTGATGCTGTCAATCAGCTGCCCGCGCACCGTTTGGGCCGCGAGCGATCCCGTCGCCGGCAACGCGAGGACGAGGAGAACGGCAGCGACACACATGTTACGGCCTCTCTTCCCACCACCTGAATCGTTGGGGCTCGAGCTTCGCGAGCCGGTACAGATTGCGGGCGAATCGTCCCACGAACAGCGCCACCATCCCGGCCAGCAGAATCCCCAGCGTCCAGTTCGCCACCAGCCCGACGGGCCAGCTGGTTTTGACGTGCCAGAGCGCCGCCAGCGCCACGATGGTATTCAAGATGACGAGCAGCAGCCGCACCTCGGTCGGTCCAATGCGCCCGTACGCAATCTTGAACACGCCGAACACGGTCGACTCGAGGTACACATTGATCGACAGCGCCAGATAGACGACCACGAGCCCCAGCGCCAGGCCGAGGTCCACGAACGGCGACAGGCCGATCCCGAGACCGATGACGGCGGTCGAGAAGGCGTCCACGACGTGATCGAGATAGTACCCGTACTTGGGACGCTGCGTGCCGCGCACGCGCGCGAGTGTGCCGTCGAGGCTGTCGCCGATCCAGTTCACGCCCAGCATCAGGCTTGCCACCCAGAGCCAGGCCGGATCGTACGTCGTGAGCGCGTAGGCGGTCCCGGCGCCGGCCGCGCCGAGTATGCCGAGGGCCGTGAGGTGATTCGATCGAATCGTGCGCGGGACCCGCTTGGCCAGGCGCTGCAGCACACGCCGCTCCACGCCCGCGAGCAGGAACGTCATCTCCCGCTTTCCAGTCACTGCTGCCAGCCCTCGGTCTTGACTTCGGCGAGGACGGATTCCAGCGGATTGAGCTGCATGGACACCGGTTCCGCCGGCAGGCGCACGGTGACGTTGGTCGTGGGCCCGCGAACGAGCAGGCGCAGGAGCGCCTCGCCCTGGTCGAACTTGACCAACACCGGCACGTACATGGCGAAGTCATCCGGCACCTCGCTCTGCCGCACCCGCAGGTGGGCCACGATGCCGGCGCTGTCATGCGCCGCGTTCCACGAGAAGGTGTAGGTCGGGACCGCCGTGCTGTACACCCATTCATTGAAGAACCAGTCCATCGGCTGTCCGGTCGCGAGCTCGACCGTGTACTGGAAGTCTGCCGTCGACGCGCGCTTGCCGCGATACGTCATATAGAAGTCGCGCATCATGCGCGAAAAGCGATCCTCGCTCATGGTGCGCGTGTCCAGCAGCAGGTTGCGCAGCATGTGGAGCACCCAGGCGCCCTTCTGGTAGGTCGTCAGCGAGTAGGCGCCTTTCCAGCTTTCGGCCGCGCGATAGCCGAGGCCCAACGGCGCCGCCTTCGCGCGCACGCGCCGGATGTCGTCGCGCGAGTCCCGGAGCTTCTTGAAGTACCGGTCGTTGTCCTGCAGGATGATCTGCATGTACCACAGGCCGGAGAACTCGGCGAAGCCTTCCGCCAGCCACGCGTCGCGATAATTCGCCGGCTCCACGCCGATGCCCCACCACTGGTGCGCCATCTCGTGCGCGCGGAAGCTCTCGTCGTTGCCCTTCTCCGAGCGCGCCAGGTACGTGGCCCAGGAGAGGTGAATCAGGCCGGGGAACGCCTGGCCGTGGAAGTAGGGAATCTCGGTCGCGTAGTACTGATGAAAGAGCGGCGGGCCGAACATTTTGGTGAAGAACGCGAGACTGTTGGCGACGTCGGCGCCGACCTCCGCTTCGGGTTTCCGCGCGCTGGGAATGAGCCGCCCGATGACGGCGTGCGCATCGGTGTTGACCTGGACGGTAACGGGCGGGATGCGCGGGTCGTGCAGCACCCACTCGTCGAATTTCCCGATGTTGAAGGAGACCTGGTCCGTGGGAAGCTCGCTCACCCAGCGCGTCGTGACGACATTGTCCGCCGTGTCCGACGCCAGCAAACGGCCGATGGTGGCGAATTTGAGGTCCTGGGGCGTGTGGAACGTGAGCGTCATCGAGGCGGGTTGGTGGCTGTAGCGTGGAAACCAGGTCTCGGTCTCCTTGATGAAGGCCCAACTGTCGAGTATCGGCAGCATATCGCGGCGCCGCTGGTCCCACCAGGGCGGGAGAAAGCCCTCGATCGCCGATCCGAAGCCGATGACACCGCCGTGATACACGACGCGCACGTGGGCCGTGTCGCCGGGGCCGATCGGCTTCTCGTATTGCACCCACAAGGGCGACGCGTGATCGTGGCGGTAGTAGGTGAGGGGCGCGCCGGTGCCCGTCGTCACGGAATCGACATCGAGCTCGCTGTACAGGTTGAACCACACCCAGCGGTGCTGGTCGCGACGTACGATCACGCGGGCGTCGGCGCTGGCCTTGAAGTGATAGTTGTTGTCGATCGTGGCGTTGATGTCGTACGCATCCACGATGAGCGGCTCCGCCTCCTTCGTGGTGATCGAAACCTTGTGGTCCAGGTCCGCGGCGCGCGGAAACTGGCACACGGTTTCCACGCGCTGCTCCATCATGTGGCCGCGACGATAGAGGATCACCTCTTCCGATTCGTTGGGATCGAACTCCATCAACACGCTTTCGCCATGCGCCCGCTGGATGAATGCGCTGAAGAATTCCGTGGTGGTCTGATCGAGGATCGGGCCGACGAAGCTCGCGTCGACGCTGTGCGCGCGCCCGTCGATGAGGTAGTCGAGCGCGTCGTTCACGGCACCGCGCGCGTCGGCCGGTGTCCCGGACGGAAAGGCGAATTTGAGCGATCGCGCCAGCTCCGCCTGGGTCGAGTCGGTGAACAAGAGGACCGCGGCGGTGATCGGTTCCGCCAAAACGGAATCGCCCAACACGCGCTTCAGATTGTATTGCTCGACCGTGAGGGGCGGCACGAACGACATCGATCCCACGCCGACGAGCGCGATGCCGACCGTGCGTCCCGACACCGGCGTGAGCAGGTACGCATGCCCCGACTCGAACCGCAGCTGCAGCACGTCGCGATGCAGCGTGAGTCCGTGGATCGGCGCCACCGCGTCCCGCAGCGGGGCGAGATTCTTGATCTGGTCGTACACCGAGTCGTATCGCGTCTGGGCTGGGCAGGGCGAGGCCCAGATGAGGCTGCAGACTGCAACCACGAGCGAACCGAAGCGACCGCGAGGACCGGCGGCCCGACGCATAATCACACCTCTACGGATGGGGCGACGGAGGGCACAGGATTCGAACCTGTAAGGGCTTGCGCCCGCCGGTTTTCAAGACCGGTGCCTTAGCCATTCGGCCAGCCCTCCCACGGCTCTAACCTAGTCTCGCGGACGAGCGTCCTAAAGCGAAATTATGACGTTTGGGGCGGGGCAGGGCGCCACTTGCGGGCTCTTCCGACTTCGGTATATGTTCGGGTCCCAAGTTCGAACAAAAACGGGACCGCCCAATGTCGATTTTTCGCGTTCTTTTTCGACGTACTAGCAGAAGACCTTGGAACTCGCATGTGACACGTCCCGTTACGTTCAGGACGTTCCGTCCGGTTCACTTTCCTGGGAAGATTTGAGCACATGAGACTCTCGGAAACGGCTATACGACGCCCCGTTCTCGCCAGCATGCTGTCGGCCGCACTGGTGCTCTTCGGGTTCATCGGCTACACCCGCCTCTCCGTGCGCGAGCTGCCCGACATCGATCCTCCGATCATTTCGGTGCAGACGACACTGCCCGGTGCGAACGCGCAGGTGGTCGAGACCGCGGTGACCGACGTGCTCGAGGAAGAGTTGTCGACGATCCAGGGGCTGCGCACCCTCTCCAGTCAGTCGGCGGAGCAGACCAGCAACATCACGTTGGAGTTCACGCTCGACCGGCCGGTGGACATCGCGGCGCAGGATGTGCGCGACAAAGTTTCGCGCGTGCGCGGGCGCTTGCCCGTGGACGTGCTCGAGCCCGTGATCGCCAAGCAGTCGGCCGACGCGCAGCCGTTCTTTTGGCTGGCGCTCTCCAGCGACAACTACGACCTGATGCAGCTCTCCGACGTCGCCGACCGGGTTGTGAAGGCGCGGCTCCAGAGCCTGCCGGGTGTCGGCAGCGCCCAGATCTTCGGTGAGCGGCGCTACTCGATGCGGGTCTGGCCGCAGACCGAAGCGTTATCGGCGCGCGGCATCACGATCCAGGACGTCGAGAACGCGATCGTCTCCCGCAACGTGGAAATCCCCGCCGGCCGGATCGAGTCGACCCGCCGCGAGTTCTCGGTGCGCTCGCTCGGCGAGCTGAAGACGCCGACGGAGTTCGGCGAGCTCGTCGTGGCGAGCCAGGGCACACAGCTCATCAAGCTCAAGGACGTGGCGCGGGTCGAGCTGGGGCCGGAGGACGACCGCTCGATCTTCCGCTACAACGGATCGCCCTCGGTCGCGATCGGCGTGGTTCGCCAGTCCAAGGCGAATCTCATCCAGGTGGCGAAGAGCATTCGGGAAGCCCTACCCAGCATTCAACAAGCGCTCCCCCCCGGCGTGAAGCTGCAAAAGGCATACGATGGATCCGTGTTCGTGACGCACTCGATCAGCGATGCGCGCCTCACGTTGCTCATCGCCGCCATCCTCGTCGTCCTGATCATCTTCGTCTTTCTGCGCAACGTCCGGGCCACGATCATCCCCGGACTTGCCATCCCGGCGTCGATCATCGCGACGTTCGCGATCATGTATTTCCTCGGCTTTTCGATCAACAACTTTACGCTGCTCGCGCTGACGATCGCGATCGGCATCGTGGTCGATGACGCGATCATCGTGCTCGAGAACGCGTTCCGGCACCAGGAGGAGCTGCACGAACAGCCGGAGCAAGCGGCGGTGCGCGGCACCAACGAAATCGGGTTCGCGGTCATCGCGACCACGATCGCCCTGGTGGCGGTGTTTTCGCCGCTCGCGTTCCTGACGGGCACCGCGGGCCGGTTGTTGAGCGAGTTCGGCATCGCCGTGGCGGGCGCGGTCGTAATCTCGGGCTTCGTCGCGCTGACGCTCACACCGATGCTCTGCGCCAAGATCCTGAGGATGCAGCACCAGCATGGCAAGGTCTTCCAGATGTTCGAAAGCGGCTTCAACGCGCTGGCCGAGCGGTATGCGCACCTGCTACGCCGCGCCGTCGATCATCGCGTCGCCGTCCTGCTCGGGACGCTGGCAGTCGTCGCCGTCTCGGTCTTTGCGTTTCTGATTTTCCCGCCGACGCGGCTGCAGAACGAGCTGATCCCGGAAGACGATCGTGGCTTCTTCCTGATCGTGGTCCGGGGACCGGAAGGCGCGTCGCTGCCGTACACCGACAGCTACGTGCGACAGGTGGAGCAAATCATCGGCCGCACCCCCGACGTGAATGGGTATTTCACGATCGTCGGCGGATTCGCGGGCGGCGTGAACAGCGCGTTCATCGGCGTGATCCTGAAGGATTGGGGCCAGCGTCACACCAGCGTCCAACAGATGATCGGCGGGCTATTTCCCCAGCTCATGGGGATCTCGGGCGTCCTGGCATTTCCCTACGCACCTGGTGCGATCGGGTTCTCGCAGCCGATTCAGTACGTCGTCCAGAATCCCGATTTCGCGAAACTCACCGAGATCATGGGACCGTTCGTCGGTCGCGCCTCCCAAATCAAGGGTCTCGCGAACGTCCAGACCGACTTGTTTGTGAACAAGCCGGAGCTGCGGGTGACGTTCGATCGAGACCGGGCTGAGGATTTGGGCGTGCCGGTCCGCGATGTGGCGGGCGCCCTACAGACGTTCCTCGGCGGCCGCCGCGTCAGCACGTTCACGCGCAACGACAAGCTGTATTACGTGATGGTGCAGCTCGATCCCAAGGATCGTGCGACGCCGAGCGACATGCGCGGGATTTATCTGCGAGGCAAGAGCGGGCAGCTGGTCCAGCTCGACGCCCTGGCGAACGTGCAGGAAGGGGTGGGCGCGCGACAGATCAACCACTTCAATCGGATCCCCTCGTTCACGTTGGGGGCGTCGCTGATGCCGGGGCTCGCGCAGGGTGAGGCGCTCGATTCGCTCGACGCGATCGCGAAACAAATGCTGCCGCCCGGGACCACGACGGCGCTCGCCGGAGAATCACGCGAGTACAAGGAGAGCGGGAGCGCGATCTACTTCGCGTTCGTGATCGCGCTGATTGTGGTGTTCATGGTGCTCGCCTCACAGTTCGAGTCGCTGGTACATCCCTTGACGGTGCTGCTGGCCGTCCCGCTCGCCGTCACCGGCGCGCTGGCGACGCTGAAGTTCGCCGCGATCATCCATCGGTCGGGCGCGACGATGAACCTGTACAGCCAAATCGGGATGATTCTCCTCATCGGACTGGTCTGTAAGAACTCGATTCTGCTCGTCGAATACACAAACCAGCTGCGAGAGAAGGGCCTCGACACCGTCGCCGCCGTTCTCGAGGCGGGGCGGATCCGGCTGCGGCCGATTCTCATGACCTCCGTCGCGACGATCATGGGCGCGGTACCGGTCGCCTGGGGCGTCGGCGCGGGCTCCGCGTCGCGCAAGCCGCTGGGCTACGCGATCGTCGGCGGCGTGTTCTTCTCCACGGCGCTCACCCTGTTCGTCGTGCCGGTGGCGTACCTGGTCCTGCCGTCGCTGTTCCACTGGATCGGCAGTCTGCCGCGGCGATTGTATCGGCTCGTCCGTCGCCGGGAGCCACTCACGGCGGAGGGCGACTGATGCTGGCGCTGTTGCTTGCCCTGCAGGGACCGGTGTCTCCAGCAGCGGAGCCTCCGGACTCGCTGCCGCAGATCACGTTGCGCGAAGCGCTGCAGCGCGCCGTGCAGCTCGACCCGAACTACGTCTCGGCGCTCGGCCAGGTCGACAACGCGGTCTGGGCGCGGCGCAATGCCTTCGCGGTGTTCATCCTGCCTGCGGTCAGCCTCAGCCTGCAGGCTCAGCGCGCGAATGGACTCAGCTTCGTCTTCGCCGGTGACACCTTCTTCCTGGCAAAGACGGCGTGGACGGGACAACTGAGCGCCCGATACGATTTGTTTACCGGTGGTCAGAAGGTTGCGGAGCTGTCCCGGTCCGGTGCCGAGCTCGCGGGTGCGCACGCGAATGAGCTGCGGCAGCGGTTCGCGACGGCGCTCCTCACCGAATCGGACTATTACGCCGTGCTCGCGAATAACGAGCTCGATCGTGTGGCACGCGATCGACTCCGCCGCGCCCGCGAGCAGCTCGCGGTCGCCCGGGCCCGGGTGTCCTCCGGCGCCGCGGTGTCGACGGATTCGCTGAACCTGCGGCTCGAGCTCAACCGCGCGCAGGTGGCGCAGCTCCAACAGGCATCGGCCCTGCGCGTGGCGCGGCTCGAGCTGGGTCGCCGGGTCGGAGCGGCCGGACCGGTCGATGCGGCGCCGCTCGACACCGCTGCCGCTCCGGAGCTGCCGGTAACCCTGGCCGATGCCATTTCCCAGGCCGCCCGCCAGGGTCCCGAGTACCGCGTGGCAGCCGCCAATGAGCGTGCGGCGAGCGCCTCCTATCGGGCCGAGTTGGGCAATTATCTGCCGCACGCGTCTCTGACCTTCAATGCATTCACGTTTGACACGACGTTCTTTCCGAAGCTGTTCAAGCCGACGAATTTCACGCTCGCGGTGTCATTCCCGTTGTGGAACAATGGCCAGCGGGAGCTCGGGCTCTCGCGCGCGCGTGTGAACAAGGATGTTGCCCGCGCGCGACGGGAGGATCTCGATCGGGCGGTACAGCACGACGTGAGCGCGGCCTACGACGCCTACGTGACCGCACGCGCCTCCGCGGGGTTAGCGATCGAAGGTCTGGTCGTGGCGCGCGAAAGCTTCCGCGTCCAGCAAACGCGCTACTCGAGCGGCGCGACCACGATTCTCGATCTGCTCGATGCCGAAGTGAACCTGTCTCAGGCCGAGGCGGATCTCGTGCAAGCCCGCTACGGGACCAGACTCGCGCTCGCCGGTCTGGAGAGCATTTTGGGCAAGAGACTCTTTACCGATAAGGAACCACAGTGATGTCGTACCGCGCCCTTGCTGTTCTGCTCCTGCTCGCGGCTCCCGCCGCGTGCAAAAAGGCCAACTCTGCGGGAGGTGGCGGCGCCGGTGGACCTGGCGGCTTCGCCATGCCCGTCGAGGTCGCTACGGCCATCCGCGACACCGTCGTCGACGCGATCGCGGCCACCGGCCAGATCGAAGCAATCCAGTCGATCGAGCTGCGCCCGGAAGTCTCCGGGCGCATCACCGACATCCTGGTGCGGGAAGGCCAGGAGGTCGGCGCCGGCACGCCGCTGTTCAAGGTGGATGACGCCGAGCTGAAGGCGCAGGTCGCTCAGGCTGAAGCCGACCGCCAGATGGCGCGGCAGGCACTCGAGCGCACCAAGCAGCTGATCGCTCAAAATGCGTCGTCCACGTCTGATTTGGAGCAGGCGCAAGCGAAGTCGCAGGGTGCCGACGCGAACTATGATCTGCTCAAGACGCGGCTCGACCGTACCGTCGTCCGGGCGCCATTCGCCGGCGTCGTCGGCCGCCGGCTGGTGAGCATCGGCACGTTTGTCAGCAATCAGACGCCGCTGACGTCGCTGCAGTCGGTCAACCCGCAACACGCCTCATTTCAGGTGCCTGAGCGCTATGCGGAGCGGCTGCGCCGCGGCCAGCTCGTGAGCTTCCAGGTTGCCGCGCTACCCGGCAAGAATTTTTCTGGCGAAGTGGTCTTCGTGGATCCGGTCGTCGAGCTGCCGGGCCGCACGATCCTCATCAAGGCGCGCGTCCCGAATCCCGAGCACCAGCTCCAGGCGGGGATGTTCATCGAGGCGCGCCTCGCCACCGATATCCGGCCCAATGCCATCGTCGTGCCGGAAGACGCGCTCCTCCCCATGCAGGGCGCGACCTTCATCTGGGTCATCAAAGACGGCAAGGCTGATCGCCGGCAGGTGAGCGTCGGTGTGCGGACGGCGGGGTGGGCCGAAATTCAGGGCGGCGTCGAGGCCGGCGACTCGGTGGTGGTGGGTGGTGGTGAGCGCCTGTTCCCGACCGCCCCGGTCATGGCTCGCCTGGTCGAGCGCCACCGCGGCGTCCCGACGGGTCAGGAGTCGACCGCCGCGACGACGCATCCCGCCGGCGGCACCGGGGGCGGGGCGGGGGGGGCAGGCGCCGCCAAAGACACGACGAAGCGCTAGCGGACCGGCCGCTCCGGCAGCGGCTGCAGCGTCGTCTCGGTGTTCCTGAAGATCGATTGCGCGATCTCCTGGGCGCGCGCCGCCAGCGCGCTCTGCGAGGTCTGCAGATCCTGCGCCATCTGGTAGTACGTGAGGGCGTACAGCGAGAGGATTCCCTCGGACGGCTTGTCCACCCATCCCCGCGGCCGTGGCCGTGCCGCGGCGTCGGCGTGGTACACGTCGAACATCAAACGCGTCGTGCGTGGCACGTTCACGTAGCCGAGCGACTGGATTCCCTTGATGCTGTCCGACGGCGCCAGCGCTCGCTCGCGCAGCACCCGCGCGAACCCGTGACCCTCGAGATGCGACGTAAAGCCGAACTGGTCGGCGTACAATCCCACCGTCCGTGAGAAGTAAATCGGCCGTTTCCCGAGCTGGTCCTTGATCACCTGCAGCACGATGATGTCGGCGCGCTCGAGGTACGGGCGCCCCATCATCTGCGGATCGATCGTGACGCGAACGGTGTCGGCGCCCGTGCCGAGCAGTGCCGTGCGCTTTTCCTCGATGACGTAATACTGCTCCAGCGTCTCCAGCTGTTGATCGGTGAGGGTCATCAGTTTGTTGGTCGGCGCCGGCCACGCTCTGCCGCGATAGATCGCCGGTGCGTGCGCCGTATCGAATGGGGCAAGCGGCCGCCGCTGCAGCTGCCGGACGTACCAGTCGGTGTTCGCCAGCGAAAGATTGAGGACGGTGACGTCGCGGCGAATGCCTTCGACCTCCTGGGCGTACCACAGCGGGAACGTGTCGTTGTCGCCCGCCGTGACGAGCACGCCGTACGGCTCCACCGATTGCAACACGTCGTAGGCGAAGTCGCGCGCCAGCGTCTCACCTTTGCGCGACGCCGTGAGGCGGTTGCCCACGAGCGGAATCAGCGCCAGCGCGAGGAGCGGCGTGCCGTACAGCCAGCGGCGGCCTGCGTCCGGCTGGCGCTCCCGGAACAGCTCGCTCACCCATTCGATTCCCGCGGCCAGCCCCATCGCCACCCAGATGCCCCAGAGCGCGAACGACACCATGAAGAAGTAATCGCGCTGGCGCACCTCGTGCGCCGCCAGCGGCTGCTCGGTATGGAGGGAGTAGCCGTACTTGAAGTTGAGATAAAAGACGAGCGCGAGCGTGAACGTGACGATGAGCAGCGTCATCGCGAGGGCCGTGCGCTTGTCGGCGCGCCAGTGGCGCATCGCGCCTCCCACGCCCACGAATGCGAACACGACCGCCAGGACGCGTTGCACGCGCTCCGACCAGTCATGGGCGAACTGCCAGCTGAAATACTGGGCGTAGTTGACGAGCTGCGCCCCATAGAGCGCCGCGGTGTGGCCCGCGTTGCCGCTGCCGGGCGCCTGCGTGGGATTGTCGAAGATCGACGGCTTGCCGTACTGCTGGCGCGTGAGCACCGCCCACAGCGACTGCCAATTGGTCGGCTCGCCTTCGTTGATCGGCGGATAGAAGCCGGCGCGAATCGGGAGATAGGTGTAGACTGACAGCCCCACCACGGCCACGAGCAGCGCCGCGACCGCGAACGAGACGTTGCCGGCCGTGATGGCGTACACCAGCGCGGCGGCAAACAGCACCCCAGCCACCGCGATCGGCTCCCAGCCTTCGAGGCCCAGCGAGAGCAGCAGCCCCCACACGGTCGTGAACACCAGGAACTGCGACCACTCGACGCTGCGCTCGCGATCGGACGTCGGCCGCTGCTGCTTGGCCGGCGGATAGAGCAGGATGATCACCACGGGCCCGACCAGCACGCCCATCATGTGGTTCGTGGCGGTGAGGGCCAGCAGATAGATGATCAGCAGCAGGTGGTGGTCGTGTGCTTCGCCCGCAGGCTGATCGTCCCAGCGCACGATGAGCCACAGAATCAGCGCGATGGAGAGCAGGCTCAACGTGTAGACCTTCTCGTTCACGACCGACTGGTTCCACACGGTGAACGCGGTCGCGGAGACGAGCGCGCCGGCGAGCGCCGCGAGCCGGCGCGGCCACAGCGCCGGCACGAACGACCGCAACAAGCGGTCGGCGACGAGGAACCAGCAGCCGGCGGAGACGGCGCTCGTCACCGCCGCGAACAGGTTGATGCGCTGCGCGTAGCCCGCGGCGAGCGGCAACAATCCGAACACGTGCGCCATGAGCACGAACAGCGGATTGCCGGGCGGGTGCGGAATGCCCAGGGTGTACGCCGCCGCGATGTATTCCGACGTATCCCAGAACTGCGTCGTCGGCGCGAGCGTGACGATGTATAGGATCAGCGCGCCGAGGGAGACGCAGGCCGCCATCAGATACGGAGGCTTGGCGGCGTGTAACGGCGTGCTAACGGCGTATGCCGGCGTGCGCGCCGCCGGTGTCGCGCGGTTCGGATAGGTCGTCGTCATAGGCCCAATAATCTAGTGACGGAATTGCCGCATACCGGTCAGGATCATGGCCAGATCCAGCCGATCTGCGGCTGCAATGACGTCGGCATCTTTGACCGATCCCCCTGGCTGAATGATCGCGGTAACTCCAGCCGCCGCCGCCTCCTCCACGCCGTCCGGGAAGGGGAAGAACGCGTCGCTGGCCAGCACCGCGCCGCCGGGGTCGTGGCCCTGCTGCCGAGCCTTGTGCACCGCCAGGAACGACGAGTCGACCCGGCTCATCTGGCCGGCGCCGATGCCGATCGCCGCCTCCTCGCGCACCAGGACGATCGCGTTGGACTTGATCGACCCCACCGCCGCCCAGGCGAACCGTAAGTCGTTCCATTGCGCATCGGTAGGCCGCCGGGTGGTGGCGATCTGCCACTTGGACTCGTCGGCGACGGCGCTGTAGCGGAAGCGGTCCTGCACCAGGAATCCGCCCCGCACCCGCTTGTAATCGAGCGTCGGCTCGTCCGCAGGCCGCGGGAGCTCCACGACTCTCAAGTTCTTCTTCTCCTTGAAGACGGCGAGCGCCTCGGCGTCGACGCGCGGCGCGACGACGACCTCCACGAAGAGCTCGCGCATCGATTCGGCTGCGGCGCGATCCACGACGGTGTTGAACGCTACACATGAGCCGAATGCCGAGGTGCGATCGGTCGCGAGCGCGCGGGCGTAGGCGTCCGCGGCGTTGCGGCCCAGGGCGATGCCGCAGGGCGTCGTGTGCTTGATGATGACGCAGGCGGCGCGCGCGTTCTTGCTCTGCCACGGCGCCACCGCCATGACCGCGGCGTCCACGTCCAGCAGATTGTTGAACGACAGCTCCTTGCCGTGCAGCTGATGCATGTCGCGGATGCCGGGCTCATCGGTGACGTACAGCGCGGCGCGCTGGTGCGGATTCTCTCCGTAGCGCAATGCCTGCCGTTGGTGGAGGATCTGGACGTTGGTGGAGGGGAGGACCTCTGGCGAGCGCGTGAGATAGCCCAAAATGGCCGCGTCGTATGCGGCGGTGTGCGCGAAGACCTTCGTGGCGAGTGATCGACGAAGATCCGTGTTCCCCGGGCTTGCGCCCGGGGTCAGACTGCCGTCTTTCAATGCCGAGATGACGGTGGGATAATCGGCAGGATCTACCACCACAATCACGGACTCGTGATTCTTGGCGGCTGACCGCAGCATCGACGGCCCGCCGATGTCGATCTGCTCGATCGCTTGAGCAAACGTCGTCTTGGGTTTCGCGACCGTTTCGCGGAACGGGTACAGATTCACCGCGACGAGATCGATCGGTGTGATGCCGTGCTGTTTCAGCGCCGCGACATCGCCGGAATTGTCTCTTCTGGCCAGCAGTGCGCCATGCACTTTCGGATGCAACGTCTTGACTCGCCCATCCATCATCTCCGGGAAGCCGGTGACCTGATCGATCGGAATGACCGGGACGCCCTCACGGCGCAGCGCCTCCGCCGTCCCACCGGTGGAGACGATTTCCCATCGGAGCTCGACGAGCTGACGGGCGAACTGGACGACTCCGCGTTTGTCCGAGACTGAGAGAAGGGCCCTCATAGGGCGGTCAAACTACAACGGCGGCGGTCAAGAATCGACTGCGGCGGTCGGGCGGTCATGACCGCCGCAGTTGTCGTTTTGACCGTCCGACCGCCGCATTTGTCTCTTGACCGTCCGACCGCCGCATTTGCAGTTTGACCGCCTTCTCTCTTACCAATCCTCCGCCACGGCCCGCACCATGTCAGCCAGGCTCAACAAATCCTTCAAGTCAACGATCTCGGCAGGCGAATGGGAATACCGGAGCGGCCAGCCAATCGGGACATCGACGACGCCAAACTCCACAAACGTCGAGCCGTCGTTGCCACCGTTGGTCGTGCCGATCTGCAGCGCGATGCCGCGGGCGCGCGCGATCTCCGCCAGCGAGTCCACGTACGCGGGCGGCGTGATGGAGGAGTTGTCGAGCGCGCGGGCGACGGCGCCGGCGCCGATCTTCGCGACGGCGAAGTTCTGCAGCTCGAGCGGGGAATCGGCCGAGACGAACGTGTCGATCGCGTGCACGCGCCGCGTCGTGGTGTCCAGCTGGCGCGCGACCGCCTCGGCGCCCTCGAGACCGATCTCCTCGCGCGTGCTGAAGATGAAAATCACCGGATGCGTGAGCCTGGCGCGGTCCAGGCGGCGCAGCGCCAGGATCAGCGCGGCGCAGCCCATGCGGTCGTCGAACGAACGGCCGGTCGCGCGCGTGCCGGCGAGCCGCACGTACTGCTTGGGCATGGTGATCGTCTGGCCGAGCTTCACCCCGAGCGACTCGGCGCCGGCCCGGGAGGTGGCACCGACGCTAACGCGCAGGGGCGGGGGCGTGCGGCGCGTGAGCCCCGTGTCGCGCGGCAGGAAGATGCCGGGGATGTCGCCGCCACCCGTGTGAATGAGCGCGGGCTTCGCCTCGAAGAGCGACAGGATGAAGCCGCCACGGGTGCGCAGGCCGAGCGTGCCGTCGGCGTTGATGGTGTCGACGCGGAAGCCGATCTCGTCCATATGCGCGACAATCACCACCGGACCGTCGCCCTGGCCCGTGCGCACCCAGAGATTGCCGGCAGTGTCGGTTTCCGTTCGCGCCCAATTTGGCAGCAGGCGCTGCACCGTGGCTCGGACGGGCGCTTCCATGCCTGACACGCCGTAACTCTCGACGAGGACCGAAAGGACGCTCTGCGCGTCGGAAATGCGGCTCGAATCCTGAGCGGAAAGTTGGAATGTTGGAATGTTGGAAAGAACAACCGCAATGAACACGGTCCAACCTTCCAACGTTCCAACTTTCCAACCTTCCAACGCTTTCATTGGCCACCCCCAATCCATTTCACCACATCCGCCACTAGAGCATCAACGTCTCGCAGCCCCACTGTCTCCACCGCAGTCTCAGCGAACTTCGATGGCACCGTCACCACGCGGGCGTCCGTGAACGGGCCCTGCACGTTCAGGACGGTTTTCAGTCCCGCGGTGTCGGCATAGAGGCTCTGCACCGTAAACGCGACGACGACGGTGCCGCGCACGCGCGGGCGTGACAGCGCGGCGGAGGCGAGTGCGGCGCACGCCGCCCGGCGGCCCGCGCTCGGCGCGGCGAGGAGTCGATCGCCGTAGCGATGCGGCCGCTTGGTGAGGGACACCGGGGTGAGCAGCGCGATGCCGAGCGCGAGCACCTCGTCGCGCGAGCGGGCGCCGACGTCCACGTAGGCATTGTCGACCGTGAATGGCGGTTCGTCGCGCGTGGGCCGTCCGCGGGTCAGGTGGGTTGAGCGCACGGCCACGACGCCCGGCACCGCACTGCGGCGCCCGAACACCGTGACCCGGTGGCCCTCGATCTGTTGGTCGAACAGGGGAGAGAGTCGCGGTCCGCCGCCGACGCGACGCAGCGTGATGTAGCCGTCGTCCGTGATATTGCCGACCACGTAACCGGTCTCGTCGAGGTTGCAGTAGACGAGGCGTTTGGGCCCGCCGCGGCCGAGTGTGAGAGTCACGTTGCCGAGGCGGTCGCGGGTGCTGCCGGGCAGCAGCGCGAGCAGCGAATCGGTGACGGCTTGTTCGTAGCCGGTTACGGCGGTCATTCCGGAGAAACGGATCGCGAGGCTATCGACGCTTTGGGCGGACAGTGGGGCGGTCAAAACTACAACTGCGGCGGTCATGACGGTCAAAAACAAAATGCGGCGGTCAATTGCGACCGCCCGACCGCCGCCTTTGTCGTTTGACCGTCGCATTTGCTTCTTGACCGCCATAAGGCTCCTCATCCAATCCTCCTCGCAAGATCCAAAACCACCCGCCGCAGCAATCGATGCTCCGCTTCCAAAACCCGTGCCGCAAGCGAGTCGGGCGTGTCTCCAGGTTTGACCCGCACCTTTTCCTGCGCGATAATCTTCCCACGGTCGAACGCTTCGTCCACGAAGTGTACCGTCGCGCCCGACTCTTTGGCGCCGCTGGCCAGCACCGCGTCATGGACGTGATGCCCGTACATCCCCGGCCCGCCGAAATCGGGGAGCAGGGCAGGGTGGATGTTGATCATTCGTCCCCGAAAGCGCGAGACCACGGACCGGGGGACGAGTTTCAAGTAGCCCGCCAGCACCACGAGTTGTGCGTCGCCGAGCGCCGCCAGCAGCTCCGCCGGGTCGTTGGGATCACGCAGCACCGTCGTCGGGACGGCGGCGCGGCGCGCCCGTTCGAGGGCACCGGCAGCGGGCCGGCTGGAAATTACGCGCGCCACACGCGCCACGGGAGAATTGTGCAGCGCATCGAGGAGGGCCTGCAGGTTCGTGCCGCCGCCCGACACCAGCACGGCGACACGCACCGGCTCGTCAGTCACTGATCGTTACGACGGCACGGCGCTACTGACTTCGGCTTGGATCCGCTCGTCACACTCAGCGTGAAGGCGCCGGTCACGAAATGCTCGCCCGCCGCCGTATTCACGACGATCTCATATTCGCCGTTCTGCGGGAACGTGGCGGTGAGGCGGGCCTGACAGTTGCCGCCCGAGTCGTCATCCTGGAAGTCACGGCCGCCGGTGATGCCGGGTCCGCGCAAGAACAGATAGGCGTCGAACGCGTCGGACTCGAGGTCGATGGTGATCGTCTGGCCGGCGCGGCCCTGAATCGTCCACGGCTGCGCGTAGGTGCTGTCGCTCTCGAGCAGCACGTCGGTGCGGGTGAGATTGCCTTGCTGCGACTGCCCCACGTCGATGGACCGCTCTCCCACGGTCTGCGTGTGACGTGCCGCGCTGGCGCCGCTGAAGCGGCAGTTCCCCTTCGTCTCGACCGGCGACGCGCCCACGGTGACGCGCAACGTAAAGTGTCCCGTGGAGTGCGCGGGCCGCGCCGTATTCACGATCAGCCGCAGCGGGTGGTCGTCCTGCGGCGTGTACACGAGGCGGGAGTTGCAGCCGCCGCCGCCGTCGTCGTTGGCGACGATCTTGTCACCACGCCCGCGCGTGAGCCAGAGGTACGCATCGAAGTCGTCCGACACGAGATCGGCGGTGAACGCCTGGTTCGGCTTGGCGGGGAGGACCCAGCGCTGGTAATACGTCGAGTCGCCGCGGAACTCGGGATCGTCCGTGGAGAGATCCCCCGTAATCGTTTGCCCCACCTCGATCATGCCCGCCACCGGACCGAAGCCGCGGCAGACGGTGTCCGCCGCGACCCGCGCGCGGCCCCGCGCGAGCGCCACCTGGTAGTCGCCCAGCTCCGCCTGGCTGCTCGAATTCGCGTAGATTCGAAAATTCCCGGTGGCCGGCGGCACGAATGTCAGCCGCGCGTTGCAGTTCTCGCCGCCGTCGTCGTTGCGCGCCAGGGAATTCCCCGACGCGTCGGCGATCAGCAGGTTCGCGTCGAAGTCATCGGACGTGAGATCGACCGCGACGGTATCGCCTTTCTTTCCGGCAAAAGCATACAGCTTGTAGCGCGATCCGTCGGAGAACTTCTGGTCGGTGGGCACGAGGCGGCCCGAGAGCACCTGGCCAACGCGAATCGGGATCTGCGACGCGAGGGCGGTTGGTGTGGCGGCGAGCGCTGCGAGGAGCAAACCCAAGCGCACAAGAGTCTCCTGACGACGAGGAAGCGCGGGCGACGCGCTAATCTAGAATCTCCGCCACCGCGCTCGCCAGGTCAGCGACGACCATCACACCGAGCGCCCGCGCCTGTCCCTGATGCAGATTGCCTTCCCCGGTGGCGACCAGGATTCCCCGGCCGCCCCGGCCGCCAAGCTCCGCGGCGGGCTGCACATCGGACAGCCGATCGCCCACCCACCAGGACCGTGAGAAATCGATGTCGAGATCGGCCTGCGCGTCACGAAACAGCTTGAGGGCCGGCTTGCGGCAGTCGCAGGGCCCGGTGAAGCGCGGGTGATGGGGACAGAAGTAGGCGCCGTCCATGCGTGCGCCGTGCGTTGCGAGCAGCTCGCCAAGCCGGCGTTGCACGGCCTCGTAATCGGCGACCGGAAACAGCCCGCGGGCGATTCCCGATTGATTGGTGACGACGACGACGAGAACGCCGTGTTCGTTGAGCCGCCGCACGGCGCCGGCGGCGCCGGGAAGGAGCCTGACGTTCGCCGGCTCGTGCAGAAACCCTGGATCTTCGACGATCGTGCCGTCGCGGTCGAGGAAGACCGCTCGCTTAGCCACGGAGCGCCGCGATCACAGTCTCGACTTGTTCGGGGAAGATGGTGCGTGCATCGAGCAGCACCCGGCTGCCCGCGACGCGCGCGATGATGGGAGGATCGAACGAACGCAGCTGCGCGAGATAGGCGTCGGGCGCCGGGTGTTTGATGCCCACGAGCCACGTCTTCAGCTTCGCTCCGGGGAATGATCCACCCCCGACCTCAGAGTCGCCCTCCACGAGCTCGGCGTTGTCACCCACGCCTTGCAGTAATGCCGTCGCACGCCGTTTCACGCCTTCGGCATCTTCGGTCAGCATGCGCAGCACCGGAATCTCCCGGCGCGCCGTCGTGTGGTCGCGATACAGCGCCAGCGTCGCTTCGAGGGCTGCCAGCGTCAGCTTGTCGGCGCGCACCGCGCGCGCTATAGGGTCGGCGCGGCAGGCCGCGATCGCCTCTTCGGTACCGACCAGTATGCCGGCCTGTGGCCCGCCGAGCAGCTTGTCGCCGCTGACGGCGATGAGATCGGCGCCGGTGGCGACCGCTTCGGGAACCGTCGGCTCACCGGTGAGACCCCACTCCGAGAGATTGATCAGCAGGCCGCTGCCCAGGTCGTATAGACAGGCGATTCCGCGAGCGTGCGCCATCTCCGCCAGCTCGACCACCGCGACATCGGCGGTGAAGCCGGTGACCTGAAAGTTCGAGCGGTGGACTTTGAGCAGGATCTTGGAGTCGGGAGTCAGGGCGCGATCGTAGTCCTGGGGATGCGTGCGATTCGTGGTGCCGACTTCAACAAGCCGCGCCCCAGACCGTGCCATGATGTCGGGGATTCGGAACGATCCCCCGATCTCGACCAGCTCGCCGCGCGATACGATGGCGTCGCCGCCGCGTGCCAGGGCGCTGAGCGCCAGCAGCACGGCGCCGGCGGCGTTGTTGACGACGAGCGCGTCGGCGGCGCCGGTCAGCTCGACGAGCAGATCGCGGCAGTGCGCATGACGTGAGCCGCGCGTGCCGCGACCCAGGTCGTATTCGAGCGCGGCGTAGCCCTGCGCGACGCGCGTCAACGCGGCGATCGCCGCGGGCGCGAGCGGCGCACGGCCGAGGTTCGTGTGCAGCACGACGCCAGTCGCGTTGATGACAGGCGCGAGCGACGGGACGGCGAGCCGTACGACCGCTGCGCGCACGGCGGCATCCCAGCCCTCGGCCGGCGCCGCGCCGCCGCTGACGCGCGCCGCGTCGACCGCCGCACGCGCCGCTTTCACGACGAGCGAGCGCGGATGGGCGGCCAGCAGAGACGCGATGCCGGGACCGGCCAAGAGCGAGTCAACGGAGGGGAGATTGCGCCGCGGATCGCTCATGGCGGTGTACGCTGCGGCGTGCGTGGTGCGTGGCGCGTCGTATCCGCTACGACAGGCTTCGGAACAGTAAAGCCGACATCGCCCCCGCCTTTTTTCCCGATCAGGTTCGTCGCGCCCGTGATCCGCACCACGTACCGCGCCTCGATCTTCAATGGGTGCGCGAGCCGGATGACGAATTTGTCGGTCGGAATCGCGCGCGTGGCGAGCAGCTCGCGCACCAGCGTCGTGTCCACCGGCGACTTCGTCTGCTTGGTCGGCCCCCGCGCCCCGGCCGCGCGAGGAGGTCCCGGTGGAACCGTGGGGTGAACGTTGGGTTGTGCGGACGTGTCGTGCACCATCCTCGGCCGGCCGGCGGTGTCGCGCACCGCAGCCGCTGCCGACTCGGCTTTCTGCCGGAGGACGTTGCTCAGGGAATCGAACTGGCGCTGTGTGAAGATCTTGTCGTTTTGGACCGCTACGGAATCAGGCAGCGCGAGCACGTGCACATGGGCGGTGTCGAGCGGAACCGTCGGGTCGAGCGCCTGGCTGAACTCGACGCTCACCGAAATGGAATCGAGGTACGTCGCGGCGCGTGGCCGTGGGGGCACGGTATCGTGCGGGAATGTGAAGAGCGCGACGTTGCTGCTCGAGTCGAGCGTCACGATCGTCGAATCGTACGCCTCGCGCAGTCCGCGTTGGCGATCGTTGTTTTCATCCGCCGTCGCATACACGATGTAGCGCCCCGGTTGCAGGTTCTGGAGGTTGAACTGGCCGCCCGAGTCGGACATGGTCAAGTACCCGACGCTGTCGGGCAGCGGCACGGCTTCGATCAGCGCGCGCAGCAAGATCGTCTGATCGATCCACTTGAGGGCGATGCCGCCGATCCGCGCATGCCCGATCTCGGGGCCAGTGGAAAACAGCACGGTCTTGCCGGAGTCCGTCCGATTGCGGCGCAGGTCGACAAAGCCGGGCAGAATCTCGAGCCGGTAGACGCGACGCTTCCAGCCTTCCTTCGGCTTGATGTGGACGCTACTGCGGTGCCAGCTCACGTTCACCGGACCGGCGACCGGCGACAACAACACTTGTCGTGCCAGGCCCGTGGGTCCACCGCCACCGCCACCGCCACCCGCCATCTCATCGACCGTTTCGTCGAACTGAATCACGGCGTCGCCGCTCAACTTGGGGACGACGGCGCCCGATTCGGGCTTCACCTGGAGGATTCTGGGAGGAGCGCTGTCGGGCGGCCCGCCGGGCGGGGTGCCGACACTGGCGCAGCCTCCCCCGCCCCCGGTCCACGCCCACCCCAACAACAGGGCTAGGAGCAGCCCAGTGACTTGAGCTTGCCGGCCAGAACGTCGCGCTGGTCGCGCCATGCCTTTTCCTTTTCGCGCTCCTTGGCCACGACCTCCTGCGGCGCTCGGGCGACGAAGCTTTCGTTGGTGAGCCGGGCGGCGAGGCTCCGCAGTTGCGTATCGAGCCGGCCCAGCTCGTCGGAAAGGCGGCGGCATTCCTGCTGGACGTCGATCGAGCCTTCGAGTGCGACGACCACTTCGCTGCCATCGCCGAAGACGGCGTGCGCGCCCACACCCTGGGGCACGCCGTCGAGCGCGAGACTGTCGAGCTGAGCCAGCCGCACGATCGTGTCCCGCTCGCCGTCGAATGTCGTGACCTTGTCGTTGCCGCGCGTCACAATCGTCGCGCGCAGCCGGGTTTTGGGCGACACGCGGTACTCCGCGCGAATCGAGCGAATGTGTTCGATCACCGTCTTGACGCGCCCGAATTCCTGATCGGCACGCGGATCTTCCAGCTCGGGACGGGCGACGGGCCAGCGGGCAACGGCCAGCAGCTCGTCCGCCTTTCGTCCGGGGAGTTTCTGCCACAGCTCCTCGGAGATGAAGGGCACGACCGGGTGCAGGAGCCGCAGGGAGAGATCGAGGCAGTACGCCAGCACCGCCTGGGGCGTCTGCGCCTCGCTGCCGGTCATGCGCGGCTTCACGGCTTCGACATACCAGTCCGCCAGCTCGTTCCACGCGAATTCGAAGCAGCGCTTGGCGGCTTCATCGAGCCGGAACTGCTCGAATGCGGCCGTGGCGGCGCGCACTGTGGCCTGCGCGCGCGACAGGATCCAGCGGTCGGCGAGCGTCAGCGAGCGCCGGTCGACGGCCTCGATCGCGGGGACGTTGGTCGGAAGCTGGCCCAGCACGAACTGCCCGATGTTCCACAGCTTGTTCGCGAAGTTGCGGCCCGGGGCGAACGTCGTCTCGAGGTCTTCGGGATCGAGCAGCAGGTCCGCGCCCAACGCGGTGTTGGCCACGCACGTCCAGCGCAGCGCGTCGGCGCCGAACTTCTCCACCACGACCAGCGGATCGATCCCGTTGCCGAGCGACTTCGACATCTTGCGGTGCTTGGTGTCCCGCGCGATGCCGTGCAGATAGACGGTCCGGAACGGCTTCTGGCCCATGAACTTGTAGCCCGACATCAGCATGCGGGCGACCCAGAAGAACAAGATGTCGGGCCCCGTCACGAGCGTGTGGCCAGGATAGAAGCGCCGCAAATCCGGCGTGTCGTCCGGCCAGCCGAACGTCGCGAACGGCCAGAGCCACGATGAGAACCAGGTGTCGAGCACGTCGGGATCCTGCTCGACGTGAGCGGCGCATTTCGGACACGTCTGCGGGTCCGCTCGGTCCGCCCATTGGTGGCCGTTCGCGCACGTGAACACCGGAATCCGGTGGCCCCACCAGAGCTGTCGCGAGATGTTCCAGTCCCGGATGTTGTTCATCCAGTTCTCGAACGTCGCGTTCCAGCGCTCCGGCACGATGTGGAACTCGCCCTTTGCATAGCCCGCCATCACCGTCTCTGCGAGCGGCTTCATTGTCACGAACCACTGGTCGCTGAGCCTCGGCTCCACGACCGTGTCGCACCGATAACAACGCCGCACCGAGTGCTTGTGCTGCTCGACTTTCTCTAACAGGTCGGTCGCTTTGAGGCGCTCGATGATCTTCTTGCGCGCCTCGAATCGATCGAGCCCGACGTACTCTGCTGGGACACGACCGCCTTGACCGCCGCCCTTGTTTTTGACCGCCGCCGTTGCTTTTTGACCGCCGTGACCGCCGTGACCGCCGTCCTCACCAAGCGTCCCGTCCTCTCGGATAACGAGCGGCATCTCGCTGGCAGGCCAAACTCTCCGGGCAATATCAAAATCGTTCGCGTCGTGCGCAGGCGTGACCTTCAGCAAGCCCGTGCCAAAGCCTTGCTCGACCACTTCGTCCGTCGCAATCGGAATGACCACTCCCGACAGCGGAATCTTCACACGCTTGCCCTGGAGCGCCTTGTAGCGCGAATCCTTCGGATTGAACACGAGGCCGATGTCGCCGAACATCGTCTCCGGCCTGGTCGTCGCGACTGTAACGAAGCCGGAGCCGTCTTCGAGCGGATACTTGATGTGATAGAGGTTGCCCTGCGTCTCGTGGTGCTCGGCCTCTTCATCTGAAAGTGCGGTGAGACAGTGCGGGCACCAGTGGATCACGCGATGGCCGCGATAGATCAGCCCCTCGTCCCACAAGCGCACGAACACCTCACGCACCGCGCGGGAGTAGTCCTCGTCCAGCGTAAACCGCAGCCGCGACCAGTCGCATGAGCTGCCGATGACCTTGAGCTGTTCGAGGATCGTGTTGCCCGTCTTGTTGACGAAGCACCACACTTCCTCGACGAACCGCTCGCGGCCCAGATCGAACCGGCTCCGGCCTTCCTTGGCGAGACGCTTTTCGACCACGTTCTGCGTCGCGATCCCGGCATGGTCGGTCCCGGGCAGCCACTCGGCGGCGCGGCCCCGCATCCGCTCGAAGCGGATCAGCACGTCCTGGATGACGTTGTTGAGCGCGTGACCGACGTGCAGCACGTCCGTGACATTGGGCGGGGGAATGACGATGACGTACGGCTCACCATCGGGCCGTGGCTGGAAGACGCCCGCCTCGAGCCAGCGCTTGTAGATGGCGGGTTCTACCGGCCGCGGATCGTATGCCATTCCTTAATATAGAAGCGGTCACTAGAATATCGTCCAATGACGCTGCCAAAGTCCGGATCAGCTGATGACGTCCTGCCGCCCGGCCGAGTCGTGCGCTGGGTGCTGATCGCGGGCGTGATTCTGGTTTCGGTGGGACTCTACTTTCGGTTTGGATTGCACACCCCGCCGATGGGCGCCGCGCCCGCCGCGGGGGGCACCGCAACGACGTCGACTCCGTAACCGTGTCCCCTTCCGAGATTCAGGTCGTCCTGCCGGATGGGAGCAAGAAGGTCGTGCCGGCGGGCGCGACGGGCGCCGATGTAGCCAAAGCGATCGGCCCGGGCCTCGCAAAGGCGGCGCTTGCGATCCGCGTCAACGGCGAGGTGCGCGATCTGCAGCGCCCGCTGCCCGATGGGGTGCAGGTCTCGATCCTCACCGACAAGGATCCGCAGGCGCTCGACGTGCTGCGCCATTCGTCCGCCCACGTCCTGGCGACGGCGGTGCGGCAGCTCTTTCCCAAGGCGCAGATCGGCTTTGGCCCGCCGATCGAAGACGGCTTCTATTACGACTTCGATATTGGCCGGCCGTTTACGCCGGAAGACCTCGAGGCCATCGAGAAGAAGATGGCCGAGGTCACCAAGGCCGATTATGCCTTCGCGCGCGAAGAGGTGAGTAGAGCAGAAGCGAAGCGACGGTTTGTCGACGATCCCCTGAAGCTGGAACGCATCGATGACCTGGGTGAGCACGAGGTCATCTCGGTCTACACGGACGGTCCGTTCGTCGATCTCTGCCGCGGCCCGCATGTGCCGAGCACTGGGCGGATCAAGCATTTCAAGCTGCTGCATGCCGCGGGCGCGTACTGGCGTGGCGATGAGCGGCGGCAGATGCTGCAGCGCATCTACGGGACTGCGTGGTTTTCCAAGGAAGCGCTGGAGCAATACATCACACGACTCGAAGAAGCACGAAAGCGTGATCATCGAGTCATCGGCAAGCAACAGGACCTCTTTTCGATTCAGGAAGACGTCGGGCCGGGGCTGATTCTGTGGCACCCGAAGGGCGCCACGCTGAATTTCCAGCTGCGCCGCTTCATCGAGGACATTATCCTGGAGCGCGGCTATCAGCTCGTCTATACGCCGCACGTGACGCGCGAGCAGCTCTTCCTTCGCTCCGGCCATCTGCCGCTGTACGCGGCGAATCAGTTTCCGCCGATGGCGGCGGGCGAGGGCGAGTCGGAGGACGTGCGCTATCGCGTCAAGCCGATGAACTGCCCCATGCACATTCTCGTGTATGCGAGCCAGCAGCGCAGCTATCGCGATTTGCCGATTCGTCTTGCCGAGATCGCGAACGTGTATCGCAACGAGCGCTCGGGGACGTTGCACGGCATGCTGCGGGTACGCGGTCTATCGATGGACGACGCGCACATCTTCCTGCGCGAGGATCAGATCGAGCAGGAGATCTTCGAGATGCTCGACATCGTGGACCTCGTGATGGGCAAGACTTTTGGACTGCAGTACCGGCTCGACCTCGCGACGCGACCCGACAAGAAGCTCGGCGACGATCGCATGTGGGATGTGGCAGAGCAGGCGCTCGAGGGGGCGTTGAAGCGCCGGGGGCTCCAATACCGCATGGATGTCGGCGGCGGCGCGTTCTACGGTCCCAAGATCGACATCAAGTTCAACGACGCGATCGGCCGCGAGTGGCAGGGCGCCACGATCCAGCTCGACTACGAGCTGCCCGAGCGCTTCAAGCTCGAGTACACGGGCGCGGACAACAAACCGCACCGCACCGTGATGATGCACCGCGCGATCTTCGGGACGATCGAGCGATTCACCGGGTTCCTGATCGAGCACTTTGCGGGCGCATTCCCGCTGTGGCTGTCACCCGAACAGGTGCGGGTGCTGCCGATCGCCGATGCGCAGCTCGATGCCGCGCGCGCGGTGCACGACACGCTGCGCAAGGCCGGCATTCGGTCGCATCTGGATGAGCGCTCCGAAACGCTGAACTACAAGATCCGCGACGCCGAGACGCATAAGGTGCCGTACATGGCGGTGGTGGGGCAGAGGGAGGCCGAGGCTAAGTCTGTGGCGGTGCGGGTGAGGGGGTCGGGAAACAAGCAGGTGGTGATGCCGGTTGGGGAGTTTGTGGAGAAACTGAACGAAGAGATTCACACGAGGAGTCTCAAGGCGCTAATTTGAGTATTCACAGGCTAAAGCCTGTGCTCGGCCAACATTGCCCTTAAGGGCAATGCAGTGCCGAGCGCACCCTTCAGGGTGTCGATAACACGAACGGGACTTATCTGATTTCATGACTGACTCTACAACGCCCGTTATCCTCTCCGCCTGCCGAACCCCCATCGGCAAGTACCTCGGCGGCTTGTCGCCATTGCCGGGCCCTCGGCTCGGCTCGATCGTCATTCGCGAAGCGATGCGTCGCGCGGCGATTCCCGACAACGCGGTCGACGAAGTCATCATGGGCAACGTGCTCCAGGGCGGTGAAGGGCAGGCGCCCGCGCGTCAGGCCGCAATTCACGCGGGGTTGCCCGGCACGATCCCCGCGATGACGATCAACAAAGTCTGCGGCTCGGGGCTCAAGGCGGTGATGCTCGCGGCGCAAGCGATCAAGGCGGGCGACGAACAATGTGTGGTGGCGGGCGGCTTCGAATCGATGTCGAACGCGCCGCACTACGTCTACGGCATGCGCGGCGGTATCAAGGCCGGCAACAGCGAGCTCGTGGACGGCATGATTCGCGACGGCCTGTGGGATTCATTCTCCGATTCGCACATGGGAAACCTGGCTGAGTACACCGCGAAGAAGGCCGGCGTGTCGCGCAAGGAGCAAGACGAATTCGCACTCAAGAGTCATCAGAAGGCCGTGAAGGCGATGGAGTCGTGTTTCTTCAAGGCCGAGATCGTGCCCGTCGACAAGGTCGAGAAGGACGAGGGGCCGCGGCCGGATACGTCCCTCGAGAAGCTCGCGGCGCTGAAGCCGTCATTTGAGAAGGGCGGCACCGTGACCGCCGGTAACGCCCCTGGGCTCAACGATGGCGCGAGCGCACTGGTGGTTTCGTCATTGGCGTTTGCCAAAGACCATGGGGTCAAGCCGATGGCGAGAATTACTGGGTATGCAACGGGTGGCGGAGAGCCGAAAGACTTGTTCTTCGCGCCGATCGTCGCGGTGCAGAACCTGATGAAGAAGTCGGGAGCCAGGATCTCGGATTTCGATTTGATCGAGGCGAACGAAGCCTTCGCCGTGCAGGCGCTCGCCGACGGCAAGGCCCTCGGCTGGGATTGGTCGCGCGTGAACGTGCACGGCGGCGCGATCGCGCTGGGCCACCCGATCGGCGCGTCCGGCGCGCGCGTGCTCACCACACTCTTGTATGCGCTGAAGCAGTATGGAAAACGAACCGGTCTCGCCACACTGTGCCTCGGTGGCGGGAATGCAGTGGCCCTCTCCGTGGAGATGATCTGAATGGAACGAGCACTGGTCATTGATCATTCGACATTGATCGTTCGGCGAACAGTTGCCGTCGTGCTTGGGGCGATCCTCGTAGCTGCGGCTGCACAAGTCGCCGTCCCATTACCGGGCACTCCTGTCCCCATGACACTTCAGCCGCTGGCCGTGCTGCTCGTCGGTGGTCTGCTCGACGCGCGATTCGGTGCGCTCAGCATGATTCTCTATCTCGCGATGGGCGCGGCGGGCCTCCCCGTGTTCACGCCGACCGTGCCGCTCTACGGGATTGCTCGGCTGATTGGACCGACCGGTGGATATCTCTTGGCCTATCCGATTGCTGCCTATGCGGCAGGTTGGTTCTCTGACCCCGCGCGCAAGCGCGGGGAAAACCCAGAGGCGACCCGTGGGTCTGTTAACCCCGGGCTGGCGCCCGGGGTTAGAGAACCCTGGTTGCCCGTGACAGTTGGAGTTTTTGTCGGCCTCGTACTCATCCATCTCGGCGGTCTCGCGCAGCTCGCGATCATCACCGGCAGCATTGTGGGTGCGGCGCAGATCGCGACGTGGCCGTTCCTGCTCGGAGACCTGCTCAAGCTGGCTGTCCTCGTCCCAGTCCTGGCGAAGCTCACCCCAACGATTCGCGCGCGCCTCTGATGGCGCGCGTTTCGTTTGCGGATGGGAAACGCGTCGGGATCGCGCTGGCGTGGATCCTTCTCTATGCGGCGATCGGCCTCGGGATCACGATCGGCATCTCGGAAATGCTGCCGGGCTGGGGCGGCGCACGCTGGTACGTCACGCGCACCGGCGCGTTCGAAGTGATCGGATTTGCGTTGGCGACATACGTCGTCGGGGCTCGACTCAACAAGTTCTCGTGGGATCGTCTCGGCTGGCACACCGATCCGGGCGGACTGACCTCGAGAGTCTTTCGAGGGATTGGGCTCGGTGGGCTGATGGCGGCGCTGGCGATCGGTCTCGCATTCGTCATCGACCGCGCCAGCGTGCACATCACCGGCGACTGGAGCCGCTGGCCCGCCATCGCCCTGCCGCTCATGGCCGGACTGCTGCTCGCGGCGCTGGGCGAGGAGCTGATGTTCCGCGGCTATCCGATGCGCCGGCTCGCCGATGCGATCGGCGCGCCCGCCGCGATGGTGGTGCTGGCGCTGCTGTTCGGCATCGCCCATGCCCGGAATCCGAACGCGACGTTTTTCAGCACGGTGAACGTCGCGCTCGCCGCGATCTGGTTGTCCTTCGCGTTCTTCTCGGCGGGCGGGATGGCGCTCGCGTGGGGGCTGCACTTCGGCTGGAACGCCGGCCTCGCGATTCTGTTCGATGCGCCCGTGAGCGGCTACATGTTTCAGGTGCCGGCCGTCGAGTGGACGCCCGGCACGCATCCATGGGTGGACGGCGGCGCGTTCGGCCCCGAGGGCGGCATCGTGACGACGATCGTGCTTATCGCCGGCACGCTCGCCGTCATCGGCGCCCGCGTGAAACAGCCGCGTACCTGGCTCGCCGGATGAGCATGGTCGCCGTCATCGGTGCCGGCACGATGGGGAATGGGATCGCACACACGTTTGCGCAGCATGGCTGGGACGTCGCGCTGGTGGATCTCTCCCAGGACGCACTGGACCGCGCGATCAAGACGATCGCGACCAACATCGAGAAGCTGGTGAGAAAGGGAGTCGGGAGCCGGGAGTCAGGAGCTGGGACGCTCGCGCGCATCAAGCCGAGTACATCGTTCGATGCCGTGAAGGGTGCCGAAATCCTCGTGGAAGCGGTGACCGAGAATCCCACGATCAAGTTTGAGATTTTCGCCACTGTATCACGACTCCTGGCTCCTGACTCCATTCTCGCCAGCAACACCTCATCCATCTCGATCACGGAGATCGCCAAGCACACCGATCGCCCGGGCAAGGTCATCGGCATGCATTTCATGAATCCGGTGCCTGTCATGAAACTCGTCGAGGTAATACGTGGGCAAGAGACGTCGAGCGACACCGTCAAGCAAACCGTGGAAATCGTACGGGACTTGGGGAAGACGCCGGTCGAAGTGAATGACGCACCGGGCTTCGTCTCGAATCGCGTGCTCATGCCCATGATCAACGAGGCGATCTTCTGCGTGCAGGATGGAATCGCGACGGCAGAGGGTGTCGATCAGGTCATGACGCTCGGCATGAACCATCCGTTGGGTCCGCTGGCGCTCGCCGACTTGATCGGTCTCGATGTCTGTCTGGCCATCATGAAAGTGCTCCAGGACGGGCTCGACCAGCAGAAGTACCGTCCCGCGCCGCTGCTGGAGCAGATGGTGACGGCGGGGAAGCTCGGCAGGAAATCGGGCCACGGGTTCTATGCATACCGCGATTGACGTCCGCGCTCAGGTCGTCGAGCTGGCACGCGAATTCGCGCGCGAAAAGATCGAGCCGTTCGCGGCAGAATGGGATCGCACCAGCCACTTCCCAAGGGACGTGATCGACGAGCTCGGTAAGCTGGGCTTTCTGGGGATGTGCACGCCCGAAGAATACGACGGCATGGGCCTAGACACGCTCACGTATCTCCTCGCGTTGGAAGAGATCTCCGCCGCCGATGCCGCGATTGCCGTCTCGATCGGTATCCACAACGCGATTCCGACGACGATGCTCGTGAAGCACGGCACGACGGAGCAGAGAGACCGCTGGTTGAAACCGATGGCGCGCGGCGAGCTGCTCGCCGGTTTCGCGCTGTCGGAAGCCGAAGCGGGCTCCGATGCCGCGTCGCTGCGCGCGCAGGCGACGAAGGACGGGAAGGATTGGGTGCTGAACGGGACGAAGGCGTGGGCGACGAATTCCGGCACCGCCGATCTCATGATGATCATGGTGCGCACCGATCAGCCGAATGCGCGGCGCGGTGCCAAGGGGATCTCGACGTTCATCGTGCCCACCGACACCAAGGGCTACAGGGCGGCGAAGCCCGAAGACAAGATGGGTCTGCGCGCGTCCAACACGGCGGCGATCGAATTAAACGATCTGCGTGTATCGGCGGCCCACTTGCTCGGCGAGGAGGGCATGGGGTTCGTCTACGCGATGGAGGGTCTCGATGCCGGCCGGCTCGGCATCGGGGCGCAGGGGGTGGGGATCGCGCGCAAGGCGCTCGAGCTGTCGCTCAAGTACTGCGCCGAGCGCAAGCAGTTCGGGCAGGCGATCGAGGACTTCCAGGCGGTGCAATTCAAGCTGGCCGACATGGCAACGCGCACGGAGGCGGCGCGGGCGCTGGCGCATCGCGCCGCGGCGCGCAAGGATGCGGGCGAGGATATCACCCTCTACGCCAGCATGACTAAGCTGTTCGCGTCCGAAACGGCGATGTGGGTCACGACGCAGGCGATTCAACTCTTCGGGGGGTATGGTTACATGCGAGATTTCCCCGTCGAGAAACTTTTCCGGGATGCAAAGGTCACCGAGATCTATGAAGGCACCAGCGAAATCCAGCGCGTCGTCATCGCCCGCGCTCTCGCGCGCCAGCGCTAAAAAAGAAGAGGCAACCGCCCTCTTCGCGCTGCTCGAGGAGCACGAGCACGAGCAGGTGTCGCTCGTGTACGAGCCCTCGTCCGGCTACCGCGGCATCATCGCGATTCACGACACGACACTCGGCCCCGCGCTCGGCGGCACGCGGTTCTGGCATTACGCGAACGACCGCGACGCCTTGATCGACTGTCTGCGCCTGGCGCGCGGCATGACCTACAAGGCCGCGGTCGCGGGGCTCAATCTTGGCGGCGGCAAGAGCGTCATCATCGGCGACAACAAGATTCGCAACCGCGAGCCGATCTTCCGCGCACACGGCCGCCACGTGAAGGCGCTGGGTGGGCGCTACATCACCGCGGAGGATGTCGGCACGTCGGTCGGCGACATGGAGTTCATCAAGGCGGAGACCGATCACGTCACGGGATTGATCGGCAAGTCGGGCGATCCGTCGCCGGTGACGGCGTTCGGCGTGTACCGCGGCATCAAGGCGTGTGCCAAGCACCACTACGGCGACGACGCGCTCAAGGGCAAGACGGTGGCGATCCAGGGCTGCGGCCACGTCGGCTATTACCTGGCCGATCTCCTATATAAGGAAGGGGCGCAGCTGATCGCGACCGACATCGATCCCGCCAAGGTGAAGGCGGTGGTGGACGACTTCCGGGCGAGTCCCGTCGGTCCCGACGACATTTATGCTGCGGATGCCAACATCTTCGCGCCGTGCGCGCTCGGCGGGATCATCAACGATCAGACGATTCCGCAGCTCAAGGTGGACATCGTGGCGGGAGGGGCGAACAACCAGCTTGCCGAGGAGCGGCATGGCGACATGCTGGAGGAGCGCGGCCTCACGTACGCGCCCGACTACGTGATCAACGCCGGCGGCTTGGTGAACGTCAACGCCGAGCTCGAGGGGTGGACGATGGAGCGGGCGCGCAACAAGGCGGGCGAGATTTACGATACGATTCTCATGGTGTTCGACATTGCGGCTGAAGAGCGGATTCCGTCGTACCGAGCCGCGGATCGCCTCGCTGAACGTCGTATCGCCGCAATTGCCAAAGTGAGACAAAACTTTGTCTGATTCTTTTCTTCTCTCTCTCGCGGGAGCGGCGAGGTTGTCATCCTGAGCGGCGCTCCGCGCGCTGCGCTCGGGATGACAAGTCGCTCGGTGCGTTAAACGGGGAGGAGTGGGTGGGGGAGGGAGGGGTTAGTAACTACAATGTCTGAGAAGATCTATGTGGGCGCCGATCACGTCGGGTTCAATCTCAAGAACCGGCTCGTGGATGAGCTGAAGAAGCTCGGGTACGAGCCGATCGACGTGGGGCCCAAGAAGCTGGATCCGGCGGACGACTATCCCGACTATGCCAAGCCGGTGGCGTCGGCCGTCAGCAGCGGGGAAGTGCAGCGCGGAGTGCTCACTTGTGGTACAGGTTTGGGCATGTCGTATGCAGCCAACCGGTTCCCCAAGGTGCGGGCGGCGCTGGCATGGAACGAGCAGATTGCGGAATTGTCACGAGAGCATGGGAATTCGAATGTGCTGGTATTGCCGGCGCAGTTCGTGAGCGAGGAGCAGGGGATCAACATCCTGCACAAGTGGCTCGAGACCAGTTTTGAGGGCGGCCGGCATGAGCGAAGGGTTGAGAAAATTGATCGATAAGAAGCGGGTGGCAGTTGGGTGTTCTGACCACGGGCGCCAGCCCGGGGTTCAAGAACAAACGACCATTTCCTTGTTTGTTAACCCCGGGCTTGCGCCCGGGGTTAGAGAACCTTGGACCGACAATGACTGACCGTCAGGCCCCGTTGTCCGACGTCGATCCCAAAATCGCCGAGCTCATCAAGCGCGAGGTCGCGCGGCAGGAGCATGGGCTCGAGCTGATCGCGAGCGAGAACTTCGTTTCCGTCGCGGTGCTCGAGGCGATGGGGACGGCGCTCACGAACAAATACGCCGAGGGGTTGCCGGGGAAGCGGTACTACGGCGGCTGCGAGATCGTCGATCAGGTCGAGCAGCTCGCGATCGATCGTGCGAAGCAGCTGTTCGGCGCCGAGCATGCGAATGTGCAGCCGCACTCGGGGGCGCAGGCGAACATGGCGGCGTATCTCGCCGTCGCGAAGTTCGGCGACACGCTGCTCGGCCTGGCGCTGCCGCATGGCGGGCATCTCACGCACGGCTCGCCGGTCAATTTCTCCGGCACACTGTTCAAGGCGACGGCGTATCACGTCCGTGAAGAGACCGGACGGATTGATTACGACGAAGTGCGCGAGGTCGCCAAGAAAGAGCAGCCGCGCATCATCATCGGCGGCGGCAGTGCGTATGCGCGGATCGTCGATTTCCCGGCGCTCCGCTCGATCGCCGACGAAGTCGGTGCCGTGCTGGTCGTGGACATGGCGCATTTCGCGGGGCTCGTGGCTGGCGGGGTGTACCCGTCCCCCGTCCCCCATGCGCACATTGTCACGACCACCACACATAAGACGCTGCGGGGCCCGCGGGGCGGGATGATTCTGTGCAAGGCCGAGCACGCCAAGGCGGTCGACAAGCAGGTCTTCCCAGGGACGCAGGGGGGGCCGCTCGAGCATGTGATTGCGGCGAAGGCTGTAGCGTTACTTGAAGCCTCGCAGCCGGACTTCAAGCAGTACGCGAAGGACGTGCTGACGAACGCGCAGGCGCTCGCCAACCGGTTGATCACGCTCGGCTATGCGATCGTCTCGGGCGGGACGGACAGTCACCTGATGCTGGTGGATCTGCGCAAGAAGAGTATCACGGGGAAGGATGCCGAGCTGCTGCTCGACCGGGCGGCGATCACGGTGAACAAGAACACGATTCCCGGCGATCCGCAGTCGCCGTTCGTGACGAGCGGCATCCGCCTCGGTACGCCGGCATTGACGACTCGCGGGTTTGGCGTCGAGGAGATGGAGCGGGTGGCGGAGCTGATCGATGAGGTGCTGACGAAGCGCGATGACGCGACCGTGCAACGGGTGAAGGGGCAGGTGCGGGAGATGGCGGAGGAGTTTCCGCTGTATGCGAAGGGGGTGGGGGTGGGCTAGTAGCCGCTCTGCTCGATTCGTCATGTCCCACCGCGTCGAGACGCTCGGCGCCGAAGGTCCACACGCAGTTTGAGTCTGTTCCACGTTGGCCCTTGCCCTTGATGCTCAGGCGCCTCAGCGACGCGACGGTCAACCAATCCTCTGAGATCGGTTCTGAATGGTCGGACCGCGCCCACCGCACCTATCTCTTGACTCCGCCTACCGGACATATACAGTTCGCCAGCGATTGACATATGTCCGCTTGATTGCTAGTTTAGCAAATCACTGCTGGAGTGAGGCTTGGGAGCAGTAGACGCGTTCTCGATAGCCGGACTACGGTGCTATTTCGGCTCAAATGACCACTACCCGCACCACTTCCACGTGCTCAAGCGTGGCTGTTGGGTCATTCGCGTCTACTTCCTCCAATCCAACCGTAAACGGGGACTGAAATGGGATTACAAGAGTCAGTGGAGAGGCCAGTTAGGTGCAATGGAGGAGCAGGCGCTACTTGCGCAGGTGCTCTCCCACAAGAAGGCGCTGTTGAGTGAGTGGAATAAAAAGGTGTGCGTAGCTCGTGAAAAGAGGAAAGCGTATGGCCAAAAAAGAAAACCAGGAGGTGCGCGCCGTGGCTGACACAAAACTAACTGTGCTCGTTGATAGTGAGCCCGGCGCTTTGGCAGTTGCAAATGCGCTGCCAAATGAAGAACGGGTCCCTCACATTCGTGTCCTGCATGAATGCAGTAGTTCGGCTGCAAATGCGGAGAACCTCATAGTGTTTTCATCCGCATCTACTCTCGACCACGTGTCGGAGTGCGTTTCGGTCGCGAATAAGGCGCATCGGCTCACCGCACTACTCGTATATATCGACATTGCGGCTGACTGGCTCCCATATGTGTTCCACCAGTCCGGGCTGCGTACGCTTCGCAATACGATCGTTCATAGTGACGCACAGTTACCCTCCCGTATTCTTGAGGCGTGGGCTGTCGGTGCGGAAAACGACTTTATTGCCGATGCGGCGGTTATTAAGGACCGACTCGTCGTGCGCAGCTGCGCCTTCAAGGAATACTCCATAACCTTTGATGTCTTCCCCGCTTTGCGGATGATTCCTGAGTCCGAGCGTTCGAATTTCGTTCTTGAGGAAGACGGGCTTTTGCTTCACTGGCCTGACTGCCAGGTTCACCTCGACATCGACGATATACGATTCGCAAATGATCCCCGGCGCCAAAAGCTTGCTCGGATTGCACGAACTGAAAATCAGCGCGCGATGGGTGCGGCCCTAAGGCGGCTTAGAGAAGACGCCGGTCTTAAGCAGTCTGATATCGAAGGAATCTCTGCACGGCAAGTTCGGAGGATCGAAGCAGGAGACCGGCTAACTATCGAAGCCCTCGACGCCTTCTCAAGGGCGATCAGGGTGAACCCTAACGATCTGCTTGAGCGACTCGGCGAGTCGGCAGATGAACAACCTCGTCACGATTCAGCTGATTCGATCACGAACGTTAATGAACAAGTCCATTACCGAGAGCACAGATCTTGGTCGGTCGATCCGTCTGTACGTCGTCCCTCGAGAATTAGTGAGGGCCTCAGACTGGCAGCCGACTCATCCGAGGACTCGGCCACTCGCGAGTGGGGTCTGGAGGTGCCCAGCGGTGGGTCTATTCACGGGAAGCTGGAGCATGACATTCGTAGGGACGAAATGGTATTCATGATCAAGGAGGCTCGCGGCGTATCGAAGTCAGCGACGCTATCGGTAGTCGTGTGGAGCTCTCATTCTGCTGAACCGCTGATCTCCAAGCCTTTCTCTCCACGTGTGGGTGCTCGGATCCGCTTGGGGGCTGGTCTCGGAATCGTACCACGAGATGTCTCAAAAATTGAGCTAAAGGTTGTTGAATGAATCGCGACGCAAGAGAGCTCGACAGACTCGTCCGGGACTGGTGGATGGAGGGAGCATCCGAATCTCGTCTTAGCGCGATTCTGGACCTTTCGGTCGGTGGGCAATCGAATAGCGTCGTGCCTTTGGCACGCTCGTTGAGCATTCTGGAACAGGCCAACTTGCCTCATTCACTCTTACAGCGAGTGGACAAGCTACGAGAACGGATTGTCCAACTCTTAAAGCGCACTCGTCAGATCGATGCTCTGGGTGACCTTGACAATGAACCGGAAGTTTTGTTTGCGATTCTCGGTGATGAGACTCTTGCCATTGAGGGCTTCGACTCCGATCGAATCCAAAAGGCGAGATTGATGCATCAAGGAAGTCGCGCTTCAGCGGCCGAAGCGCTCTTACAATCGATCGAATGGGGCGGATTCGACCCCGAACTAAGAGGTGGCCTCGAGCGTGCGATTGCGGATTTGAAGGATCGAGAACGTTTCGAGTCTTGGGGCCTCTTCATTGACGGCCAGCACAACGTAGGCGTCGCGCTGGGAATAAACTTCGTTGTCCAGGAAGACGGTCAACAGGTCTTAGACGACGCGACCAACGAGATTCGTAAGCAAGCTGCCGTGGTTTCTCGGCATTTCCTCAATGGGCTGAACTGGGAGATGAGTATCGAGTGGCCCGCGACGTTTGCCGGAGAATCGATTGGTGTTCCGTTGAGCATTGCGGCGTTAGTGGCTCGGGGCGAGGTCACACGAGACCCTCTTCTGTGCGCGACAGGGCAAATCGACCTCTCGGGGAATGTTCTCGGCGTTGCTGGAATCCCTGAAAAGATTGACGCGGCTCGCCGGCTTGGAATGAGGCGGGTTGTTGTACCCAAGGAAAACGTCACGGACGCCATAGCCGCGGCCCAAGACGACCTTGTGGTGATCCCAATCGCTCATGTTCAGGAATTGACCTTGGCTCTACGACAATCGGTCTCAGCCATTGACTTTGACTTCACCGCGCTGACGCGCCTCGTGCGTGCGTCCGTGCATGACTACGGTTTGCACATTACTGAAGAAAGGACCTACCCGCACGGTCTTTGTTTTGTCGTTGGGAACACATCGGGGAAGGTCAGTCTATGGGTTTATACGAACGGCCGAGTACAAGCGCAGGGCTCGTCAGGTCCTTCTTTGGAGGCTGCAACGAAGCTTATACAAGATCGCGTTCCCGCCGATCCTGAGGTCCGCCCGACACAGTCCTTTGATATGGTAACCACGGAATTCCGTGAGAAGTCGCGGTTGGCCCTTGTGCAAGTCGGAGCATGCGACGACGCCGTCCACGAGAACGAGTTGTGGCGCCTTCGGCTTAAACGCGGACGGAGTATCGCTACAGTCATGTCGTATGCGAGCGGTAAATGCGTTCTTCAAGGAACTGCCCCTGCCTGGCAGGTCGCGTTCGACACGCTGAATACAGCGCTGTCCCCCGTCGGGGGACTTCAGAGATCGGACTCGAGAGCGCAGACCACCGGCCCTGCAGTGGTCGATTCGTCTCAGCCTCACATTGGGACGGACGAGGCCGGCAAGGGCGATTACTTCGGTCCCTTGGTCAGCGCTGCCGTTTATGTGGACAAGCCACTTGCGCATCAGTTTCACACGATAGGTGTGCGCGACAGTAAGAAGCTCTCAGATCGGCGTGTCAAGGAAGTGGCAGAGGCGATCAGACAAGTTGCTGAGGGTAAGTATGCTGTAACCCCGATACATCCTGCACGATTTAACCAATTGTACGCCCAGTTCAGCAAAGAACAGAAGAACCTAAACTCACTTCTCGCATGGGGCCACGCCAAGTCCATTGATCGTCTCTTGAGTGCGCCGGCCAGCAGAAACATTAGGCCGATGTACGTGCTCGTCGACCAATTTGCTGACCCGCGTCACGTTGAAGAGCGTACTAGACGGGCAGGAATCCCAATTCACCAACGCCCTAAAGCCGAAGATGACATTGCTGTTGCCGCCGCGTCCGTGCTAGCGCGCGACGCTTTTCTCGACTGGCTTGAGAAATGGTCGACGAAAGTTGGGATGAGACTGCCCAAGGGAGCCTCAGCGGAAGTCATCGCTGCGGGAAAGCAGTTCGTCAAGCGTTGGGGTCGAGAACTGTTAGCGGATGTGGCAAAGCTCTCGTTCAAGACGACCAAGCAAGTGCTGGAGGGGGAAGAGGAAGGTGTCACAATCTCAGCTCCACCCTGGGCAGCAGACAGAGACTCCGCGAGCGATAGCTGACGGACTTAGAAAGTCCGGTCAGTTTGCTGCGGCCGCGGAAGCGTACGCGACCATCTGGCCGGACGGTGATCATTGGACCGGCTGGGGCTATGCGCTGTGTTTACGAAAGGTAAAAAGAAGCCAAGACGCTCTCGACGTTGCCAGGGTTGTCGTAGACTCGCTCCGAACTTCGATCTCGGACGATCTGTCTACGCGTGGGCTCTGTTCGACACTATTCGGATAGCCACCGAGGTCACTCCGGACCTGCTACAACGAGCCACAAAAATCGTTGAGTTAACCACGAATTCTGCGACCGCGTATGAGGGAGTCAGTCCCTTTGTGCCAACTGTATTGGCCGTGGCGCGACTGCTTACGCGAAAAGCAAGGCACCATCGGGTTCTTGAATGGCTTGGACGATTGGATCCGTGTCGGTTGAGAGGGGAAGAGTTCGCCATCGTGGATCCTCGGGGCAGACCACGCAAGCTGGCCTCGCACCGAGAGCGGTACTATGGTCTAAAAACGCATGCACTTGAGAGGCTCGAGCGCTGGCATGAGTGCTTGGTGGCGGCGCAAGAAGCCATCGAAGTGTGCAAGCCGCTTCACTACGACAACGACATCTGGTTCGCGAGGCGCATAGCAAGATCGAAGGTCAATCTTGGGAGTGGCACGGAAGGAATCGCCGAACTGGAGAAACTCGGCCTGCGAAAGCCGAAATCCTTCCTCTATATCGATATTGCCGAAGCAGCGTGGAGGATTGAGGATTACGATCGCGCGTTGCGGAATTCTTTGCTTGCGCTGCGTGCTGATGGCGATATCGGATTCAAGTTGGCTGCCGTCCTGTTACTGGCCCGCCTCTTGTGGCGCGCTGGCAAGGAAGGCGACGCACGTCTGCATTTGACTTTCTACATCGCTTGCCGGCGAGAGAAGGGCTGGCAGGTGCCCCCCGACGTTCGAGCTCTAGCTGAGGAATGGGGCGGGTTACCGCAGGGCTCGGATGCCACCCTTTTGCTCAAACAACTGCAGCCCGCGTGGCTGGACGCCGATTCGAGTACACAAGTTCGACGAGTCGGAGTTATCGAAAAGGTCTTTCATCACGGGCGCGCGGGATTTATCCGCGCAACTGGACAGGAACGTTTCTTTTTCGATGTTCGAGATTGGAAGAGTAGCGGACAAGGAAAGCTGCGACAGGGCGTTCGAATCACGTTTGTAACGAAACCAAGTTTCGATCGCAAACGCGGGATACCGACCGTCGTTGCTTGCGACATAAGAAGCGCAGGATCTAACCCCGACTAGGAACTGAATCGCGGCCGCTCGGCACGGGAGACGATCAGCCCTTGAGGTCGTGTCTTCGCCGGGCCGACGCTTCAGCGCGCGGATTCAGCTGCCCGTGTGCCGCAAATCTGCCCCTCTGTGCAGCAAAAACGCCCTAACTGCCCCCCCCAGATAGCCCCAAGATGAATCGCGCGGCAAGCGGATTTCCTTCTTGGCGGGGTGGCAACGGAGGCGTGAATCAATGGCAATCGACATTCGCAAATCTCTCAAAAAGATGTTGCCACACCTCTTCAAGGGACGTGACGACAATCTGAACGAAGCCGACACGGTGCAGCGAATCATCAAGGTCTTCGAAGAGGTGTTCGGCTACGATCCGATGGAGGAAATCACCCGTGAAACGCAGGTACGAGACAAATACGTTGATCTGGCGATAAAGCTTGATGGAAGGACTCGCCTATTGCTCGAAGCCAAGGCGGCTGCAGTGACTTTGAGAGATCGTCACATCGAACAAGCTGAGCGTTACGCGGCGGAAGGCAACATGCCTTGGGTGATTCTCACCAACAGCGTCGTGTGGAATCTCTACCATCTCTCGTTCGATGAAGGCATCGAGTACATCAAGGCTTTCTCAATAGATCTTTCAGCCGATAACATCGATTATGTTTGCGAGCTTATGGGCCTGTTTCATCGACACGCGATGAAGAAGGGCGAACTGGACGCTTTCTGGGAACGCCGCGTCGCGCTCGGTCCGGAGTCCATTGGTAAGGCGCTCTTTACAGAGAGTACAATGAGGCTCATTCGGCGGCAGATCCGTCGGCGTGAGGGAGTTCTTATCGATCAGGAGGATCTTGCCTTGGCTATCCACGGCATGCTTTCCACCGAAGCGCGTGAACAGATCGGTCCCCCGCGCGTCAGACGGAAGTTCAAGCCCAAGGCGCGCCAGAACGCGAGCAAAGCGTTGCCTTCTTCGCAACCCGTGCCCTAAAGGGCCGGCTCGGCAGCTACGCGCGTTCTGATGGACGGGACGTTTGCGAGAAGTACATCCGAAACGATGTCGTGTTGGATACACTAGCGCGAGGACTCCCTTTGAATACCGAAGCAGCCATAGGATTCAAGAGGCAGGTGCTCCTGGTGGCTCTGGGTGCGCTAATTGGGCTGCCACCCGTCGTGATCACCACCTGCTTTCAGACGAAGGCGGCCTGGGACCGGTCGATTCACGATCAACGCGTTGCTGCGGTGCGCAGCTTTTCGTACGCCTGCACTCGCACCGTGCAGCTAGCAGGACGGCTCGCCATGCTCTACACAGTTGTCGACCGAACTTCTCGGTCAGACCAACTCCAGCGACGACAGCTCGAGGATTTCAACAATCTGAGTCGAGATATGGAAGACGCGAGGACGAACTTCGTGGCCGAGCTCAACCTCTCGAATGCCCTTTTCGACACTAACTTCCCCATCCCTGTTGAAGATGCTCCGACTCCAGCCGATCAAACGGAACTCACACGAGAGCGGCGACGCCAGAGTCTGGAGATCATTCGAGCAGCGATCCCAATCAGGTCCCTTGAGTGTGCAACTATCACGGACAAGCTGATGGCCAAGCTCCGTGGCTAACAGATTGAATGGATTATCCGAGCCAGTTGTCTTATCCGCGCCGGAAAGGGTCGGCTCGGCCACTTCGGCCTTCCTGAAGAGCTTGCTCTGAGCGTAGCGAAGGGACGCGATGAGCCTTTCCAGGGCTCGCGTCTTCGCCGAGGCGGCGCTTCAGCACCTGGATCGAGGTCGCGTCGTCTGAGCACACGGCGCGGGCTAGAGCCAACCTGATCCGTAGGGAGAACAGTCGCCATGTCAAAACTTCTTCGGTTCACCCTCAGCCTAGGCCTCTCGGCACTGGTCTCCGCTGTCCACCCAAATCCGTCAAATGGGCAAGGGAAGTCCGCGACTCCCTCAGTTGCTGAAATGAGCCGCTCGGTGGTGAAAATTCAAGTCGACTTGTTGGACGGTTCAGCTAGCGGGAGCGGAGTAATCATCGATCCAAGCGGGGTGATAGCGACGGCTGCGCATGTGATTGCCGGATCTCGGGGAGCGCAAGTACGGTTAAGCACGGGTGAGACGATGAAGGTCGAGGGTGTGATCGAAGTTGACACTGATCATGACATCGCCTTGATCAGGGTCGCTGGCTTCGAGTTGCCGACTGCCAAACTAGGAAATGCAGACAGCATTCAAGTAGGGCAGCGCCTTTTCGCGATCGGTGCGCCCATTGGGCTAGAAACAACGGTTACAGACGGACTACTCAGTGCTATTCGAATGGAGGGAGGCAGGAAGCTGCTTCAAATCTCGATTCCCGTTTCTCACGGAAGTAGCGGTGGACCGGTGTTTACTGAGGACGGGAAGGTTGTCGGATTGGTTGTGTCTGGCTTTAGAGCGGATGTTGCGGAAAACGTGAATTTCGCCGTGCCAATCAATTATGTTCGCGGAAAACTGGCGCTCGCCGCTCAGAAGACCCCGATCCCCCTCGCACAGGCAGCAGTGGTCATGCCAACCGGCAATGGCGTTCGCGCTCCAGGTGCAGCTGCCGGGCAAAATGAGCCGGAGGTGGTCAACGCACAGCTGGCCCTCGATTGGAAGGTGTTGAAGGGTGCTCAAGTGTATCAGGAAATCGAGGGCGAAAGAGGGCTGCGCCAGACCGCCCTTGCGCAGTACGACCTTACGACGGATCCAGCGGGCGTCCCCCTACTGGTTCGCCATCTCAATCTCCGCACACGAGTACGCTACAAAGTTGCACCGCTTAGATCGACAACAACTGACGTCGCCGATGACGTCATCAATACGGAACTTACTCTCGCACCTAGTCCTCGACTGCACGAGCGAGTGCAGCACACTTCGTATGTCGCGGCGAATCCGAGCGGCATAACAGATCTGTTAATTGACGGTCGGCAATTCTCATGGACTGGTTTGGGCGGTGAGAACAAAGACGGTGTGATCCCACAGGGCACCCTGACCCCGCAGCTTCTCGGAGGTGCCATCGCTGCGATGCCCGATTCATTGCCTGCCGTCTTCTTTGTCTATGTGTTCGATGGGACGACAGGACGATCGGAGCCGACTCGCGTGGAGGTCGGTCAACGAAAACGCCTGAGTATCCCAGTGTCGCGGCTCGGAGACCCATGTGGTCCAGACACGGAAACGCGTGACACGACGGTCGACGTGGTTCAGATTACCACCGCGTCAGGTGCGAATCGTCTTCAATATCCTGTGCTCGCTTCTCGCCCGCATCTAAGTGTGAATCCGGACAATTTGAAGTGTATACGGCTTCCTGGGTCGGGAACTCAATCGCACTGAGCTTGGCTGAGCCCACCTGATGGTGGATCGGACCGAAAGCGTTCTGTCTAGAGGTCCAGAGCTTGAGTCTTCGCCGAGCCGGCGCCATTCGCTGCGCCCAGCAGGCTTTCCGCGCTCGGATCAACCCACCATCAATCCCCGCTCAACTCGCGCTCCTCCAAAAAGCACAGTAGTCTGAAGCAGGAGGGCTCCGCTATGCGCAGGTTCGCTTTCGCCGTTCTCGCCCTATGCCTGTCGGCGTCCGCACTCGCCGCTCAAGCCAGCCTCCCAGATACCGCCTACACCACGGCGGCCGTCAGCCTCCGCGCCAAACCGGACCCCAATGCGCGCGCGCTCGGGCGACTCGCCGCCGAGACGCCCGTCCAGGTCGTCGCCTGCCAAAACGGGTGGTGTCAAACAGCGGTCAATGGGCTCAATGGCTACCTGCCGCGACTCTCGCTTTCCGCGGAGCCCAACGGCTCGTTCAAAGAGGGATCCCGTTATACCAACTCGAAAGGCAATCGCGTGCGCTCGCCGACGCGCACGCCGGACAATCAGCCGCCGGCCGGCGCGAGTGCGCAGTGCAGGGACGGGACGTTCAGCTTCAGCCAGTCACGACGAGGGACGTGCTCGCATCATGGCGGCGTGGCGAAATGGTTGAATTGAGGGAAGAAGGTCGAGGTCGTGGGAATCCGTGCGCTGAAGCGCCGGCTCGGCGAAGACACGAGCCCTGAAGGGCTCATCGCGTCCTTTGAGGACGCGCGAAGTCGCCGAGCCGGCCCTTTAGGGCACGGATAATCCTCTCAACAGGTATCGCAACACTCTATTGGGTCGTGAGTTTGGGTTCGAAGGGAGCCGCGCGAGCGGTAAGAGTCGTCGCGCGCCCGAAAAGAGGGGGCGCACCGGGGGCAAGAGGAGGCGCACAGCGGGCAAGAGGAGGCGCAGTAGCGGCGAGAGGAGGCGCACGGCGGGCAAGAGGAGGCGCAGTAGCGGCGAGAGGAGGCGCCGCGCATCGGCCTGCGAGGTCGTTTCGCGGGCGTGTCAATCAACAGGGACCTCGCCAACCCACCGCAAGCGCAGTAGTCTCGAGCAATGCGTTGGTCCCTCGCGCTCCGTAGCCTGCTCTGGACCATCCTCCTGCCAGGCACGGTCGCGGGCTACATCCCGTGGCGATTCTACGGACTTTCGCACGCCCATCTCGACGTCACTCAGTCCCTAACGGTTGTGGCGTTGCTTCTCATCGCCACGGGTGTGTCGCTCCTCCTCGCGTGCATCTGGGAATTCGCCGCGCGCGGCCAGGGCACGCTGTCACCCGTCGATCCCACGAAAGCGCTCGTGATCCAGGGCCTCTATCGCTACGTGCGCAATCCGATGTACCTCGCCGTCAGCACAATCCTGCTCGGTGAGGCGCTGCTGGTGCGCTCGCTGGGGCTCTTAGGGTATTGGGTGATCTTCTTCGCGGTCGTCAACCTGTTCGTGATGGCGTACGAGGAACCGACGCTGCGCCGGCAGTTCGGGGAGTCGTACACGCGATACCAGCAGCGCGTCGGGCGCTGGCTGCCGCGAATCGGAGGCTGAGCCCTTCAGGGCTCGCGTCTTCGCCGAGCCGGCGCTTCTTTCCTCCTTCATTGTCCGCTGCCTCCAGCTCCCCCGAACCCCCGGCACCGCACCTCAATGAAGGTCCACCACCACGAGCTGCTGTGCGAGTTGGGGATTCCCAGAGACTCCCACGAGCCACGCTCCGCTCGAGACCGCGATGAACCGGTAGAATGTCTGTCCGGTCCGGACCGTGTCGACGACAACCCCGTCGCCCGTTCGCACTTTCAAGTACCCGGAATCGATGGCCAGATAGGCGGCAAGACCGTCGGCCGAGAGCGCGCTCGACCCCCCGAATGCGAACGGTGATGAACTGAGTGTGCGGAGAGAATTCAAGGTGCCGTCGAACAACAACGTGTCCACGAGAAAGTGCGACCCGCTCCGGTCGGCGGACACGCGGGGCGTGTAGCGGTCCGCCGTCGGAGCCGAGATGGCGAACGTGTCCGTCGCGGACAGATAGAGGCTCCCGGTCTCAGGGCAGCACGAATTGTCGCCGATCATCAACAGCCGCGAGCCGTCCCCGGCTCGCGCCATCGGCACGATCTCCGTGACGGCGGCGTCCGTGCGCACGCGGCGGCTCAGCGTGCCAAGATCGAGCTCCCACACGACTCCTCCGCCAACGGCCGTGGCCACGAATGCCTTGCGATTGGCCATGACGCGCACGTAGGCAAGCGACGGACTGACGTTCGGGTTGAGTGGGAGATTCGCCGTATCCACCTGTCGGTTCTGAAGATTGACGATGGCGAGGCTCGTGCTCTGGCCCAGTGAGACGACCAGGGAGTCGCCACCGGGCGTCAAGTCGAGTCCGAAGGGCCTCGCGAACAGATTGATCGGTGCGGCGAAGGTTCTAGTGGCGAGCGAGAACACCCGGACGCGATTGAGGCTGGGCTCCGAGAAATAGACGACGTTGCGCGCGGAATCGTAGACCAGATCGGGGATGGCGCCCTGGAGCGGAAAGACGAACGTCGGGCGGCGCACGCCCCCAACGACGGTCGCATTGCCGAGCGAAGTCTGGACGAGATACCCCGCCGAGTCGCGCGTGAACGCCGTCACGGTTTGCGTACCGATCCAGGCCGATGTGGGGATCAGCGTGAAGTTCTGACTCGCGTTCCTGCCCGCGACCGCAATCGAGTCGCTCAGCGACGCGGGCGCGCCGATGCGATATCCCACCCAGGCCAGCTTATAGTTGTCCGACGCGTTCACCGCGAGTCGCAGCGTGTCGTTCGCGACGAACGTCAAGACCGGCTCCGGGCCCGACGCTACGCCACTCACCGATGGCAGCCCGAGGTCGTTCACCTGGATCGGCGCGGTCACGGCGCTATCCCGGTGCAGGGCCGGGTCCGCCGCGATGACCTTCACCGTAAACGTGGAGCCCATCGTGACTGATGCGGGAACCGGGATTCGCACAGACCGGCTCACCTGCTTCGCGAACGCATGATCGACGGAGTCGGTGGCAGTGAACGCGCCGCTGATCCGGACGACGGTCCACCACACCCCCGCGTTGTCGCGGGCTGAGTACGTCACGGTGACCGTATCGGTGGGGACCAGCACGATCGGTGTCGCATCCAACGCCGTCAGCTCCGGGGGAAGGAGATCGGCGACCAGGGCCGTGTCCTTATCGATTGCGCTCACGCCGCCACCCTGAGCGGCCGCGGTGAACGCGACGTCGCCCGACGACGGCTGGTAGGGGAGCGCGTAGGTCCAGATGTGAGACTGGGGACCATCGCCCGAGAAGTGCATCGAGTCCGTGGCGGTGACGAGCCCGGCCGCGGTCAGTCGAATGACGTCAACGACCGCGCCGCCCGAGGGAACGGCGGTGACGGCGACGCGGAGCGTATCCCCAGGGACGGCAGGCTCCGGTTGAACCGAGATGGACACAGCGATACTTGGCCGCAGGCCGGCCGAATCACCGCTGCACGCCAGCGCCACCATCACGCCGGCCGCCGCGACCCCCACCAGCACGATCTGCCGCATCGGGGAAACTCCTGTCTGATCACGGGGTGTGCAATAGAGGATTATGACTCTTGGCGCGCTCGCCCTCGCTTCAGGAACGGAAACCGCACCATCTTTAGACTCCCCATGAGAGTAGCGGCGGCGGTGGCAGTCGTGATCGTGCTTGCGGCGCCGGGGTGTGGCGACCCGTCCGGGCCGCCGCCGCAGACTATCCACGCGGGTCCCGTCGTGACCGATGAAACGTGGACCCGAGCTGAATCACCACACATCGTCCGCGGCCCGGTCTTCATCTCGAACGATGCCATCCTCACCATCGAAGCCGGCGCGACCGTGTTGTTCGACTCGCTGTCGTCCTTGACCTTCGGCTACACGTCGCCGGGAACGCTGCGCGCGCTCGGCACCGACGCGCAGCCCATCACGATGCGGAGCCTCGACACCACGGCCAGCCCCGGCTTTTGGGGCAGACTCGCGTTGCGGAGCAATACGGCATCAGAGATGCACTATGTCGAGCTGAGTGGTTGCGGCTTCCGCGCCTTCCTCGACAGCCTTCCGGCTGGATGCATCGTATTGGGAAATCCGTTCCTGTCTGAGAACCCGAACCTGCTCATCGATCATGTCACCGTCCGCGACGCTCGCGGCGGAGCGGTGATTCTTTCGGGCAAGTCCCACATCACCGGGGGGTCGACGCACTTATCGGTCCTCAACATGCGCGGGTACATCGCCAGTATGCGCGCGCGCGAATCGGCAACCTTTCCGCTCGGCGGCCGCTTTGGCGGAAACGATTCCAACGAAGTCCGGTTGACGCTCGACACGCTGCGCGATTCGCTCACGTGGGGTGGTGGCGTTCCGTGGCTCGTCACAGACAAGATCTTCGTCGAAGGACCGAAACAGCCCGTGCTCACGATCCCGCCGGATGCCACGGTCCAGATGAAAGGCGCGTTGGCGATAGGAACGACTGAGTCGGGCGGTCTGCAGGTCGGCTCGGAGAGCGGCCAGACGGTGACGTTGACGGCCGCCGACACGAGTTGGGACGGAATCTATTTCGGTCCCTACACGGTGAGCAGCAGCCTCACCCATGTCATTCTGGAGAAGTGCGGGAGAGTCGAGAACTCATCGTTTCCGTCAGATTGTGTCCTGATCAGCGGGCTGTACACCGAAACCCCACCGTTTCCTGCGCCCGTGCTCAAGCATGTCACGATCCGAAATGCGGGATTCAATGTGGGCTTGGGCCTGACTTTCCGGGCGCGTCTCGGTAGCGGGTCCACCGATCTCACCATCACCGGAACCGGGACGCCCATCTCGATCGGAGGAGGCTCGCCCAGCTCGATACCTCCAGGAAACTACACTGGCAACCTTCGTGATGTCATCGAGATCACTGATGGTCGGGTGTGGCAGGACGAGACGTGGCCGAATTTCGCTCTTCCTTATTTCGTGACGAGTTACATGATCGATAGCCTGGGCGGTGTATCCGTGGGCGCTCCAACCACTCATCCGACGCTGACCCTGTTGCCCGGGACCACGATCGAATTCGCAGCGGGAGCCCGTCTGTGGGTCGGTTGGGAGGGGCCGGGGGCTGTCAAGGTGGTCGGTACTGTTTTGCAGCCCATCAGATTACTCGGACAAGGCGGTACGCCCGGAAGCTGGGTCGGCATCCAGATCGGTTACAACGCCGATTCGTCGACGATATTCGATCACGTCATTGTCGATGGCGCTGGAGAGCAGTTTCCGGTCGCGGGGTCGTTTCATTTTTATGTCGACGTTGGCCCCATCATTCGCAACACGGTCATCAGCAACTCCTCGGGTTGCGGTATCATCATCGTGAACCAGCCGCCGTGGAACACGGATTTCACTGATCCGGCGCTCGGCAATACGTTTACGAACAACGCCGGCGGAGCGGTGTGCGGTCCCTGAGCGAGGCTGTCACATTTCGATCTTCCGATCCGTCACCGCCGCCACCACGCGCACTCCGGCCCGCCCCGCGATCACCATTGCCTGCTCGATGACGCCAAACGGTATGGTCGAGTCGGCTCTGAGATGGAGCACGCGATCCTCTGTCCGATCGGCATACAGTCGCCGTAGCTCACGCTCGAGTTCCGTGCTTGTGTGTGGCTGGCGGTAGCTCGATCCGACCGTCGTGCCCCACGCGTCATTACAGGGCGGTGAGATGTTTGGAACCATGATGCAGTACGTTGTGAGTGCTCTGCGTGATGATCCGTCACGCTCAAAAGGCCGCGGAGAAACCCCGCGGCCTTTTGTATTTCAGCGATCGCATCCAGGCTATGACCTGACCTTGATCTCCCGCGCCAGCAACGCCCCGGTCGCGTCGACGACGGCCTTCACCTCGACCGTCTCCCCCTGATGCAGGTCGCTGAGCGCGACATTGTCGTCGCCGTCGCCATCGCCGTCTCGCTCGATCCGCGTAGCGGCATCGACCCGAACCACGCGGCCGCTCACCGTGATGTTGTCGGAGCCGATCGCATCGATCATACCGGTGAACTCGACCTCGATCGCTTCGTCTTCTTCCCGCTCGAAGTTGACCTCGGTCGCGCGGATCACCGGAGCCTCGCCATTGCCGGACACCAGCACGCCCTCACCCTCCGCCTCGATTTTCGGCGCGGGCGTCGCGCCGCACGCCGTCTGCACGCCCGCGAGGGTGAGATGCTCGTCGTCACCGCGTTCGCCTTCGCCCTCGACCCGCGTGTGCTCATCGACCAGCACCTGCGCGCCACTCTTCAGGAAGAAGGAGGAGGCGTCGATCGGCTTCGCGCAATCGACCAGGCCTTCAAACTCAGCCTTCAGCACGCCTGGCTTCATCGCCCTCAGCTCGGTCTCGTTCGTGATCCCAACCGTCACACCGAGCACCTTGAGGCAGCCCACCGGAGTGACGCCGAGCGCCGCCATGGTGCAATCGCCGTCGCCGGCCGAAACGAGGTTCGCCTGGGTGACGTTGATCTTCAGCTTCGGATGCTCGAGGTCGGGCTTGAGCTCGAGCTTGCGCGCCGGGAATGCGTTGGCAGGGCCAAGCGCGAGCGGATTCAGCGGCGAGCGCTCCGCGCGGACGCCGAGGTTGACCGCCGGGCTTTGACCAAGGGCGCCCTGCACGCGGTCGACGAATTGCTGGAGCGTCAGGCTCATGTCGTCACCGGCCTCGAAGACGGTGCTCGACGTGAATGTCACGGTGAAGCCGGGCGCGAGCGTGAGCGTTCCGCTGGCACCGCCGGCGTCGACGGTCAGTGCGCTGATCCGGCCGCGCACCGTTTCGCGGTCATCGACCTGCTGGTGATCCTCCACGTTCACCTCACGCGCGACCAGCCCGGTCGGCGGGAGCTCGATCTCGGCGCGTGCCGCGCCGTTCGCCGGAAGGCCTTGCAGCTTGGTTTGTAGGTCGGGGAAACTGATTTGCCGTGAGAACTGGGGGGTGCCGCCGCTCGGGCCACTGCTGTCGGTGCATGCCGTCGCCAGGGCGATGCCGGCCAGCGCCACCAGACCGTAGAGCTTTCGCATAGACGAGTCTCCTGGTTGTAGTGGAATGTCTGTAGAGAGACCCGCAGATTGTGTACCGGGTTAAACTCCTGGCGTGGCGGGATTGTTTTTGTCGGACGATGTGCCAAAACGAGCCACGCTGCTCCACGGCGAGCCGGTCGACGTCGATCACCGATGGTTGGGTCACACGACAGCGCGGCCGTGTTTAACTTCGTGTCGATGCCATTCCCGGAATCCGCGTGAACAAGGTGCACGCTAGGACGACCACATGCTCCTCCTCGCCCTCCTCCTCCAGCTCCCCGATTCGCTGCCGTCGAAGCCACCCCCCGCGCCGCCGGCGGCATGGCTCGCCCTGATCGGCGCCTATGCGGCGGAGCGCGACACACTCTACGTCTATGAGGACCGCGGGGCGCTCGCGCTGCTCGTGAAGCCATCGGCGCCGGCCCGCCTCGCGCAGGCGTCGGAATCGGTGTTCACGTTCACGGGTCCCCGCTTGTACGACGCCGAGCGCGTCGTGTTTCGCGCGAGCGAGATCCAGATGGGCCGCGTGACGCTGCACCGGCTGGCAATGGGTCCCGCGGATGGCGGGCAGCTCCGGCTCCAGCCGGTGCGACCTGTCGCGGAGCTGCTGCAGATCGATCGCCGCCTGACTCCGCCCGCCGAGAGTGGCGCGTTTTTGGCCCCGGATCTCGTCGAGCCGGCACGACTCGACTCGACGATTCACTTAGAGATCCGCTATGCCACGACCAACAATTTTCTCGGCAGCGTGTTCTACTCGTCCGTACACGCGTTCCTCCAGCGACCGGCCGCCGCGGCACTCGTGCGGGCGGCGCGCGTGCTCAGGCCTCTCGGCTACGGGCTCTTGATCCACGATGCCTACCGGCCCTGGTATGTGACGAAGGTGTTCTGGGACGCGACGCCGCCCGCGTCGCGTTGGCTCGTGGCGGATCCCGCGCAGGGCTCGAAGCACAACCGCGGCGCGGCCGTAGACATCACGTTGTACGACCTGAGGGCGGGGCGGCCGGTCGAAATGCCCTCGACCTACGACGAGGCGACGCCGCGGGCCGTGGCCGACTTCCCCGGCGGCACGTCGCGCCAGCGCTGGCACCGCGCCCTGCTGCGCCGCGTGCTCGAGGCCGGGGGGTTCACGGTCAACCCGACCGAGTGGTGGCACTTCGATTATCGCGACTGGCAGCGCTATCCGATTCTGAACCGGACGTTCGAAGACCTGCTCAAGTAAAGCCCTTCAGGGCTTCTACTGCGCCGCGTTCCCCGGAGATGCGGTCAACTCCGTCACCACCGCGGCCAGCTTCTGCACCTTCGCCGGATCGCTGGAGCTCACCGCGTCCTGACCCAGTGCGCTCGCCAGCCGACTCAACGCATCACGCCGCGCCTGGCCCTGCTGCTTCTCCGCCCGGCCCAGCTCGCGCCGCACCGCCTTCACACGCTCCGCCGAGAGCCCATTCGACCGCTCGAGTTGATCGATATACGCGCGCGCGACCACGAAGCTCGCCGGCCAAGTGATCCTGGGCTGATCCTGCGTGTTGAAATAGTCGAGATGCACGAGCTTCGCCGCCTCGATCTCGTTGCGCGAGATCAAGCCGCTCGGCTTGAGCTCCAGCACGTCGAGCCCGCGCGCGATCTCTGAGCTGTAGATGTAGCCGTTGTACCAGTACGCCGACCAGGTTCCGCCATCCGCCGGCTTGGTCCCGTCCACGGGACCGCGGTCGAAGAACGCGATCTCCTTGGGATGCGCCGGATCGGTCCAGTCGAACACCGAAATCCCGCCCTGATACCACGACTGTACCATCACGTCGCGCCCAGGAATCGGGATGAGCGAGCCGTTGTGCGCCACACAATTCTCGTTCGCCGTCTGCGGCGCCAGCATCTTGTAATAGCTCTGGAACGTCATCTGCCCATTGGCGAGCGTGAACAGGGCGTCGGCGCCCCACTCGGGCTTGTCGTAGTCACGGCACTTCGGCTGCCCGCCGCCACCCCACTCGTCGGTAAAGAGCAGCTTCGTGCCGTCGTTGTTGAACGTCGCCGAATGCCAATACGAGAAGTTCGAGTCGGCCACCGCGCCGATGCGCCGCGGATGCGCAACGTCCCGGATGTCCAGCAGCAACCCGTAGCCGCCACACGCGCCTCCCGCCAGACCAATGGCTGGATACACCGTGATGTCGTGGCACTGGTTGGGACCAGTCCGCCGCCGGTTGACGCTGAACATGTTGTCGAGGATGCCCTGAATATTGGCGCGCAACGTCGCGCTATCGGCGGCCGTCGGCGCTCCCGTGCCGCCCCGCGCCTTGACGAGGCTATCCAGCATTGGGGTGGTGAAGCGGCTCCCCAGCACGCGCTCCATGCCGAAGAACCTGGCCGTGAACCCACCGTGCGCCCGCGCGGAATCCGCCACGCGCGCCGCTTCCGCGACGTCCTGCTGCATCTCGCCATGCTGCGGCGGCGGCGCGAGCGAATCGAAGATGCGCGGCGAGCTCACGATCGCGGCCTGCTGCGGCGCGGCGAGCGGGACCTTGATGACTTCGATCCGGAACAGCGAGCTGTTCGGGTTCGAATCGGGCGACTGCCGCACGCACCCCGGCAGCTCCGTCGGCGAGCGCACCGGCGCCGAGCCGGAGACGTAGACATAGACGTTCGTCGAGTCGTTGGGATCGATCACGACGGTGTGCGTATGCGAGCCGCGGCAGGTCTGCACGTTCGCGATGTACTGCGGATTGGTGATATCGCTGATGTCGAAGATGCGGATGCCACGCAGCCGGTCATGGGACACCGAGTCGTGCACACCTTCGCCGCTGCAATCGAGCCGCCCGCCGGTTCCTTCGCCGGAGACGAAGAGCAGATTCCGGAACACCGATACGTCGCTCTGCGAGGCCGGGCAGTAGAAGCCGACCTTGAGCGTGGGATGCGTGGGCGTCGAGATGTCCCACACTTCGTAGCCGTTGTAGTTGCCCTGGATCGCGTAATGCTTGGAGAACGCAAGATCGGAGTTCGTCGAGCCGACGAACTTCTCCGAGGGCGGCGTGTTGTTGATCAGTCGCAGATTCCACGCGGCCTGGCCCGCATCCTTCAACCCTGGCTTGAGGCCCACGCGAGGATCGGGCGTGGGGGCGACGGTGGACTTGTTTCCCCCGGAACCGCCCGAAGCGCAAGCGGCGAGCGACACGACGGCCCCCATATGCAGCAGCGTACGCAGCGATTTCATTGCCGATCCTATTTAGGTGTGGTTGGTGCGAAGACGTCAGCGGCGAGCATCCGCTGCATCCGCTCGATTTCGGTCGTCTGATCGGCGAAGACGCTGCTGGCCATTTTATTGACCGGCTCCTCTTCGCCCGCGCCCGCGCCGAACAGTTGATTCACCATCGTAATCGCGCCCTGGTGATGCTGGATCATCAGCCGCAGGAACAGCTGATCGAAGTCCGGCCCCCGCGCCCGGTCCAGCCGCGCCAGCTGCTCGGCGGACAGCATCCCCGGCATCATGTGCGTGGAATCCATGTCCGGCATCATCATGTGCTCGGGATCGGGGTGCGGCACGTCCTCGTGACGGGTGGCGAGCCAGCGCGAGAGCAGGGCAATTTCGTCTTTCTGGCTGGCCACGATGCGGTCGCACAACGTGCTGACAGACGGAGACGCACCATGGCTGGACGCCCACCCCGCGATCAGCACAGCCTGTGCGTGATGGTAGATCATGCCCGACATGAATCGAACGTCTGCGGCGGTATAGCCGCGGCGTGCGCTGTCTGGGGATGTACCAGCCTGAGCTGTGGCGGGCGGGGACGAGAAACTCGCTACGCAGGCTGCGGCGCACAGGCATCGAATGAAGCGTGACATGCTCCCGGATACTATCACCTATCCAGGGCATCGCAACGTCAGCGTTTCGAAACGGTTTGCGCAGCGACGGCTCCGTCGCTAACTCTGAGCCTTCCACGCGCCCGGAGATTCGTGTGAAATGGCTTAGAGAGGGCGGCATCATTCGCGCCGGCGGCCTGTGTTTGGCTGGGGGCGCCGTCGCGTTTCTCGTGGTCTTCAGCTACCTCGCCGCAAACTTCAACTATCCCGACGTGCTCGACGGACCCGCGGCCACCGTGCTGCCCAGCCTGCTCGCCACGGGCGCGCGCGGGCGATTGGTCTGGACGATCTATGCGTTCCTGCCGTTGATCTGGATCCCCGCCGGGGTCGCGGCGTTCGAGGCGCTGTCACCGGTCCGCCGCGGCGCGACTCGGCTGGCCATGTTCTTCGCCTGCGTGGCAGCCATCGCGATGATGCTGGGACTGATGCGCTGGCCGAGCATGCACTGGCACCTCGCGCTCGCGTATGGGCAGGCGGGTCCAGCGGAGCAGGCGGTCCTCGCCGCAACGTTCGACGGCTTGAACACCTATCTCGGCAACTTCATCGGCGAATTCCTGGGTGAGATGGCGGTGAGTCTGTTCTTCCTGCTGACGGCCCTGGTCTGGCTGCGGTCGCCCGCGCGGGCGCGGTGGGTCGGCTGGATCGGCGTTGTCACGGCGGTCGCGGGTCTCATCGGCATGTTCCGCAACGTCGCCAGCGTGGTCACGCCGATCGCCGAAGTGAACAACTATCTGCTGCCACTGTTCATGATCATTTTCGGCACCGTACTGATTCGCTGGCGCGTAGTCCCACTCTCAAGTGTTGCCCGGTAAAACAGATCCGATGGCCAAACGCCCACACCTCATCCTAGTGCTCTTGGCATTGTCCGCACTCGCCTGCCGCCGTCCCGCAGCGACCAACCCCGCTGCCGACAGCCTCGCCGTCGTCGCCGCGTCCAGGCAATACGTTGAGGCATGGATCCGCGGCGATACCGCGTCGGCGCTCGGCCTGGTCTCGAAAGACATCCGGATCCTCATCTCGGGTGTTCCCGATATCGTCGGCCCAGAGGCCACCCGAAAGGTGTTTGTCGACGAAATGGCGACCTATCGTGTGCCCACGCTGAACCTGAATCGCCAGGACCTCTTCGTGAACGGCGATTACGCGATCGATATCGGCACGTACGAAGAAATTCAGGTCCCCAAGACTGGAGCGCCGATCCATGGCACGGGTCGCTACATGACGATGTGGTGCCGCGAAGCAGGCGAGTGGCGCATCGTGCGCTACATGTTGAACGACCTGCCGAAATAGATCGGCGCTCGGATTGCGCGGCGTGGCACCTGCCCCATAACACCAACCGCGAGCACATGTTCTGCGGACCAGTTGATTTTTTTTATTCATTTCCAATGTTGTAGCCTGAAACGCGCCCCGCCCCCCCCTCGTTGGCTCAGCGCTCGCTACTCGCTGGAGGTTGCATGATCGCGCGTACGATTATCGGCCGGCTCTCGGTGTGTCTCGCGTTGTTTCCCGCGGCCCTGGCCGGCCAAGCGGATAGGATCCCGTGGGCCAAGGGCCCGACGAAGGGCATGCTCGGCTCTGAGGCCTCGATCAGCGTCCCCGCCGGCTGCCTGTTCACCGGCAAGGACGGCGTCAAGGCGTTCCTCACCGCGACCGAGAATCCTGTGTCCGGGGGCGAGCGCGGCGTCATCTTGTGCCAGTCGGACGAGTCGGCGAACCCATGGTTCGTGCTGTTTTCCTACGATGGGAGCGGCTACGTGCGCGACGACGAGGGCTCGAACCTCGACGCCGACGCGATTCTCGAATCGGTGCGCCGCGGCACGGAGGAGTCGAACAAGGAACGGAAGCGGCAAGGCTGGGGCACAGTCTTGGTCGACGGTTGGGCGACGAAACCGTTCTATGATCGCTCGACGAATAACCTGACCTGGGCGATCACCGCCCACGACAACACCGGCGGCCGCACCGTCAACCACTCCGTCCGGTTGCTCGGCCGTGGCGGCGTGATGCATGCCGATCTCGTGGCGACGCCGGAACAGCTCGCCGCGCTTGTACCCACGTTCAACGGGATGATCGGGGCCTTCACGTACTCGCCCGGCTTCAAGTACGCGGAGTGGCGATCGGGCGACAAAGTCGCGGCGTACGGATTGACGGCGCTCGTCGCCGGCGGCGCCGGCGTCGCGCTCGCCAAGTCGGGGCTGCTCGTCAAGTTCTGGAAGCTGATCGTGGCGGGGATCGCGGCGGCCGCCGCCGTCCTGAAGAAGATGTGGTCGAAGATCACCGGCAGAAGGGACGAGATGCAGCCGCAGTGACATTCGTTTTTCTCGCGCTGCTCACCCTGATCGAAGGCGTGCGGCGCGTGCCGCGCGGAGCGGTCGTCCTGCACCGTGTGCTGTGGGGACAGTGGAGAGTCGAGCCGCCGGAAGCGGGAGAGCGCTTGCGGCTGCTGGCGTGGTGGTCGCCGCTCATGAGTGCGATCGTGCTCAAACCGCGCGAGCAGTACCAGCGCACCGATGCCGGCGCGGTGCGCGCGCAGCTCGAGGGACGCGAGCTCTACACCGCGCTGTTCGATCTGCGCGTGCTCGGCGTCGTCGAGTTGATCGTGCTGGTGCTGGGGTTGCCATTCGCGCTGCAGCGGTTCTGGGCGATCGGGTTCCTCGTGGCGCTCGCGGCGGTGTTGCTCCTCTGCCTGACGATTTTTACGGCGCTGGCGTTCAGCGCCCGCACCCTCGGCAAGCCGTGGCGCGCCGCGCTGCGCTGGTCGTTTCCCTATCTCTCACCGTTCGCCGCGCCGCGCGGCGCCGAGGTGTTGCTCGAGGAGGCGGTGCGCGACGTCTCGCCGGCGATCGCGAGCAGCGTGCTGCTTCCCGCGGACGCATTTCTTCTCTGGGTCCGCCCGTTCGTGTACGACGCGAGCAAGGGCGCCGAGGTGGACCGCCGGTTGTTGGAGGGATTGAACCTCGGCGAGCTCCGCACCGCGCTGGCCCAGAGTCCGCCCCCAACGTCTCAGAATGGGAAGGCGCTGTGGTGCCCCCGCTGCGGCGCTACATTCATCCACGGCGAATCGTGCTCCGATTGTGGGATTCCACTCGTGCCCTTTGGCTGAACGGAGACTGTCATGCGCCCGCACCTGCTTGTTGTAGCCGTCCTGGTTGCCTGCGGTAAGGAAGGTCCCAAACAGGGCGCAGCCCCGCCGCCCCCTGCGGCACCCACCGCCCCCGCCGAGTACACGGTGATCATCAAGAGCACCTGGACGAAGACGACGCACCCGTTCGAGTATCCGTCGGGCGCCCACTTCTCGGGGATGATCGGCGCGTCGCACAACTCGAAGTACTCGATCTTCGCGGTGGGCCGCCGGCCGACGGCAGGGCTCGAGCGGCTTTCTGAGGAAGGAAAGCACTCGCCGCTCGACACCGAGATCCGCGCGGCGATCGATCAGGGCAACGCGCTCATGCTGTTCGAATCGGGCGGTCTCAAGAATTGGAAAGACTCGATGGTCTCGACCGTGCGCGTCGATCCCGCGCATCCGCTGGTCTCGGTCGTCAACATGGTGGCGCCGAGCCCAGACTGGTTCACCGGCGCGTCGAACGTCGACCTCGCCGAGAACGGCGCCTGGATCACGCGGCGCACGGTGACGCTCTACGCCTACGACTCGGGCGGCGACGACGGCAAGACCTACAAGGCGCCGGACAAGGACACCAATCCCAAGAAGGCCACGACCCGCGCCGCGACGCGGCATTTTGTCGTGCACGGCCGCGTGAAGCCGGTCGCGACGCTGACGTTCGTCAGGAAATAGGCTCTTCCACTACAGACTTCTCAAGAACCGCAGCAACGCGCTGCGCTCGAGAGCCGACAGCCGCAGGAAGCGGTTGCGAGCCTTGAGACCCTCGCCGCCGTGCAGCGCGATCGCGTCCGCGATCGTGGCCGCGCGCCCGTCATGCAGGAACGCACTCACGAACCGCAGCCCCATGAGCGGCTCCGTGCGGAACTCCGACGGCTGCGCTTGCCCCAGACAGATGTCGGCTAATCCGTCGCCCATATCGTGCAGCAAGAGATCGGTGTATGCCGGCACCACCTTGAACCGCAACGCCTCGATCGGATTCGCGCCGGTCACGAGCGCCGGTGTGTGGCAGCCGGCGCAGCCGATCTTTACGAAGAGCACGGCACCCACCACCCCGGCGCCGTCGAGCGGCGCGGACGGCGGCGGGGCCAGGAAGCGCACGAAGGCATTCGCCGCGTCGAACTGTGCGGCGCTGATCTCAGGCTCGGGCAGCGGGTCGATACCCGGTGGGTACGATTCGCCGGCGACGAGCTGTTCGACCTGGTTGTTGGGATTGGTGACGCCCATCTCCATGACGAATGCGTCGGCATTGAACTCGCGCAGCGTCGCCGCCTGCGCCTTGCGTCCGAACCGGCCGAGGCGGCCGTCGGCGGTGCGATTGGGACGCCCCGAAATGCCGTCGTTGTTGCGGTCGAGCGGGTCGGCGAGCGCCAGGATCTCGGCATCGGGTACCGCGTCGAGCAGTCCGAATCCGAATAAGTCGGGCGTGGTGCGGTGACCGGAGTCGGTCGCCGCGGCCGGGATCGGCTCAGCAGCCATGTTCAGGTACGCCGCGAGGGCAGGGGTGAGCTGCTTCTGAATTACCTGGCCGCCGACCGGCGCGAGATCCTCGCACTGGGCACCAGCGCCATGGAACGCGGTCGCCTGGAGCTCGATGTCCTCACCACCTTCTTCTTCGTTGCTGCCGCCGCCGCCGACCACCGGCTCTTCGTGACAGTTGGCGCAACCGGTCGCATTGAACAACGGTCCCAAGCCGGTCTCGGGCGTGAACTCGGTCTGGAAGACGGCGCGCCCCATGTCGAACAGCTGCCGTTGCTCCGGGGTGAGCCGGCGCAATGGGGTGCCGAGCAGCGCGATGGCGTCGTTGAGGTCAGCCGCCTGAGAGCCGTCCCCCGGCGGGGGCGCGGACGTCGGCGGACCTTGGTCGCAGGCGGCGATGCCGATCCACGCCGCGACGAGCAGGACACTGCGATTCGTGCGAAGCATGCGACCCTCCCTGAATGCAGGCTGGGACGGGGCGCGGCAGCAGCATGGCCGGCGCGCAAGTCGCGCGCGGGTCATATGGGGTTTCTTCGGGGATTCTCTGCATCTGACCATTTCGAGATCGTGCTCGCTCGTGCTTGATTTCTTCTACAATTGTAGAATATTTACGGGCCGCGATGAAGAAACGCCTCGCCGGTTTCGAAGAGCTCGTCTTGCTCGCCACCGCGAGTCTCGGGGAAGAGGCCTACGGCGTCACCGTGCAGCAGCGCCTCGCGCACGAAACCAGCCGCGCCGTCGCGCTCGGCGCCGTCTACGCCGTGCTCGACCGACTCGAGCGCAAGGGGTACGTCCGGTCCGCGTGGGGCGAGGCGACGCCGCAGCGCGGCGGCCGTCGCAAGCGCATGTTCCGCGTCACCGCTCCCGGCCTCACCGCGCTGCGCGAGATGGGGCGCATCCGGTTGCGACTCTCGCAACCGATCCCCAAACACGCATGACTCGCGCCGACTTCTCCATCGCGATCAAACCTGAAGGGGGCATCGAGTGGTACCCGCGGCATTCTGTCTCGCGCTGATCGCGCAACAACCTCCACCGCCGATGACGGGCACGCTCGCGACCGCACACGCCTGGGTCGTGCGCCTGGGCAGCGAGATGGGCGATTCGATCTGGCCCGGCTTCCGCCCGGACACGATTCCCGTGCTCTATGTGCTCCGCGGGCAGGGCACGCTGCTGCTCGGCTGGCGAGGGGGACTGCCCGACGGCTTTACGCCGATCGCGACCGACCCCGCAGCGGCGCCCCTGGGTGGCTGGCAGTCCTCGGCGGATCGCGGCGCCGCCAGCACCGGGACCCAGCTCGAGGGTCGCCCGACGGCGCAGGTCGTGGTCAACGATTCACAGGGCGTCGCGTCGCTCGTCGGGCTCACGACGCACGAGGCGTTTCACGTCTTCGAGGCGGCGTCGAAGCAGGACGGCAGACGATTCGGGCAAGGCGAGAACTCATTTCTCGTCACGAGCTATCCGGTCTTCGATCCGCAAAATGAAGCGGGGATGGCGCTCGAGGGTCGCATCCTCGCGGGCGCGCTGTCGCCTGTCCCAAACCGAGCGCGGCAGCGCGCCCTCGCGCGTCAGTTCCTCGCCGTGCGCGAAACGCGTCAGCGCGCGCTCGGGCCCGAGCTGGCCGAGTTCGAGCAAATGGCCGAGCTGAACGAAGGGCTCGCGGAATACACGCTCGTCCGCGTGCTGCAACTCGCCGTCCGTCACCGCGATTTCCCCGATCGCGCCGGCGCCGGGAAAACACAAATGAACAAAGTCGAGGGACTGCACAACCTGACTGAGGACGTCACGCGGTCGATCCGGCTGCGCTACTACGCCACGGGTCCGGCGCTCGGTCAGCTGCTCGATGCGTTGGCAGGGCCGAGCTGGAAGACGCGCCTCATGAACGAGACCGTCACGATCCAAGATGTTCTGGCGGACGTCTCAGGCTATCGCGTGCAGGAGAACGCGCTGCGGCGACAGGCGGAATCCACCTTCGCGATGGCGAAACTGCGCCCGGCGGCTGATTCGGGCGTCGCCCGTCTGCGCATGGTGCGCCGCGCGCAGGTCGACAGCGTGCTCGCGGTTCCCGGAGTGCAGCTCGTCGTCACTGTCCAAGGCCGCTATCTCGGCCTGTGCGGCATCGATCCGCAGAATCTGTTACAGGTCGAGCCCGGCGTGCTGCTGCACACACGCTGGTTGCGGGCCTGTGCCGGCGATGCGTTTCAGGCGACGTTCAACACGCCGGTGGTGCAGGATCGCAATGCCCAGACCTTGCGAGCCGTCGTGGGCACCGACTCGACGGTGAAAATCACGACGGGCGCCCAGGGCGATCTAAGCATCGAATCGCCGCTCGTGTCGCTGCGCGCCGCGAAAGCCGAGGTCTCTCGCGACGGACGGGTGCTGACGGTTAAGATCAGGTAGGTGGCTTCATCCTACGACGACATCCCCGATTTCGGGCTCCTGTATGACAACGTGCCGCTCTACGCGGTACGCCAGGATGTCGATTTCTATGTAGCTGAAGCAGAATCAGCGCGCGGGCCGGTTCTCGAAGTGGGCTGTGGCAGCGGCCGGATCCTGCTCCCGATCGCGCGGGTCGGCTGCACCATCACAGGAATCGACGGCTCCCGCCAGATGCTCGAGCGCTGCCGCGCCAAGCTCGGCGCCGAGCCGGCCGCGGTGCGGGCGCGCGTCACCCTCGAGCAGCGGGACATGCGCGACTTCGCGCTCGGTGCGAAATACGCGCTGATCATCGCGCCGTTTCGCGTCGTGCAGCACCTCACGACGATTGAGGATCAGCTGCGATTTCTCGCTGCCGCCGGGGGCCACCTCGCGCCAGGCGGGCGTCTGATCTTCGACGTCTTCAATCCGCGATTCGACGTGCTCGTGAGCGCGGACGGCGTGGAGCGTGAGGATACGCCGGAGCAGCGGCTTGCGGACGGTCGCACGTTCCGCCGGACCTATCGCATCGTGCGCGTGCGCTGGATCGATCAGGTGAGTGAGGCGGAGCTGGTCTACTACGTCGACGGCAAGCGCTACGTGCACGCCTTCGAGATGCGCTGGTATCTCGCTGCCGAGCTGCGCAATCTGCTCGAGCGCGCGGGCTTTCGCGTGCGCGAGATCTACGGCGACTTCGCGCGCCGGCCGCTCGTGGATGGCTGCCCTGAAATAGTCGTGGTAGCTGAGCGTGATTGATTGGATAGCTGGACAGGCTGAAGCCTGTGCTCGGCAGGCACTGTCCTTAAGGACAGTGTTCGCCGAGCACGCCCTTCAGGGTGTGAAATAACCCGGGCGACTCTACGGCTGTATTTCCGTCACCGTGATCGCGTCCCCGCGCGCGTTGACGACGTGCTGGCGCAGCGTGTGGCCGCTCGCGGTCGCCTTCACGGTCACGTTACCCGCCGCGACGTTGGCGATGTAGGCGATGCCGTCGGACCCGGTGGATGTTGCCGACGAGCTCGGCGCGCCGCCCGCGTTGTAGCGGACGGTACCGGCCGGCACGCTCGTCACGGTCGCGCCCGCGAGCGGCGTGCCCTGGCAGTTCCTCACGACCACGCCGATGAATCCGTCGCCCGCGACGGGGTTGATGCCGGCCGCCGTGGCGAGGAATGAGAATTCCGAGCTCGAGACCATGAGTACGTTCTCGGTCACGTCGGCGGCAAGAGGCACGGCCGGATACGCGTAGGTGTCGATGTGGTGACCGCTGTCCGAGATCGCGAGGTAGCCGTTCACCGGGATTCCACCCGTCGAGATCGCGAGGCTGTAGCGTCCGGGGGTATCGGTGGTGTCGCCTGCCAGGGGTGTCGGGTCACCAGTGCGGAATCCATACACGAACGCGTGAGGTACGGGTTTCGGGGAAAGCACATCGGCGGTCACCATCCCGGACACATTGACCAGAGCGGGCGCGGTCGTGGGGAGCGGCTGACCCAGGCACTCGAACCCGGCCGCCGGCCCGTTTGAATCACTGCCGCACGCCGCCAGCAGAGCGCCAATCACCACGAATGAGACGAGATAAAATGCGCGGGACATTAGCCGGCCTCTTGTGTTTGTGCAGAATCTAGCCGGAAAAAGCATCTTTGTGCGCATGACTGAGAGCCCCACGCGCGTCGAAGCGTTCAGCGACGGCGTCTTCGCCATCGCGATCACACTGCTGATTCTCGAGATTAAGATCCCGCACGTGGAGCACGGGTTGTGGGCCGGACTGCTGGCGCTGTGGCCGTCGTATGTCGCGTTCCTGATGAGCTTCGCGGTCATCCTCATCATGTGGGTGAATCACCACGAGCTGCTGCGCATGGCGAAGGGCGTGAACTACCCGTTCCTGTTCGCCAACGGCTTCCTGCTCCTGACGGTGACGTTCGTTCCGTTTCCCACCGCCGTGCTGGCCCAGAACCTCGCGACCTCCGAGGCCAGGACGGCGGTCGCGTTCTACTGTGCCACATTCGTCGCGAACGCCATTTGCTGGAACCTGTTGTTCGCGACCATGGTGCGCGGCGGGTTGCTGCGCCCGGACGTGACCGCGGAGGCCGTCGGCAAGGTGCGCCGCGCCTATTACTTCGGGGTCCTGGTTTACGCGGCGGCGACGGCGCTCGCATTCGTTCGGCCGGTGCTCGGCCTCCTCCTCAATGTCTCGCTATGGGCTCTATGGGTCACACTCGGATATCGCGCGGAAGCCTCTGCCTCGTCGCGGCGCTCCTAGCCCCGGCGTGCAAGCGGTCTGACGGAGACTTCGCCGCGATGCAGTCGCGCGGCGCGCAGGTCATGGGCGTCGACCAGTACACCTCGGCGCACGTCTTCGAGGATCTCCCGGATGGTGGGCGCGTCGTGCTCGAGCGCGACGACCCCGCTAATACGGTCGCCATCGCGACGATTCGCGCGCACATGCGCGACATCCAGGCGGCGTTTCGCGCGGGCGACTTCACCAAGCCCTTCCAGGTGCACGCGCAAGCCGTGCCCGGCACGGCCGTGATGCGTGAACGACGCGCGGCGATCAGCTACGAGGCGATTGAGCGACCTCGAGGGGGGGAAGTCCGGATCAGAACGACCGACTCCGTTGCAGTCGCCGCGATCCACGAATTTCTCGAATTCCAGCGACAACAACACCATGCAGCGGGGCACGAGATGGATTAAGGGATGACCAGGGATTGAGGGTTAACCGGGGGGAGATCGAAGGGTTGGCCAGGGAAGATCGAAGGGTTGGCTCGTTTTGTTTTTTCACACCCTAAAGGGTGTGCTCGGCAGACACTGTCCTAAAGGACAGTGTTAGATGGCTTCGTCAGGGTGATGGTTCGGTTGATTCCGCAGGTACTGCCTTACCGTTTCGAGTTGTCGGGGGCCAACGCTCGTGGACGAGTACTCGGGCGCCCATCGCAGGCCCAAGACGTTATCGGGTTGACGACTCGCCGCGTAGCTGCTGCCTCCTTTGAAGAACTGCACCAGTCGCGGCAAATCGATGCGTGGCGGCGTACGAATGACCATGTGTACGTGCGTCTTGAGCATCGCGAGCTCGACTATTTCAACATCCTGCCGCGCTGCCGTCTTCTTGAAAAATTCCTCGAGGAATGATCTGGTCGCTGCATCGATCATGGGCTTTCGATCGAGCGTCGTCCAGGCGAGATGAATGAACAGCTGATGAGCTGACATGGTGGACTGTCCTTTAGGACAGTGTTGGCCGAGCACAGGCTTTAGCCTGTCCAAAACAAGGGACGCGTGACTGATCAAATCTCGAACCGCTCAGCAGATCTCGAACCGCTCAGCAAATCTCGAAGCAACAGTCAACGCCAACTCAACGAAACGTCAGCAATCCGTGAGGACGTTTTCTGTGGTCATGGCGGGCTTGCCTGAATCGATGTAGAACTGACCACATGAGACAGCGCCTATTGCTTGCCATGGGGCTTCTGTGCGTTTCCGGTCCGCTAGCGGCGCAGGCCCCGGGCCATTTCCCGCCCGACTCGCTCATCAACGTCAAAGTCATTCCGAAGAACACGCCGGTGATGCAGGTCGTCGGGATGATGCGCAATTTCACCGGCGCCCTCGGCGTGCGCTGCCCGTTCTGTCATGTCGGCCAGGAGGGCCAGCCGCTCGGAACATTTGAATTCGCAAAGGACGAGAAGCGCACCAAACTCACTGCCCGGCAAATGATGCGGATGGTCGAAGAGATCAACCGGCGGCTCGACACACTGCCCGAGCACGCCCAGATGACGAGCCATGTCGAGGTCACGTGCAACACCTGCCATCGGGGCGTGAGCCGCCCGATGTCGCTCGAGCAGCTGATTCAAGAGACGGCGCAAACCGCGGGCGCGGACTCGGCGGCGCGCGCCTACCGCGCCCTGCGCGAGCGGTACTACGGCCGTGCCGCCTACGACTTCGGCGAGCCGACGCTGGACATCGCGGCGTTCCGGCTGGCGCGCGCGGGCAAGTTCGACGAGGCGTTCGCGATGCTGCGGCTCAACGAGGAGCAATTTCCGGCGTCGTCGAACCTCTCAACCTTCCGCGGCAACATCCATTTAATGAAAGGCGACACCACCGCCGCGGTAGCCGCGTTCCGCGAGGCCGTCAAGCGCGATTCAACGAACGGCGAAGCGCAGGGGCGGCTGCGGCAGCTTACTCGACACTAGCGCGGTTGATCTTGTCGAGCTTGGGGAACTGACGGGCGAGATACTTCTCGCCTTCCACGTTCAGCCGGTACTGCTCGGGCCCGCGGCCGCTGGGCGCTCCTTCTCCGTAGCCGCCGTACAGCGCATCCACCACGTCCATTCCCTCGACGACCTGCCCGAACGGCGCAAACCCGCTCGCGTCGAGCCGGTTGTTATCGCCGTAATTGATGAAGATCTGCGTCGTGCGCGTGCCGGGTCCTGCCGTCGCGTACGTGACCATGCCGCGGCCGTTCGTGCGGCGGACCGGATCGTCGGGGATGACGCGGGCGCGCCACGCCGCCGTCACGCCGGTATCGCCGTGAATGCCGAACTGCGCCATGAACCCGGGGATCACGCGAAAGAAACGCACCCCGTCGTAGAAACCGGAGCGCACGAGATTGTAGAAGCGGTCGGCGCCGCGCGGCGCCCAGACCCGATGCACCGCGATGACGAAGTCGCCCTTCGTCGTGGTAAAGCGAGCCCGGAAACTGTCGGGTGCCTGCTCGGCGAAGCCGGGATCGGCGGCATTGTGGAAGTCGGGCACACCGGCGGCGGCCTTCGGTGCCGGCTTCTTGCAGGCTCCCCCGAATACGACTGTGAGCGCCATCACGGAGACGGGTGGTAGGTATCGCATAACGCTATGCTACCCTGGCCGGAACGCGTTCGCTATAGTGTGCCGGCGCCCGGCTCCCTCCCACCCTCGAGAGGAATCCGATGGACAGCTGGATTGCCAAGCGTATTCGTGCGACGTCGTTGCGCCGCGTGCTCGCGTGGAGTCTCGTCCTCGTCGGCGGCGTCCTGCTCGCGACGAGCGATCGCCGCTACATCGCCAACTTCATCGGCGGTCCCTACGCGCTGGCGCAGGCGGACCTCGATTCGATTCGCGACGTCCTGCAGACGCCGCGCTACTACGCGCGTGTCGCCGGCGAGAAGGCGATCGACACGGGGATCCGCCAGTACACCATTCACTCCCAGAACGGCGTCGAGACGAGCCGTGAGGTATCGGGCGCCTACACCGCGCTCGTGATCGGTCACCGCTATCTCGTCGTGCGTACGGCCGGCGATGAGTCACCCGTCGCCGAAGGGAAGCTCGCGCCCTGGCCATCGGGGCTCGCGGAGCAGCTGTTCGACAGTGAGGAAATGCGCTCGCTGCGCCGCAACTTCTATCCGTTCTATCTCGATAGCGATTCCTTCCGCCGGCCCGGGTACGTGGTGATCGCGGTGGGGATCGCGTTCCTGCTGTTGTTTGTCTGGCAGGCGCTCCCGGCGTGGCGCGCGTGGCGCGATCCGGAGCGCCATCCGCTCGCGGCCCGCATCGCCAAGTGGGGAGATCCGATGGGCGTGGCGGTGGAGGCCGAGCACGAGTTCGACAATCCATTGCTCAAGGTCAAAGCCGGCTGGCGTTTGGGAAACAAGTATCTGGTGCGGTCGACGTTTTTCACGTTCAACGTGCTGCGCTTGCACGATGTGCTGTGGGGGTACAAGAAGATCACGAAGCACAGCATCAACTTCATTCCCACCGGCAAGACGTACGAGGCGATTGTCGCCTGCTACGGCGGCACCGCGACGATTCCCGGCAAGGAAAAGCAGGTGCACGAGATCCTCGCGTTCGTGCAGCAGCGCGCCCCGTGGGCGATGTACGGCTACAGCGATGACCTGTCGGCGATGTTCCACAAGCAGCTGCGGGACTTCGCCGCCAGCGTTGAGCAACGGCGCAAGGATTGGGCAAGCAAGTCGGCTGCCTAGTCCGTCAATTATAATTTCGACATCATGCGTCTGTCGTTGCTGCTGCTATTCGTGCCGGCGATTGCCGCGGGGCAGCGTCCTGTCACCGGCGTCGTTTACGACAGTCTGCTGCACGCACGGCTGCGTGGCGCCGACGTCTGGGTACGCGGCAGTGACCGGCACGTGCAAACCGACGCGGACGGCCGGTTCCAGCTCGACAGCATCGCTCCGGGCCGCTACACGCTGCTCGTCTCGCACCCTGGCCTCGACTCCGCCGGCCTCTTCACGCTCGCCGTCCCGGTGAACATCACCGGCCACGATTCGACCCCGCTGAGCGTCGCGACCCCGTCGCTCGCCACGTTGTGGGGGCGCCGCTGCGGGCAGGAGCTGATGACGCGCGTCGACAGTGGCCTCGTCTTCGGCGTCATCCAGGACGCCAAGACGCAGGTCCGCCTGGCCGGCGCCGGTGTGCTGCTCAAGTGGCTGCGGATCTTCCAAACCGATCCCGTCAATGTGCAAACCCAGCCGCGCGAGACCACCACGAAGAGCGACTCCACCGGCGCGTACTACGCCTGTGGCGTCGCGCGTGACATGAAGATTGCGCTGCGTGCCTACGCGCAGACCGACTCGTCGGGCCTGATCGATCTGCAGCTCGGCGCGCGCGGAGTCGGGCGCCAGGACTTGCTCGTCGCGCTCGCGCCCGCGCGCCAACCCGCCGTCTTGCGCGGACAGGCGGTCACGATCGAACAGACGCCGGTATGGAGCGGCCGCGTCTCCGTGCGTGAAGGCGCGAGCACGGTGATCGGCGACGACGGCACCTTCATGATTCGTGACGTCGCGCCCGGGACGCAGTGGGTGAGCGTGCAGGCGATCGGCCGCGCGCCGGCCGGTCAGGCGGTGGATTTGCGCCCCGGCGACACCACGTGGCTGCCGGTGACATTGGGTCCGCTCCCCGTGACACTCGCGCCGGTGCGCGTCCTGGGGCTGCCGTCTCGCATGCTGGCCGACTTCGAGGAGCGCCGCCGCGCCGGCAGCGGGCTCGGCTACTTCCGCGGGGAGGCGGAAATCGCCGGGATGGCTTCGCTGCGCTCCGTCCTCAGCTCGTTGCCGTCGATTCAGCTGGTGCGCGGGCGGGGGAATACCGACTTCATGGCGCTCCTCCCCAATCCCGGGGTCGGCGGGCGCGGGTGGTGCCTCGCGGCGCTCTACGTCGACGGGTTCCTGGCGGATTGGGATCAGCTGCAGACCTACAAGCCGCAGGACCTGGTGGGGGTGGAGATGTATCCGCGGGCCTCCAGCGCCCCGGTGCAGTACCAGCAGGTGGCGACCGGCTGCGGCGTCGTGCTGATCTGGACCAAGTACCTGAAATAGGGTCAAAATCGGTGATTTAGGGCCCCACGCACCGGCCTGTGGTGCGTTATCTTAGTCGCGCATGGCTGATAGCGGCCTTCCCAATCGTCCGTCCCGCGGGTCGGGTTCTCTCACGGTTCACCTCGCCGACGAGCTCGACGTCTATTTCAATGAAGTCGCGCACGGCCGCCCCGTCGGCTTTGTCGCGTCTCCGAAATGGAAGCCGCGCACCGACGTCTATGAGACGGATGGCGAGCTCATCGTCCACATGGACATCGCCGGGATGCAGGCTCAGGACTTCAGCGTCCAGCTGGACGATGGCATTCTGAAGATTGCGGGTGAGCGCACCGCGCGGCACCAGGGCAAACGGCACTATCACTCGATGGAAGTGCAGATCGGGCCGTTCGAGCGCCGCTTCCGCTTGCCCGTCGTCGTCGATCCCGCCTCCGTTCGCGCGACTTACGAGCACGGCTTTCTCGAGATCCGACTCGCCAAGCAACCGCCGCGCTCGTCCGGAGCGCAATCCGTACAGGTGACCTAGTGGAACGCCTGCCGGTCCTTCCCCTGGGCCAGCTCGTCGTCTATCCCCACGTCGTCTTGCCGTTGGCCCTCACAGATCCCAAAGCCGTGCAATTGATCGACGAGATCATCCAGGGCGAGAAGCGCCTGCTGCTCGGCGTCGTGAAGTCGATGGGTGGTATGGAGCCGCCCGAGGGCGCGGTGATGAACACGCTGCCGCACCAGCTCTACGACGTCGGCACGCTCGGCACGATCGTGCGGATGCTCAAGCTGGGCGACGGCTCCGTGCGCGTCATGGTCCAGGGACTCGAGCGCGCCCGCCTGAAGGACATCGCGCAGGGCGAGAAGTGGCTGATGGCGGGTTGCGAGCCGCTCCAGGAGAACGTGCTCGAGGACTCGCGCACCGAAGCGTTGAAGCGCACGGTCGTCGCACAGTTCTCGCGTGTGATCGACATCGCGCCCTACCTCGGCGCCGAGCTGCACGAGGTGCTCGCCGGCATCCAGGAAGCCGGCAAGCTGGCCGACTTCATCGCCGCGAACCTCGACCTCGCACTCCCGGCGAAGGCCGAGCTGCTGGCGATCGACGACGTGACGCACCGCCTCGAGCGCCTCGGCGAGTTCCTGATGCAGGAGCTGCAGGTGCTCGAGGTCGGGACGCAGATCCAGGAAAAAGTGAAGACCCGGCTCGATCAGAATCAGCGCGAATACGTGCTGCGCGAGCAGCTGCAAGTGATCCGTCAGGAGCTGGGTGAAGGTGAGGGCGACGACGAGCTCGAAGAGCTCGCCAAGCGCCTCGAGGACGCAAAGCTCTCGGCGGAAGCGAAAAAGGTCTCAGACCGCGAATTGAAACGGCTGCGCCAGATGTCGCCGCAGTCGGCCGAGTACCAGGTCGCCCGCACGTACCTCGACGTGTTCGCCGCGCTGCCGTGGAGCCGAGTCACGCAGGACCGGCTCGACCTGAAGACGGCGCGCGAAATCCTCGACCGCGATCACTACGATCTGAAGACGATCAAGGAGCGGATTCTCGAGTATCTCGCGGTGCGCACGCTCAATCCCGACGCGAAAGGCTCGATCCTCTGCTTTGTGGGACCTCCCGGCGTCGGCAAGACGTCGCTGGGCCAGAGCATCGCCGAAGCGCTGGGCCGGAAGTTCACGCGCGTCTCGCTCGGCGGCGTGCGCGACGAGGCGGAAGTGCGCGGCCATCGCCGCACCTATGTCGGCGCGATCCCCGGCCGCATCATCCACGCGCTGCAGCGCTGCGAGACGCGGACCCCGGTGCTGATGCTGGACGAGGTGGACAAGATGGGCGCCGACGTCCGCGGCGATCCCACCGCCGCGCTGCTCGAGGTGCTCGATCCGGCGCAGAACTCGACCTTCGTCGATCACTACCTCGAGGTGCCGTTCGATCTGTCCGGCGTCATGTTCATCGCGACGGCGAACAGTACGGTGCCGATCCCCGATCCGCTGCTCGACCGCATGGAGCAGCTCACGCTGGTCGGCTACACACCGTCGGAGAAGCTGCAGATCGCCAAGCGCTATTTGATGCCGCGCCAGCTCAAGGAGACGGGGTTGGGCAAGGGCAAGGAGGGCGAACGCGCCCACGTCGCGGATAGTGCGCTCGATCGCCTGATCGCCGAGTACACCCGGGAAGCGGGTGTGCGCCAGCTGGAGCGCGAAATCCAGGGCGTGCTGCGCAAGGCGGCGCTCGAAGTGGTCGAGGGGAAGTCGGCGAATGTGAAGATCGGGGCGAAGAACCTGGAGAAATACGCCGGCCAGCCGAAGGTGCAGAGCGAGGTCGCGGGTCGGGCGCCGGAGATCGGCGTGGCGACCGGCCTCGCGTGGACGCCGGTGGGCGGCGACATCATGTTCATCGAAGCGATTCGCATGCCGGGCAAAGGCCAAATCACGCTGACCGGCCAGCTCGGCGACGTCATGAAGGAGTCGGCCCAGGCGGCCTGGAGCCTGCTGCGCGCCCGCGCCGGCGCGCTCGGCATTCCGCTGGACGCGTTCACGCAGTCGGACGTGCACCTGCACGTGCCGGCGGGTGGCGTCCCCAAGGACGGGCCGTCCGCGGGCATCACGATCGCGGCCGCGCTCGCCTCGCTGTTGTGCCGCCGGCCGTCGCGCCACGATGTCGCCATGACTGGCGAACTGACGTTGCGGGGCAGGGTGCTGCCGATCGGCGGGCTCAAGGAGAAGTTGACGGCGGCGGCGCGGGCGGGCGTGAAGTCCGTGCTCGTCCCCGAACGGAATAAGAACGACCTCATTGACTTGCCCGAAGAGGTGCAGAAGTTGCTCGATATCAAGCTGGTGGAAACGATTGACGACGTGCTCGAATTAGCGCTGCTCGATGCCCCGGAGGAGACGACGCAACGCCGCTCGGGCGGTATTCGTGTCGTGACCTCACCCACGCCTCCCGCGCCGGCAGCTCCACCTCCCCCCGGGGAAGCCCGGCGATGAGCGACGTCGTTACGCTCGAAGCGGCACTCGCCGAGATCCGCCGCCGCGACGGCAAGTACAACGAGCGCGCGTATGTCTTCGTGCTCGCGGCGCTGGAATTCGCCCAGACTCACCTGACCGCGCGTCGTCACTTGAGCGGTGTCGAGCTGGCGTGGGCGTGCCGCGATTTTGCACTGGAGCAATTCGGGATGCTGGCGTCGGCCGTGCTGACGCATTGGGGCATCCACACCACCGATGACTTCGGGCAGATCGTGTTCATGTTGATCGATGTGGGGCTCTTGGCCCGTCAGCCCACCGATCGCATCGAGGACTTCGAGCACGTGTACGATTTCGCCGCAGTCTTCAAAGCCGGCGCCGGATATCGTTGGCCGGGAGTCTCGTCTTCGGGGTGAACGTCCGTCCGCCCGCCGTCAGCGGGCGCTTTTATCCGTCCGATCCAGTCGAGCTGCGGGCGACCGTCGCCACATTGCTCGCGGACGCGCGCAGAGCCGTCGGGCCGTCGGGCCGTCCGACCGTCGGTGTTATCGCACCGCATGCCGGTTACATCTATTCAGGCACGACCGCCGCTCGAGTCTTTGCCCGTGCAACCATTCCTGGTCTCGTCATCGTTCTCGCCCCCAACCACACGGGAATCGTCGCAGCGCAGGGTGGCGTGTCCCTGTGGGAGGCGGGTGCCTTTCGGACTCCGCTCGGCGAGGTCCCGATCGATGCGGGAATGGCGGAAGCGCTCCTCCAAGCCTCGCGCGGCAGTGTCGCCGTGGACCACGACGCGCATCGGGCCGAACACGCGGTCGAGGTCGAGCTGCCGTTCCTCCAGCTGCTGCGGTCGGATGTCCGCATCGTGCCGCTCGTGATTGCCTGGGACGCCTGGGAACGCGCGCGTCAACTGGGCGAGATCCTGGCGCGCCTGGTCACAGCGGCCGCGGAGCCCGTGTTACTGCTCGCCTCGAGCGACCTGAACCACTACGAGCCGGCGCGTGTGTCCGAACAAAAGGATGCCCACGCCCTCGAGGCGGTACGCGGTCTCGACGGCGCGGAGCTGCTGGCACGCTGCAAGCGCGAGCGGATCTCGATGTGCGGGCGCGGGCCCGCGGCCGTCGTCATCGCCGCCGCTCGTGCCCTGGGCGCCGAGCGCGCGGAGGTGGTAGACTACCGCCACTCCGGCTGGGTCTCCGGCGACAATGCGCGGGTGGTGGGATACGCGGGGGTGGTGATTCCGTGAATCCGATTCCGGTTCTCTCGGCGAGCGAAGCGGCGGCCTGGGATGCGGCCGCGCGTACCCAGTATCGCGTGCCGAGCCGCGTGCTGATGGAGACGGCGGGCCGGGCCATCGCGCAGGTACTCGTCGCCGAGGTCTCCGACGTGACGGTCAGCGGCGGAGTGCTGGTCGCGGCGGGCGCCGGCAACAACGGCGGTGACGGCTGGGTGATCGCGCGTGCCCTCCACGCCGTGGGCATTCCCGTCTGGGTTGCCGCCGTCGATCCCAAGACGGACGACGCGATCGACAATCGCGCGCTGGCGCGCCTCGATGGCGTGCGCGAGCTGGGGCGTAATGAAGCGTGGCCGCAGGCCACCGTCGCCGTGGACGCACTGCTCGGCACCGGAGCCGCGGGCCCCGCCAAGGGAGACGTACTCGCGCTTGCGGAGCGGCTCGCCGCCTACGGCGCGCCGATTCTCGCTGTGGACGGGCCGACCGGCCTCGATCTGACGAGCGGCGAGGCGCATGGTCCCGTGCATGCCCGCATTACCGTGACGTTCGGAGCGCCACGGCGGGGGCATCTGCTCGCGCGCGAATGGTGTGGCAAAGTCGTCGTCGTCGACATCGGCTTCCCACCGCCCGACCCCGCCTGGCCGGTGCTCGTGACGGATCGCTGGGCGGCGGAGCGGCTGCCGCGGCTCGCGCCGCAAATGCATAAGGGCGATCGCGGTCGAGTCTGCGTCGTCGGCGGCGATGATGGGATGAGCGGTGCGGCACTCCATGCCGCCCGTGCCGCTCTTGCCGCCGGAGCAGGGCTCGTCAAGCTGGTCGCGGCGCGCGAGACGATTGCTGCGGCGCAAGCGAGCCTCCCCGATTTGTTGACGGTGGAATCGGCACTCGGGGAAACGATCGAGCCTGCTGTCGCGGAAGCGATCGATTGGGCCGATGCGGTGGTGCTGGGGCCCGGCTTGGGTCGTGAGCCACGATCGGCACGCGCGTGCTTCGTGACCGCCGTGTTGTCACGTCGTGCGATTCCGACGGTTGTCGATGCCGACGCGCTTCATCTGTTATCCGAAGCAACCCTGACACCAGGCACCCGACACCTGCTTTTGACTCCGCATTTGGGGGAATTCCGTGCATTAGTGGGCGATGCGTTAGCCGACGAGGCAGCCAATGATCGCTGGTCGGCGGCCGCACACGCCGCGGCGAAGCTCAAGTGCACCGTTCTGCTGAAGGGTGTTCCGACCGTCATCGCGGACCTGCGCGGGCCTGAGCACGTCGTCGCGAGCGGCAATCCCGGACTCGCGACCGGCGGCAGCGGCGATCTGCTCGCGGGATTCATCGGCGCCTTCCTCGCTGGGGGCGCGGCTCCAGCCGAGGCCGCGGCCCTCGGGGCGCACGCCTTGGGTCGAGCTGCGGATCTGGGCGCGCGGCAGTGGACCGCGCGCAGCCTGCGCCCCGCCGACGTCCTGGCAGCGCTGCCGGATGTCTGGCGGGCCTGGAAGGACGTGCGGCCCGCCCGACCTCCAGTTCTAGTGGAACTTGAGGCTCCAGCGGTGTTGTAAAAATGAACGTCCCATGAATCTCGGTCCCGGCAAAGAGTTCGATCGCATCCGTGGCATCATCGAGCGGGTCGCGGAGATTACCGACGACGTTGCGGACCTCGGTGATGATTGCGCGCTGATTCCCTTGGGGACGACCACGTTGGCGATCAGCATCGACAATTCCCTCGAAAACGTGCACTTCCGTACGGATTGGCTCGACTTCAAGGAGATCGGCTTCCGCGCCGCCGGCTCGGCGATGTCCGATCTTGCGGCTGATGGCGCAACACCCCTGGGCCTGCTCGTATCGCTGGGCGTCCCCAACACGAGCGGGAAGAAGGATGGGGATCCCGCCGCCGACATCATGGCGGGTGTTGCGACCATGGCGCACAATTTCGAGGCTAAAGTGCTGGGCGGTGACTTGACGCAGTCGGAGCGCTACGGCATCGACGTCTGCGTGCTCGGCACGGCGGAGCGGGCCGTGCGCCGCTCCGGCGCACGCGAAGTCGACGCACTCTGGGTCACCGGTTATTTGGGTGGTGCCGCGCTCGCGCTCGAGCGCTTCCGCGCCGGCAAACAGATGCCGATCGCGCTGCGCAACCGCTACGCGTGCCCGGAGCCGCGCATCCAAGCGGGCCGCTGGCTGGCCGGTCATGGGGCCACCGCGATGATCGATATCTCGGACGGTCTCGCGGCCGAAGCGCAGCATCTTGCCGCCGCGTCCGAGGTCAGCATCGAGATCAACCTCGAGCGGATCCCGTGCTGGGAGGAGGTCGAAGCGATGGCGGCGATCGCCAGCGGCGAGGAATTCGAGCTACTTTGCACCATGCCGCCGACGTTCGGTGACGCCAACGCTTCAACTTTCCGCTCGGAGACGGGTCTGCAGCTGAGCCGCATCGGCACCTGCCTGCGGGGATCGGGGGGACGGCGCGGCGGTGTGCGGTTGCTCGATCGCAGCAAGCCCGTTCCCTTGCCGGCAGGATACGATCACTTCGCGTGAGTGTCCGCACCCTCTGGTACTACGTAGTTCTCGCAGTTTCAACAATCGTTCACGCGATCGGTGCTGTGGTGGCCGGGCTGTTTCGCGTGCGAAACCGGCGAGGCGGCATCTACGATTGGGCCGGTACGGACTGGGCGCGTCAGATTCTCCGTGCCGCAGGGACGCCGGTGACGGCCGAAGGACTCCCGCTGATCCCTCGCGACCAGCCCGTCATCTACGCGTCCAATCATTCCTCGATGTTCGATATTTGGGCGCTGTTCGCCACGCTGCCGGGCTCGGTCCGCTTCGTCGCCAAACAGGAGCTGTTCAAGATCCCGCTGCTCGGCACCGCCATGCGTGCCGCGGGGCACATTGCGATCGATCGAGCCGCCCGCAAAAAGGCATTCCAGGCCTACGACGAAGCGGCGCGTACGATTCGGCGCGGGACTTCCTCGATAGTCGTCTTTCCGGAAGGGACGCGCAGCCGGACGGGGGAGCTGCTGCCCTTCAAGAATGCCCCCTTCGGCCTCGCCATCGCCGCTCAAGTCCCGATCGTCCCCGTCTACGTCCACCACACCCTTGAGATCCTGCCGAAGGGCGCCTGGCGATTGCGTCCCCGTCCCATCCAGCTGCTGGTCGGGCCGCCGATTTCCACGGCCGGGCTGCGTCTCGAGGATCGCGAGCGGCTGCGGGAGGAGGTGCGCGCGGCGATGGTTGCTCTCCAGTCAAAGGCGCGGTAGGGTTGGTTCCCAATGAGCACAGTTATCTCAGTACACGCGCGGGAGATTCTGGACAGCAGAGGCAATCCGACCGTCGAAACCGACGTCACCCTCGCGAGCGGGGCGAGCGGCACGGCGGCCGTCCCCAGCGGGGCATCGACGGGAGAGCACGAGGCTGTCGAGCTGCGCGACGGCGACAACAAACGCTTCGGCGGCAAAGGTGTGCTCGAAGCCGTGAAGAACGTAAACGAGGTGATCGGCCCGCGGCTCGAGGGGCTGTCGGCCGAGGATCAGATCGCGCTGGACTACGCGATGCTCGACCTCGACGGCACCCCCAATAAGGGCCACCTCGGCGCGAACGCGATTCTTTCCGTCTCGCTCGCGGTGGCCCGCGCGGCCGCGCAGGATGCCGGCCTTCCATTGTATCGCTATCTGGGCGGTCCCGTTGCACACGTGTTGCCGGTCCCGATGATGAACATCCTCAACGGGGGGGCGCACGCGGCCAACACGGTGGACTCCCAGGAATTCATGGTCGTCCCGATCGGCGCCGAGACATTCCCGGAGGGCCTGCGCATGGGGGTGGAGGTGTTCCATGCGCTGAAAAAGGTGTTGGCCAAGCGGGGGCTCTCGACGGCGGTGGGGGACGAGGGCGGCTTTGCTCCCGACCTGCCGAACGACGAGGCGGCGCTGGAAGCGATCATGGCCGCGATCGAAGCGGCGGGCTTCGAGGCGGGGAAGGACATCGCCATCGCGCTCGACGTGGCCGCGTCGGAGCTGTACGAGGACGGCACCTACAGCTTCAAGAAGAGCAAAGGCGGCAAGAAGACGGCGGAAGAGATGATTGCGCTATATAAAGGATGGATCGATCGCTATCCGATCGTGTCCATCGAGGACGGCCTGGCCGAGGACGACTGGTCGGGATGGGCAAAGCTCACTGCAAGTCTCCAGGAACGCGTGCAACTTGTCGGAGACGATCTGTTCTGTACCAACGTCGAACGGCTGGCCCGGGGCATCGAAGAAAGCGTCGCGAATGCGATCCTCATCAAGGTGAACCAGATCGGTACACTCACGGAGACGCTGCAATGCATCGACCTGGCGCGCGGCAACGGCTATGGCTCCGTGATCTCGCATCGCTCTGGTGAGACCGAGGATACCTTCATCGCGGATCTCGCGGTGGCGACCGGCGTGGGCCAGATCAAGACCGGGAGCGCCTCGCGCAGCGAGCGCGTGGCGAAGTACAATCAACTATTACGCATCGCCGAGGAGCTGGGAGACGTGGCACACTATCCCGGCCGGCATCTGTACGGGTTATGACCCGCATCCGGGTTGCAGGGCTGGCGGGCGGTGTCGGGTTGCTCGCCCTTGCCGCGTGGGGTGGCGAGTACAGTACCGCCGACTGGATCACGATCCGGCGGCAGCTCGCGGATGAGCAGACCCGCGTGGCGGCGCTGCGGATCGAGCTCGATTCACTGGCCAAGCTTGCGCACGACCTCGAGACGAACCCCGCGGTCCAGGAGCGCGTGGCGCGGGAGCAGTTCGGGATGATCCGAGACGGCGAGGTACTGTACCGCGTCGTGCCCAAATAAGAGGAGGCACCATGAAAAAAGTCTGTCGGTTCGTGCCCATTGCCCTCGCCGGGGCGATGGGTGGCGCGGTGGGCGCGGTGGCGTGCGGTGGCGATAGCAGCGGGCCCGGTCCGCAGGCGGCATCGGTCACCGGCGTTGCCGGCGACAGCCAGACCGCGCCCACGGGCGCGACGCTCGCCTTTCCGCTCAGCTTCATCGCCTTGGGCTCGAACGGGCAGCCCGTCCAGGGTGTGCACGTGACGTGGAGCGTGATCCCCAGCGGGTCCGCGTCGTTCAACCCGGCCACGACGGTGACCGACGTCAACGGCGCCGCGGCGACCAACGCGACACTCGGTAGCTTCGTCGGGGGCATCAATATCCACGCTGCCGTCCCCGGGGTCTCTGACGTCGTGTACCACGCGACGGTGCTGGATCCATGCACCTATCTCGCCCCCTACACATTCGGGCAGACCGTCAGCGGGAGCCTTTCCGCGACCGACTGTAACTTCGGGAACAGCGGGTTTTACTACGACTTCTACCCCATCGATCTGCCGATCGGGCAGCAGAGTATCCGCGTCACGATGAATTCGACGGTATTCGATACGTGGGTGGACTTCTGGAGCGCCGATGGTCCGCTGTTCGGGTTCGACGACGACGTCATATTGCTGGAGGTACAGAACTCGCAGCTCGACATCATTCTTCCCGGCGGCACCTACATCATCGGCGCGAATTCGTACAACCAGTTCACTACCGGTGCGTATTCCATCACGACCGCGACGCGACCGGCCGCCATGAACGGCTGCCGCCAGGTCTGGGTCTCGCGCGGTGTGACGGTGAACGACTCCCTGACGGCGGCCGACTGCGCCGACAGCAGCGCGACGCCGCACTATTACGACGTGGCGCGCATCGAGCTCACCAGCGGCACCGTGGTGACCATCGCGGAGCACTCGGCGGCGATGAATCCGAAGCTTACACTCTACCGCATCCTGGACCTGGTCAGCTACACGCGTTCCCAGGTTGCGCAGAACGACGACAGTGCCGGCGGTCAACAAAACGCGTTTATCCAGTACAGCGTCACGAATACCGGACCGTACGACATCGTGATCGGCAGCAGCGCGCCCGGGGAAACGGGCGCCTATACGTTCGACGTCTCGGCGTCCATGACGCTGAGCGGTCGACCGTCTGCGCCGATTGCTGCGCGACGTACCAAGTGGGTGGGAGACGTTCTCGGATTGCCAAGGGGCTCGAAGCACTAGCACTCCTCGCCCTCACGGCGGGGATTTGTACGGGGCAGCAAGTGGGGCGACCATGTGACTCGGTCGCCCCACTTGGCCCCAGTCACGATCTGTATTGCATCGAGCTCGTGCCGGCCCCGGGTGTCCGCGGTGTGTCGGGGCGTGTCGAACTGGCCATGCCTCCCGGTCCATTCACGGTCGGAGTCACCGCCGATGGTCATGCGCGATTCATCCCTGTCTTCTTCCTGACGGGCCTGCCCACCGGCACACACGTCGCTTGGGCGGTCACGCCGCCGATGGATACGGTGATCAAGCTTGGCGTCGTGAAAAACGGGACGACGACGCTGCGGGCCATCGATCTCGACAAGTTCATCATCCTCATCTCATCCGAACACCGCGTCGGGGTGCGCGAGCCGCGTGGCCGCATCATGCTGCGCGGCCAATCGCCCAGCACGCGGCCCATGCCTCCCGATGTACTCGAGTTTTCTGTCGGTGCGATGGGTACCGCGGGCGCGGAGCACCATCACGAAGACATCACAATGCCGCCGGTGCCGCCGGGTCTCACGATGCTGCCGTCCGAGATGGCGCTGCGACCTGACGTGACTCCGTTTCTTCCAGCGACGGATGCGCCGCTTCCCAACGCAGACTCGAACGAGGTGCTTCGTCTCAAGGACGGGGACAGCATCGATCTCGATGCCGAGCTCGTGCGCCGCACGATCAATGGACGGGCCTACACGATGTACGGCTACAACGGGCAGTATCCGGGCCCACGGCTCGAAGTCGTGCGCGGATCCGAGATCATGGTGCGGTTCACGAATCACCTGTCAGACTCGACGAGCGTTCATTGGCATGGTATACGGCTCGAGAACGCGTTCGACGGAGTCGAAGGGGTCAGCGACGCGTTCACATACAAGCTGCGGTTCCCAGACGCGGGGATTTACTGGTACCATCCGCACATTCGCGAAGACATCCAACAGGCGCTCGGCCTGTACGGCAACATTCTTGTGCGGCAGCCCGGCGCGAAGCTCCTCGCCAATCGAGAACAGATCCTGCTGTTGCAGGATCTTCTGGTCGGCGATGCAGGACTCATTCCGTGGGGGCAGGAATCGCCGACCCACGCGCTGATGGGGCGGTTTGGAAATGTGTTTCTCGTGAACGGTGAGCCAGGCTATCGGCTGTCGGTGCGGCGCGGGGAAGTGGTGCGCTTCTACCTCACGAACGCGTCCAGCTCGCGCACGCTGAACGTCTCATACCCGGGCGCGCGCATGAAGGTCGTCGCGACCGATGCGGGGCCATTCGAACGTGAAGTCTGGGTGGAAAGCGTCGTGATTGCGCCCGCCGAGCGCTATGTGGTGGATGTGCGGTTCGAGCGGGCCGGCACGACGGCGTTCGTGAACAGGGTCATCGGACTCGACCATCTGTTTGGAAAGTTCTTTCCGATAGTCGACACGCTCGGGATGGTCAGCGTCGCGCCGCGGCGCGTCAGCCGCGACCTAGGCAGAGCTTTTACCGCCCTGCGAGGCCATTCGCCGCCCCTCGCTGCCGCATCTTCCTTTCTGACTCGCCCACCCGACGAGACGCTCGTACTGACGCTTCGCACCCAGGGCCTGCCCTACATCACTGAGCGTCTCATGCAGCTCGACTCCATCTACTTTGCGCCGGTCGAATGGGGCGGCACGATGCCGATGATGAACTGGGCGTCGACCGGCCGGCAGGTTCGCTGGGTGCTGAAGGATCCGGCCACAGGACGCGAGAACCTGGACATCGCGTGGCACTTCCAGCGTGGCAAGCCGGTGAAGATCCGACTGGTCAACGAGCGCCGCGCGTTTCACGGCATGCAACATCCCATCCATCTCCACGGCCAACGCTTTCTCATCCTGGCGGTGAACGGTGTTCCGAACGAAAATCTCGCGTGGAAGGACACCGTGCTGGTGCCGGCCGGTGGGGTGGTGGATATTCTGCTCGATACCGCCAATCCCGGTGAGTGGATGCTGCATTGTCACATCGCCGAGCATCTCTCGTCCGGGATGATGATGCATTTCACTGTGAATTAGCGAGGAGCCTTTATGTACGCGCTCACCCTCCTGCTCACACTCGTTGCGCAGCGCCCGGATTCCTTTGCGGCGGGCGTGCGTGAGTACATCACCGTCGATACGTCCGTGGTTGCATTGACGCATGTGCTGCTCGTCGATGGCACGGGCGCGGCGCCGAAGGCAGACCAAACGGTGGTGATTCGTGCCGGGCGGATCGCCGGTGTTGGTCCAGCGGCGTCGGTGCAGGTGCCCGCGGGCGCGCGCGTCATGGACATGAGCGGCTCGACCGTGATTCCCGGCATCATTGGAATGCACGACCATCTTTTCTACACCGCGGCCGGTGGCCGCGCCGTGCAGATGGGCTACACCGGCCCCCGCCTCTACCTCGGCTCGGGCGTGACCACGATTCGCACGACGGGCAGCCGCGCGCCCTATGCCGAGATCAATTTGAAGGACGCGATCGATCACGGGTTTTCGCCGGGCCCGCGCATCCATCTGACCGCGCCCTACATCACGGGTGAGCGCGGCGGCGGCGCGATGGCGATCCTGAATTCGCCCGAAGCCGCGCGCCGCTTCGTGGACTACTGGGCCGCGGAAGGCGCGACGTGGATCAAGGCGTACACCGACATTCGCCGCGCCGAGTTAGGGGCCGCCATTCAGGAAGCCCATAAGAAGGGGATCAAGGTCACGGGACATCTGTGCTCGGTGAGTTTTCAGGAGGCGGTCGCGTTGGGCATCGACAATCTCGAGCACGGCATGCTCACCGCGTCCGATTTCACGACGGGCAAGCAGGCCGATATCTGCCCCGTGAACCTGATGACGCAGATCAGCGCGTCGGACCCCAAAGGTGATGCGGGCCAGGCAACGATTCGTTCGCTCGTGCAGCATCATGTCTCGATGACGTCGACGCTGGCTGTGTACGAGCCGTTCGTCGCCAATCGTCCGACCAAAGACGAGCGCACGTTGCAAGCGATGGATCCCGAGGTGCGCGACAGCTACATGAAGATGCGCCAGCAGATCGATTCGAGCGGCTCGGGCTGGGTGTCGACGCAGGCCTTCAAGAGCGCGATGGCGTTCGAGCGGGCGTTTGTCGACGCGGGAGGACTGATGGCCGCCGGCGTCGACCCGACCGGGATCGGCGGTGCCCTCGCCGGCTACGGTGATCAGCGCAACTACGAGCTCTTTGTCGAAGCGGGGTTCACGCCCGCGCAGGCGATCCAAATCATGACGTCGAATGGCGCCAGGATCCTCGGCGTACAGCAGACCCTGGGGACGGTCGAGGCGGGCAAGCTGGCCGACCTCGTCGTGCTGCATGGCAATCTGACGGCCGATCCGTCGGTGATTCGCAGTCCCACGATTGTCTTTAAGGACGGCGTGGGATACGACTCGGCGAAGCTGATCGCGTCGGTGCAGGGACGTGTGGGGGTCAACTAGGGCTTCCAACGCCGTTGGCCGCTTGCTAGGTTGTCTGCGCGAGCCACGGCGGCGTAGCTCAGCTGGTCAGAGCAGCGGAATCATAATCCGCGGGTCGTCGGTTCGAGTCCGACCGCCGCTATCAGGCCCCGGGGTGCTGACGAAATCCCCGGGGCCTTTGATTTCCGGTCTACCGCCGTTTCGTCGCGCGCATCAGATTCTGACCCTGCCATCTACCCCAGAGGGGGGCCGTCATGAAGTTCCGTGTCCTACTGCTGATCGTCGGAGCCACGCTGACCGCCGCGCTACCCGTTCGGGCTCAAAAACGCGGCTCGTTCGAGGTTGGCGTGTTCACTGCGTACCTCAACGCCGACAACTCGCTGGCCGTCGGCAATGCCCTCGGATTCGGCGGCCGCGTGGGCGTAAACGCGCTCTCCTTCCTGGCGGTCGAGCTCGACATCGCGAGCGCTTCGAAGAACGGCGCGAAGTATCGGCCGCTGCACGTCTGGCTCATCTACGACGTGCCGTCGCTGAGTCGCGCCGAGATCTTTGCGGGGATCGGGTTCGTCCGCAACACGTACGCCGGCACCTACAAGGCGAATGACAGCGGCGTCGCTGGACAGGTGGGCGTCCGGCATCGGCTCGGCAAGATGCTTGCCCTGCGCCTCGATGGACACGCCGACTTCATGCCGAACTCCGCCAACAAGTCCTACCTGATCAGCTACAATGGCAACTGGGGAGTCGGAATCGGCGTCAGTGCATTGTTGAATCGCTAGTCTCGTCATGTCGCGGATAACGCCTGCGCTCCGCAGGCGCGGGTAGGGGCGCAGCATGCTGGGCCCCTACATTTTACCGCACGTTATCACGTGTCGATTTCCAGACGACGGGTTTGATCGTGCGCGACAGCTCGGCCGCCACCTGCTGCGCGTCCTTGAGCTTCGCCTCGTATTCCGCGCGCCACTCCGCCGGCATGTTCGCGCGGAAGTAGGTCGCGGTCAGCAATTCGCCGCGGGACGCCGCACCGCCGACTGCCACGACATCGCCCAGGAACAGTGTTGAGCTTCCCGTATCCATCACGTTCACCACGCTGCATTCGAAGTGCGCGAAACAGTCGTCGAGCACCGGGACGCCAAGTGTCCCTTTGTGGTGAGGAAGGCCTGCCAACTTGTCTTGATCTCGTCCACTGAAGAAGCCGAGTCGCCGCACGAGGTCGAATTGCCTGGTGTGGAGCAAGTGCAGACCGAAACGCCCCGTCTCGTAGATCATGTCGTGGCTGTAGTTGAACTTGTGGATGTAGACGGACAGGCGCGGTACGGAGGGGACGATCGAGGCGCGCACGGCGGCATCGGAGATCATGCCGTTTGCTTTCCCGTTGCGCTCGGACGTGATCGCCACGACGGGAGACGTCAGATTCCGCAGCAGTTGGTAGGTGAGGCCGGGCTCAAGCATACTTCAAGATACATGTCAACTGATCGGTCGCTGCCGCAGCGCTTCCTCGCGCACGTGCAGAGCACCCGGCTGTTTCGTGCGCCGGGGGAAGCACTCGTGGCGGTATCGGGCGGCGCGGATTCGGTGGCGCTGCTCGATCTGCTCTCCGGAGTCGCCACAGAGCTCCGACTCACGCTCGTGGTCGCGCATGTGGACCATGGCATTTCGTCGGACAGTCGGACCGTCGGACGGTCGGTCAAAACCCTTGCTCAGAAGTATGGTTTGCCGTTCGAAACGATCGAGCTGCATCTTGGTCCCGACACGACGGAGACCGAAGCGCGGCGCGCGCGCTACGCGTGGTTGCGCGACGTGCAGCGCCGCCGCGGCGCGACGTACGTCGTGACTGCGCACCATGAGGATGATCAGCTCGAGACGATTGTCTTGCGGTCGTTGCGCGGCAGCGCGCCCGCCGGCCTCGCCGGCATCGCCCCGCGCGCACGCGGCGGGCTGGTACGGCCGTTATTGCCGTTCACGCGCCGCGAGCTACTCGCGTACGTGACCGACCGCGGCCTCCCGATCTACGACGATCCCGCCAACGCGGACCCGCGGCACCTGCGCTCGTGGGTGCGCGCGACTCTCCTGCCATTGCTGAACGAGCGTCTCGGCCCGCGGCTGCGACGCGATGTGCTGGCGCAGGGGCGTCACGCGGCGAGCGACCGTCGCGCATGGGATCGCATGCTGGACCTGGTCCCGGACTTAGGTCTCGCGCTGCAGCGCGAGTCCTTCACCGTTGCCCGGGCGAGTATCTGCCGCTATGATAACGCATTGTCTGTCGCGCTCTTGCGCGCGGCGGCCCGCCGAGTGGGGCTGGTGCTTGGCCCCGCGCGAGCACGACGACTTGTAGCACTGGCGCAACGCCCCTCGGGCCGGCGTCTGCCGTTGGGAGAGGGGTGGTCGGCCGAAGTGGCGTTCGATCGGTTGCGCGTGAGTCGCGCCGCGCACGACGCGGTCGTGTGCGCGCTGGAGCGGATCTGGCCGGCCGGAGAGCGGGGGACGGCGCGGTTCGGCGGGTTCGAGATCGCGTGGTCGCCAGGTGCGGCTCCCGCCCAGATCGAGCGCGCGACATGGACGACGTGGCTGGATAGCGCCGCGTGGGAAGTGCGGCGACCGGCGCGCGGCGATGCGCTGGTGCCGCTGGGCGGCGTCGGGCGTCGGCCGCTCAGGCGCTTATTGATGGAAGCGAAGGTGCCGCGCAGTGCGCGGCCGAGCTATCCGGTCGTCAGTCGAGGGGCAACCATTCTCTGGGTGCCCGGCATCTGTCGGAGTGCGGAAGGCGTGCCGGCGCCCGGAACTCGAGCGGTGAGGCTGGATGTTATCGAGTGCGGCTCGACCGAAGCAGACGGGAGGACGTGAGCTCAAGCGCATCGTCTTCGACGACGCGGCGATCGCGGAGCGAGTGCAGTCGCTGGGACGCGAGATCACCACGGCCTATCCCGACGGCGATCTGCTCGTGCTGGGGCTGCTCAAGGGTAGCTTCATCTTCTTGAGCGATCTCGTGCGGCGCATTGATCGACCGCTGCAGGTCGATTTCATCGTCGCCTCGAGCTATGGCGAAGGAACGGTGTCGAGCGGGAACGTCCGGCTCGTGTACGATCCGGAGACGGAGCTGGCCGGGAAGCACATCCTGCTGGTCGAGGACATCATCGACACCGGCAAGACGCTAAACAAGCTGGTCGCGCTGCTCCGGCAGCGGCGGCCGCGCAGTCTGGAGATCTGTGCGCTGTTGCACAAACACATCGCGGAACACTTGGAGCTGGAGGCCAAATTCGTGGGGTTCGACGCGCCGACGCTGTTCCTGGTCGGGTATGGGCTCGATCACGCGGAAAACTTCCGGCACCTTCCCTATATAGCGAGTCTGACCTAGATGGCTAATCGTATCCCCCCGCCACCGCGGGAATTCAACTGGGCCCGGATGCTGCGGACGCTCTCGTTCTGGGCGCTCCTCATCGTCGGGACCATCGCGCTGGTGCAGCTCGCCTCGAGCCGCCGCCGCGAAGAAGCCGAGATCTATCCCAATCAGTTCAATGAAGAGCTGCAGGCCGGCAACATCGCCACGGTCGAGGTCACCGAGAAGAAGATCCGCGGGACCTTCCAACGGCCCGTCATTATCAAGCGGCAGACGGTCGAGCGGTTCAACATGCTGCTCCCGACCGAGCCGGACGCCGCGTGGGTGAACAACCTGATCGCCAAGGGCGTCGAGGTGCGGGCGCGCGAGCCGGGGCAGTCGTTCGGCCTCGTGCTGCTGCAGTTCCTGCCGTACCTGCTGATTTTCGGCCTCGTGATCTTCATGCTGCGCCAGATGCAGCAAGGCGGCAACCGCGCCTTTGCGTTCGGCAAGTCGAAAGCGAAGCTGCTCGCGGGGGACACGCCCAAGGTCACCTTCGCCGACGTCGCCGGCTGTGACGAGGCGAAGCAGGAGCTCGAGGAGATCATCGACTTCCTGAAGGACCCGCAAAAATTCCAGCGGCTCGGCGGCCGGCTGCCCAAGGGCGCCTTGCTCGTGGGGCCGCCGGGGACCGGCAAAACGCTGCTCGCCAAGGCGGTCGCGGGCGAGGCGGGCCGGCCGTTCTTCTCGATGTCAGGGTCCGACTTCGTCGAGATGTTCGTCGGCGTGGGCGCCTCGCGCGTGCGCGACCTGTTCGAGCAGGGCAAGGCGCACGCGCCCTGCATCATCTTCATCGACGAGATCGACGCTGTCGGCCGGCACCGCGGGGCGGGGCTGGGCGGCGGACACGATGAGCGCGAGCAGACGCTGAATCAGCTGCTCGTCGAGATGGACGGGTTCGAATCCAACGACGGCGTGATCCTGCTCGCGGCGACGAACCGTCCCGACATCCTCGATCCCGCGCTGTTGCGTCCGGGCCGCTTCGACCGCCAGATCGTGGTCGACATGCCGGACCTGAAGGGTCGCGAGCAGATCCTGCGCGTGCACGTCCGCAAGATTCCGATGGCGTCGGGCGTGAACCTCGAGCGCATCGCGCGCGGCACGCCCGGTCTCGCCGGCGCGGAGCTCGCGAACATCGTGAACGAAGCCGCATTGCTCGCCGCGCGCCGCAACAAGTCGCAGGTGGACATGCAGGACTTCGAGGACGCGAAGGACAAGGTGATGCTGGGCCTCGAGCGGAAGAGCCGCGTGCTCTCCGACGAGGAGCGGCGCCTCGTCGCGTATCACGAGGCCGGCCATGCCCTCGTCGGGCTCACCGTTCCGGACGCCGATCCGCTGCACAAGGTCACGATCATTCCGCGCGGCCGGGCGCTTGGCCTCACGGCGTATCTGCCGGAGGAAGAGCTGCACAAGTACACCAAGCGCTCGATCGAGTCGCGGCTCGCGATGGCGTACGGCGGACGCGTCGCCGAGGAGCTGGTGTTCGGGCCGGAGAAAGTGACGACCGGTGCGGCGCAGGACATTCAGCAGGCGACCAACATCGCGCGACGCATGGTGACGCAGTTCGGCATGAGCGCGGTGATCGGTCCCATTGCCGTCGGCGACCGCGAGCAGGAGATCTTCCTGGGCCGCGAGGTCGTGCAGCGGCGCGAGATCTCCGACCGCACGGCGCAGATCGTGGATGAAGAAGTGAAGAACATCCTCACACATGCCTACAGCGATGCCACGCGCATCCTCACCGAGCGGCGCGCCGCGCTCGATCGCCTGGCGGCGGCGCTGCTGGAGCGCGAGACGCTGGAGCGCGAGCAGGTCGAGATGGTGGTCGCCGGCAAGCAGCTGCCGCCGTACGTGCCGCCGGCGCCACCGCCGGTCCGCGCCGAGGGCGAAACCGCCGAGAAGGAAAAGGCCCCGCGCTCCAGCGGCGGCATCCTGAGAAACCCACCGCCCGAACCCGCGGGGGCGTGAGGGTCACCACGCTCGCCGCGCACACGCCCGAAGCGGTGCGCGCGGCGCTCGCGGCCCGGGGCTGGGAAAGCCAGCCCGCGTGGTTCGCCGCAACCGGCATCCAGCCGTTCGTCGTCCTCATCGAAGACATCACCGCAGCGGAGCGCGAAGCGCTCGTGCACTGGGGCACCAAGTCGGGCGCCGACGTGCTTACTGGGGACTCGGGGCTGGGGGCTGGGGCCTGGGCGCTCGTGGCAGGCTCCACGAGCCGGATCGCGCCGCTCGCGCGCTACGACCGCGCTCCGGCCGAGCTGGCGCGTCTGGGCCCCGCACTCGGCCGGCTGCTTGCGGCGCGCGCCGAGCCGCCACGCTCCTGGACGATCCGCGGCGCCGAGCTGTCGCTCGAACAGCCCGTGATCATCGGCATTATCAACGTGACGCCAGACTCGTTCTCCGATGGTGGCCATCTGCCGTCAGCGGATGCGGCCATCGCCCACGGTGAACGGCTGATGGCTGATGGCAGTCGGCTGCTCGATGTGGGCGGCGAGTCGACGCGCCCGGGCGCCGCTCCTGTCCCGGTGCAGGAAGAGATCGCCCGGGTCGTGCCCGTGATCGCGGGGCTGCAGCAGCGAGGGGTAGGGCCCATTTCCGTCGACACGCGGAAGGCCGAGGTCGCGCGGGCGGCTCTGGACGCGGGGGCGGCCGTGATCAACGATGTCTCCGGCTTGCGCTTCGATGCCGAGCTGGCGGCGGTCGCGCGCGCGGCGCAGGCCGGCGTGATGCTCATGCACATGCGGGGCACGCCGGCTACCATGGACGACCTGGCGACGTACGATCACCTCGCGGTCGAGGTGGCGGCGGAGCTCGCGGCGCTGGCGGAACAGGCCGAGCGGGCGGGGATCGCGCGAGAGCGGCTCGTCGTGGATCCCGGATTTGGCTTCGCCAAGGCAGCGCTCCAGAACTTCCGACTGCTCGACGAACTGGCAACGATCGTCGCGCTGGGCTATCCTGTAGCGGTCGGACTGTCGCGCAAGCGGTTTTTGGGCGCGGCGACGGGACGACCCGTGGGAGACCGCGATCGCGCCACGGCCGTTGCCTGTGCCCTCGCCTGGGAGCGAGGAGCGCGGCTGTTCCGGGTTCACGACGCCCGGTTGACACGCGAAGCCCTTGCACTGGCGAGCGCTACGACCAATCCACCGTGAACGTAGACGCCTTTAAGTTCCTGTCACCACGGCTCTGGCCGGATCTCTTCGAGATCCTGCTCGTGTCGTTCGTCGTCTACCGGTTCCTGCTGTTCCTCGTCGGCACTCGCGCGCTGCAGATCGTGATCGGCCTCGTGATCCTCTCGCTCACGTACTTCGTCGCCGTGTTCGCGAAGTTCACGATGATCAGCACGCTGCTGGGCGTCGTGTTCACCTACGGCGCCTTCGCCGCCGTCGTCGTGTTTCAACCGGAGCTGCGCAACGCCCTGGCGCGGCTGGGTCAGTCGCGCTTCATGCGCGCGTTCTCACGCGGCGACCGGCAATCAGTGGCGGAAGAGATTGCGGAGGCCCTCGATCGCCTGTCACGCGCGAGCACCGGCGCGATCATCGCCGTCGAAGGCGATATCGGGCTCGAGGAGTTCATCACGACCGGGGTGCCGATGGAGGCGAAGGTCTCGGCCGACCTGCTGACGACGATCTTCACGCCCTATTCCCCGCTGCACGACGGCGCGATCCTGATCCGCGGCGACCAGATCATCGGCGCCGGGTGCGTGCTGCCGCTCACCCAGTTCAAAGTCGCTGACAAATCGCTCGGGACGCGCCATCGCGCGGCCCTCGGGTTGTCGGAGGAGACCGACGCGACGGTGCTGGTCGTGTCGGAAGAGACCTCCACGATCTCCGTCGCGAGTCACGGCCTGCTGTACCGCCACCTCACGCCGCAACAGGTACGCGATCTCCTCTCGGGCGCCGTCTCGCATCTCGAAGGCGGCGAGCGCGTGACGCAGCCTGCCACCTAAACCGCCGTACCGGGAGGCTGCGGTTGTCGCGCTCCTGGTGCTCATCGGTTATGTGATCACCCTCGCGCCCACCGTCACGCTGTGGGACGCGGGCGAGTTCATCACCGCCGCCAAAGTGCTCGGCGTTCCGCATCCGCCGGGCACGCCACTGTTCGTCCTCCTCGGCAACGTCTGGGCCGGCATCGTCAGAGTCGGTGGCTACGCCTGGCGGTTGAATCTCATGAGCGCCTGTTTCTCCGCCGCCGGCGCGGGCTGCCTGTTCCTCGTCGCGCATCGCCTGCTCGCGGGCGAGGCTCGGTGGCTCAGAATCGGCGGCGGCGCGGCCGCGGCGATTCTGTCGGCCTTCACCTTTACCGCCTGGCAGAACAGCAACGAGACCGAGGTCTACACGGTGGCGACGTTCAGCATCGCCGCTATCTGCTGGCTCTGCTTGCGGTGGCGCGACGTGCGCGGCACGCCCCGCGCACCGCACGTGCTGCTGCTCATCGTCTACATCGCGGCGCTGTCGGTCGGCAATCATCTGCTTGCCTTACTCGTCGGTCCCGCCGTGTCGCTGTTCATGCTGCAGACGCTGCGCGCGCTGCCGGCCGCCGACCCGGCGGAGCGGCGCATCGAATGGGCGGAGTGGGGCGCCGTCACCGCCTTGTGGCTCGTGCTCGTGGCGGTCGGTCTCGGCAGCACCACGTTCCTCGTCCTGGGTGGCATGCTCCTGGCCGCCGCCGCGGCGTGGTGTGTGGTGACCGGGTCGCGCGCGTTCCCGTTCCTGGCGGTCGCGATCGCGGCCATGGGGATTTCGATCTATGCCTTTCTGTACATTCGCTCCGGCTTGCAGCCGCTGCTCGACGAGGCGGATCCCGAGACGTGGAAGAATCTGGTCGCGGTGATCCGGCGCGAGCAGTTCGGGAGCCGCGGGATCCTGGACAATCCGATGTTTCTGCCGGGACCGGAGAACCCCGGTCGAACGCTGCTGATGTTCGGTCAGCAGCTCCTCAACTATTTCCAGTACTACTCGTGGCAATGGAGCCGCGCGCTGCCCTTTGCCGTCATGGTCGTCGTCTCGCTCGTGTTCGCCACGCTGGGAACCCTGGGATTTGCGTTCACCCGCCGGCGCGACGTGGGCGTCGCCTGGCTGCTCGGCGCGCTGTGGCTCGTCACCGGCATCGGCCTCGTCGTGTACATGAACTTCAAGGCAGGATTCTCGATGTACTGGGACCTGTATCCGACGATCGACCAGCACGAGGTCCGCGAGCGCGACTATTTCTTCGTCGTGAGCTTCCAGGTGTGGGGTGTGTTCGCGGCGCTCGGTCTGGTCGGCCTCCTGCGCATGGTGGCGGGAGCCGTCGTGTCACGGGGAGGCGCTGCCGTCGCCGCGCTGATCGTCCTCGTGCCGTTCGCGGCGAACTTCACGGCGGCATCGCGGCGCCATGGCGCGGATGCGACCGCCGCGCGCGATATCGCATACAACCTGTTGCAATCGGTGGAGCCGTACGGTGTGCTGTTCTCCTTTGGCGACAACGACACCTTCCCGGTGTGGTATCTGCAGGAGGTGGAAGGCGTACGGCAGGACGTCACGCTGATCAACCTCTCCCTGGCCAATCTCGATTGGTATCTGCGCCAGTTGGCGACGCGCCCCGTCCGCCCGTTCGATCCCGCGCGCGCGCCCGCCGTCTACCGGGCGCTCGCGCGGCCCGAGCGCCCCGTGGGTCCGGCGCTGCGGCTCACGCCACAGGAGATCGACAGCATGGGACCGGTGCAGCTGCGCGACGATGGGGTCTTCCGCGCCGGCCACTTCGAGCTGCTGGTGCGCAAGGGACAGGTGCTTCGCACCGCCGACCAGGTGATTCTCTACACGATCGCCCAGTATCTGCCCACGAAGCCGGTGACCTTCGGTGTGTCGTCGGGTCGCGGCTCGTGGCTCGGCCTCGATTCCCATCTCGTGTTCCAGGGACTCGCCTTCAAGGTGGTCCCGCGGGCCGACACGACGCGCCGCTTCATGCGCGGCATTCAAGGCACGATGGTCGATACGGCGCGGACCCAGCTGCTCGTCGACTCCGTGTTCCAGTGGGGGAGACTGTTCGCCCAGGACTCGCTCGTCCTCGAGTCGGCGGCGCAGGACGTCGCTCGATCGTTTTCCGTACCCTTCCTGGAGCTTGGAAACGCCGCCGCGGCGCGCGGCAATCAGCAGGAAGCGCTGCGCTATCTGCGGCGCGGCTACCACTTGAATCCCAGCCCCGCGCTTGCCGCCGTGATTCGCCGTATCGAGACTGAAGGGCGGCTTAGCCCTTAGCCTCTTAGCCCCTATATTCACAGGCTATGGGTTTCGAGGCCCTCCCGGAGCGTTTGGCACAGGTGAGGGCTGAGCTCGCGCGACGTGCCGCGCACCCGGTCACGATCGTTGCCGTGACGAAGGGTTTTGGGACGGACGCGATTCGCGCGGCAGCCGACGCGGGGATCGCCGACATCGGTGAGAACCGCGTTCAGGAAGCGGTGCAAAAGCAAGAGGAGTTAGGAGCTGGGAGTCAGGAGCTGGGGATTCGGTGGCATTTGATCGGGCACCTGCAGCGCAACAAAGCCAAAGTAGTGCCCGTTCGATTCGATCTCGTGCACTCCGTTGATTCCATCGAATTGGCGTTGGAGTTGGATCGCAGAGCCCGAGCGCCGCTCCGGGTGCTGTTACAAGTGAACGTCGCGCGGGAGTCGCAAAAAAGCGGCTGCGCCGTGGAAGAAGCACCGAGCCTGGCGCGACAGGTCGCCGCGCTCGCGCAGCTGCGACTGGAAGGCTTGATGACGTTGGCACCACTGACGGACGACGAGGACGTGCAGCGCCGAACGTTCCGGGGACTGCGCCTCCTGCGCGATACGATCAAAGAGGAGGAAGGGGTATGGCTGCCGACCCTCTCGATGGGGATGTCCGGCGACTACGTTATAGCGGTTCAAGAGGGAGCAACGGTGATCCGCTTGGGTACCGCCCTGTTCGGTCCGAGGGCGACGCCGTGAGCGACGACGCCTTCACCCTGACCCCGCTCGATATCCGCAAGCAGGAATTCCGTAAAAGCCTGCGCGGCTACGACACGCTGGCGGTCGAGGATTTCCGGATGCGCGTCGCCGACGTGCTGGAGCGCGCCAATCGCGAACGGCAGGTGCTCGAGGAGCGCGTGGCGGCGCTGACCGAGCAGCTGCGCGTGTTCCGCGAGCGCGAAAAAGCGATGAATGAGGCTCTGGTCGCGGCGCAGCAGCTGCGCCAGGACACGCGCGCCGCCGCCGAGCGCGAGGGGCAGGTGATTGTGCGCGAGGCGGAGACGGAGGCCAAACGGCTGCTCGAGGAAGCGAAGAGCGCGCAGAGCGCGGTGCAGGCGCGGATGGCCGAGACCGAGCGCCAGTTCCAGCAATACGTCGGCGGCTTTCGCGCTCTGCTCGAGCGCCAGCTCGCCGAGCTACGCGCCCTCGACGGTCACCGCGGGTGACCACGGTCGCCTCGGACGCTTTAAAAACTGATGCGGTGCGCGTTATTCGGTCCCGGTCCGCGTTCGTTCCGGAGGTGGCGGTCATTCTCGGAACGGGACTCGGCGCGTTGGCCGACGAGCTCGAGGCCGAGACCGCGATCCCGTATGCCGACGTCCCCGGCTTCCCGCGTCCGACGGTCGAGACGCACGCGGGCCGGCTGCTGTTCGGGACGTTGGGCAACGCCCGCGTCGCGATGCTGCAGGGCCGCTTCCATCGCTACGAGGGATACACGCTGCAGCAGGTCGCATTCCCGGTGCGCGTGCTCCGCGCGTTGGGTGCGAAGACGCTGATCGTCTCCAACGTGTCGGGTGGCATGCATCCGCTCTGGTCCACGGGCGATCTCGTGCTCATCTCCGACCACATCAACCTGCTCGGCGATAACCCGCTGGCGGGACCGAATGTCGATGCGGAGGGTCCCCGCTTCCCGGACATGTCTGCCGCATACGACCCGGGGCTGCGCAAACTCGCGCGCGAGGTCGCGCTGCAGCACAAGATCGTGTTGCGCGAAGGCGTGTACGTCGCGGTGCCGGGACCGAATCTCGAGACGCGCGCCGAGTACCGCATGTTGCGCGCGCTGGGCGCCGATCTCGTCGGCATGAGCACGGTGCCGGAAGTCATCACCGCGGTCCATCAAGGCATGCGCGTGCTCGGACTGTCGATCATCACCGATACCTGCTTGCCCGACGCGCTCGAGCCGACGTCGGTCGAGCAGATCATCGCCGTCGCGCGCGCCGCCGAGCCCAAGCTCGCCGCCGTCGTGCGGGGCGTGCTGGAGCGCCTGGGCTGATGCCGTACCCGCCTTCGGATCCTGCGCAGTCGATCGACGCGTTGGAACGGCAGCTGCTCGCAACGTGGAAGCACGAGCGGCTGTTCACGCGCGTCAGCGACGCCACGCGCTACGGGCCGCCGTTCATCTTTTTCGAAGGACCGCCCACTGCCAACGGCCGGCCGGGCATCCATCACGTTTTCTCGCGCACGCTCAAAGACCTGGTGTGCCGCTACCACACGATGCTGGGCCAGGCGGTCACCCGCATCGCGGGGTGGGACACGCACGGGCTGCCCGTCGAGATCGAGATCGAGAAGGCGCTGAACATCAACGGGAAACGCGAGATCGAGGCATACGGCATCGAGCGGTTCAACAAGCTCTGCCGCGAGAGCGTGTTCAAGTACAAGACCGATTGGGAATCGCTGTCGGATCGCATCGGCTATTGGCTGGACTACGAGCATCCGTACGTCACCTACACCAACGAGTACATCGAGACGGTGTGGTGGCTGCTGAAGCGGTTGCACGAAAAGTCGCTGCTGTACCGCGGGCACAAGGTGTTGCCGTACTGTCCCCGCTGCGGCACCGCGCTGTCGTCACACGAGGTGGCGCAAGGGTACGAGACGGTGCAAACGAATTCCGTCTACGTCACCTTCCCGCTCCAGACCAGAAGGGACGACAACCCGCGCCAGCTGGTGATTTGGACCACGACGCCCTGGACGCTGCTGTCCAACATCGCCGTCGCCGTCCATCCCGATCTCGACTACGGTGAGTACGCCGTCCCCGATAGCACCGGCACGGTCGCGAGCTACATCGTCGCGGTGGCTCGCGCCGGCGATGTCCATGTCCACGGCCGCCCGCTCGTCCAGGGACAGCTGCTCAAGACGTATGCCGGGCGCGACCTCGTGGGCAAGAAGTACGTGGCCCCGTTCGACGTCGTCCCGCTGCCGAAAGAAGGGCAACGCGGCGTGATCGTGGCCGGCGCATTCGTCACCGCCGACGAAGGCACGGGTCTCGTGCACATGGCACCGGCATTCGGCGCCGACGATTTTGCCGCTGGGCAGCAGAACGGCCTCGCGTTTGTGAACCCCGTCGCGCCGGACGGCACGTTCCGGGGGACGACGTGGCCGGAAATCGAGGGCAAGCTCGTCACCGACAAGGAAACGAGCCGGCTGATCATCGAGCGGCTGAAGCACGACGGACGCTGGCTCGAGACGAGGCCGTACTCGCACAGCTACCCGCATTGCTGGCGCTGCGATTCGCCGTTGATCTACTACGCACGGACGTCGTGGTTCGTCCGCACCACGGCGGTGAAGAGCCGGATGCTCGAAGTGAACGCGGAAGTCGACTGGCATCCGCCCGAGGTCGGCACGGGCCGCTTCGGCGAATGGCTCGAGAACAACGTTGACTGGGCGCTCTCGCGCGATCGCTACTGGGGCACGCCGCTCAACGTGTGGGAGTGCGATACCGACCGGGAGCATCGCGAGGTGATCGGTTCCTACGACGAGTTGGCGGAGCGCTGGGGGAAAGCGCTGCCCGCCGGCTTCGATCCGCACAAGCCGTACATCGACACTTACATCTGGTCGTGTCGCGACTGCTCGGGAACGATGCGGCGCGTCCCCGAAGTGATCGACGCCTGGTTCGACTCGGGCTCGATGCCGTACGCGCAGTGGCACTATCCGTTCGAGCATCAGGCCGACTTCAAAGCGCACTTCCCGGCGGACTACATCTGCGAAGGCGTGGACCAGACCCGCGGCTGGTTTTATTCGCTGCTCGCGATCGGCGTGACGGCGTTCGATGCGGTGGTCTACAAGCACGTGATCGTGAACGAGCACGTGCTCGACGTCCACGGTCAGAAGATGTCGAAGAGCCGCGGCAACGTGATCGATCCGTGGAAAGTGATCGAAGCGCACGGCGCCGACGCCGTGCGTCTCTACCTGCTCGGCCAGAGCCAGGTCTGGCTGCCGAAGCGGTTCGACGAGCGACAAATTCCCGAGATCTCGGGCGGCTTCCTCAATACATTGCGCTCGACCTACGACTTCTTCCGCCGGTATGCGCAGGACTGGAATCCGCCCGCCGAGCAAGACGCCACCGCGCCGAGCCAACGGCCGGCCGCGGACCGCTGGCTCTTGGCGCGGCTCGATGAAGTGGTCGCCAGCGTGCGGCAATCGTGGTCCGCCTACGACGTGACCGCCGGCGTGCGTGCGATCATGGATTTCGTGGGGGAAGATCTGTCGCGCTGGTACATCCGCCGCAACCGGCCGCGCTTCTGGGCGCCGGATCGGGCCACCGACCCGATCGCGCTGGAAACGCTGCACGAGGCCCTGGTCGCCGCCGTCCGGCTGCTCGCTCCGGCGGCCCCCTTCATCGCCGATTGGGTGCACCGGGCCCTGACGGGGGCCTCGGTCCATCTCGCCCCATTCCCGCTGGACCGGGGCCACCGGGAACCCGAGCTGCTGGCGGCCATGACCACGGTTCGGCGCCTCGCCTCACTGGCCCGGGCGGCCCGGGAATCGCGGAACCTGCGGGTCCGCCAGCCCTTGGCCCGGATGCAGCTGGCCGTTCCGGCGGCCGCCCAGGGCCCGGCCTTGTCAGACCTGTTAGATATTCTGGCTGCCGAAGTCAACGTAAAGGCCGTCCAAGTGGTGGCGTCCGACCACGATTTGGTACGACTGCGCGGCAAGGCGAATTTTCGGACCCTCGGCAAGCGGTACGGGAAGGACACGCCGCGCGCCGCCGCGGCCGTGGCGAATCTCTCGGCCAGCGATCTGCAGGTGCTGGAGCAGGGCGGCACGGTGCGGGCGGACGAATGGGAGTTCCGGCCCGAGGACGTAACGGTCACGCGCGAAGTCGCGAGCGAGTGGCTGGTGCAGGCCGATGGGCCGTATGTCGTCGCGCTGGATCCCGCGTTGAGCGACGACCTGGTGCAGGAAGGATTGGCGCGCGAGGTGGTGAATCGCGTGCAACGCCTCCGCAAGGAGGCGGGATATGAATACACGACGCGCATCGAGTTGAGCGTCGCCGGCGCCGAGGACGTGGTGGCCGCGACGCGCGCGTTTCAGGGATTCGTTGAGGGGGAGACGCTCGCGCGTCGCATGGTTCTGGGCGCGGTGCTCGACGAGCCCCCCCCCGACTTGCAGCGTGAAGTAGACATCGAGGGGCGCCGGATCACGATTGCGCTCCGGCGTCACGACGGAAGAAAGGGCGGAACGAGATAATGCCGACTAAGTCCACCAAGGTGAAAGCCAAGGCCGGCCTCAACAAGAAGCAGCTGACGCACCTCGAGAAGCGGTTGCTCGAAGAGCGCGCCAGGGTCATCAAGGAGCTGGGGCACTATGGCGAGTCGTTCAACTCGAGCCTGCAGGCCTCCGACGGCGATCTCTCGAGTTACTCCTTCCACATGGCCGATCAGGGCACCGACGCGATGGAGCGCGAGAAGGCGTTTCTGTTCGCGTCGCAGGAAGGGCGCTACCTCTGGCACGTGAACGAAGCGCTGCGCCGGTTGTACAGTGCGCCCGAGCGCTTCGGCCGCTGCGAGCAATGTGGCGACCCGATCGGCTTCGATCGCCTCGACGCGCTCCCCCACGCCCGTCTCTGCATCAAGTGCAAGGCGAAAGAGGAAGATGGTAAACGCCGCTGAGCGCCGCCTGTTTTGGGGGACGGCGGTCGCGGTCGTCGTTTCGGACTTCGTCACCAAACTCGTCGCGGAATCGTTCCTGGCGCGACGGCTGCCGCTGCAGGTCATCGGCGACGTGGTGCAGTTCCGCCTCGTCTACAACGAAGGCGCGGCGTTCGGCCTGCACGTCGGCGAGAACTCCCGCTGGATCTTCCTCGGCCTCGCCATCGTCGCGCTGTTCGTGCTCGCCTCCCTGGTGCGCAGCACCAGGCCGGGCGACCACTTCCGGCTGGTCGCGCTGGCGCTGGTGTGCGGCGGCGCGGTCGGCAACCTGATCGACCGGATTCGCAGCGCGCAGGGCGTCGTCGATTTCGTGGACGTCGGCATCGGCGCCTGGCGCTGGCCCACGTTCAACGTCGCCGATTCGGCCATCACGATCGGCGCGATCGCACTCGGGCTCTCGCTGTGGCAGGAAGGCCGCGCGCAGCAACGGGCGAAGGAGGCGCGCGCCGCCGAACCTTGAAAATCGCCCTCTGCATCGTTGGAACTACTGAACGCTTAGATCGTTTCCTCGCCGACCAGCTCGCCCTCTCCCGCACCCAGGCGGGACGCATCATCGCCGACAAGCGCGTGAGCGCGCGCGGCAAACCACTGCGCGCCTCGGCGGTCCTGGAACGTGGGACGGAAGTAGCGGTCGACCTGCCCGACGAAGCACCCCCGCGCAGTTACACGCCGTTCCACGCCTCTTTGACGTTCGTCTACGAGGACGAGCATCTCGCGGTGCTCGACAAACCGGCGGGTCTCGTCGTGCATCCCGGTCCCGGGCACTGGGACGACTCGCTGGTGAATGTGCTGGTGGGGCGGGGCACCGCGCTCTCGAGCGGCTCTACGGAAGGACGTCCCGGCATCGTGCATCGCCTCGACCGCGACACATCGGGACTGCTCGTCGTCGCCAAGAGCGATCTCGCACACCGGCGGCTCACTGGCGCCATCGAGCGGCGCGCGGTCACACGCGTCTATGCGGCGCTGGTGTGGGGCCATCTGCGAAAGAGTCCGGTGGATATCGAGGCGCCGATCGCGCGCCATCCCCGGGAGCGCAAACGGATGACGGTCGCGGAGGGCGGTCGTCACGCCGTGACGCATGCGGCCGTCGTCGCCCGCTTCGCCCACACTGACCTGCTGCGCGTACGACTCGGCACCGGCCGCACGCACCAGATTCGCGTGCACCTCGCGCACATCGGCTGCCCCATCGTCGGTGACCGCGAGTACACATTCGGCGGCAGCCGCCGCGTCACCCCGTCTGCGCGCGCCGAAGCGGAACGCCTCGAGACGCTGGCGCCGCGCCAGCTGTTGCATGCCGCGGCCCTTGCGTTCGTTCATCCCGTGACGGGTGCGCCGCTCACGCTGACGTCGGAATGGCCGGCCGACTTGCGTCCGGCGCTCGCGGAAGCGGCGGGGGACGCAAATTTGCTTGCCCAGCTTAAGCCCTTGGAGTATCTTGGCTTCTTCGCATCCGATGAATGACGGAAGCCTCGTCTCCGCTCGACTCCTGGTGTTCCGCGTGGGAACACTGGCGTGCGCGGCCGAGGTGGATCAAGTGCGGGAGATTCTCCCGCGCCTCCCAACGACGCGTATCCCGGGCGCGCCCCCGGTCGTGGCGGGGCTCGTGAATGTCCGCGGCACACTGGTGACGGTCGTGGAAGGGTGGCGAGCGTTGGGGCAACAGTCTCCCTCCGCTCCCCCCGCCGGTCCCTCGGCAACTCCCCCGACCTCTGAGACAGCAACGCCTCACGCCGCGCCGGAAGGCTCGACGATCATTCTGGAAGTCGGCAAAGGCGCGGAGAAGCTGATCGGTTTTGCGGTGGACGAAGTGATGGACATGCTGGCCGTCGGCGAGACGACGCTGGAAGATCGGACCGGTCTTCCCGGTGTCGATCCGACGCTGGTGCGTGCCGTCGGGCGACGCAATGGAGAGTTGTTCATCGTGCTCGACGTGGCGGCGCTGTTGGGCCCGATTCTGACTACTTAAGGAGCGAGCAGTGAGCCACACGGTTCTCGTCTGTGACGACGCCATCTTCATGCGCACGATGATCACGGACATTCTGGCGCAAGCCGGATTCGAGGTCGTCGGCGAGGCGGAGACCGGCACGCAGGCGGTGGAGAAGTATCGGCAGCTCAAGCCGGACCTCGTGACGATGGACATCGTGATGCCCGACATGGGAGGCATCGACGCCGTGCGCGAGATCGTCAAGCAGGACCCCGACGCCAAGATCCTCATGTGCAGCGCGATGGGTCAGCAAGCGCTGGTCGTCGAAGCCATCCAGGCGGGCGCCAAGGACTTCGTCGTCAAACCGTTCCAACCCTCCCGCGTCCTCGAAGCCGTCCAGCGCGTGCTGGGCTAGCCTCCCCCCCATGGACCTCTCGCAGTACGCTGAGCTGTTTCTGGCCGAGAGCCGCGAGCACTTGAGCGCCTGCAATCAGCTGTTGCTCGAGTGGGAGCGCCGTCCCGCCTCGCCGGAACCGGTCGGCGGTCTCTTCCGCGCGGTCCATACGATCAAGGGGATGGCGGCGACCATGGGCTACGGCCGCGTCGCCGATCTCGCGCACCGCATGGAGAATCTCCTCGATCATCTGCGGCGCGGCGGCAAGCCGCCCACGGACGAGACGCTGCAGCTGCTGTTCCGCGCGACCGACGCGCTCGAGAAGGCGGTGGGGCTCGCGGTAACGGGTCGCGAGCGCGAGGCCGACCTCACAGGGGTGCTCGCCGACATCGATCGCGTCGGGGCGCAGTATGCGCCCAAAGCGCCTGAACACCCGAGTAGACCTGCTGCGGCTGTTGCGCCTGCTGCGTCTCTGGAGGCGTCTGCTGCGCCGATCGGTTCAGGACGTCTCATCGGCGTCACCATTCGTCCAGAAGCGGCACTCAAGGGCGGGCGCGCGATGCTTGTCATTCGCAAGATGCAGACGCTGGGCACGGTCGGCCGGGTGCAACCGCCTCCCGCCGCTTTTGAGTCGGACGATTTCGACGGCCACGTGGTGTTTGAGCTCGATACGACCGCCGCCGCCGCCGCCATCGAGGCCGCCGTGCGATCGGTGGGAGACGTCGAGCGCGTCACGGTCGGCGCTGGTGCCGACGAGGGCCAGGTCAGTCCTGCCGAAAGCGTGGCAGGCGGTGGGCGCAGCCGCCATATCCGCGTCGACCTGCGCCGCCTCGACACCTTGATGGATTTGATCGGGGAGCTCGTGACCGAGCGCGGCCGTCTGAATGAGCTCGCCGCGCGCTGGGTGGGCCGGGATCCGCAGATCGACGAGGTCGCGATTCAGATCTCGCGCCTGTCGGCCGATCTGCAAAATGAAATCATTCAGGCGCGCATGACCCCGGTGTGGCAGGTGTTCGACCGCTTCCCGCGATTGGTGCGCGACGTCGCCCGGCAGCTCGACAAGCAGGTCTCCTTCCGCGTGGAGGGGAAGGAGATCGAGCTCGATCGCGAGATCCTCGACGAGCTCGGCGACCCGCTGGTGCACCTGCTGCGCAACGCCGTCGACCACGGGATCGAGCCGCCGGTCGAGCGCAAACGCCGCAAGAAGAATCCCGAAGGCGAGATCGTCCTGGCCGCCGTGCGCGAGCGCTCAAGCGTGGCGATCAGCATCTCCGACGATGGTCGCGGCATCGACCGCGCGCGCATCCTGGAGAAGGCGAAGCGCGAAGGCATCGTCGGGCCGCACATCGAATCACTCTCGGATGATCAGCTGCTGCGTGTCCTGGCGCGGCCGGGATTTTCCACGGCCGACGCCGTGACCAGTGTCTCGGGCCGGGGCGTCGGCATCGACGTCGCCATGACGCGCATCCGCGCGCTGGGCGGCTCGATCGAAATCCGCACCGAGCCGGGGAAGGGAACGGCTTTCATCCTACGACTGCCGGTGACGCTCGCGATCGTGCGCGCGCTGATCGCCGCCGTCGGGCACGAGCGCTACGCGCTGCCGCTCACCTATGTCGCCGAGACGGTCGAGTTCGGGACCGTGCCGTTGACGACGATGGAAGGTCGCGACGCGATCGTGCTGCGCGATCGGGTGATTCCGCTCGTGGATTTGCGGAAGCTCCTCGGTACCAATGGCGCCGCCCCCTCGCCGCCCCCTCGCCGCCCTGTGATCGTGCTCGAGATGGGGGAGCGTCGTGCGGGCATCGTGGTGGACGGGATGTTGAGCCAGCAGGAGATCGTCGTGAAGGGATTCGATGCGCCACAGGGCACGCTGCCGGTGTTCAGCGGTGCCACGATCATGGGCGATGGGGTGCCCGCCTTGATTCTCGATGCCGCCGGACTCGTTTAGGACGCGTTATTCACACCCTGAAGGGTGTGCTCGGCACAGCATTGTCCGTAAGGACAATGCTTGCCGAGCCCACGCTTTAGCGTGGGGGGACAATGGAAGACGTCCGTGATCTGAAAGCGCTGCAGCTCGACGCCCTGAAGGAGGTCGCCAACATCGGCGCGGGCCACGCGGCGACGGCGCTGTCGCAGCTCACGCACCGGCGCATCATGATCTCGGTACCCGAGATCAACATCGCGCGGCTCGAAGAGGTCCCAGGGCTGATCGGCGATCCGCAGGAAGTCGTCGCCGCCGTGCTCATGCACATGCTCGGCGATTTGACCGGACGCACCCTCCTGATGTTTCCCGAGCCCGTCGGTCGCCAGCTGTGCGACATGTTGCTCAAGCGCCCGCTCGGCACGACCCAGGCCTTCGAGACGATCGAGCAGTCCTGTATCAAGGAGGCCGGCAATATTCTGTCCGGCGCCTACATGAACGCGCTGTCGGAGTTCATGGGAATGCTGCTGTTGCCGTCTGTGCCAAGCCTGGTGGTGGATCTCTCGGCCGCCGTCCTCACGACGACATATCTGAACTTTGGGCACGACCGGGACTTCGTGTTTTGCGTCGAGACGGAGTTCAATATCGATGCCCAAGACGGGCTGCGCGGCCATTTCCTGCTCCTGCCCGATCTGGCGTCTCTCAAGGCCATTTTCGACGCCATTCGATTGACTTGATCGTCTCAGAGCGGGACCTCACGGTGTTGAGGTCCTTCGCCCGCCGGATCGATCCGTCCGACGCGGGGGCGCACAACAATCTCGGCGTCCTGTACTATCAGAAGGGCCTCGTCCCCGAGGCCATCGAGCAGTTCACGCGCGCGCTCGAGCTCGACCCGCGCATGCAGGTCGCGCAGCGCAATCTCGAGATCTCCTATCACAACACCGGCTACTACGACCGCCGCGTCGCCGAGCTGCAGGAGCGGCTGCGCCAGGCACCGGATGAGCGCGACGCGCGCTGGGAGCTGGGCCGCACGTACGCGATTCTCGGCGCCTTCGAGGAGGCGGTCGCCGAATTCGAAGAGCTGCTTGCGCACAAGCCGAAAGACGTGGCGGCGATCATTCAGCTCGGGCTCGCGGAAAAAAGTCGCGGACGTCTCGAAGTGGCCACGGAGTGGTTTGTCAGGGCCGCGGAGGAAGAACCTGAGTCTTCCGTCGTGCACTTTTATCTTGGCGAGGTCTACTACAATCGCGGCCTGAACGAGCCGGCGCTCACCGCGCTGGAGCGCGCGGTGTCCCTCAATCCGGACAACGCCAACGCGCACTACCTGATGGCGTTCGTGCTCGGTGACATGGGACGGCACCAGGACGCGCGCGCCGCCTCCAAGCGGGCGATCCAGCTCAACCCACCGCTCGCCCGCGCGCAGACCAACCTGTCACTCGAACGCTACCGCGCCGAGCGCCAATCGGCGGAGCACCGCCTGCGTGAACAGCCGGTACCCGAAGTCGCCGAAGGCAGCGAGCTCGCCCATTACAACCTCGGGCTCGCGTTCCGCCAAAAGGGCTACTACGCGGAGGCGCTGCGCGAATACCGTCTCGCGATCGAGCGCGGCGAAGACCGGCGGCTTGTGCGCCAGGCGATGGCGGAGGTGCATCTCCTCAAACGCGACTTCACCGATGCGCTGGAGCTGTACGAGTCGCTGATTCATGAGGTCCCCGACTCCCCCAAGCTGTGGAACGAGCGCGGCGTGGTGCTGCACCAGGCCGGCCGCACCGCGGACGCCCTGGCCTCCTACCGCCAGGCGACCGAGGTCGATCCGCGCTACGCGCTCGCGTGGAACAACGTCGGCGTCGTCCTCGCGCACCACAGCGACACCGAGGATGCCATCGAGGCGTTCCGGAAATCGTTGCAGCTCACGCCGGAGTTCTTCGGCGCGCGGCTCAACCTCGCCCTGTTGCTGACCCATCTGCGTCGCTTCCAGCTCGCGCTCGAAGCGTATCGGCAGGTGCTCGCCGACCAGCCGACCTCCGCGCCGGCATGGAATGGCGTCGGCCTGGTGCTGGTGGAGCTGAAGCGTTTTCCCGACGCCCGCAATGCGTTCGTGCGCGCCGTCGAGGCCGATCCGCAGAACGCCGGCGCCCATTACAACCTGAGCTTCACGCTGTCGAATCTCGGGGACTACGACGGCGCGCTGCGCGCCACGAAACGCGCGCTCGAGCTCGATCCGTATTACGTGTCGCAGAAGTTCGCGCTCGCGATCGATCTGCAATACGAGACCGTGGCGATCGGCATCGTTCCCGAGATTTCGGCCGACGTCGCGGCCGAGCACCTCGGCGGAGAGTTTGCCTTCGATCAGCGCCTGCTCGACAACATCTTTCAGGAGCTGGAGCCGCCGGCCAGCGCGCCGCAGCCCGCGCCCGCCGGGCTGGCGAAGAAGCCGGACGACCCGCTCGCCCTGGCGCGCGACTACGTGAGCAAGGGGATGATGGACCTCGCCGTCGCGGAAGCGATGCGCGCCGTCCAGCGCGGCGCGGACCGCGGTCAGGCAGCGACCTTGGTGGGCGACATCTACGCGCGCCGCGGCCTGCACGGCGAAGCGCTCGAGCGCTATCGGGAGGCGCGCACGCTCGATGTCACGAACGCTGCCGCCGCGTTGGGGGAAGTGAAGAGCCTCCTCGCCGTGCACCGCGCCGCCGAGGCGCTGCCCCTGGCGGAAGCGCTCGTCGCCACAGCGCCGGAAGACGTCGAGGTGCTGGTCGCGGCCGCGAAAGCGCGGGCGGCGACCGGCGACGCGGCGGGGGCGCTGACGGGGCTGCGCCAGGCGCAGACCCGCGCACCGGCGCGCGCCGATCTCCACAAGCTGCAGGGCGACATCGCCCTCAAGGTCGGGGACCGGCAGGGGGCGCGCGCGGCCTACCGGGCGGCGCTCGACCTCGATGCGGGCTTCGTGCAGGTGTGGCTCGACCTCGGGCGGCTGCACGAGCAGGACGAGGAGTGGGGGGAAGCGCAGCGCGCCTATGAAGCGGCCCTCGAAGCGCTGCCCACGTTCCACGAAGCCTCCCTCGCGCTCGCGGACTTGCTCCGCCGGTCGGGGAGTTTGCGCTCCGCCGTGGTGCGGCTCGCCGAGATGCTGGAGCAGGATCCCTATGACATGGATGCGCTGCTCCTGCTCGGGCGCGCGCTGCTCGACGACAAGCGTAATGAAGAGGCGTTGGCGGCGTTCCGGCGCGCCCTCAAGTTCGATCCCCAGCACACCGGCGCCTTGTTCTACCTGGGCGCGACGCTCGCGCGGCTGCAGCGCTACGGCGAGGCGGTGGATGCGTGGGAACGCGTGACCCGCATCGATCCGGGCGGGCCGTTCGCGCAACGCGCGCGCTCGCACGCGCGCACCGCGGTCGACCTGCAGCACATCTTCTCCACGTCGGACGCGGCCTAGCGTATGCCGATCGAAGGACCGCTTCGCGAGCTCGGGATCCACGACGTCTTCCAGCTGCTCGACCTGAGCCGGAAGACGGGGGCGCTGCGCGTCACCTCGGAGCTGCGCCACAACGAGGGGAAGATCTACTTCGACAACGGCGTCGTGGTGTCGGCGGAAATTCGCAGCAACCCGCACCCGCTCGGCGCGTTGCTGCTCCGTACCGGTAAGATTGCCGAGGCCGATCTCGAGCGGGCGCGCGACATGCAGCAGCGGCAGGGGGACAAGCGCCGGCTCGGCGAGATCCTCGTTTCCCTCGGCGTGATCACGCAGCGCGAGGTCGAGCGCCAGATCCACTTTCAGATCGAGGAAGTCGTCTTCGAGGTGATGAGCTGGAACGAGGGCTACTTCTCGTTCGCCGAAGAGGCGGAGAGCAAGGTGCCGACCGAGGTGACGGTGCGCATTCCCGTCGAGGCGCTCTTGATGGAGGGCGCGCGCCGCATCGACGAGTGGTCGCGCATCGAGAATCGCATTCCCCACGTCGGTGTCGTGCCGTCGCTCGCGCCGCCGCCCGAAGGCGGAGGCGGCGAGCTCGACCTCCTGCCGCCGGAATGGGAAGTGCTGGCGCTCATCGACGGGGAGCGCTCGGTCCGCGGACTGGCGACCGAGCTCGGGCGCTCGGACTTCGAGGTCGCGAAAACCTTGTTCGGCCTCGAGAGCGCGGGCGTGATCGTGCTCGTCGATCCGGGCACGGCGGCGCGCGGCCGGCCCAGCGCCGGGGGAGGCGGGGGGGGGGATCTCGCCGAGCTGGTCGCAAAGGCGGAGCGCGCATTGCACGCGCAGGATCTCGACGCCGCCCGCGCCGCGGCCGAGCAAGCCGGGAGCATGCAGCCGCACGACGCGACCATCCATCTGCTGCTCGGCCGCATTCATCTGGCGCAGGGCCACGCCTCCGCCGCCGCCGAAGAGCTGCGGCGCGCGTTACGGCTCGATCCGCTGCTCGCCGCCGCGCATCGCCAGCTCGGGTTTGCCCTGGTGTCGATGGGGCGCTTCGCGGAAGCCGTCGCGAGCTGGGACCACTGGGAGCGGCTCGCCCGTACCCCCGAGGAGGAAGCGCAACGGGTGGACGTGCAGCGCGCGCGCGAGGCCGCTCGGGTGTTCAGCCATGGATGAGATCCGCGCACTCTCTGCCCAACTCGCCCAGGATCCGCAAAGCCTCGTGTTCCTGCGGCTGGGTGAAGCGTTGCGGCGCAAGGGCCAGCTCGAAGCGGCGCTGCGCGTGGCGATGAACGGGCTCGAGCGGCACCCGCATCTCGCCGATGCGCACGACTTGTACGCGCGTATCTTGACCGACAAGCGCGACTATGAGCGCGCCTTCGATGAGTGGGACATGGCCGTCCGCATCGCCCCCCACCACACGGGCGCGCTGAAAGGTCTGGCGTTTCTCTACTTCAAGGTGGGCGACCTGGCTCAGGCGGAGGCCCATCTCGAGGCGGCGCGCAAAGTCGAGCCCGACGATCCCAGCATCGACCAGGCAATCGCGATGATGCGGAGGGGCGCGGCCCCGCCGGCACCGACCGCCCCGACCGCCGCATCAGCACCGTCGCCGGCCCCGGCACCGTCAGCGACCGCCCCGACCGCCGCCTTTGACGAAGCGCGTGTGTTCGCCGGCCTCGAAGGCGCAAACGAAGGCCTGCTCCTCATCGACGGCGCTGGTCGCGTGCTCGGCGGCGCATTACGGGACAAGTCCGGCTCAGACGTCACCGACAGCGTCGCGGCCTATCTCGCCGGTGTGTCGCAGGAGGCGGCCCGGACCGCGAAGCTGCTCGGGCTGGGCGCCTGGAACGGGTTGTCGGCGGAAGGACAGCACGGCAACGTGCACCTCGCGCATCCGACGCCGGAAGCGCTGCTCCTTGTCGTCCGCGAGCGCGGCATGCCGCTCGGCCGGCTGGCGATCCTCGCCCAGCGCGCGACGGCAATGGCGCGTAGCTGGCTGGAGAAACAATGAGCAAGGCCCTCGATCTCGTGACGCGCGTGCGCGGCGTGCGTGGTGCCATGCTCGTTTCGGCCGAGGACGGGCTGGTGGTCGCCGAGCAGCTGATGGAAGGCATCAAGGGCGGCGCGGTGGCGGCGCTCGCCGCGAGTCTCGCGGGACGGCTGCGCCGCGCGATGGAAGCCGCAGGGACCGGCACGAGCGTCTTCTGGCATCTGCAGGCGGAGCAGGGAGCGCTGCTCGTCGTTCCGAGCGGCGACCCGTCGAGCGGTATGCTCGTGGTGGCGGTGGCGGAGCCGGACGTGAACATCGGACTCGTGCGGCTGGAGCTCCTCCGTGCCGCGGAGACGGTCGTATGAGTCCCCAGACGCGCGCCGTCGAGGGCTGGACCCTCCAGCCGTTGAGCGACTTCGTACGAGAAGCGTCGGTGCGTCTCGTCCTCGTACTGACTTCCTCCGGACAGGTCCTGGCGCAGTCGGGATTTTCGCGCGCCGTGGACGTGATGTCGGCGGCGGCGCTCGCCGCCGCGATCGTTGCCTCCACGGGCGAGCTGGCGCGCCAGCTGCGGCAGCCGCCGTTCGCGGCGCTCAGTCACCAGGGTCCCAAAACCGGCTTCTTCCTTGCGACCTTCACGACCGATCGGGGAACGCTGGCGGTGCTCGCGGTCTACGACCTCGATGTTTCATCGCTCGGCTTGGTACAGTTATTCTATGAGCAACTTGCGGCGGACTTGAAGACGGCAACCCCCAAGGGAACGGTACCGAAGCAGGTGCTGGCCGCGGACTTCGAGCGCGAGCTGACGGACAGCCTGAACACGCTGTTTGGGAGATAGCCCGTGTCCCTGGTCAACTTCACGACCCGCGAGATCACGTGCAAAATCGTCTACTACGGACCGGGACGGTCCGGCAAGACGACGAATCTCCATTACGTCTATGGACGCGTGCCCGAAACGCGGCGTGGGCGGATGGTGTCGCTCGCCACGCAAACCGACCGCACCCTGTTCTTCGACTTCCTGCCCATCGATCTGGGACAGATCTCGGGGTTCTCGACGCGGTTCCAGCTCTACACCGTGCCCGGCCAGGTCTATTACAACGCGACGCGCCGCCTGGTCCTGCAGGGCGCGGATGGCGTCGTCTTCGTCGGGGATAGCCAGGCGCGCCAGCTCGATGAGAACGTGGAAAGCCTCCAGAACCTGCAAAGCAATCTGCTGGAGCACGGCGTCGACGTGCGCACGATGCCGCTCGTGATGCAGTACAACAAACAGGACCTCCCGCGCGAGCTGATTCTCACGCACGCCGAGCTCGACGACGCGCTCAACTTCCGCAGCGTGCCGAGCTTTGCGGCCGACGCGCTGCACGGCACAGGGGTGTTCGAAACGTTGAAGTCGATCTCGGAATTAGTCCTCAAGAAGCTTGCGGCGGGGAGCCCGGCAGCGTGACCAGCACTCTCAATCCCCGCTTTTCGTTCGAGACGTTCGTCGTCGGCGCCGCGAACCGCCTGGCCGTCACCGCCGGCCGCACGGTCGCGGAGAATCCGGGCTCGGCCTACAACCCGCTCTTCATTTATAGTGGCTCCGGGCTGGGGAAGACCCACGTGCTGATGGCCATCGGCCATGCGGTCAAGACCATCGCCGCGCAGCTCAACATCGAGTACCTGACGCTGGACGAGTACGTCGAGGCGTTCCACGCGGCGATCGCGGCGGGGCAGGGCGACGCCTTCCGCCGCCGGTTCCAGAATGTGGACGTCCTCCTCGTCGACGACGTTCAGTTCCTCACGAATCGCAAGGAGATGCAGGCCGAGCTGCTGCGGTTGACGGAGGCGCTGCAGCAGGCCGGGCATCAGATCGTGCTCGCCAGCGATCGCCCGCCCGCGGAAATCGCGGACCTGGATGAGCGTCTCATCTCGCGGTTTTCGGGCGGGCTCGTCGTGGACATGGGCATCCCCGACTACGAGACCCGTGTGGCGATCCTGCGCCGCAAGGCGGAGGAGCGGGGGACGTCGTTCCAACCGGGCGTGCTCGAAACGGTCGCGAAGGTGGAGTACCCGAACGTGCGTGAGCTGATGGGCGGGCTCAACCGGTTGATCGCATTTCAGGCGGTCAACGACACGCCGATCAATGCCGAGGCTGCCAGTAAGGTGCTCGGGATCCCGACGGCAGCCTCACCTAGCGTCGCTCCTTCTAGCGTCGCCTCTCCTAGCGTCGCTTCACCAGATGAGTTCAGCCAGTTCCTCACCGATGTCACGGTCACCGTCGGCAAGGCCGTCGAGGCGTGGCGCGCGCGCGTGGCCGAGGCGGTACTGCGGTGGGAGGGCGAAGGCTACCGCACCGGCAGACTCGAGAAGCTGCTCGATCAGGAAACGCCGCCGGCGGTGGACGAAGCCATCGCGACCTACGTGCGGGATGTGGAGCGCCTCAAGGCCCTCGAAGCCGAAGTGGCGTTGCTCGATCCGCAGGCCGCGGGTGAAAAGGTGTTTCGCGATCCTGACCACATGGACGCGGCGGAGGCGGCTGCCGCGAAAGTGCGCGACGGCGCAGCGCCGCCGCCGGGACCGTCGGGTGCGTTCCCGCTCGACACCTACGTTGCGGGTTCCTCCAACGAGGTGGCGCTGAGCGCGGTGCGTGATGTGAGCGCCAAGCCGGGCAAGAAGTACAATCCGCTCGTGATCGTGGGCAAGAGTGGGCTCGGCAAGACGCACCTGCTCAATGCCGTCGGCCTCGAGCTGGCGAAGAAGAAGCACGCGGTCGTCGCGTGTCTGTCCACGCAAGGGTTCGTGGACGAGCTGATCGCGGCGATCGATGGCAATCGCGTGGACTGGTGGCGCGCGCGCTACCGCCGCGCCACGGCGCTGCTGCTGGACGACATCCACCTCCTCGCCGGCAAGGAACGCACGCAGGAGGAGCTGTTCAATCTCTTCAATCAGTTCCTTGACGCCGACCGGCAGCTCGTGTTCACGGCGCCCGCGCATCCGAACACGCTCGCGGGGCTGGAGGAGCGCATCATATCCCGGCTCGAGGGCGGGCTCGTCGCGGAAATCGCGGAGCCGGACAAGGAGCTGCGCCGCAGCGTGCTCGAGCGCCTGCTGACCGGGCAGCACATCGCGATCGAGCCGGCGCTGCTCGATTATCTCGCCGACCGGCCCATCGATTCGGTGCGCAGCCTCACGGGCATTGTGCAGCGTGTGGTGGAAGCGGCCGCGGCGCAGGACGCGCCCGTGACCGCCGGCCTGGCGCGGGAGGTGCTCGAGGGCGCGCCGCCGCCGCGGCGCACGCCGGGGCTCAGGACCAGCGGCATCGTCGTGTCGAGCGCCGGCGGCGTGCGCAGCCGGGAGAAAATGGTCTGGGATTGGCCCGCCGCGGCCGACCGCATCATCGAGGACCTGCGCTAATGGCCATCAAGGGCTCACTCAAGGAAGCCTCGCTCCCCGACGTGCTGCAGCTGCTGGCGCTGGGACAGAAGACCGGCTGCCTGTCGATCGCCGACCGTTCCAACTTCGGCTACATCTACTTCGACAAGGGCCGCATCTGCTACGCGTCCATCGTGAACCGCCGCGATCGCCTGGGCGACATCCTCGTCAAGCACGAGAAGATCACCCAGGAGCAGCTCGACGCCGCGATCCATCGCCAGGCCAAGGAGCGCGACAAGAAGCTGGGTGAGATCCTCGTGATGCAAACCGTGCTCACGCAGCAGGAGCTCGAGCGCTACATGCGGATGCAGATCGAGGAGTCGGTCTACTACCTGTTCACCTGGACGCAGGGCACGTTCAACTTCGAAGCCGACGTGCGGCCGGAGCAGCAGGACTTCCTCGTCTCGATCAACCCCGAATCGTTGCTGCTCGAAGGCGCCCGCCGCGTCGACGAGTGGGGCCTCATCGAGAAGAAGATTCCTTCGTTCGATTTGATTTTCCTCGTCGACCGCGACCGCCTCGCCATCAGCGATGCGAAGCTCACCGAAGTGCAGGAGCGCCTGCTGCCATTGCTCGATGGCTCGCGCGACGTGAATCAGGTGATCGAGGATTCGGGGATGGGCGAGTTCGAGGTCGGCAAGGCGCTCTACGGGTTGGTCACCGCCGGCTTCCTGCATCGCGCCGGCCGCACCGCCAGCGCGGAAGACGTAAAGATGACCGACGCCCGCGTGGAGGAGCATCGCAATCTGGGCATCGCGTTCTACAAGACGGGCATGCTGGACGAAGCGGCGCGCGAGTTCCGCCGCGTGGCCGAGCTGCGCGCCAGCGACGCGAATGCCCATTTCTTCCTAGGCCTAGTCGCGCTGAAGCAGGCGCGCTGGCGCGAGGCGATGGAGGCGCTGCGCCTCGCCGCCGAGAAGGGCGGCTCCCGGCCGGCGGTGCTCCACAACCTGGGGCTCGCCTACGAGCAGCTCGGCCGGCTGGAGGACGCCGACGCCGCGTACTCCGAGGCCGCCGCGCGCGCGCGCACCGACCCGCGCGTGTACGTGGGCTGGGGCATCGTGGCGCTGAAACAAGGCGATCATGCCAGCGCCGCGGGTCGGCTCGATCGCGCCAAGGAGCTGTTCGCGGCAAAGGTCCCGCCCATCTGGTTCTGGGCGCGCGTGCTCACCGCCGCGGCGACCGGAGACTTCGAAACGGCGGAGCAGGTGGCCGCACAATCCGTGGAGGCGTATCCGCAGAACGGCGTGCTGCGCAACAACCTGGCCGTCCTGCACGAGCTCGCCGGTGAGCTGCCGAGAGCCGAGGAGCTGGCGCGCGCGGCGCTGCACGACGAGCCGTCGCTGCCCCAGCTCTCGAAGAACCTGGGCGATCTGGCCTACCGCGGCTCCCGCTACGATGAAGCGTGGGCGCTCTATCAGCGCGCGATCGAGCTGTCGCCCGAGCTGGGCGACGACGTCTACTTCAAGCTCGGCAACATCGCGTACAAACGAAACGACCGCGACCGGGCGAGCGAACTGTGGCGCCGCGCGCTCGAGCTCAATCCCAAGCACGAGCTCGTCAAAGCGAATCTGGACACGTTGAGCGCCTTGTCGTGACCAAAGCTCCTCACGAGCGAGCATTCGAAGCGCTGACGGAAAAGATTACACGCGAGCGGGGAGTCAGCTGCGGGTCGTACAAAGACAAGTGCTTGAAGCGCCGCATTGCCGTGCGGATGCGCGCCCGCGGCGTCCATACCTACGAAGACTACAGCGCCCTGCTCGATCGCGACGCGCACGAGTACCAGGAGCTGCTCGACGCGCTCACCATCAACGTCACCAAGTTCTTCCGCAACGTCGAAACGTGGAACGCGCTGCGCCCCTATCTGGAGCAGCTGGCCGCCGCCCGCCCGCAACTCCGCATCTGGTCGGCGGGATGCGCGTCCGGTGAGGAGCCGTACACGATCGCCGTACTGATGGCCGAAGCCCGTGCCGCCGGCTTTATCGATGCGACGGACGTCGATCGTCTGAGTCTCGAGCGCACCCGCCAGGCGAAATATCCCGACGCCGCGTTCACGGAGATGCCCGCGAGTCTCAGGCGCCGCTATTTCCGCGATGGACAGCCGGTGCCGGAGGTGCGCGAGCTCGTGCGCGTGGGCGCGCACGATTTGATGCGCGAGCCGCCGCCCCATGCGCCGTACCACCTCATCGTCTGCCGCAACGTCGTGATTTACTTCGAGCGCCAGGCGCAGGAGCGTCTGTTCCAGGTCTTCGTGCACGCGCTCGCGCCCGGCGGCGTGCTGCTGCTCGGCAAGGTCGAAACGCTGTTCGGTCCGGCGCGCGACCGCCTCACGCTCGCAGACCCGCGCGAGCGGATTTACGTCAAGCCTCTCCCCCTGACCCCCTCTCCACAACGTGGAGAGGGGGAACGAGGGGGTGAGGTCAGGTGAAGGAAGTCATCGTCAAGGTGGCCGATTGGGCGGCCGAGCGTGGCGACGGCGTGCTGATCACGCTGGGCCTCGGCTCCTGCGTCGCCATCATGCTGCACGATCCCCAGACCAATGCCGGCGCCATGGCCCACGTGCTGTTGCCCTCGATCAGTCTCGCGCGTGACATCACCAACCGGGCCAAGTTTCCCGAGACCGCGGTGCCGCTGCTGATCGAGCGCCTGAAGGCGCTGGGGGCCGACCCGCGGCGCCTCGTCGCCAAACTCGCTGGGGGCGCCAGCATGTTCAGCCAGCTCGTCACACCGGGAACGATCCAGATGGGCGAGCGCAACGTCCTGGCGTCGCGCAGCGCGCTCAGAACCGCTGCCATTCCCATCGTGCGCGAAGCGGTGGGCGGGGATCGTGGCCGCAGCATCCGTTTTCACGTCACAGACGGCCGCGTCGAGATCCGGTCGGTGGGCGCCGATGCCGACGTCATCTGATATGCCGGCCCGGCCGACGGTCGTCGTCGCCGACGACAGCGCGTTGATGCGGCGCGTGCTCGTGGATGTCCTCGGTGGCGGGGATGCCGGCAACGGTGAGTTCCGCGTCGTCGCGACCGCGCGCGATGGCTTCGATGCGATCCGCAAGGTCCACCAACACAAGCCCGACGTCGTCACGCTCGATCTCGAGATGCCGGAGCTCGATGGCCTCGGCGCCATCGGCTACATCATGTCCGAGTCGCCGCGGCCCATCGTCATCGTCAGCGCGCACGCCGGGCCCGGGACCGCGACGGCGATTCGCGCGCTCGAGCTGGGGGCGGTCGAAATTGTCGCCAAACCCCCGCCCGAGGTCTTCGGCCACCCGCGGGAGGCGCTCGAGGCGCTGGCGCCGCAGCTGATCGCCGCCGTGCGTCGCGCGCTCGCCGCCGATGTCTCGCACGTCAAGGTCCTGGCGCGGCCGCCGGCGCCCGTCGTGCATCCACCGGAGCTCGCGCTGCGCGGCCGCGCGGTGCTGGCCGTGGGCGTCGCGGCGTCGACCGGCGGGCCGCGCGCGCTCGCCGATGTCGTGCCCCGCCTGCCGACCGGCCGCGGCGCCGCCGTGCTGATCGTGCAACACATGCCGCCGAAGTTCACGCGCAGTCTCGCAGAGCGGCTCGACTCGATGAGCGCCCTGCGCGTCGTCGAAGCGGACGACGGCGCGCCGATCGTCGCCGATACGGCATACGTGGCCCCGGGCGATTATCATATGCGGGTGCGCTCCGCTCCTGACGGTCCAGTCATCGCGCTCGACCAATCCGCCCCGCTCTGGGGCGTTCGCCCCGCGGCCGATCCTTTGTTCCGCTCGATCGCAGAGGTGTTTGGCGCGCGGAGCGTCGGTGTCGTGCTGACCGGCATGGGACGCGACGGGGCGGGCGGGCTGCGCGCCATGCGGGACGCCGGTGCAACGGGGCTCGCGCAGGATCGGGAAACGGCTGTCATTCCGGGCATGCCCGTTGCGGCGGTGCAGGCCGGCGGCGTCGATGCCGTGCTGCCGCTCGGCCAGATCGCCGACCGGGTCGCTGCAGAGCTGATGCGGAAGGGATTGCGGCCGTGATTCGACACGCTAAAGCGTGCGCTCGGCAATCCGCTGTCCTTAAGGACAGTGGTTCGCCGAGCCCACCCTTGAGGGTGGGAAACCGATGAAGGGTTATTTGTTGGTCCGTTCCGAGGGAAAGTCGTACGGCTTTCCCATCGGCCGGGTGCTCGAGGTGGGGGATGCCACCGAAGTGCTGAACATTCCACGCACGTTGCCATCCATACGCGGCCTGACCCCACTGCGCGGACGACTCGTGCCGCTGATCCATTTGGGGGCGTTCCTCAGGGGAAACGACGCTCCTCCAGCAGCCGCGGGGAGCGGCGTGCGAACAGTCGTACTCGTGGAGCTGGGAGGCCGTCGTCAGGTGGCGTTCGAGGTCGATGACGCCGAAGCCGTCGTGCGCGAGCAACCGCTGCCCGTACCACGGGGCCAGACATTGCCCTGGGCGTCCGGTGTGGCGGAGCAGGAGGGTGGATTGGTGCCGATTCTCGATCTGGACGCGCTCGGGGATCGGATCACATGACGACGCTCGGCGGCGACGATGTCCAGCTGGTCACGTTCAAGGTGGGCGGCCAGGACTTCGCCTTCAACATCTTTCAGGTCGAGCGGATCCTGCGGTATGAAGCGCCCGCCCCGCTGCCCAAGGCGCCCGAGTTTCTCGAAGGCGTGCTGCAGTATCAGGGGGGCGCGGTCCCGCTGGTGGATTTGCGCAAGCGCCTCGGCGCCGCCGCGCCACTCCGGGAGGATACGCGCACGGTTATTCTCGAGTTCGATGGCGGCAAGATCGGTGTCATCGTCGATGCCGTCACCGAGGTGTTGCAGGTGGCGGCCGAAGCGGTGACGCCGCCGCCCGGGATCGTGAAGGGGCTCGCCGCTGAATACATCGCCGGTCTCGTGGTGCAGAACGGGCGCACGATCGTCGTCTTGAACACGAACAAGCTGCTCAATTCAAAGGAAAAACTGGCTTTGCAGGGAGCGACATGATGGCAGAAACACCGGTCGCCGCATTGCGCCGGGAATACGATGCCATCGCGCAGCAGCTCGAGGGTGCGCCGGGAAACGCCGAGCGCGAGGCCGCGAAGCGCGAGATCATCGCCTACTTCAAGAAGGTCGATGGCATGCTGGGCGAGCTGACGCAGCTCAAGGACGACATCCGCCAGCTCGTCGATCGCTACAAGCAGATCGCCGCGGATACCAAGCAGGCGGCCGCGCCCGAATTCACCGGCCAGCGGCCCGTGCTCCATGCCGACCACATCGGCGCGACCACCTTCATCGAAAAGGGATGGAGTCTCATCTCGCTGGGTGACCACTCCGGCGCGATTCAAGCGCTCACCAAGGCGCTGCACCTCTCGCCCGGCGAAACGCAGGCCGAGTCGCTGCTCGGTTGGGCGCAAATGCTGCACGAGGATTACGACGACGCGCTCGGCACCTTCCAGAAAGTGTTGATGAAGGAGCCGGCAAATTCCCTGGCGCGCATCAACGTCGGCTACATCTGCCTGAAGAAACGCATCTTCGGCGAAGCCATCGAGCATCTGTCGAAGGCCATCCGGCTCGACAACGACAAAAAGGCGACGCTCTACGCGCACTTCTATCTCGGGCTCGTCTATCTGCAGCGCGAGATGTACGAGGACGCGGAGACGTTTTTCGACAAGACGATCAAGCTCGGGCCCAACCTGATCGAAGCCTACTACGAGCTCGGACGCGCGCACTGGTTCGCCGGCGATCATGCGACGGCCAAATCCACCTGGGAAGACGGCTTCAAGGCGAACAAGTTCAATCCCTGGGGCAAGAAGTGTCAGGAGATGCTGGAGCTTGTCGCCAAGGGCGAGGAGCCGCCGCGAGAATAGCGCTGCTCGCCCTGCTGCTGCAGGGTCCTACCGCGATCACCGTAGGTCGAGTGACCGCCATCGCATGGCCGAATCAGCAAACGTTGGCGGCTTCCGTGGCGGAGGCAGCCGACCATGCCCGTGATTTCCCCGGCATCGGTCTCTTGCCCGATCGCCCGATTCGGATCATCCTCGCCCCGACACGCGAGCAGTACGACTCCCTCACGCGCGGCCGTCTCCCGCTGTGGAGTGAGGGCGCCGCATTTCCGGACGCGGGGACGGTCGTGTTGTTGACCGACCGGCCGTCCGACCGTCCGACCGTCACACTGAGGCACGAGCTTGCGCACCTCGCCCTGCGCTGGCACGTCGGTCACTACGTCCCGCTGTGGTTCGAAGAGGGATACGCTGCCGTCGCCGCGCGCGAGTGGGACCGGCTCGATGCGCTGCGGCTCAACTGGCAGCTGGCGCGCGGGGTGCGCATGGACTTGGACGACGTCGACCGCGCCTTGCGAGGCACGCGCGGCGACGCGGAGACCGGCTACGCCCTCGCGGCGACCGCCGTGCTGCTGCTGGAGCGCTGGGGCGGGGAGCGCGGTCTTGGGCCCTTGCTCGCCAACCTGCCGCAGGCGGAGTCGTTCGACGCGGCGTTGCGCGCGACCTACCACGTCACCCAAGGCGACTTCGAGCTGCGGTGGCAGAAGGACGTCGGCTCCCGCTACGGCTGGGTGTCATGGCTCGCGGCGATGGGCTTTTTCTGGCTGTCGATGGGCGCGTTGCTCGTGGCGCTCGTGCTGCTGCGGCGCAGGCGCGACCAGCGCAAGCGCGCGGCGCTGGAAGCGGCAGGCGCGGCGGAAGCGGATGGAAGCCAACTGCTTGACGAGCTTGAGATTAAGGAATAGACTCCAGCCGCTCATGCCAGACCAAACTCTTGCACGTTCGCGGCTGCGTTTCGGACCGAAGAACTACATCGTTCTCGGCGGGGCGGTCGCGTCGCTCGTCCTGGGTTACTGGTTGTTGTCGAGAGGATCTACGACGCTCGCGCCGGTGCTGCTCGTCCTGGGCTACTGCGTTTTGTTTCCCGTAGGCCTGGCCCTTTAGCACCTCCGCTCCCCCATGGCACGGGCGAATAGCTCAGCGGTTCAGAGCGCCTGCCTTACACGCAGGATGTCGGGGGTTCGAATCCCTCTTCGCCCATTGGTGTAGCAGCCTGTAACGGAGGAACGCACAGGTGAGAGCGCTTCAATTCGCAGTGGCTCTGACGATCGGTGTTGCGACCACGGCAACCGGGCAGCAGCTCGCTGCGCCGCAGCAACCGACCGAGAGACTTCTCATTTTGCCGTTGCAGTGGAGCTCGTCCGCCGATTCGGCGGGGAGCATCGCACTCTCCGACGCCGTGCGCGATCGCGTCACGCAGCTGGTCAAGAGCAAAGTCATGGTCGTCCCCAAGGCGAAGTTGTGCGAAGCGCTCGCGCAATCCGGCTTCCCCTGCAATGGCTTACTCGACGATCAGCAGGCAAAACAGCTCGCGCGGTTCCTGCAAGTACACGCCTATGTGACCGGCAACTACTCGAGGAGCGGCGCGACGTTGGCGGCCGAAGTCGAGATGATCGACATCGCCAGCTCCGGCATCGCCGGCCGTTTTACGTCGACCAACGGGAATCCTGGAACGGCGGCGGCTCTGGCCGAGATCGTCGCGCAGCGGATCGCCATGACCGTGCGCCTCAGCGAGCAGGTCCGGGCCTGCAATGAAGACCGCAAGAAGGGGCAGTTCGTGCGTGCGCGCGCCGACGCGCAGAAGGCGCTGGCCCTCGATCCCAATTCGACCGGCGCGTATCTCTGCATCGCCACGATCTTCGAAGCGCAACGCGCCCCCGTAGACAGCATCATCGCGGCAGCCACGCTTGCACTCAAGGGTGACTCCTGCAACGGCACAGCGTGGGAGAAGATCGCCAGCGGCCATCAGCAGAAGGGCGACTCCGTGCGGGCGGCCGAAGCGTACATCAGCCAGCTGTGCGGCGAGCCGCGCAACACGCAAAAGCGCCTCGCCATCGCTCAGTTGCTGCGCCAGATGAAGCGCTCGGAGCGGGCTGTCGATGTCGTCAACGAAGGACTCAAGTACTCAGCAGGCGATGCCCAGCTGCTCGACATGAAGCTGACGATTTGCACCGAGGCGAGCAATTACAAGTGCGCGCTCGAGGTCTGGGTCGCCAAAGCGGAGCACGATAGTGCGCTGCTCGGTGACACGACGTTCCTCAAGCCCGCGCTGGGAGCAGCGCAGCAGATCGCGGACACCCAGAAGCTCCTCTGGATCACACGGGGCGCGTATCAGCACTTCCCGAACAATCCCGTCTACGTTCGGGCACGCGCGGGAGCCTTCGAGCTGGCGGGACAGACCGACTCGGCGATCGGGTATTACAAGAAGGCGCTGACGATCGAGCCGAACGACGCGGGTACGAGCCTCCAGATCGCCAAGACGTTGATCGATCGGGCCGCGTACGACACGATGAGGGCCCGCATCCTGCGCGAGGCGAAGGACACCGTCGGGCTGCGCCATCTGCAGGAAGCGTTTGCGACCCGCGTGGATTCCGCTCGTCCCCTGCTCCGGCCGGGTCTCGCGTCGCCGGACTCGGGGCAGCGGCTCGCGGCCGCGGTGATCATGTTGACCGGCGGCTCCAAGCTCGCGCAGGCTGCCGCGTATGACGCGGCGTACCGGTGGCTCGACACGCTGCTCACGCTCATCGCGCCGAGAAACGCGGCCGACACCCTCGGCCCGAAGCACCAGGTTCGGATCAACGCCAGCTTCTGGTATGGCCTGTCGTCCGTGCTGACGTTGAACGGACCGTATCAGACGATGACGAAAGCCAAAGGCGCGAGTCGCTGCGTCGAGGCGCACACGGTGTTCGATCGCTTGACGCGGACGAAGGCCGCGTTGCAGTTGGGCCGGCGCGTGCACCCCCCAACGGCGGATCAGATGCTGGGTTTCGTCGCGCAGTACGAGAAGGCGAAGCCGTCCGTGCAGGCGGCGTTCAAATGCAAGCCGCCGTTGAATTGACCTGACGGCGCGTCTATATTCCGGCGCTCCGTAAGGGGCTTGGGGCTGTAGCTCAGCTGGTTAGAGTGCCGGTCTGTCACACCGGAGGTCGCGGGTTCGAGCCCCGTCAGCCCCGCCTGAGAGGTCCCGTCTCCATGTCCTGCCCCCGCCCCCGAACGGCGGGGGTTTCTTATTATGGAGGGTGCCCACGGCTGCATCTGGCCCGATTCCGTATCACGTCCCGGTCCTCGCCGCGGCCGTGCGCGCATGGGCCGGCGGCGGCACGCGCGCGGTCGATGCGACGCTCGGTGGCGGCGGCCACGCCGCCATTCTGCGCGACGTCGGTGCGGCGGTCCTCGGTCTCGATCGCGATCCTGACGCCATCGCCGCGGCGCGAAATCGCCTGGGTGGTGACGGCATTGAGTACGTCGAGGCCTCCTTTGCCGCTCCCGCCGCCCTTGCCGCCATTCAGGCCTTCCATCCTGATCGCATCCTGCTCGATCTCGGCGTGAGCTCGCATCAGATCGACGCAACCGAGCGTGGGTTCACGTTTCGGCCCGGCGCGCCGCTGGATATGCGGATGACAGGAGTCGGGAGTCGGGAGCCGGGAGCCGGGGTGACGGCTCGAGATATTCTGAATACGTGGCCTGTCGAACGATTGACCCCCGTGTTCACCGACTACGCAGACGAACGCCGTGGCCGCTCGCTCGCCAAAGAGATCGTGCGCCGGCGGCTGACTGCGCCGTTCGCCATCAGCGACGATTTCGTGAATGCCATTCGTGCGGTCCTTGGACCACGCTCCGGCCCCGCGGATTTCGCGCGGCTGTTTCAAGCGCTTCGCATCGCCGTCAATGACGAGCTCGACGCGCTGGGCACCGCCTTGCCGGTACTGCGCGATGCACTCGTTCCGGGCGGCCGCCTGGGCGTCATCACGTACCATTCGGGTGAAGATCGCATCGTCAAGCATGCATTTCGGGAGTGGGGCCGCGACTGCATCTGTCCCCCGCGCCAGCCGGTGTGCACGTGTCGGGGCCGCGCCCTGGGGCGGGTGCTCACGAAGAAACCGATTCTGCCACAGTCCGACGAGATCGCGTCCAACCCCCGCGCGCGCTCCGCGCAATTCCGCGTGTTCGAAACCGAGGCGGCCGATGGCGGTTAGGGGCCGCCACTGGATCGCCTTCTGGCTCGTCGCGCTGCTCGCGGCGCTCTGGGCCGTGATCGCCCGGCAGACCTCCGCCCTCAACTCGGCGCGCGCGCTGGCCGATTTGCGCACGGAGCGCGCGTCGCTCGAGGGCCGCCGCGCCGACCTGGAGCGCCGCGTGCGGACCGCGCAAAGCCGTACCGTGTTGCTGCCACGCGCCCGGAAACTGGGACTCCGGTTGCCTGCCGACACGGAAATCATTCTGATCCCGGCTCCCACCCCGCCTGCAGAACCTCCACCAACCTCCCCCATCCCCCACCAACCTCCACCGCGGCCGCTCTGATGGCCAAGCTCATGGTGCGGCTCCGCGTCGTAGAGATCGGCCTCGGCGCCGCGCTGCTGGCGTTGCTATTGCGGGCGGGGCAGGTGCAGCTGCTGGAAGGGCGCAAGTACGCTGCTGCTGCCAAGGCGCAGCGCACCGAACGGGTCGTGCTGGAAGCGCGGCGCGGCACGCTGTTCGACCGCCACGGTGTTGGCCTGGCCCTGACGCAGGAGACGTATCACGTCGGCGTGGCGCCCAACGAGCTGCGCGATCCGCCGCGCGATGCCGCGACGATCGCGCGCCACCTGCGGCTCGCCTCGCGCGACGTGGACCGCGGTCTGCGCCGCCGCTACGCCTGGTTCGCCGGCCCGTTTACGACACTCGAGGTGCAGCCGCTGCGCAGCATGCGCGGCATTCATCTCGAGCCCGTGTTGCGGCGCTTCTATCCATCGCCCGAGTTCGCGCGCGCCGTGATCGGAAGGGTGGGGGAAGACGGTCGAGGGGGTGGCGGTGGTGGTGGAGGACTCGAACGGCTGCTCGACAGTCTGCTGGCGGGGACGCCGGGGGCGGCGGTCGTATTGAAGGATAGGGCGGGGCGCGAATACGAGTCACCCGCGCGCGTGATTGCCGAGCCCGTGCCCGGCAATGACGTCGTGCTCACGCTGGACGCCGAGCTGCAGGAGATCGCGCAGCGCGCGCTCGATGACGCGATCGACAATATGGAAGCGGACGGCGGCGACGTCGTGATGCTCGATCCCGCAACGGGCGAGATCCTCGCGGCGGCGTCCCGCCGCGCCGACGGCAGCATGCGGCCGAGTGCGTTTACGGAAACGTTCGAGCCGGGATCGCTCGCCAAGATCTTCGCGGCGGCGGCGCTGATCACGTTCGATCGCGTCCGCCCCAATGAGCAGGTCTCGGGAGAGGGAGGGCGTTACCGCCTGCCCGATCGGGTGGTCACGGATGAGCACCCATTGCCCTCGCTCACGCTCGCCGACGCAATCAGAGTCTCCAGCAACATCGCACTGGTAAAATTCTCGTCGCGCCTCCATCCGCCGGAACAGTACGGTGTGCTCCGCGCTTTTGGCTTTGGCGCGCCCACCGGCGTCGAGTTCCCGGCCGAGTCGCCTGGGCGGCTGCGGCCACCGCGGGAGTGGTCGCGTCCCAGCTCCGCGAGCCTCGCGATTGGCTATGAGCTTGCGGTGACGCCGATCCAGATCGCCGCGGCATACGGCGCGATCGCCAACGACGGCGTGCTGCTCGAGCCGACGCTGATTCGCGAGATCCGCGCGCCCAACGGCGCGGTGCTCTACCGTCACCACCCCGAGCCCGTGCGCCGCGTGGTAACGCCGGCAGTCGCTGCCAAGCTGCGCGATTTGCTGCGTGGGGTGGTCGAGGCCGGTGGCACCGCCGAGCGCGCCGCCCTCGCCAACTTCCAGCTCGCTGCCAAGACCGGCACCGCGCGCCGGGTTGTGGGCGGCCGCTACGCGGCCGGACAGTACACGGCCTCGTTTGCCGCGTTGTTTCCGGCCGACGACCCCCAGCTCGTAGTCGTCATGAAGATCGACAATCCGCAGCGGGGCAGTTACTTCGCGGCGCAGACCGCGGCGCCGGTCACGCGTTCGATGCTGGAGCAGGCACTCGCGGCGCGCACGGTCGCGCTCGATCGTGCCCGCCTTTCCAACGTGGCGACCACCCCCGATCGCGCACCCCTCGACGAGCCCGATGGAGTAGTGCCGTACGTGGTCCCATGGCCCTATGTCCCCGACACGGCGGCGGCTCAACCCGACCGGATCGTCCCGAACGTGACCGGCCGTCCGCTGCGCGAAGCGGTGCGCACGCTGCATCGGCGGGGCTTCCACGTCGTCGTGAAGGGTTGGGGCGTCATCCACCACACCTGGCCAGCCGGCGGAGAACACTGGGCGCCCGGGACGACGGTCACCGTATTCGCGGAACCACCTCCCCGTTCTCGTCGATGAGCCGATCGCTGCAGGAGGTCGTGGACGCGCTGGCGCGCGCCGGCGTCCTGGTCGATGCGCCTGATTCGCGCGTCAGCCCGCTGCCCCAGATCACCGGCCTCACCGCCGACGCGCGGCGGTTGGAGCGTGGGATGCTGTTTTGCGCCGTCCGTGGGGCGCTGCGCGACGGCCACGACTTCGTTGCCGACGCGGCGGCGCGCGGTGCGGCGGCGGCGCTGGTCGAGACCCGACAGTCGGTCGCCATTCCGCAGGTGCTGGTGCGCAACGGGCGGCGGGCGGCGGCGCTTGCCGCCGAGGCGTGGTATCGCCGGCCGGCGGCGCGGCTGCAGATGATCGGCGTCACGGGGACGAATGGGAAGACGACGTCGGTCCTGCTGTCCCAGCACGTGTTGCGCGCACGGTGGCCCATGGGCGCGATCGGCACCCTGGGGGCGTTCGACCCCGCGGGCGCTTCCGTCGAGAGCGAGGCGGGCAACCTCACGACGCCAGGTCCGATCGATCTGCAGGCGACGCTCGCGGCCTTGGTCGAGCGCGGCGCCGCCGGCGTGGCGATGGAAGTCTCGTCGCACAGCCTCGACCAGGGCCGGGTCGAAGGCCTCGTGTTTCGCGCGGCGATCTTCACCAACCTGACCCGCGATCACCTCGATTATCACGAAACGTTCGACAACTATTTCGCCGCCAAAGCCAGGTTGGTCGGCTATCTCGCAGATGCCGGTCTGGCGGTGATCAACGCGGACGATGCGGCGTGGGCACGGCTGCCGCGCACGCCACGCCGCATCTCGTTTTCGGCGACCACGCCGACCGCCGACGTGACGGCGCGTGACGTGCACGTGGATGCGAAGGGCGCGCGCTTCACGCTGGTGACGGCGCAGGGAAGGCACCCAGTGGCGCTGCCGCTGCTCGGACGGTTCAACGTCGCGAACGCACTGGGTGTCGCGGCCTGTGCGGTGGGACTGGACGTGCCTCCCCGCGTCGTCGCCGAGCGTCTGTCCACGGCGCCTCAGGTTCCGGGCCGCATGGAGCGCATCGCCGTGGATCCCTGTGTGGTGCTGCGCGATTACGCCCACACGCCCGATGCCCTGGAGCGCGCACTGGAAACGGTACGGGAAGTCACGTCGTCTTCGGGACGGGTGATCGTCGTATTCGGCGCAGGGGGTGACCGCGATCGCGGGAAACGGGCCCCGATGGGCGAGATCGCTACGCGGCTGGCCGATATCGCAATCGTGACGTCCGACAATCCTCGCACGGAGAGCCCCGAGCGGATTCTGGACGACGTCGAAGCCGGGATGGCCGGGCGCCAGCACTATCGTGTCGTCGATCGCCGCGCTGCGATCGGTCAAGCGCTCGAGCTGGCGCGCGAGGGCGATACGGTCCTCCTCGCTGGAAAGGGGCACGAGACCTACCAGGTCGTCGGCACCACGAAGGAGCCGTTCGACGAGCGCGAAGTGGTGCGCGGCCTGGGAGCGAACTGAATGGGGGCTCGGGGCTCGGGACTCGGGACTGGGCGGTCATGGACCAGCGACGAAGTCGCGGCCGCGCTCGGTGTACCGGCGCCCACAACGCTGACGTTCAAGACGATCACCACCGATACCCGAACCCCGAGCCCCGAGTCCCTCTTTGTCGCTCTCAAAGGCGACAAGTTCGACGCCCACGACTTCCTCGACACAGCCAGGGCGGGGGGCGCCACGGCCGCCGTCGTGCGTCGCGGCACACCCAAGGTTGAAGGCCTCGCCTTGTTCGAAGTGGATGACACGCTCGTTTCGCTGGGCCTGCTGGCCCGGGCGCGACGGCGCATGTTCCCCGACGGGACGCCGGTCGTCGCGATCACCGGGTCGAGCGGCAAGACGAGCACCAAGGAGATGATCCGGGCCGCGCTGGGCGCGCGCTATCGCGTCCACGCGACCAGCGCCAACCTCAACAACCTGATCGGCGTGCCGCTGACCATCCTCAGCGCCCCGGAAAACACGGAGGCGCTGGTCGTCGAGGCCGGGGCCAGCGTGCCGGGTGAGATCGCGCGGCTGCGCGACATCATCGAGCCCACGATCGCCGTCATCACGAACATCGGCTACGCCCACGTCGAGGGTTTCGGGTCGCTCGAAGGGGTGATGGCCGAGAAGCTGTCGCTGCTGGATCGCGTGCCGGTGGCGGTGCTCGGCTCAGGGCCCGACGCGATGTGGCCCGAGGCCCGCCGCCGCACGCAGGTGATCCCGGCCGCGCTGCCGGGCAAGAGCAGCGACGACGCCTTGCTCGACCGGTATCTGGATAAGGACGGCCATCCGCGCCTCGCGCTGGATTCTGGCGAGAAGGTGACGCTGCCGGCGCTCGGCATTCATCAGCTCGAGAACGCCCAGATCGCGCTCGCCGTGGCGCAGCGGGCAGGCGTCGATCACGATGCCGCCGTGCGGGCGCTCGCGGACGTCCAGCTGCCGGAAGGGCGCGGACACGTGCGGGAGATCGGCAACCTGGTGGTGATCGACGACACCTACAACGCCAATCCGGCCTCGATGCGCCGGGCGGTGCAGACGGGGGACTGGCTGGCCCGGCGGCAGCGGCGGCCGTTCGTGGTGGTGGTGGGCACGATGTTGGAGTTAGGGCCGGAAAGTGCAAGATTGCACGCCGAAGCGGCGCGCGAAATTGCCCGACGCAAGCCCGCCCTCGTTGCGGCAGTCGGGACCTTCGCGCGCGTGTTCGAGTCGCTGCGGGAAGCGCTGGGGGGACGATTGATCGTTGCGGCGGATGCCGATGCGTTGGGGCCGAAGCTCAAATCGGCCCTGCGCGGGAATGAGCTGGTGTTGCTCAAGGCCTCGCGCGGCGTGGCCTTGGAACGTGTCCTTAACTACCTGACCTGATGCTCTATCATCTGCTCGCGCCGCTCGCCCGCCAGCACATCTTCTTCAACCTCTTCAACTACATCACGTTCCGGGCCGCGGGTGCGACCGTGACGGCGCTGCTGCTCGCGTTCATCGTCGGTCCCTGGATCATCGGGAAGCTGCGCGAGCGTCGGATCGGGCAGATCGTGCGCGCCGAGGGCCCCACCAGTCACCACGGGAAGCGCGGCACGCCGACGATGGGCGGGCTGATCATCATCCTGGCGACGATCGTGCCTACGCTACTCTGGGCGCGCCTCGACAGCCGCTACGTGATCGTCGCAGTGGTCGCGACGCTGTGGATGGGGCTGATCGGCTTTCTGGACGACTACCTCAAAATCGTCCGCGGCCAGTCGCAAGGACTCGTCGCCCGCTGGAAGCTGGTCGGCCAGGTCTCGTTCGGGATTGGCCTGGGCGTCTATCTCCTCCTGCTGCCGCTGACGAACAGCGTCGCCCCCAACGCCACGCAGCTCCCGTTCTTCAAATACTACGTGTGGGTTCTGTCGTGGCCGGTGTACCTCGCGTTCGTGACGTTCGTGACGACCGCGAGCTCGAATGCGGTGAATTTGACGGACGGGCTGGATGGTCTCGCGGCGGGACTCACCGTCATCATCAGCGGCGCGTTTGCGATCTTCTGTTATCTGTTCGGCCGCGTCGACGCCGCGCGCTACCTCGGCGTGCTGCATCTCCCGGGCGCGGGCGAGCTGACGATCTTCTGCGGCGCGCTGATGGGCGGGGCGCTCGGGTTCCTCTGGTTCAACGCCCATCCGGCGCAGGTGTTCATGGGGGATACCGGCGCGCTCGCGATCGGCGGGGCGCTCGGGACGGTCGCCATTCTCCTCAAGACCGAATTCCTGCTGCTCATCGCCGGCGCCGTATTCGCCGCCGAGACGTTGTCGGTCCTGATCCAGACGAGCACTTACAAATGGCGCAAGCGCCGCTTCGGCAAAGAGTATGCGGATGCCCACAAGGTCTTTCGCATGGCCCCGCTGCATCACCATTTCGAAAAGCTCGGCTGGGCGGAGCCGCAGGTCGTGATGCGCTTCTACATCCTCGGGGTGTTATGCGCGATGATCGCGCTCGCCACGCTCAAAGTCCGGTGATGGAACGGATCGCTCCGGACGCCTGGCGCAAGCCCGGCAGCTTCGTCGCGATCGTCGGGCTCGGGAAGAGCGGAGTGGCGGCTGCGCGGTTGCTCGCGCGCGAGGGTGTGCGGGTCTACGCCAGCGACGCGTCGGACCATCCCTATGCGGGCGCAGCGGCAGAAGCCCTCAAGAGCGTGCCGTGGGTCGACGTCGAGATCGGCCGGCACGATCTCAATAAGATCCGCGCCGCGGCGGGTGTGGTCGTGTCACCGGGTGTGCCGCCGGATGCGCCGGTGCTGGCCGCCGCACGGCACGCCGGGGTGGAGATCGTCTCTGAGCTCGATCTCGGCTTCCGCGCGCTCGCGGCGCTGCAGCCCGGCACGCGCAGCATCGCGATCACCGGAACGAACGGCAAGACGACGACCACCGCGCTGGTCGCGCATTTGCTGAGTGCCGCCGGCTTGCGGTCGACGACGGCCGGCAACATCGGGCGGCCGGTGACGGACCTGGCGATGTCGAACGAGCGCTATCAGTGGCTGAGCCTCGAGGTGTCGTCGTTTCAGCTGCACGACAGCCCCCATTTCGCGCCCGAAGTGGGTGTGCTGACGAACCTCGCGCCGGACCATCTCGACCGGTATCCGTCGGCGGACGCGTACTACGCCGACAAGCGGCTGCTGTTTCGCAACGCGAACGCAGGCGACGTGTGGGTGCTCAACGCGGACGATACGCTGGTGCTCGATCTCGCGCGCGGCGTCGCCGGGCGCACCGTGCTGTTCTCGCTCTCGCGGTCGGCGGACGCCTGGTACGACGTCAGGAATCGCGTGCTCCGCATCGGCGACGAGTCGTTGATTAACCGCGAGGAGCTGCATCTGCTGGGCGATCACAACATCGCGAACGCGCTCGCCGCAGCGCTGGCGGTGCACGAAGCGGGGGTGCCGGCGACGCTGATCGGGGAAGGGTTGCGCTCGTTCCGGGCGCTGCCGCACCGCCTCGAGCCGGTCCGCGAAGTGGGGGGCGTGCTGTGGATCAACGATTCCAAGGCGACGAACATCGCGGCGACGACGGTGGCCGTCATCGCGATGCAGCGGCCCTTCGTGTTGCTGCTCGGCGGCCGGCATAAAGGCGAGCCGTATACCAGCCTCGCGCCGCTCCTGGCAGACCGCTGTCGTCTGGTGATTGCGTACGGGGAGGCTGGTCCCCTCGTCCAGCAGGATCTGAAGGGAACGGTGCCGCTCGAGCGGGGCACGACGTTCGAAGACGTGATGGAGCGCGCGGGCCGTGCCGCCAAGCCGGGAGACGCGGTGCTGTTGTCTCCCGCGTGCTCGAGCTACGACATGTTCAAGAACTACGAAGAGCGGGGGGCCACATTCCGGCGTCTAGTCGAAGCGCAGTGATCTGGGAGGGGCGGCTGCTCGCCGTCGTCACGGCGGTCCTGGTGGTCTTCGGGCTGGGGGCGGTCTATGGTGCGTCGAGCCTCGTCACCGTGGCCGGCGGCCAGGTCGGCGCGAGCTTCGCGCTGCGGCAGGCAGTCGGCGCTGCGGTCGGCGGTCTGCTGGCGATCGTGTTCGCGCGCCTGGACTACCATCGGTGGCGACGGTGGGCGTGGCCGCTGCTGGGCGTCACCGGGCTGTTCCTGCTCATTCCGCTGCTGCCGTTCACCCATGCCATCACACCTACCATCAATGGCGCACGACGCTGGGTGAACCTCGGCTTTCTCACGCTGCAACCATCCGAGTTGGCGAAGTTCGCCGTGGTGGTGTGGTGCGCCATGCTCGCCGCCAAAAAGGGAGAGCAGCTGCGCGACTTCAAACTCGGCCTCCTGCCGTTCGTCGTGATTTTGGTGCCCGTGATCGGGCTCATTTTCCTCGAGCCGCATCTGTCGATGGCGCTGCTCGTCGCGCTGCTCGCCGGCAGCGTGCTCTTCACGGCGGGGGCGCGCATTGGGCATTTCCTGGTCCTCGGGGTCGCCGCCGGGCCGCTCCTCTTTGGTGCCGTGGCGACCGCGCAGTACCGGATTGCGCGGGTGCTGACGTTCCTGAATCCCGGCGCGGCACCGCAGGAAGCAACGTGGCAGGTGCAGCAATCGCTCACCGGCATCGGGGCGGGGCAGCTGCTCGGCGCCGGGTTCGGACAGGGCCAGCAGAAACTCGGCTACCTCCCGTACGCCTACTCCGATTTCATTTTTTCGACCATCGGAGAGGAGTGGGGCTTCCTCGGCGTGCTCGCGATCGCGCTGCTGTTCGGCACGTTCGTCTGGCTCGGCTTCCGGATCGCGCGCAATGCGCCGGATCCGTTTGGGCAGCTGCTCGCCACCGGGATCAGCGTGATGATCGGACTCAGCGTGGTCGTGCATATCGGTGTGAGCCTCGCGGTGATTCCGGCGACGGGTGTGACGTTGCCGTTCATGTCGTATGGGCGGTCGTCATTGATCGTCGCGCTCACGGCGACGGGCGTGTTGGCGAGTGTGGGCCGAGCGAGAAAACCAGCGTGATGGTCGTTGTGATTTCACACCCTAAAGGGTGTGCTCGGCAGGCAGTGTCCTTAAGGACAATGTTTGCCGAGCGCACGCTGCAGCGTGTGAAAACGCGAGCGTGACGAAGATCTTAATTGCGGGCGGCGGCACCGGCGGCCACCTCATGCCCGCGCTCGCCCTCGCGGGGGTCGCTGTCGATCAAGGACACGAAGTCGTATTGGTGGGAGCCGCGCGCGGAATCGAAGCACAGATCCTCCCGCGCCATCCGTTCCGGTTTCACCTGCTGCCGATGGAGCCGCTGTACCGCCAGGCGTGGTGGCGCAACGCGCGGTGGCCGCTGATCGCCGTCCGCGCATGGGGCGCCGCGGGCCGCGTACTCCGGGATGAGCGGCCCGCGATCGTCATCGGCACGGGTGGCTACGCGGCGGGACCGGTCGTGTGGCGCGCGCAAAACGCGCGGATACCGACCGCGCTGCAGGAACAGAACGCGTTCCCGGGACTCACGCAGCGACTGCTCGCGCGGCGTGCGCAGCAAGTGCACCTCGGATTCCCTGAAGCGCGACTGCACCTGTCCCCGGGCCCGCGCACGCAGGTCTTCGTGTTCGGAAACCCGATCACCCCACCCGGTCGAGTGGACGCCACCGCCGCGCGCGCCGAATTCGGCCTGACCGGCGAGCGGCGCACCGTGCTCGTCTTTGGAGGCAGTCAGGGCGCGCGCGCGTTGAACGAGACGATTGCGCGCGTGCTGCAGCGCGGAGTACTGGGCGAGGTGAATCTCCTCTGGGGAACTGGCACGATGCACCTCGATCGCTACGCAGCGCTCGCGGTGCCGGGCCGAGTCGTCGTGCGTGGGTTCTTCGATCCGATCGGCTCCGCCTACGCCGCCGCGCATCTCGTGGTCGCGCGCGCGGGCGCGATGACCGTGTCGGAGTTGTGCGCCTGGGGGAAGCCGAGCGTGCTGGTGCCGCTCCCAAGCGCCGCAGCGGATCACCAAACCTTCAACGCGCGAGCGCTGGCCAACGCCGGCGCGAGTGTGCTGCTGCTCGAGCGGGAGTTCACCTCCGAGGCCTTCGCCAAAACCATCGCCCCGCTGGTCCACGATGACAAACGGCTCGACGCCCTGGCCCGGAGTGCCCGCGGCAGGGGACACCCGAACGCCGCCCGAACCATCATCGCAAAGGCTTTAGAGCTTTCGCAAGTTGCGTAGATTTCGTATATTAGCTGCCCACAGATGACCTTGTTTCGAACCGGGGATCCCCGACCCATCCACTTCATGGGCATAGCCGGGGCGGGGATGAGCGCCTTGGCTTTAATTGCCAGGCACCGGGGCGTCGCCATAACTGGCTGTGATTCCGACACTTCCGGCACAGGCGCCGATGACCTGACCGCCTTGGGAGTTCCCGTTTGGAGGGGCCACGATCCGAGGCATGTGGAAGGGGCTCGGGCGGTTGTAGTTACGGCCGCGGTCCCACGGGATCACCCGGAGTTGGACCGGGCCCGTGCCCTGGATGTGCCGGTGGTACGGCGCGCCGATGCGCTGGGTGAGCTGGTCTCCGGTGGGCGAGAGGGCGTCGTGGCGGTCGCGGGGACACACGGCAAGACGACCACCACAGTCATGGTGACAGAGGCGCTCACGGCCGCCGGGCGAAATCCAACAGGACTCGCCGGCGGCCGTGTCGCAGCGTGGGGCGGCAACGCCCGCATCGGCGGCAACGATCTGTTCGTCGTAGAAGCCGACGAGTACGACAAGGCCTTTCTGTCGCTGCGGCCGACGGTCGCGGTGGTGAACAACGTCGAAGCCGATCATCTCGAGTGCTACGGCAACCTCGAGGCGCTCGAAGCAGCGTTCGCCGAGTTCGCGGGGCGAGCGGCGCGCGTAATCATCGGCGCCGACGACGCAGGAGCCGAGCGCGTGGCGCTGCACGTCACGGCGCCCGTGTGGCGTGTGGGTCACGGTGCAGCTGCGGACGTGCGCATTCGCGCCGTGCGGCTCGAGCCGGGCGGCTCGCGCGCGACGATCTCGCTGCCGGGCGACGACAGCGTCGAGCTGCAGCTCGCAGTGCCGGGAGTGCACAACGTGCGCAACGCGGCGGCCGCGCTCGCGGTGCTGCAGGCACTGGGCGCGGACGTCCAGGCCGGCGCGCGCGCGCTGTCGGGATTCCGCGGCGTGGGCCGGCGCTTCGAGCATCTGGGTGACGCGGGTGGCGTGACGGTCGTGGACGATTACGCGCATCACCCGACCGAGGTCGCAGCGACGCTGGCAGCAGCGCGGCAGGCGTTTCCGGGCCGGCGCGTGATCGCCGTGTTTCAGCCGCATCTGTTTTCGCGGACGGCGCTGCACGGCGAAGCGTTGGGAAAAGCACTCGCGGCGGCGGACGTCGTGGTCGTCGCGCCGATCTACGCGGCGCGAGAGCAGCCGCAGGAGGGCGTGACGCATCACCTGGTCGTGCGTGGCGCGACGCGGGCCGGTGCGGCGACGGTGGCGGTGCGCGATCGCGCCGGCCTGACGACCCACGTCGCGCGTGCGGTGCGCCAGGGTGACGTGGTCTTTACACTGGGGGCGGGAGACATCACGCGGGTCGGGCCTGAGCTGCTCCAGCTGCTGGGAGCGCGGAGCGGTGGGAACGGCGGGAGTGGGGAGCGGGGAGCGGTCGCGTGAAGTGGCGGCGGGCGTCGCGGTGGGTGCTGCTGTGGGCCGCGGCGTTGATGAGCGTTATGGTGCTGTGGATGACGGCGCCGCTCGAGTTGCGCCGTCTACGGTTTTTCCGCGTGCAGCAGGTCGAGATCATCGGCATCCGCTATCTCGATGTCGATCAGGTGTTGGCGGCGTTGCGGTTGTCGCCGCGTGCGAGCGTGTTCGACGACACGCAGGTGCTCGCCGAGCGCTTGCGCGGACTGGACGGTGTTGCCGATGCTTCGGTCAGTCGCCGTCCGCCGGGATCGCTGAAGGTGATCGTGCACGAGCTCGAACCGGTAGCGCTGCTGATGAATGGGCGCGGCGCGCTCCAGCCGGTCGATGCCGACGGGCGAGCGCTGCCGTTCGATGTGACGAGCCTCGACCTGCCGATCGTGCGGACGAGCACCGGCGACTCCGGGGTGGTGGGGTTGTTGGCGCGGGTGCAGGCGGTCGATCCCGCGCTGTTTCAGACGATCGATGCCGCGCGCCGCACCGAGACGACGCGCGGAGACGTGCTGCTCGAGCTTGGCGCTCATCGCGTGCTCTTGAGCCGCGATGCGGGGCCGGAGGTAATCCAGGCGGTGGTACTGGTGGCGAGAGATCTGGCGGCGAAAGCGCGCCCCTATGCCGAGCTCGATGCCCGCTTTGCGGGACAAATCGTCGTCCGGCGCAGGAGCGCTGGAAGCGTCTAATGGCCGATCGCCGCTTGGTCGCCGGACTCGATCTCGGGAGCACCAAGACCTGCGCGGTGATCGCGGAGCTGGCGGGCGACCTGCCGCGGGCACCGCTCGCGAAGATTCTCGGCGTCGGTCTGGCGAAGAACAGCGGCGTGCGCCGCGGCATGGTGCGCGACATCGACGAAACGACGCGCTCCGTCGCCGCCGCGCTGAAGGACGCCGAGCGGATGGCGGGCGCGCGTGTCACGGACGTGACGTGCGGCATCGCCGGCGAGCATGTCTCGGCGCGCGGCTCGACCGGTGTCGTCGCCGTCAGCGCCGAGGAGATCAGCCCGCAGGACGTGGCGCGCGTCAATGAAGTCGCGCGCGCCGTCTCGCTGGGACGCGATCACGAGCTGCTGCACGACATTCCGCAGGAATACGTCGTCGATCAGCAGCACGGCATCTCGGATCCGGTGGGGATGACGGGGACGCGGCTCGAGGTCGAGATGTATCTCGTCACCGCGCAGGCGACGGCGGCGCAAAACCTGCGCAAGAGCGTGCAGCGCGCCGGGTATCGCGTCGCCGACTTGGTGCTCGAGCCGCTCGCGGCGTCGTACGCGGTGCTGACCGATGACGAGAAAGAGCTGGGCGTCGCCCTCGTCGAAGTGGGCGGTAGCTCGACCGGTGTCGCGATCTTTCATGAAGGAAAGATCCGTCACCTGGCGTCGCTCAAGTATGCAGGCTCCCACGTCACGAGCGACCTGGTGCAGGGGCTCGGCGTGACCCAGTCCGATGCCGAGCGATTGAAGGAGCGGCATGGGGCGGCGTACACGCCGCTGGTGGATGCGGGCGAAATGGTGAGCCTGCCGTCCACGCCGGGACAGGGCGCGCGGACGGCCTCGCGCGAGCTCGTCGCGCACATCATCCACCAGCGGGTGGATGAAATCTTCCAGCTCGTGGGACGCGAGTTCGAGCGTGCCGGCTACGGCGCGAGCCGGTTGCCCGCGGGTGTGGTCCTCTCCGGCGGCACGGCGCATCTGCCGGGCATGGTCGAGCTGGCGCGTGAGGTCTTCGCGGTGCCGGTGCGCGCCGGCCATCCCGAGCTCGGCATCTCGGGGTTGGTGGACAGCGTGCAGGCGCCGCGCTACGCGGTGCCCGTGGGCTTGGTGTTGTACGCGGCGCGCAAGAGTGCGGGCGGCGGCTCCGCGCCTGGAGTCCTGTTCGGTGGCGCACCTGAGAAGCTGTTTGGACCTCTCAAGAGATGGTTGCAGGACTTCTTCTGAGCCCTAGGGGAGACCCATGATCTTCGAACTCGAAGAAACCGTTACGCAGAACGCGCGGATGAAAGTCGTCGGCGTCGGGGGGGGCGGCGGCAACGCCCTGAACCGCATGATCGACGAGCACGTGAGCGGTGTCGAGTTCATCTCGGTGAACACCGATGCCCAGGCGCTCCTCAACAACAAGGCCGACGTCAAAGTCCAGATCGGCAAGAAGCTGACGCGCGGGCTCGGCGCCGGCGCGCGGCCGGAGATCGGGCGCCAGGCGATCGAGGAAAACCGCGACGAGGTGCTGCACTCGCTCCAGGGCGCGGACCTCGTGTTCGTCACCTGCGGCATGGGCGGCGGCACCGGCACCGGCGCGGCGCCCATCATCTCGCAGGTCGCCCGCGATCTGGGCGCCTTGACAATCGGGATCTGCACCAAGCCGTTCTTGTTCGAGGGCCGCAAGCGCATGCGTCAGGCGGAGATGGGGATCGCCGAGATGCGCAAACACGTGGACACGATGATCGTCGTGCCCAACGAGCGGCTGCTCGCGGTCGTGGGCAAAGGCATCCCGTTCCAGGATGCGTTGAAGAAAGCGGACGAAGTGCTGCTCCATGCGACGCAGGGCATCTCGGCGCTGATCTGTGTCACCGGCCTGGTCAATGTAGATTTTGCGGATGTGCGCACCGTGATGCAGAATGGCGGCGCGGCATTGATGGGGACCGGGACGGGACGCGGCGAGAACCGCGCGATGGAAGCGGCGCAGCAGGCGATCTCGAGTCCGTTGCTCGACAACATCTCGATCGCCGGCGCGACGGGCGTGCTGATCAACATCACCGGCGGCGAGGACCTGACGCTGGGCGAAGTCACGCAGATCAGCGAGGCGATTCACGACGCCGCGGGGGACGAAGCCGAAATCATCTTCGGCGCGGTGAACGATCCCGCGATGCACGGCGAAGTGCGGATCACCGTCATTGCGACGGGGTTCGACAAGACCGGCGCTATGGCGGACGCGCTGGCCGGCGTGCAGCGTCCGGCGGCGGGAGTGCTGCCGTTCCGCGATCGGGGGGCACGGCCGACGCCGGTACCGCCGCCCGGGTTCGCGAAGCCGTCCGAAGTCACGCCCAAGCGTCCGGGTCCGGCCCAGGCGCCGCTGAATCCTGAGCTGAACGAAATGGAAATACCGACCTTCATTCGGAGACAGATGGACTGATGTCGTGGCGGGCGAGTCAATACGTTGCTGCCGGTGCGCTCGCCGCCGGTATGCTGGTGTGGGCCGCGCATGAAGCATGGCCGTCGCGCGAGATTCCGGTCGCGTTACCCATCGTCGTCACCAGCGCCTACGACGAGTGGAGTGATGCCCTCGGCCGCCGCGAGATCCTGTCCGACGTGCTGGCGCGTGCCGGCATCACCGGCCGCGAATACGTGAGCTTCATGAAGGCCACGCACGTCCTGAACCCCCGCCGCATGCAGCCGGGGCTGGTGTTCGAGATGCGCCGCCTGAAGGGGGCCGCGGTGGCCAATCGCCTCGGCGTGCGCCTCGATCCCGAAAAGCATTTGGTCATGTCCCGGCTGGGCGGCGACTCCGGGTGGATGGAGACCGTCGAAGACATCCCGTGGACCACCGAGCGGCTCCGCACCACGGCCGTGATTCAATCGAATCTGTACGACGCACTCGACGCCGCGATCCCCGATTCATTCCTGCCCCTCCGCCAACGCGTCGCGCTCGCCTGGGCCATCGCCGACGTCTACGACTGGGAAGTGGACTTCACGCGCGATATGCGACCGGGGGACCGCGTCGAGGTCCTGATCGAGCGTCTGCAATCACCCCAGGGCGAGAAGCGGTTCGGCCGCGTGCTGGCCGCGCGTGTCGACGTGGCGGGCTCGCCCACGTTCGCGTTCGCCTTCGACGGTCCCGGCGGCCAAGGCAGCTTCTACGACGACCGCGGCCGCTCGCTACGCCGCGCGTTTCTGCGCGCGCCGCTGCGCTTCAGCCATATCTCGAGTCGCTTCGGCGGTCGGTTTCACCCCATTTTGAGGCGGTGGCGCACCCATCAGGGGACCGACTACGCCGCGGCATATGGCACCCCCGTGCGCGCGACCGCGGATGGGATCGTCACGGAAGCGGGGCGCAATGGCGGCTACGGCAATCTGATCGAAATCCGGCACGCCAACGGGATTCGCACCCGCTACGGCCATCTCTCGAAATTCGCCAAGGGCATGCACGTCGGGCAGCACATCAGCCAGGAGCAGACGATCGGGTACGTGGGGTCGACAGGACTGTCGACGGGCCCGCATCTGCACTACGAGTTCCTGGTGAACGGACGGCCCACGAACCCGCAGCGCAAAGACGCAGGTGCGGGCGAGCCGGTGCCCTCAAAGCTGCGGTCGGCGTTCGACAACCTGCGCGCGCAGCTCCTCGCGGAGCTCGAGCCCACAGGTCTGCCCGCCGCGGCACCGGCACTCGGGGCCGCCGCCGCGGCTCGCGACGACTAGCTCCCCCACTCTCACTCTCTTCACAGATCCGCGCGTGGAGCTCTATCCCGCCGTTGACATAGCAGGCGGGCGGGTGGCGCGCGCCCATGGCGCCATGGCCGAGCCGCTGGCGGCGCTCGACGCATTCACGCGTGCGGGGACGCACTGGATCCATCTCGTCGATATGGACCGCGCCTACGGGCGCCCGGACAACCACGAGCTGATCGGGGCCGTGCTCAAAGCTGCCACCGTACGCGTTCAGGTTGGTGGCGGCCTATTTCGGGAAATCGATATCGATCAGATGTTCACGCTAGGCGCCACGCGGGTTGTCATCGGCCCGCGCGGCGCGGTGGACTCAGGGCTCGTGAAACGGCTGATCGCGCGCCACGGCGCGACGCGACTCGCGGCCGGCATCGACGCGAAGGACGGGCGCGTCGCCCCTCGCGGCGCCGCGGACGTCCTCGACCTGACGGCACGAGAGCTCGCGACGCGGGTGGCGCAGCTCGGAATCCGTACGATCATCTACAACGAGGTCACGCGCGACGGGAAGCTGACGGGCCCGGACATTGACGGCGCCCGGCAGCTCGCCGAGCTCGGGCTGGATGTGATTGTCTCAGGTGGCGTCGGTTCGCTCGACGACTTGCGTGCGGCGCGCGCTGCTGAGCTCGCCGGCGCGTGCGTCGGACGGGCGTTGTACGACGGCAGATTCACGATCGCCGAGGCGCTCGCGTGTTGTTCGTGACGCTGCGGGCCGTCGCCGTGCTGGCGCTGATTCTGCTGCTGTGGAATCCCGCCAGCTCGCGCCTACTGCCCGCGGGCGACCAGCCGATCGTGCTGCTCGACGCATCGCTCAGCATGACGGGAGCACCCTGGCGCGCCGCGCTCGACAGCGCTCGCCGACTCGCCCGACGCCGGGGAGGAGGGGGGGAGGGGGAGGGGGTGGGGGCGGTCGTGTGGCGGTTCGGCACCGGCGTTACGGCATTCGACACCGCGCCGCCCGCGGCCGGCGCCAGTCACCTCGGCCCAGCGCTTGAAGCGGCCGCGGGACGCGCCGGCGAGGTCATTGTCGTGACCGACGGGGAAATAGACGACGCAACAACGATTCCTCCCGATCTGCTGCGCCGGCCGAAGGTCATCGTGCAACCCCGCAAGCCGTTCTTTGATGGTTACATCGCCGGGGTCGACGGCGCTCGACATGTCACGCGGGGCGACACGATTCGGCTCAAGGTGAGTTACGGAACGGCGGGGACGAGGGACGGGGGCCGGGGGACGGGTAAAGCCGCTCTCGCGGTGTTCGTGGAGGGCCGTCGACTTGCCTCGGTGCCAGTGACGCTTCCCGACAGCGGCGTGCTTACCACCGAGATCATCCTTCCCGCGTCCCACGTCCCCCGTCCCGGTTGGAGCGTCCTCGACGTGCGCCTGGAGGGAGTGAACGACGCCGAGGCTCGAGACGACATCCGTCAGTTCGTCGTCGACGTCAGCCTCGAGCCCGCAGCCGTGATCTTCGCCTCGCCCCCAGACTGGGAAGCTCGGTTCCTGGCCAGGACACTCCGGGACGTGTCGCGCCTGCCGGTGAAGGTTTTCGTCGAGACGGAAGCGGGACGCTGGCGTGACGGCGCGACGCTCGCCCCCGTCGCGACGAGCGAGCTCAGCCGCGCGGCCGCGGGGGCGCGGCTCGTGATTGCAACGGGCGACCCGGCGCGGGCCCGCGCGTTTACGGCGGGACCGAGAAGCGCGGTGTTGCTGTGGCCGACGAACGGGCAGGCGGGAGACTGGTACGTGGACCGACCGCTCTCTTCGCCGTTCACTGCGGCACTCGCGGGAGTCAGCTGGGACTCGTTGCCGCCGGCGACAGCCGTCGCCGTGCAAGCCCGTGATGCGAATCCGACGTCGACCGTCGCGCTCACGGCGCGCCTCGCGCGACGCGGAACCGCGCGCCCGATCCTCACGCTCGAGCTACGCAACGGACAACGCATCGCGACAGTCACGGCGGCGGGGCTGTGGCGCTGGGCGTTTCGCGGCGGTGCCGCCGAAGAAGGGTATCGCAGCGTTGTGGCGGCACTGGTGGACTGGCTCTTGAGCGAGCAAGCGGGCGGGGCGAGAAGGGAGCGGGCGATTCCCGAGTTACTCGAGGTTCCGAACGGCCTGCCGATCGTGTGGCGCTGGACCTCACCAGACTCGAGCCGGGCCCTCGCGGTCACGCTGCGCAGCACTGACACAACCCGTACCGATACGCTGCGATTCGACGCAGCCGGTCGCGCGGCCCTGCTGCTTCCACGGGGGATCTACCGTTACGCATTGCAGGGCGGTGCGGAGCAAGGCGTCGTCGCGGTGGAGACGTACTCGGACGAGTGGCTCCCGCGCGCGGCAGTCCTCAGCTCCCAGCCGGGAGACGCAACGGCGCGTACGGCCTCCGTCGGACTGCGTGACCGCTGGTGGCTGTTTGTCATTGCGATCCTGGCATTGGCGACGGAATGGGCCCTGCGCCGGCGCCAGGGACTGCCATGATGGGACTCTGGAAAAAGGTCGGTCGCTACCTCACGGGCGGCGCGGCAGACGCGAGCCGGCTCGAAGCCGTACAGCGCTTGCTCGTCGAAGCGGACTTCGGCGTCGCGGCGACCAACGAGACCGTCGAGCGGCTGAGTCGCGCTGACACCGTCGATCAAGCGAGTCTGGAGCGCATCGTCGTGGAGCAGCTCGGTCCCGCGGCCGCCCCACTTGCACGTGCGCCGCAGCCGCCGACGGTCATCCTGGTTTTCGGTGTCAACGGTACGGGGAAGACGACGTCGGTCGCGAAGCTGGGGAAGCGCCTGCAGGTGGAAGGACGGAGTGTGTTGCTTGCGGCCGCCGACACATTTCGTGCGGGGGCTACGGAGCAGTTGCAAGTGTGGGCGGAGCGCCTGGGCGCGCCGTTCGTGGGGGCGACCCAGCGGGGCGATCCGGCGGCGGTCGCGTTCGACGCCGTGGAGGCCGCAGCCAGCCGCGGCGTGGATACCGTGCTCGTCGATACCGCCGGGCGGCTGCACACCGACGAACGACTGCGCGAAGAGCTCAAGAAAGTCGTGCGCGTGGTGGGGAAGCGACAGGCCGGCGCGCCGCACGAATCGCTGCTCGTGCTCGACGCCACGGTGGGACAGAACGCCGTCCGCCAAGCCGAAGCGTTCGCCGCTGCCGTGCCCCTCACGGGACTCGTCATCACGAAATTGGACGGCACGGCGAAGGGCGGGAGCGTGGTCGCGCTGCGGCGCGCGGTGCCCGTGCCGATCCGCTATCTCGGTACTGGTGAAACGCTAGACGATTTGGAGCTCTTCGACCCGGTGAAGTTCGCGCACCGGCTGGTGAGTGTATGAGCGGCCAGATTGCTGACGGCAGATGGCCCTCTCGCTAAGCAGCCCAGTCAAATTCCTCAAAGGAGTTGGGCCCAAGCGGGCGGAAGCTCTCCAGCGCTTAGGCATCCGCACCGTCGGCGATCTCCTCTATCACGTTCCGCATCGCTACCTCGACGCCACGACCGTCACACCGCTGGCCCGCGCCGCCATTGGGCAGGAGGTGACGTGCGTGGGTCGAGTCGTCAGCACGGGTGTCCTGCCCACGCGGCGAGGGCTGCGCGTGTTCCGCGCGGTACTGAAGGACGACAGCGGGTTGCTCGAATGCGCCTGGCCGGGCCGCCCGTTTCTGGAGCGGCAAATCAAGAAGGGGCAGCTGTTGCTGGTGACCGGACCGGTGCGCTATTACCACGGCAAACAGGTCGTGCCGCGCGAGTTCATCGTGTTGGCGGAGCCAGATGACGAGACTGAGACCAATCCCGGGCTCGTGCTTCCCGTGTATCCGGCCACCGAAGGCCTCACGCACCGCCAGATCCGCGCCCTCGTGCAACAGCACCTCGACGGCCTGCTGCCCCTCGTGAACGACCCACATCCCGCCGCGTTTCGTGCCAGGCACGAATTGATCGAGCTGCGCCGCGCGCTGGAATCGATGCATCGCCCCAAGAAGGTGGAGGACGCGGAGCTCGGGCGACGCCGGCTCGCCTTCGACGAGCTGTTCGATCAACAGCTCGTGCAGGCGCGCGCTCGACACCTCGCCAAGCGGGCCCGGGCGGGCATCACCTTCCAGCTAAAACGCGAGCTTACGACCACGCTCAGAGAGAATCTTCCTTTCGAGCTCACCGGAGATCAGCGTCAAGCGATCCGCGAGATCAGCGGCGATATGACGGCGCCGCTGCGGATGCACCGACTTCTGATGGGCGACGTGGGCACGGGGAAGACGGTGGTGGCGCTGTTCGCGATGCTGCTCGCCGCCGAAAACGACTATCAGGCCGCGATCATGGCGCCGACGGAGCTACTCGCGGAGCAGCACGGCGTCACCTTGACCCGGCTGCTGGAGCCGCTGGCGATCCGTCCGGAGCTGTTGCTCGGCCGGATGAGTGCGGCGGAGAAGTCGGCGGCTCGGGAACGCATCGCCACTGGTGCGCCGCGGATTGTGGTGGGCACGCATGCGCTCATTCAGGAGTCGGTCACGTTCCGCAAGCTGGGTCTCGCCGTGATCGATGAGCAGCATCGCTTCGGTGTCGAGCAACGCGCCGCCCTGGTCGAAAAAGGCGACGCTCCCGATGTCCTGCTGCTCACGGCCACGCCGATCCCGCGCTCGCTCGCGCTCACCCTGTATGGCGATCTGGACGTCACGCAGCTACGCGAGCGCCCGCCCGGCCGCGGCTCGGTCAAGACGGCGCTGCGCACCGACGCGGCGCGGGCGAAGATCTACGAGTTCATCCGCAGTGAGTGCGCGGCGGGGCGGCAGGCGTATGTGATCTATCCGGTCATCGACGAATCGGAGCGCGCCGACCTCAAAGCCGCCACGACGATGGCCGAGAAGCTGGCGAAGTCCTTTTCCGAGTTTCGCGTCGGACTGGTGCACGGTCGGATGAAAGCCGATGAGCGCGACGCGACGATGCGCGCCTTCCGCGACAACGCCGTGAACATCCTGGTCGCGACCAGCGTCATCGAAGTGGGCATCGACGTCGCGAACGCAACGGTGATGCTCATCGAGCACGCCGAGCGATTCGGCCTGGCGCAGCTGCACCAGCTGCGGGGCCGTGTGGGGCGGGGCCCGGCGGCGAGTCACTGCATCCTGCTCTCCGATTCCTCCGAGGCCGCCCCCCGGCTGCAGGCGTTCTGCGAAACGACCGACGGCTTCAAGATCGCCGAGCTGGATTTGCACGAGCGCGGGATGGGTGACCTCACGGGCGCCCGGCAATCGGGCGGCGTACCGCTCCGCTATGCCAATCTCGAAACCGACCTGCCGCTGCTCGACGCCGCGCGCGCCGCCGCGGCCGCGATGATCGCCACCGATCCCGCCCTCGAGCGACGCGAGCATGCGGCCTATAGAGAGCGGCTGGTCACTAGATACGAGCGAGGGTTCGAGCTTTTTCGGGTGGGCTGATGGCGGTTCAGAACGAAATCCGCATCCCCACCCGCACCGGCGCAAAGGGGATATTCCCAGGCCCCTCCCCCGGATGCAGGTCGATAATGAACAGCGCGGTGGTGGCGAGGAGACTCGCCTGGGCGCCCAGCAGCCAGCGATTGGCTCGCCGGTCGTAGGCGCGCGAGCGCTGATACAGCTGCTCGGCGTCACTGCGCACGTACCGGCCGTCCTGTCCGAGTGCACACGCGTCCTGGGCTGAACGGCAGATGTCGAGCAGCGTGTTCCACTCGCGGCGTGAGCGGCTGTGCTCTCGCTCCGCGAACACGATGAGGGCTGCGACGCTGGCCGCGGTGAGCCACTTACCATGATGCACAACGGCGCGCTGGAAGGATGCACGAGGCACGTCGGCACGTCGGCACGATGAAGCCGTCTCGTGCGACCTGCAGACGTGCCGACGTGTATCGAGGAATTGCGCCGCTAGCGTCGGACCGGCGCAGCACAGCAGCAGGACAACGAATCCAATCGAGCGTGTCATCGATACGTGTAAATATTGCCGCGGCCCGCCACCACCACCACTTGCCGGTCGCGTACCAGCGGCGGCTCCTCGATCGGGCTGGCGACCTGTGCCCGCCAGCGAATCGCTCCGCTCGTCGGATCGACGAGCAGCACTTCTCCGCTGACGCTGCCCACGAGGACGCCGGAAGCCAACGGGGTCGGTCCCGCGGTGGCGACGATGTCGAGCGTGTGACTGGTCGCGGCGTCCGGTGCGTCCACCGGAATCATCCAGAGCCGGCCGTCGCGCGCCAGCACGACCAGCGTATCGCTGGCGAGTGCCGGCGCTCCATACACGGCATCGCCGGCCGCCCGGTCCCACGTCACTCGCCACGAGGCGAGATCGACCGCCACGATCCGGCCGCTGGTCGTGGCGAGATAGACGCGCTGGCCATCGGTGGCCGGGGTCGCGAGCACGGCGCCGGGGAGGGACAACCGCGCGCGCACGGCGCCCGTCTCGCGATCGATCAAGTACAGCGTGTCGCTCGTCGTGGCCACGACGAGTCCGTGCGGCGTGACGAGCGGTCCGGCACGCACCGCGCCACTGAGGGGACAGCGCCACCGGACGGTTCCGTGCTCGGGCTCGAGGCGCAGCACCAGCCCCCCTTCCGTGCCTGCGTAGATCGCGTCGCCTCCCCCATCAAACGCGAGCGGGGCCACGACGCTCCCCGTGCGGGCGCGCCACAGCTGCTGGCCATCCCGTAAGCGCACTGCGTAGACGCGTCCGCCGGGTTGTGACTCGGTGGCCACGTACAGCCGGTCTTCGTCGAGCAAAGGACCCGAGCGCACGGTCCCACCGAGGTGCGAGCGCCACAGCACCTCGCCGCTGGCGCGGTCGATGAGCACGATGTTGCGGTCTGCCGTGCCCACCGCGAGCACCGTTTCACCCAGTGCGGGACTGCCGCGTACGCCGCGTCCCATCGTCACATGCCAGAGCGGTCGGGGATCGGGGTTCAATGTCTCGCGCGCGCCCGCGTCGTGGCGCTGATTGCCGAGGTAGGCGGGCCAGCTCGTTTCCTGACGTGCCGGGCCGGTTTTCACGGGCGCGGCGCATGCCGCGGTCATCGCGTTGACACTGAAAAGGCCCGCCACTAGTATGCCGCGCCTATGCCCGAACGTCATTGGATTGAAGAGCTTCCGCAGCACGCGGGAGAGACCGTCGCGGTACGCGGCTGGGTGGCGACGACGCGCTCGAGCGGCAAGATCGCGTTCGTCGTGGTGCGAGACGGGACCGGCCTGTTGCAAGCGGTGCTCTCCAAGAAAGATCTGCCTGCGGAAGTCTGGGACGCGTTCGGGAAACTTACTCAGGAGACTTCGCTCGAGGTGACGGGCGTCGTGCGCGTCGACGCTCGCGCGCCAGGAGGCGTCGAGCTGCAGGCGTCGGATCTGCGCGTCCTCGGTGCGAGCCCCGATTTTCCGATCACACCGAAAGAGCACGGCACCGCGTTTCTGTTCGAGCACCGCCATCTGTGGCTCCGCTCGAAGCAGCAGGTGGCGATCGCCCGCGTGCGTCACGAAGTCATCCAGGCGATCCGCGATTTCTTCCACCAACGGCATTTCACGCTGGTCGACACACCGATTCTCACCGGTTCGATCGGCGAGCATGCGGGCACGCTGTTCTCGGTGGATTACTTCGATCTCGGGAAGGCGTACCTGGCGCAGACCGGCCAATTGTACGTCGAGGCGGCCGCCGCGGCGCTCGGCAAGGTGTACTGCTTTGGCCCCACGTTCCGCGCCGAGAAGTCGAAGACGCGCCGGCATCTGACCGAATTCTGGATGGTCGAGCCCGAGGTCGCTTGGAACGATTCGGACGCGAACATGCGGCTGCAGGAGGATTTCGTTTCGTACATCGTGGGCCGCTGTCTAGAGCGGCGCAAACAGGATCTCGCGGAGCTGGGGCGCGATCTCGCGCCGCTCGAGCGTGTCGCGCCGCCGTTCCACCGGATTTCCTACACCGACGCGGTCGAGAAACTGAAAGCTCTCGGCGCCGACATGGAGTGGGGCCGCGATCTGGGTGGGGAGGATGAGACGACGCTCGCCAAGCAGTACGACCGGCCGGTGTTTGTCTACAACTATCCGAAGGCGGTGAAGGCCTTCTATATGAAGGAAAACCCCGACGATCCGCGCACCGTGTTGAACAACGACTGTCTGGCGCCCGAGGGGTACGGCGAGATCATCGGCGGCAGCCAGCGCGAGGACGATTACGACAAGCTGCTCGCGCGCATCCGTGCCGAGAAGCTGCCGGAGGAGGCGTACTCGTGGTATCTCGACCTGCGCAAGTATGGCACGTTCGTGCACGCGGGTTTCGGACTCGGCGTCGAGCGCACGGTCGCATGGATCTGCGGCATCCCGCACATCAGGGAGGCGATCGCATTTCCAAGGACTCTGTACCGGTTGTGGCCTTGACAGTTTGAGGACTCGTTTTTAGAGTTCCCCTCGCTTCATGGGAGTCGCGTCCCGCATTGGCTGCCACCGGTGTAGCCACGGTGACGCGATTTTTGTTTTCAGGAGGCTGACAATGTTGGTAACAGCGCACTCCAAGCTGACCTGCCGCAGCGACGTCGGAAGGCCCGCCTTTCGACGGGACGGCGGCGTGTATCCGGCGATCCCCGCGGTACAACCATTCGGCACGGGAGCACAGCGCTAAGTAACGACGCGTTTTCCAGCGCTGTCGCCCCACCCCGTGCCGTAAACGTGGTGGGGCGAATTGTTTCTGGCCCGTCCGGGCGGGAAGTCCGCGAAGGACCGCGACTCCCGTAGCGGATGGAACGCTCGGCCGGGCCGCTGAGGGATGATCGATGGACTGGTGACGAGGCGCCGGGGTGAGCCCGCGGGCTGGCTGTCCCCCTCATCCCGGCTGAAAACCGACGGTAAGAGACGGTAAAGGACGGTAGGAGTGTCTGAAAAGAGAGAAAGCTGGTTTTTTACCATTACCGTCTCTTACCGTCCCTTACCGTCCCTTACCGTCAATTCTTGAGGTGAGGTATGACCAAGGTAGAGATTTTCGGAACTCACGAATCCAACACGCTGGCCCAGCTTCAAGACGTCGCCAGCCGCGCCGAGCGTGCCGCGCTCATGGCCGACGGGCATCTGGGGTACGTCATGCCCATCGGTGGCGTGGCGGCGTATCGGGACAAGGTGTCGGTCGTGGGCGTGGGGTTCGACATCGCCTGCGGCAACTCCGCGATTCGCACCGATCTCACGTTGCCCGAGATCCAGGGGCGGCTGCGCGAGCTGGCCGATGAGATTCAGGCGTCACTCTCCTTCGGGGTGGGTCTCAGGAACCGCGCCGCCGACGCGCCGACCGATGATCCGTTGTTCGAGGATCCGGCGTGGGAGGCGGTGCCCGATCGGCACGAGCGCGACCGGCTGCGCGCCAAGGCGCGCGAGCAGCTCGGCACCGTGGGGTCGGGCAATCACTATGTCGATGTCTTCGCCGATGAGGAGACCCGAATCTGGGTCGGTGTCCACTTTGGCTCGCGGGGCTTTGGCTTTGGCGTCGCGCACGGCTTTCTCGCGCTGTCGCAGAACAAGGCGTGGGGGGAGCGCGCGCCCGAGCGTGAGGCGCTGCTTGACGTGCACGCGCCCGTCGGAGACGCGTACTGGCAGCTGATGAACCTCGCCGGCCGGTACGCGTACGCGGGCCGCGAGTGGGTGGCGCGCAAAGTGGTCTCGCTGCTCGGCGGCCGAGAGCTCGAGCTGGTGCACAACCACCACAATTTCGCGTGGATCGAAGAGCACGGCGGCGAGAAACTGTACGTCGTCCGCAAGGGCGCGACGCCGGCGTTTCCGGGACAGAAGGGATTCGTGGGTGGCTCGATGGGCGACAACGCCGTAATTCTCCAGGGAGCGACGCCGGCGGACGCGGCGACGCAGCAGTTACAGGCGCGCGCGCTGTACTCGACCGTGCACGGCGCCGGGCGCGTCATGAGCCGCACCGCCGCCGCCGGCAAGCGCACGCGCAAGGGCAAGGTGCTCAAGCCCGGCGCGATCTCGCGCGAGATGATGAATGAATGGATAAAGGGAAAAGGCGTGCTGCTGCGCGGCGGCGGGACGGACGAGAGTCCCCATGTCTATCGTCGCTTGCCCGACGTGCTGAAAGCACAGGGTGCGACCGTCGAGGTGCTGCATACGCTCCGGCCGTTGATTGTGGTGATGGCTGGCGCGGACGAGTTCGATCCGTATAAGGACTGATCGATGACATTCGCTATAGCGCCCCGGAGATAGTCTGCATGGCCAACAGTGCTCGTCAACTTCCCGAAAACACGTCCATCATTATTCCTCGCCTCGTCTGTCGGGATCCCGCGGCGGAGATTGATTTCTGTGTGCGAACCTTTGACGCCGTCGAACTAAATCGGCGGTCTGGGCCAGACGGCTCGGTGGCGCACGGGCTGCTGAAGATTGGCCCCGAGATGATCATGATCGAAGGTGAGTGGCCGACCTTGCCGAGTCGAGCCCCGACAAATGACGGGAGCTCACCTGTCGTCATCTTTGTCTATGTACCAGACGTCGATACCACGGTGGAGCGAGCAACGCGTAGCGGTGCCAAGGTTTTGGTGCCTCTGCAGAACCAATTCTGGGGCGACCGAATCGTGTGGCTCATGGATCCGGCCGGGCACGTATGGACCGTGGCGACTCGCATTGAGGATACGACCGCGCAGGAACGCGCAGACCGGTGGGACAAGATCGTTCAGCAGCAGCAGGGCGAATAATGGTTTAGAAGGTGATCCTTACTCCCATGGCGAAGCCGCCGGCCGGCGCCGGGCCAACCGTCAGCCGCTCGAGATGCACCGGCGCCCAGGTGGCGGTTTTCGCCTCCGATCCGACAATTGCTCCGAGCAGCACACCGACGACGACGACACCGAACACCGCGAGGCGCGTATCGAGATGCGGCGACACCTGGTAGGCGATACACGGGAGCGTCGTGCAGTCCCCATTTTCGTCCACCCACTCCGGGTCGGCGGCCAAGGCGGTGAGCGTCCCGGCGAGCAGACCCATGCCCGCGCCCTCCAGGGTCATCCGCCGCTCGCGGCGCACGATTCGCGCTCCTCGCTCGAGACGGGGCGCCTGCGCGCCCATCGCGGGACGCGACACGGGGAGGAGAACAGGCCAGCAGAGGAGCGCGACGAAAGGTCGCATAGCGTCGCGTTGGGCACGACTCGTGCCGCGCGAGAACAGCGCCAGGTTCGCCCCATGGCTGTCTCACGCGCGAGACACCTGTGTGCTGACGACTCGCGAGCGCGGTCGCAGTCTAACGCGTATTCTTAGTCTTCGATTTACCGCCTTGAGAAAGAAGGGCTACATGGAACCGGGTGTGTTTCTTGCCGCGCTCCTCATATTCGTGGGGATTCCCGCTTTCACAGTCCTCAAAATCGCGCGTCTGCGTGCCAATCGTCCTCAATCGGCATCGGCCGACGTCACCGAGCGGCTCGAGGCAGTTGAACATCGTGTCGAGGACCTCCAACAGGAGCTGGCCGAAACACAGGAGCGTCTCGATTTTGCTGAGCGTTTACTCAGCCAGGCACGGGAAGAGCGGCGGATCGGCAGCTAGCAGGCGAGTGCACGCCCGACGGCACGCGCATCGCGTACACGTGCGCCCCGTTTGGTCCCCCGACGGCCGCCAGCTCGCGTTCAGCAGCAATCGCGATGGGGCATACGAGGTGTACGTGATGAACATGTCGGACGGCGTGGTGTCGCGGCTGACGCGAGACGGCGCGACGTACGGCCCCGCGGCGTGGGGAGGTGGGCGTTGAACGTCCATGCGCATTCCTCCTAGCTCCCGCCTGCTGACGCTCGTGTTGAGCTCCGCTCTCGTGGGCGATGTCCTCGGCGCTCAGAGTCCGGTCGGCATCTTTGCCACGCACACCGACGTCGGCCGAGCACGCGGTTCAGCATCGTACGCCCCGGGGCAGCAGACGTATCTGGTCGCGGGGTCGGGTCAGAACATGTGGGACTCCCGCGACGATTTTCATTTCGTCTGGAAGCGGCTCAGCGGCAACTTCATCCTCTCCGCGCGTGCGCGCTTCATCGGCGCGGGTGTGGAGGAGCATCGCAAGATCGGCTGGACCATTCGCCCCTCGCTCGATCCCAGCAGCGCGCACGTCACGGCCGCGTTGCATGGCAACGGCTTGATGTCGCTCCAGTTCCGCCGCCAGACCGGCGGAATCACGGAGGAGGGCAAGTCGGCGGACAGCCTCCCCGATGCGGACGCGGTCATCCAGCTCGAGCGCCGCGACGGCGCGTATGTCATGTCGGTCGCGCAATTCGGCGATACGCTCGTCACGCAGCGACTCGCCGGCATCTCGCTCCCCGATACGGTCTACGTCGGTCTGTTCGTGTGCTCGCACAACGACACCGTTATCGATCGAGCGAGGTTCAGCAACGTCCGCATCACGGCGCCCGCTCAGCCGGACTTCGTCCCCTATCGCGATTACCTCGGCTCGAACCTCGAGATTCTCGACGTCGCGACCGGGAACGCCACGATCGTGCACCAGTACGCGGGATCGTTTCAAGCGCCCAACTGGACCCACGACGGCAAGGCCCTCATCTACGTACAGGAGGGACGGCTCTACCGCTTCGATCTCGCAACCCGCTCGCCGACGCCGATCAACACGGGATTCGCGACGCGCAACAACAACGACCACGTGCTGTCGTTCGACGGCCGGATGCTGGCCATCAGTAACCACGCGGTCGAGGACAGCGGCGCGTCGATCGTCTACACGGTGCCGGCCACCGGCGGCACGCCGCAGCGCATCACCGCGAAAGGGCCGTCGTACTTGCACGGCTGGTCACCCGACGGGCGGTGGCTGGTCTATGTGGGCGAGCGCAACGACTCGCTGGACGTCTACAGGATCTCCGCCACGGGTGGCGACGAGATCCGTCTCACGACCGCGCCAGGCCTCGACGACGGACCGGAGTACACCCCCGATGGCGCGTACATCTACTTCAACTCATCGCGCAGCGGGCTGATGCAGATCTGGCGGATGCGACCCGATGGGACGGGCCAGGAACAGATCACGAACGATGGCTTCAACAACTGGTTCCCGCACATTTCACCTGACGGAAAGTGGATCGTCTACCTCGCGTTTGGCACGGACGTTGCGCCGGACGATCATCCGTTCTACAAGCACGTGCTGCTGCGATTGATGCCGATCGGAGGCGGACCGGCACGAGTCATCGCCTACCTCTATGGTGGTCAGGGAACGATCAACGTGCCGTCGTGGTCGCCCGACGGAAGGCGCCTGGCGTTTGTAAGCAACACCAAAAACTAGGGGCGTGGAACTAGGCGTCTTTTTTCTTCACCTCGTTCCAAAGCCCATCCAGCTCCTCCAAACTCGCCCGTCCCATCTCCAATCCGCGCTCCTCCGCGAGCTTTTCGACCTTCTCGAACCGCTGCATGAATTTCAAATTCGCGCGCTCGAGCGCCTGCCCGGCCTCGAAGCCGAGCTTGCGCGCGAGATTGACTGTGGCAAACAGCAAATCGCCGATCTCATCCTCAATTCGCTCCCTGCTCCCCGTTTCCCGTTCGAGCTCGCCGATCTCCTCCTTCACCTTCGCCAGCGGCCCCTTCGCATCCGGCCAATCGAATCCGATGCCGGCGGCACGCTCCTGCAGCCGGAACGCCATGAGCAGGGGAGGCAATGTGGGCGGAAGTCCGGCCAGCGTGCTGCGCTTGCCGCCGGTGCGCGGTTCGCGCCGCTTCACCAGCTCCCAGCCGGCGTGGTCGTCGTGGCTCACGCGGCGTTCGCCGAACAGATTCGGATGTCGCCGCCACATTTTCTCCTCGAGCGTGTGCGCCACGACTTCCGCATTGAACTGCGATCGCTCTTCGCCGATCACGATCTGAAACGCGAGATGGAGCAGCATGTCGCCCAGCTCGTCGCGCATCGCTTCCGGGTCCTCGGTCTGGATGGCGTGATCGAGCTCGAGCGCCTCCTCGACGAGATACGGGCGGAGTGTTTGCGGGGTCTGCGCGCGGTCCCACGGACAGCGTTGCCGGAGCTCGCGCACCAACCCCAGGGCACGTCCAAGCGCTGAATCGCCTTGCATTTAGCCTCCGGGCGGGGTATCATACCCGCGCCAGTGAGCGTGTCAACGAAGGGCGAGGCCTGGGTGGAAGTGGACGTGGAAGCCCTCGTCGACAACGCCCGAACGGTAGCAAAGATAGCAGGCACACGGCTCCTCCCTGTCGTCAAAGCCAATGCGTACGGGGTCGGAGCCGTCCTCGTATCCAGGGCCCTCGAGCCGCTCGATCCCTGGGGCTACGGCGTCGCGACGATCGCAGAAGGTGCGGAGCTGCGCGCGGCCGGCATCACGAGGCCGATCCTCGTGTTCATGCCCGGGCGCGCGCAGGTGTTCGATGCGTATGACCGCCACGCGCTGACGCCGGCGCTCGGCGACGCCGGCAGCATCATCGAGTGGACCGCGCGGGGCGATCGTCCGTTCCACGTCGAGATCGATACCGGCATGCGGCGCGCCGGCGTGCGCTGGGACGAAGTCGACGAGCTCGGCGAGGCCGTGGACACGCCGTCGTTCGAAGGATGCTTCACGCACTTCCAGTCGGCTGACCGTCGCGATGGGTCCGCCGAGCAACAGCTCGAGCGGTTTTTGGGAGCGGTGCAGCGATTGCCGCGCCGGCCGGCGCTGCTGCACGTCGCGAACAGCGCCGCGGCACTACGCGGTAAACAGTTCGCGTTCGACCTGGTGCGGCCGGGCATCTTCCTGTACGGCGGACTACCTGCCGACGGGCTGGCGGCGCCACGACCGGTGGTGAGCGTCCGGGCTCGAGTGATCAGCGTGCGCCGCGTGCGCAAGGGTGAGAGCGTGAGCTACCTGGAGAGCTGGGTCGCCCCTCGGGATACCGTGATCGCGACGCTGCGCATGGGATACGCCGACGGTGTCCGCCGCACGGGGGGGGCGGGGGGGGCGGGGGGGAAGGGGGGGGGCTCGAGCGGCAAGGCGCAGGTGCTGCTGCGCGGCAAGCGCTGTCCGATCGTGGGGCTGGTGCAGATGGACATGACCCTCGTCGAGACCGGCCCGCTCGAGGTACAAGTGGGAGACGTGGCGACGATCGTCGGCGAGGAAGACAAGCAGCGGATCACGTTGGAAGAATTCGCGGCGTGGAGTGGAGAAGTGCCGCATGAGTTCCTCACGGGACTCGGCTCGCGGCTACCACGAGTCCCGGTGTGAAGTACGGGACGGGCCGGGCGGCAATCATCGTTCTCGATGGGCTCGGCGCCGGGCCCGCGCCGGACACAGCCGACTACGGTGATGCGGGATCAGACACACTGGGCAACGTCGCGCGGGCGGTTGGCGGGCTGAAGCTGCCGAATCTGGAAAAACTCGGATTAGGACAATGTCGGGAAGGATCTGTCCTCCCCGGGCTTGCGCCCGCGGGCAGCCCAACGGCCGCGCACGGGGTCGCACGACCCGCATCAGCAGGGAAAGACAGCACCACGGGGCATTGGGAGATCTGCGGGGTGCTGCTCGAGAAGGCGTTCCGGACCTACCCGAAAGGATTTCCTGTTCCATTGCTGGACGAATTCGCGCGACGGACGGGACGCGCCTGGTTAGGCAACAAGGCGGCGTCCGGCACCGCGATCATCGATGAGCTGGGCGCCGAGCACCAGCGCACGGGCAAATGGATCGTCTATACGTCCGCCGACTCGGTCTTTCAGGTGGCCGCACACGAGCAGACCGTCCCGCTGCCGGAGCTGTATCAGGCGTGCACGATCGTGCGTGAGATGCTCATCGGCGAGCACGCCGTCAGCCGCGTGATCGCGCGTCCCTTCGAAGGAAAAACAGGGGACTATCGCCGGACGCCCAATCGCAAGGATTTTTCGATTGCGCCGACCGGAACGACACTGCTCGACGTGATGGCCGATGCCGGAGTCGTCAGGATCGGGATCGGGAAGGTGGACGACCTGTTCGCGGGCCGGAACATCAGCAGCGAGCATACGCCGACCAACGGCGACGCCTACCGGCTCATCGAACGGGCGCTCGAGACACTCGACACGGGCTTCATCTTCGTGAACGTGATCGAATTCGACCAGACGTGGGGGCACCGCAATGACGTGCCGGGGTTTCACCAGGGTCTCCAAGAGCTGGACGCGTGGATTCCGCGGCTGCTCGAGCGGCTGCAGCCGGACGATCTGGTGATGCTCACGGCCGATCACGGCAACGATCCGACGACGCCGTCGACCGATCATTCACGCGAAGTCGTGCCGCTGCTCGTGCTGGGGCCCACCGTTCATCCTGTGCCGCTGGGCACGCGCCGCACGTTCGCCGACATGGGCCAGACGGTCGGTGAGTACTTCGGTCTGCCGGCGCTCGCGGCGGGCACGTCGTTTCTGAAGGACGTTTCGACATGAAGGAGCTGGTGCAACAGGCGCGCGAGGCGATGCGGCACGCGTGGGCGCCCTACAGCAGCTTTCACGTGGGCGCGGCGATCGAAGCGGCGGATGGCAGGGTGTACGTGGGCTGCAACGTCGAAAGCGCATCCTACGGCCTCACGATCTGCGCCGAGCGGATGGCGCTCGGCGCGGCCGTCGTGGGCGGGGCGCGCAAGCTGAAGCGCATCGTCGTGACGACCGAAGTGGATCCGCCGGCGGCCCCCTGCGGCGCCTGCCGCCAGCTGCTCGCGGAATTCGGCTTGGACCTGGAAGTGACGGCGGTTGGGCCGGCGACGGAGAAGCGCTGGACGCTGTCGGCACTCTTGCCCGATGCTTTTACGAAGGAGACGCTGGACCGGTGATGCGGCGACTTGCCTGTGTGGCTTTCCTGGCGGTGGGGGCGGCGTGTACCGAAGACGTCACGTCCGCCGGCGTCTGCCCGAACTTCTGTCCCAGCGACTCGATCGCGATCCGAGATACGATCTTCACCGATATCATCAAGCGCGATTCTTCGTTCCGGGGCTACATTCCCGGCTACCTCTCCGAGGCGATGACCGCCACGGATGTCCCGGGCGTAGTCGTAAGCCGTCCGTTCTTCACGACCGACACCATGTTCACGCGTGTGACGCCGAAGGCGGGCGATACCACCACCGTGCCGATCAGCGTGGATTCGGTCCGGCTGCGGCTCACCGTCGCGCGCCGCGACAAGGCGGCGACCAACCTGCGCCTGAGGCTGTTCCAGCTACCGACCACGGTGGACTCGACGTCCGATTTCACAACGCTCGATCCCTATTTCACGGCGCCAGCAGTCGACAGCGTCAGTATCAGCGACCTGCTGGCGACAGCGGGGTCGACTGATACGGCGGTTATGCGATTTTGGAGCAGCGTCTGTTCGACCTGCATCGACTCTGTGCGCGTCGACAACGCCGGCAACGTGCTTCTGATGCAGGTAGACTCGTCGCTCCTCGTGTATTTGAAGCTCGACACAGTACAGGCCCCGCTCAGCGCTCCGGATTCCGGGCGACTCGCGTACGGCATCGGCGTCGCCGCAGACTCGTTGGCGAGCGTCAGTCTCGCGACGACGCAAGTCGGGAGCGGGCCGCAGCTGCATTGGTACTACAACTACACCATCCCGGACACGGTCTCGACCGAGCCCGATAGCGTGGTCCACGCCGACAGGGTGGTCGCGACTCGCTTCGACAGCTTTGTCTTCAACCCGCCGACGCCACCGCTCGACTCCAACCTGACCGTGGGCGGCGTACCCTCGGCGCGGTCGCTGCTGCGCGTCGCGATGCCCGCTTTTCTGCACGACACCATCGATGTCGTGCGGGCGACCCTCATTCTGGTTCCCGTGAACGCCGTGCCGGGTGCGCGCAGTGATTCCTTCACAGTGAAGGCGCTGCAGGTGGTCGCGGACCTCGGCGCCAAGTCTCCGCTCGGAGCGACCTCGTCGAGCAAGGTGATCCACATCGGATCGCCCGATACGGTGCGGATCGAGCTCACCAGTCTCGTGCGCGCATGGTCACTCGATACGACAATCACGACCGCATTTATCCTCGGGCAGGTACCGGAGGCGGCTTCCTACACCCAGATTCGGTTCTATTCGTCGCGCGCGCCGGCATTTCGGCCGGGTCTGCAGGTGACGTACGTGAAGCGTTTCCGGTTTGGGGAGCCCTAATGACGGTCGGACGGTCGGACGGCCGGACGGCCGTGATCATCGTGGTGCTGATGTTGCTGGCGGCCGTCTGGCCGTCGGGCCGTCTGGCCGCGCAAGACTCGCAGTTCGGCATCCGAGGCCTCGGTACGCCGGGGAAATGGGAAAGCGTTCGCGCGCGCAGCACCGGTGGCGCGTTCGCGCCGTTCGACGCCTTCTCGCCGCTGACGGATGCGTCCCTCGCGGACGTGCGGCGCATGAGTGCCAGCGTGACGAGCGGCACGTCCTGGCGGTCCATCGATGCCGGCGGTACGGAATCGGCCCTGCGCGGGACGCGCTTTCCGGCGATGGTGATCGCGGGGCCGGTGTCGTCGCGCTTCGTGGTCGGCGGCGGCTTCTCGACCTACCTCGACCGTTCGTTTGGCGTGCTCATCCAGGACACGATCGACCTGCGCGGTGTGCAGCAGCCGATCACCGACGAAATCACGAGCGATGGTGCGGTCTCCGACCTTCGAGTCGCAGTGGCCGCCCGCCTCCACAACCGGCTGGCGCTGGGAGTGGGTCTGCACCGTCTCACGGGCTCCACGCGTGTCATCGCCAAACGCAGCTTCGCCGACACCGCGTACCGTACCACCACCGCGCGCGACGAAGTGGCATATGGAGGAACGGGCGGATCGGCGAGCCTGTTGTTCGATGTCACAGCCGATCTGCGCCTTGCCGGATGGTTCCGCGCCGACTCTCGGCTGCGCGCCGACGTTGGTGGCCACACCGTGGCGGAGAACGATCTGCCGGTGACTTATGGCGCCGGCCTGGAATGGCGCGCGGGCGCTCGGGCGAGCCTGGCGGGCACCGTGACATGGCGAAACTGGGGCGGAGCCGCGACGCTCCCCAACGCCCACGACACCTTCAGCTGGTCCGTCGGCGCGGAGCTCGGACGGCCGGCATCACCGTTCCGGTTCGGCCTGCGGGGCGGACAGATGCCGTTCGGCATAGGGACGACACCGACCGAGGTCGGATACAGCGCGGGACTCGGCCGGCAATTCTCCGGGGGTCGCGGCCGCCTCGACCTTGGCATCGAACGGCTGCAGCGCAGCGGGACGGGACTCACCGAGCGCGTCTGGACGTTTCTGCTGGGGCTGACCGTGCGGCCGTGAACGTCTACTTCCACACCTTCGGTTGCAAAGCCAACCAGTACGACACCGAGCGGGTTCGTCAGGCGTTTGACGCGAGCGGCGCGGTCGTCGTGGACGATCCCGCCCTCGCGGATCTCGCCGTCATCAATTCCTGCACCGTCACGAACGAAAGCGAAGTCAAGCTGCGCCGCTTCGTGCGACATGTGGCGAAGCAGGGCAACACGCAAACGATCGTAATGGGGTGTGCGGCGGCGCTCGACGACGGCGCGATTGCGGCGCTCCCCGGTGTCCGGGCGGTGGTGGCGAACGCGGATCCGATGACGGTGTTGCGCGCGGCGGGGTTCGATGATGTAGGGGCGCGGCGTGCTGCGCCGCTCCGCGGTACCAAATCGCGTGCACTATTGAAAATCCAGGACGGGTGCGATGAGCACTGTACGTTCTGCGCGACCACGCTCGCGCGCGGCTACAACCGCTCACGGCCCGTGGAGGAGCTAATAGAAGAAGCGCGGTCGCTGGCTGAGCAGCATGCCGAGATCGTGCTGACGGGCGTGCACATCGGGACCTATGGGCAAGACACGTCATACGTCGGCACGACGGCACGTCGCACGTTGGGTACGTTGCTCGAGTCCCTGATCGCCGCCGTCCCTTCCGTCCGCTTCCGTCTCGGCAGCGTCGAAGCCACCGAGGTGGATGACACGCTCGCCCGGCTGCTCATCGAAGCGCCCCGCAACTTGGCTGGGCATCTGCACGCGCCATTGCAGTCCGGCTCCAACCGCGTCCTCAAGCGAATGGGCCGGCACTGGTACACGGCCGAGTCGTATCGCGCGCGGATCGAATGGCTCGCCGAGCGGCTGCCCGTTTTTGGTCTTGGCGCCGACGTGATTGCCGGATTTCCGGGTGAGAGCGACGCGGATCACCACGCCTCTCTCACGCTGTTACACGCTTTGCCTTTTACGTATTTGCATGTGTTTCCGTTCTCGGTGCGCCCCGACGCACCAGCGGCGCGTCTTTCGGGTCAGCTTCCGCCGAACGTCATCCATGAGCGGGCGCGGGAGCTGCGCGCGGTGGGCGAGGCGAAAGCCGGAGCCCACCGAACGCGCCGCAGAGGGCAGACGGCTGATGGCGTCGTTTCAGGCCGGCAGCAGGGGCGTCTGGACGTGATGACGGAAGATTATCTGAGCGTCTATCTTGATACGGACCTGTGGGACGGTCGTCCCCGGTTCGAGGTTACCGTCACCTAATGCGGCGCGTGTACATCGAGACCTACGGCTGCCAGATGAACGTCTCGGATTCCGAGCTGATGTTCGGCATCCTGGGTCGTGAGGGCTACGTGCGCACCGCAGACCCCGCCGAGGCAGACGTGCTGCTCGTGAATACCTGCGCGGTGCGGGATCACGCCGAGCAGCGGGTACTGGGCCGCATGGGCGAGCTGCAGCGATACAAGCGGCCGGGCGACGTGCTGGGCGTTGTGGGATGCATGGCGCAGCGGCTTGGGCCCAAACTCCTGGAGCGTGTGCCCCAGGTGGATCTCGTCATCGGTCCCGACGGCTACCGCGGTCTGCCCGAGCTGATCGCGCGGGCCCGGGACGGCGAGCGCGCCGCCGACGTCGAATTCAAGGAGTGGGAGCACTACGAGGACGTGCCGCCTGTCCGCGGCAACCCCATCTCGGCGTTCGTGACGGTGCAACGCGGCTGCGATTATCGGTGCACCTTCTGCGTCGTTCCGATGACGCGCGGCCCGGAGCGGAGTCGCAAGTTGGCCGACGTGGTGAGCGAAGTCGCCCGGTTGGCGGCCGGCGGCACCACCGAGGTCACGCTGCTTGGCCAGACAGTCAACAGTTATCACGACGGGACGCACGATTTCACCGACCTGCTCCGTGCGGTGGGCGCGGTCACCGGCGTGCGGCGGTTGCGCTTCACGTCGCCGTATCCCACCGACTTCACGCCGCGCGTGCTCGCGGCGCTGGCCGAGACACCGGCCGTGTGCGAGCACGTCCATCTCCCGGTGCAAAGCGGCAGCTCGCGCACACTCAAGCGCATGCTGCGGCGCTACGACCGGGACCGCTATCTCGAGATCGTGGCCGCGCTGCGGAACGCCGTGCCCGGCATCGCGCTATCGACCGATATCATCGTGGGATTCCCCGGCGAGACCGAGGACGAGTTTCAGGAAACGCTGTCGCTCGTGGAGCAGGTCGCATTCGACGACGCCTACACCTTCAAGTACTCGGTGCGCGAGGGCACGCCCGCCGTGCGGATCAAGGATCATGTGGCTGAGGAGATCAAGACCGAACGCATCGGCCGGCTCATCGCGCTGGTGCGCGGCGTGGCGAAGCGCAAGAACATCGGCCTCGTCGGCACGACCCACGAAGTGCTGGTCGAAGGGCGGGCCAAGCGCGGCGAGCTGCTGCAGGCGCGCACCCGCACGAACAAGATCGCGCTGCTGGAGGGGCCGCCGGAATGGATCGGGACGTACCGCCGCGTGCGCTTCACGGGGACGACCGGCTCGACGTTTACTGCTGTCACCGCCGTCCCCCCTCTCCACATGGTGGAGAGGGGGACAGGGGGTGAGGCGTGGCCGTAACCAACGTGACTATGGAAGTCGTGCAGCGGGAGTACCAGAGCCTGCGCGATGCCTTTCCCAAATTCTGCGGCTGCGACATCTGCCGCAGCGATGTGCTGGTGTTCGCCCTCAATCGACTGTCCCCACACTACGTCTCGACCCGCCAGGGCGAGATCCTCACCGAGCTGTCGCTGCAGAGCGATCAGGAGAAGGCCAAGCTCGACGTCGCGCTGCTCGAGGGCTTCCGCAAGGTCGCGCTCGCGCCGCGCTGCGGCGCAAAACCCATACAGCTCTAGACGCCGAATGCGCGGCTGAAGCCGCGGCTCGGCACCTGCCCGTTAACGGGCAGTAGCCGAGTCGCGAGTTCACTCGCGCATTCATGCGGCCCCCGATTCTCTATCTCACCCAAGCGTTCGCCGTCGGCCTCGGTACGGCGTTGAGCGGCGTGGAACTGGGTGTGCCGGCGTGGTGCGTGTTGCTCGGCGTCGTGCTGCTCGTACGACGCGCGCCGCTCGGCGCGGCACTCGGCGTCATGCTGGTCGCGGGCGCGCTGTGGGGCGCGGCGGCACGGCGCCAACAACGTGCGTCATGCGCGGGGGCGTGGTCGCCTACCGCAACACACTCGGCAATTCTCCAACTGACGGACCCCGCGCCCGAGAAGGGCGGTGTGGTTGATGGTGTCGTTCAGGCTGGGCCCTGTCGCGGGTCATTGACAGTCCGCTGGCCCGAGGGCCATCCCGCCCACGGCGGCACGACGTGGGTCGTGGCCGGGCGATTTCTCGGTAATGGCAGCCGGGGCGTGCTCGTCGCCCGCCGCGTGCGCGAGCTCGACACGGTGCCGCGTGGGCGGGGCGCGTTGCGCGATCGGATCGCTGAGCGCAGCCGGCGACTGTTTGGCACCCGGGCGCCGCTCGTGGACGCGCTGGTCATCGCCCGCCGCGCGGAGCTCAATGCCGAGCTGCGCGAGCGCTACACGCGCTCAGGACTCGCGCACCTGCTTTCGATCTCCGGGTTGCACGTCGGGTTCTTCGCCGTCTGGCTCAACGTCCTGCTCGCGCGGTTGCGCCTGGGGGCCCGCGCGCGCTTCGCCGCCGGTACGTCAGTCATGCTCGTCTACGTCTGGCTGCTCGGCTTTCCCGCGCCGGCAGCGCGCTCGGCCGCGATGCTCGCGCTCCTCGACGGCGCCAAGCTGCGCCAGCGCGTCGTCGCGCCGCGCGGGCTGGTCGCGCTCGCGGCGTTGTGCGTCATGCTCGGCGATCCGTGGGCGGTGCAATCGGTCGGCGCGTGGTTGTCGGTGGCCGCGGTGGCGGCGGTGATTTGGGCGGGGCGGGCGACGGAACGACTTCCCAAGGTGGTGCGGCTGCTCGCGCCCGCCGCCGCGGCCACGCTGCTCACCGCGCCGATCACGGCCTACACCTTCGGCACGGTCGCCCCGATCGGCGTCCTAGCGAATCTCGCGGCCATCCCGCTCGCGGGCCTCGCGGTGCCTGGGCTGATGCTGGCGCTGTTGCTCTCGTCGAGCTGGCTGGCGGCCGGCGCCGGCTTGTGTCTGGCGCTGCTCGACGTCGTCGCCCGCACAGCCGCGGCGCTGCCCGGGGGGCACTTCATCATGATCGCGGGCACGCGAGCCGCCCTGGCGTGGGTGGGAGTCTTGGCGGTCGCGTGGTGGCTCTGGAACTCGCCGCGGCGGCGCTGGGTGATTGCGGCACGGGTGGGGTTCGTCGGTACCCTCATCTCGTGGACCACGCTTTTCCACGCCTTGACACGCCTTTCAGACTGTCAATGTCTTACCGTAAGTTTCGTGGACGTCGGGCAGGGTGATGCGATCGCCTTGCGGAGTCCGGCGGGACGATGGCTGTTGATCGATGGCGGGCCGCGCGGCCCGCAGGGAGATGCGGGGCGCCGGGTTGTCGTGCCGTTTCTCCGGAGCCACGGCGCGACGCAACTCGCGGTCATCGTGGCGACGCACGCGCATCTCGATCATTTCGGCGGGTTGCCGGCAGTGCTCGACGCGTTCGATCCCGCCTTCGTGCTCGAGCCGGGGCTGCCGGTGCCGGATGCAGGCTATCTCGGGTTCCTCGGCGCGGTCGAACGCGACGGCGCGGACTGGCGGCCGGCGCGCCGCGGCGACCGGCTCGAGTTGGACGGCGTTACGATCGAGGTCCTCAGTCCGGACTCGGCGTGGGCGGCGAGCCAGACGGACATCAATGAGGAATCGGTCGTGCTGCTGGTGACCTACGGCGGCACGCGGCTGCTCCTCGCGGGCGATGCGGGAATCCCCACCGAGGCGCATCTGGCTGGACGCGTGGGCCATGTGACACTGTTGAAGGTGGGGCATCACGGGTCACGCGGTGCGACCTCCGACCGCTGGCTCGACGAGCTGCGGCCGGCCGACGCCGTCATCAGCGTGGGAGCGAAGAACCGCTACGGGCATCCCGCGCCGGAGACGCTGGGGCGGCTGCGCGGACATGGCGTCACGGTGTTCCGCACGGATGAGCGGGGCACGATCACATTCACCGTCTCGAGTCATGGCACGCTCGCAATCACCGACGTCCGTCATTACGATTGAGCGCTTCATCATGGAGCAGGAACGGCTCCACCCCGAGGCCACGGGGGAGCTATCGAACCTGCTCTACGATCTGTGCCTCGCCGCAAAAATCATCTCACGTCAGGTGCGACGCGCCGGCCTCACGGACATCCTCGGCGAATCCGGCACGATCAACGTCCAGGGCGAGGTGCAACAGAAGCTTGATCTGTTCGCCAACGAGACGGTGCGGCACAGCGTCGAGCACACGGGCCGGGTGTGCGTCGTCGCGTCGGAGGAAGACGAGCACCCGATCCCAGTGCAGGTGCGCGAGGACCGCCGCGGCGGCAAGTACGTGCTCATGTACGATCCGCTCGACGGCTCGACCAACATCGGGGTGAACGTCTCGATCGGTACGATCTTTTCCATTCATCGGCGCAGCGCAACAAAGAAGGGGCCGGGCACGCTCGCCGACTGCCTCCAGAAAGGCCGCGCACAGGTCGCCGCCGGGTACATCTTGTATGGCTCCAGTACGATGCTCGTCTATACGACGGGGCAGGGTGTGCACGGCTTCACGCTCGATCCCACGATCGGCGAATTCCTCCTGTCACATCCCGACATCCGCTCACCCGATGTCGGCCAGTACTACAGCGTGAACGAGAGTCACTGGAACAAGTGGGCGCCGGGGATCCAGCGCGTCGTGGGCGCGTTCAAGAACGGCGACGGCGGGCGGGTGGAAGCAAAGAATGCTCGCTACATCGGCTCGCTCGTCGCCGACATTCACCGCAACCTGATGTCGGGCGGCGTGTTTCTTTATCCGGCGGACACGATCTCGCCACAGGGCAAGCTGCGTCTGCTGTACGAAGCGGCGCCGCTGGCATTCGTGGTCGAGCAAGCGGGCGGTGCGGCGATCGATGGCGAGCGCGACATCCTCGACATCAAGCCGTCGGAGCTGCACCAGCGCACGCCGCTCATCATCGGCTCCAAACGCGACGTCGCATTCGCGCGTTCGGTGCTGGCCGCCCGATGACACCCGAGCCCCTGGAGCCGCCCGGCGCGCCGCCCTACACGCGCGGTATCTACGCGACCATGTATCGCGGCAAGCTGTGGACGATGCGCCAGTACGCGGGCTTCGGCACGGCGGAGGAGACGAACGCCCGGTTTCGTCACCTGCTGGACGCCGGACAGACCGGTCTGTCGGTCGCGTTCGATCTGCCGACCCAGATGGGCTACGACTCCGACCATCGCATGGCGGAAGGGGAAGTGGGACGCGCCGGCGTCGCCATCGGCAGCGTGGACGATCTCGAGCGGCTGTTTCACGGCATCCCGCTCGACCGTGTTTCCACGTCGATGACGATCAACGCCACGGCCGCGATTCTGCTCGCGATGTATATCGTGGTCGGAGAAGAGCAGGGGGTCCCGCCCACGAAGCTCCAAGGCACGCTGCAGAACGACATCCTCAAGGAATACATCGCGCGCGGCACGTACATCTATCCGCCCGAGCCGTCGCTGCGGCTCGTCGCCGACATCTTTCGGTTCACGTCGCGCGCCAAGATGAGCTTCAATCCGATTTCGATCTCGGGCTACCACATGCGCGAAGCGGGTGCCACGGCGGTGCAAGAGCTGGCCTTCACATTCGCCAATGGTCTCGAATACGTGCGCCGTGCGCAGTCCGCCGGTCTGCAGGTCGACGAATTCGCGCCGCGCCTTTCCTTCTTCTTCGCCGCGTATACCGATCTCTTCGAGGAGATCGCCAAGTTTCGCGCGGCGCGCCGGGTGTGGGCGCGCCTCATGCAGGAGAAGTTCAACGCCGGCGATGCCGCGGCGCGGCTGCGGTTTCACACGCAGACCGGTGGGGCCACGCTGACGGCGCAGCAGCCCCTCAACAACGTCGTGCGCGTCGCGATTCAGGCGATGGCGGCCGTGCTGGGCGGCACGCAGTCCCTGCACACGAACTCGTACGATGAAGCGCTCGCGCTTCCCACCGAGCGCAGTGCGACGCTGGCGCTGAGAACACAGCAGCTGCTCGCGTACGAAACCGGCGTACCCGACGTCGTCGATCCACTCGGCGGGAGCTACCATGTGGAGGCGCTGACCGACAAGCTGGAGGCGGCTGCGCGGACGTTGGTGGAGGAGGTGGAGGTTGGTGGAGGTTCTGTAAAGGCCATCGAGCGCGGATTCTTTCAGGACGCGATCGCGCGCAGCGCTTACGAGCAGCAACGGGACATCGAAGCGGGGAAGCAGGTCGTCGTGGGCGTAAACGAGTACGTCACGGGAGAGCCGATCCCGCCCATTCCCGCGCCGGATTACTCGAAGCTCGCTGAGGCGCAGCGAGCTCGGCTCGCGGAGCTGCGGAAAAAGAGGGACGGGGGACGCGTGAAGAGCTCGCTCGCGGCCCTCGAGGCGGCCGCGCGCGAATCCGCTGCGCCGTTGCTGGAGCCGATTCTCGACGCGGTGCGCGCCCGCGCGACACTGGGCGAGATCAGCGACGTGCTGCGCGGCGTGTGGGGCGTGCACGACACCCGGTGACCACCGGGCTGCTGCTGTCGCTCATGCTGGTCGCGCAGCGCGATACGGGAGCCATCAACCGCTACGTGCTGGCGGAGATGGAGCGCCAGCACATTCCCGGCCTGTCCCTGGCCGTCCTCAGCGGCGACCGTGTGGTGCAGTCGCGTGGCTATGGATTTTCGAACGTGGAGCTCCACGTTCCCGCGTCGGACAGCACGGTCTATCAGTCGGGCTCGATGGGGAAGCAATTCACCGCGGCGCTCGTCGAGATATTGGTGGACAATCACCTGCTGCGTCTCGACGATTCGATTGTGCGTTGGTTCCCGGAGGGCGCTGCGGTGTGGCCGGGGATCACGGTGCGCCACCTGCTGACCCACACCTCCGGCGTCGCTGAGTACACCGATTCGACCTTCAACTACCGCCAGGACTACACCGAAGACGAGCTCGTGAAGTTCGCGGCATCGCGGCCGCTCGATTTTCAGCCTGGCGAACGCTGGCGCTACAGCAATACCGGCTACCTGCTCCTGGGCGCGCTGATTCATCGCGTCAGCGGTCGTTTTTATGGCGATCTGCTGCGCGATTCGGTATTTCGTGCGCTCGGCATGCACGACGCGCGGGTGATTTCCGAAGCCGACATCGTGCCCAATCGGGCGGCCGGTTATCGCCTCGAGAATGGCGCGCTCAAGAATCAGGAATGGGTCGCGCCCTCGCTCAACACGACCGCGGATGGTGCGCTCTACTTCACGGTGCGTGATCTGACACGCTGGGCGGTCGCCCTGAATCACCGCCGCGTGCCGAGTGCGGCGGCGCTCGACACGGCGTGGACGCCGGTGCGATTGAGCGATGGCGCGACCTACCCGTACGGGTTCGGATGGTATCTCCTCCCACAGCGCGACCAACATCGCATCTCGCACACGGGCAGCTGGCAGGGATTCAAGACGGTCATCGCACGATATCCCAAGTCGGGTCTCACGGTCATCGTGCTGGCCAACCTCGCGGAGGCGCAAGTCGGCGCGATCGCGTACGGCATCGCCGGCCTGCTCGAACCCGCCTTGCAGGCGCCGCACCTGGTGACGACCGCGGGCGGCCGGCAGCCACCCGTCCCAATCCCTGGGCTGCTGCGCGCGATCGTGACGCGGCCGGACAGCGCGCCCATCACGCCGCGATTCCGTCGGTTCTTGAGCACTGACTTGACCGATTGGTATCGCGGCCTGACGGCGGAGGGTCGGCAATGGACCTTTGCCGGTTGTGACGTGATCACCGCGCTGGGGTTCTCATATTTGGGATCGCCCATCGCCTATGCGTGTCATGCGCGCTCGGCCCGTGCGTCGGGAGGCGGGACTGCGGTGTCGGTGTTCTATACTCGTGAGTGGCGTGCCGCCGGGGTCGAGGGCTACGGGTATTAGAAGCGGGGAATCATGAAGGTCATGTGCAGCCTGTTTGTCGTGTTGATCGCGGGCGCCGCGTGCTCGGAAATCGCCTGCGGCTGCACGCCGCCCCTCAACCAGGCGGTTGTGTGGGGCCAGGTGACAATCGACAGCGGGGGGCCCGCGTCGCGCGCCGCGATGTTTGCACAGGCGACGCCAACCGGCGTGTCCTGCGTCCAGAATACACTAACCGCCTGGGGCCGCGCCGATTCGCTCGGTCGTTTTCGGCTCGCGGTTTTTGGCGCCGAAGTCAGTGATTCGGGGTGCGTCTTCGTAGGGGCGCTGTTCCCTCCGACGCAGGCCGGCAAGGACACCGTGCTCGGACCGTTCAGGCTGAGATTCCAGCCCAACCCTCCGTTCGACAGCGTGCACGTAAACATCGTGCTCCGCCACTAACTCTTCTGACCCTGGAGTGCATCATGCTTCTCGCGCTGCTCGGGCTCGTCGCTTCTCTGCAGGTGCAGACCGGATTTCTCGATCGCAACGTCACCGTCGGCGGGAGATCGTATCACTATCAGGTCTACGTCCCCGCCGATTATGCGTCGAGGCCGAGCTGGCCGGCGATTCTCTTTCTGCATGGCGCCGGCGAGCGGGGCGATGACGGGCTCCTCCAGACCAACGTCGGCCTGGCTCCCGCGATTCGTCAGAATCCGACGCGCTATCCCGCGATCGTCGTGTTCCCGCAGGTCCCGCGCGACTCCCAGTGGGTCGGCACCCCCGCCGACATGGCCGTAGCCGCCCTCCAACAGACCATGCGCGAATTCCACGTCGATCCGAATCGTGTCTACCTCACCGGCCTTTCCATGGGCGGGCATGGCACGTGGTACGTCGCCTACCGCCACCCCGAGCTCTTCGCCGCCGTCGTGCCCATCTGCGGTTGGGTGCGGGACTTTCCGCAATTCCGCGGCTCGGTGCCGGTGGTGCCGGGTGACAGCGCCGCTATCATGCCAAGCTTGGTCCAGCGCCTGAGCAAGCTCCCGATTTGGATCTTCCACGGGGAAGTGGACCAGGTCGTCAACGTAAACGGCTCGCGCGAGCCCGCGGCGGCGCTGAAGGCTGCGGGCGCCGATGTGCGTTACACCGAGCTACTGGGGCTGAACCACAATTCGTGGGATGCGGCGTACGGCTCCGACGAGTTCGTGCGCTGGCTGTTTGCGCAACAGCGCCGCTAAGACTCACGTGTTCCAGGTCGAAATGCCCACCCGGCCACATGGCCAGCGGGCCGTTTGCGTGCCAAGTTAAGAGCATGAACCGGCGTGAAATGCTCCTCATGCTCGCCGGGACGGCCGCGCTCCCCGATCGGTTGTTTGCGATCGGGCGCGCCGTCCACAAGAAAGTCCGCGTTGGAACTCTGCGCGCGCTGAATCCGCACCAGAATGAAACCGCCGCCACTATTGCCGAGCTGATCATTCCCAAAACGGATACACCGGGTGCGCGCGACGCAGGGGTGCCGGCGTTCATCGATGTCATGCTCGCCGACTGGGGCGACGACGATCAGCGGCAGATGTTCACAGCTGGACTGGCCAACGTCGACGAGCGCAGTCGCAGCGCCTTCGGCAAGAACTTCGTCGGCTGCACTCCAGACCAGCAGACCGAGATTCTCGAGGACCTCGACTACGAGCTCGCGCGCTTGCGCGACACCAAGAGCGACACGTCCAAGAATTTCTTCCAGGCCATGAAGTGGCTCACGTTGACCGGCTACTACACGTCTGAGGTGGGCGCGACCTCTGAGCTGCACTATCGCGTGGTGCCGGGCCGCTTCGAACCCTGCTACCCCCTCGAGCCATGAAAACCTACGACGCCATTGTGATCGGGTCGGGCATGTCGGGCGGCTGGGCGGCAAAGGAGCTGACCGAGCGCGGCCTGCAGACGCTCGTCCTCGAGGCCGGCAGACCGATCAACCCGGAGACGGACTACGTCGAGCACGTGCCGATGTGGGAGATGAAGTTCCGCGGCATGGGTGACCGCAAGCGCCTGTCCAAGGAACAGCCGATCCAACAGCAGTGCTACGCCTGCGACGAGATGGCCTACAAGTTTTTCGTAAATGACCTCGAGAATCCCTACACCACGCCCGAGGGCAAGCCGTTCTCCTGGATTCGCGGCCGCCAGGTCGGCGGGCGCTCGATCATGTGGGGCCGCCAAGTCTATCGCTGGAGCGATCTCGACTTCGAGGCGAACGCGCGCGAAGGCATCGGCATCGATTGGCCCATCCGCTATGCCGACATCGCGCCCTGGTACGACTACGTCGAGACATTCGTCGGCATCAGCGGCCAAGCCGAAGGGCTGCCGCAGCTCCCCGACGGCAAGTTTCTCAAACCGATGGCGCTCAACTGCGTCGAGCAGACGGTGCGCGACGCGGTCGGGCGCGCGTGGCCCGGCGAGCGCATGGTCACGATCGGGCGCTGCGCGGTCCTCACCGAGGCGCACAACGGCCGGGCGGCTTGCCACTACTGCGGGCCGTGCCACCGCGGCTGCATCACGCGCTCGTACTTCTCGAGCGTCAACGCGACGCTGCCGGCCGCGCAGGCGACTGGACGTCTCACACTGCGGCCCTATAGCGTCGTCCACAGCATCACGTACGACAAACGCCGCGGCCGGGCGACGGGAGTGCGCGTCATCGACGGCCAGACCAAGCACGCGCTCGAGTTCCAGGCGCGTATCATCTTCCTGTGCGCCTCCACCATCGAGTCGGCGCGGATCCTCCTCAACTCCGGCAATGGATTCGCGAATTCGAGCGGCCAGGTCGGCAAGAACCTGATGGATCACATCATGGGCGGCGGCGCCAACGGCCGGATCGACGGTCCCCTCGACCGCGATTCGATTGGCAATCGCCCCAACGGGATCTACGTCCCGCGCTTCCGCAATATCGGGAAGGGCAAGTCGTCGTTCCTGCGCGGCTATGGCTTCCAGGGTGGTGGGGGGCGGTCCGACTGGGGACGCGGTACCGAGCAGGCCGGTTTCGGGGCCGACTTCAAGAAGGCGCTGCGCAAGCCCGGTCCCTGGGGCTTCGGCCTCTACGGTTTCGGTGAAATGCTCCCGAAAGAGGAGAACGTCGTCGAGATCGATAAGAACAAGGTGGACGCCTGGGGTATTCCGGTGGCCCGGATCAGCTGCGCGTATGGCGAGAATGAGCTGGCGCTGGTCCACGACATGTCGATCAGCGCTGCCGAGATGCTCGCCGAGGCGGGGGCACACGACATCCAGCCCTACACCAGCAACAACCCACCGGGGCTCGTCATTCACGAGATGGGCACGGCACGCATGGGCAAAGACCCCAAGACGTCGGTGTTGAACGCCCACAACCAGTGTCACGACGTGCCGAATCTGTTTATCACCGACGGCGCCTGCATGGCGTCCACGGCTTGTCAGAATCCCTCGATTACTTACATGGCACTGACCGCGCGGGCGGCAGCCTACGCCGTGGATGCCATGAAACGACACGAATTGTGAGATCAAGAGGAGGCAGGATGGATCGGCGAGAATTCGTCCAGACGATGGCGGGCGCGGGGCTCGCGATTGCGTGTACCGGCATACGCCGCACGCCGCACGTCGCACGCCTCGATAAGGTCGGCCTGCAGCTCTACACGGTGCGCGACCAGATGGAAGCAGACTTCGAAGGCACGCTCGCGCACGTGGCCGAGATTGGGTACAAGGAAGTTGAGTTCGCGCGTTACTTCGACCATTCACCTGCTGACGTAAAGGCGATCCTCGACCGACACGGCCTCTCGGCGCCTTCCACACACATCGGGCTGGGCGAGATCGACGAGTGGAAGAAGGCGCTCGACACCGCCAAGGCCATCGGTCACGACTACATCGTCGTGCCGTGGATCCCCGCGGAGAAGCGCAAGACGCTCGATGACTGGAAGAAGGTCGCGGACGTGTTCAACCGCGCGGCGCAGATGGCGAAGGATGCCGGCCTGCAGTTCGCCTACCACAATCACGATTTCGAATTCCCGAAAGTCGAGGGGCAAGTCCCCTACGATGTGCTGCTCCAGAACACCGATCCCAAACTCGTGCAGCTCGAGATCGATCTGTACTGGATCACCAAGGGCGGACAGGATCCGCTGAGCTACTTCGCCCGCTGGCCGGGCCGCGTCCCGCTGGTCCACGTCAAGGATTCGGCAGGCGCGCCGGAGCATAAGATGGTCGACGTCGGGCAGGGGAAGATCGATTGGAAGCGCATCTTCGCGAAGCGGGATCAGGCCGGCATCAAGCACTTCTTCGTCGAACACGACCAGCCGCCGCAGCCGTTCCAAGACATCGCGGCGAGCTACAAATACCTCAGCCAGCTGGAGTTCTGAATATGGATGGGCGGATGGGCGGATTGGCGGATGGGCGGTCGATCACACGACGTGAAGCGATTGCTTCAACAGCTGCCGCTGCGGGGATCGCGGCGTTCGCACGGCCCATCGGCCCATCCGCCCATCGGCCCAGCGGCCGTCTCAAGCAGTCAGCCAGCCGCTGGTGCTACCGGTCCATCCCCCTTCCAGATTTGTGCAAAGCCGGGAAAGCGATGGGCCTCGCCGGCATCGACTTGCTCGCCTCCGACGACTGGCCGATCGTCCGCGAGCATGGCCTGGTCTGCTCGATGGGGTACGCCGCGATCCGCGACGATTTCATCCCGCGCGGGTTCAACGATCCGGCGAACCACGATTTACTGGTCGGCGAATTGGAGCGCGCGCTGCCGCTGGCGCAGCAGCATGGCGTTCCCAACCTCATCGCGATGTTCGGCAACCGGCAGGGACGGAGCGACGCGCAGGCCACAGAGGCGTGTGTGACGGGGCTCAAGCGTGTTGCCCCGTCGGCCGAACGTTACGGCGTCACCATCTGCGTCGAGCTCTTGAACAGCAAGGTCGATCACAAAGACTACCAGGGCGATCGAACGGCGTTTGGGGCCGCGATCATCGAGGCGATCGGTTCCCCCCGCGTGAAGCTGCTCTACGACATCTACCACATGCAGATCATGGAAGGCGATGTGATTCGGACCATCCGCCAGCACGCCGCGCACATCGGACATTTTCATACCGGCGGGGTGCCGGGTCGCCACGAGCTGGATGACACGCAAGAGCTGAACTACCACGCGATTGCACGAGCCATCGCGGATACAGGCTTCACCGGCTTCGTGGCGCATGAGTTCGTGCCCACGCGTGACCCGCTGACGTCGCTGAAGCAGGGCGTGGAGGTTTGTTCAGTCTAAACGCCGTGTGTCCGGCGAGGGCATTGCCGAGTCTCCATGGGAGCACATGCTCCCTTCCAACACGCGTCCGCTCGCTCGGCTCGTCCTTCTCAGCCTGCTGCTGACATTCATCGCGGCGCGAGTGGTCAGCGTCCTGATGATGTTGCACCGCATGCCGAACATCTACTTGCACGTGCGCGACACCCATGTCCATCACCTGAACTACGGCATCTTCCTGCTCGTCGGCGTGGGCGCGTATCTGCTCTTCAGTCCTGGACCTGCGGCCCCCGCCGCGGCGGTGGCGTATGGCATCGGTCTGGGTCTCACGTTCGACGAGTTCGGGATGTGGCTGCACCTGAATGGGGACTACTGGCAACGCGCCAGCTTCGATGCCGTGATCGTGCTGGCGGCGGTGCTGGGGCTGGTGGCGTTTGCCCCGCCGATCACCCGCTGGCGTCCCAGGCAGTTTGCGACGGCGCTGCTCTTCTTTCTTTTGTTGGCGGGAACCATCCGCTTGGCAGCGCGCGCCCAGCCAGGGCTGGAGCGGTGGGAGCAGCGCGTCCGACCCTGAAGCAGCTTGCCAAGCGCGCGTGCCCGTATCTCTTTTCTGCGCATGGCTCACGACTTCGGAGGGCTGCTGCTCGGCATCGCGATTGGCATCGTGATCGCGTGGCTCTATTTTCTCGTCTGGAAGCTGCGCTACAGCTCCTCGATTCGTGAAGATGCCGTGCAACGCAGCCTCGCCGTTACCGCCGGCAAGGTCCACGAGCAGCTGGTGCCGTATCTCCCCGAGTTCGGGTTCAATCCCAAGGACGCGCGTTTTCTCGGCAGCCCCGTCGATCTCGTCGTGTTCGACGGGCTCGCTGCCGGCGATGTGAGGCGGGTCGTGTTCTTAGAGATAAAAACCGGAGGCGCCCCGCTCAGCGCACGCGAGCGGCAGGTACGCGATGTGATCGAGGCGCGCGAGGTCGCGTGGGCCGAGCTGCGGCTCACGCGGACCCAGGGCTGATTGGCTACATTGGTAGCTCCTCGAACCGGGAAGCGTTCATGAAGGGCATCTTCTGGGGCGCGGTCATCATCGCGATCGGACTGGTGCGTGGCGATTCCGTGTTTCGCGGTGATTTCAACGTTCTGAGCATCTTCTTCGACGCCCTCGGCGTCTTCTTTATCGTGCGCGGACTGATCTCGATCTCTCGCGCCAGGCAACAGGCGACGATGCCGCCGGCGCCGCCGGCGCCGCCAGCGCCGCCACCGCCGCCGGCCGCCCGGCGATGATTGAGGCATGAGCATGACGAAGCGTCGCCAAAGCTACGAAGCCGACGAAATCATCGTGACCTTCGATCCCGATGTGTGCATCCACTCCGGCGTATGCGTCCGTGGATTGCCCGATGTGTTCGATATCAAGCGCAAACGGTGGATCCGTCCGGAGCTCCAGCCCCCGGATGTGGTCGCCGCACAGGTGATGCGGTGCCCATCGGGCGCCTTGCAATTCGTACGCAAAAACAGGGACCGGCAAAGTCTAGACGCAGCAGACGCACCGCGGTAAACGGGCCTGCGTCTGACGGGACAACCCCGGTGACCAAGACCGGTCAGCCGCGGTGCGTCTGTGCACCTAGTAGTGTATGTCCGCGCTGTTGCCGTTAGATTCCCCGGCCATGCCCACCTATGAGTACAAGTGTCCCAACGGGCACCTGTTCGAAAAAACGTTCCCGCGCATCACCAGCAAGCGTTTCGCCACGTGTCCCACGTGTGGCAAGCGCGCCGAGCGCCAGATTTCTGGTGGGGCAGGACTCGTCTTCAAGGGCTCCGGGTTCTACGCCACCGACTACAAACGGCCCGCGGGAACCACGGAAAAGGCGGACAAGACGGCGGAGAAGGCGGAGAAAGCCGAGACGCCCGCCGACTCGAAACCGAAAAAGAAAGACTCCAGCTCCGACAAGTGACGGCACAAGAGACGATCCGCACGGCGCTGGCGCAAGCGGCGTCACGATTGGGCGCGTCCGATGTCGAGGTCACGCTCGAGCGGCCGCGTGATTCCACTCACGGCGACGTCGCCACCAATCTCGCCCTGACGCTGGCCAAGCAGCTCGGCCACAAGCCGCGCGCGGTCGCTGAAAAGCTGATCGCCGCGCTGGAGCTGCCGGCCGGCCTGGTGCGCAAGACCGAGGTCGCGGGCCCCGGCTTCATCAACTTCTTCCTCGCCGACGCACAGGTGGTCAGCGCGCTCCCCGCGATCCTCGCCGCCGCCGCGGACTACGGCCGCAGCGACATCGGACATGGCGCGACGATCAACGTCGAGTTCGTCTCCGCCAATCCGACGGGGCCGTTGCACGTCGGCCACGGGCGCCAGGCGGCTCTCGGTGACGCAATCGCCGCCCTGCTCGAATGGACCGGGTGGCGTGTGAGCCGGGAGTTCTACTACAACGACGCCGGCAGCCAGATCATGAACCTGGCACGCAGCGTGCAGGCCCGGATTCGTCAAGCGCGCGGGCTCCCCGGGGAGATTCCGGAGCAGGGGTATCAGGGCGATTACATCCGCGAGATTGCCGAGCGCTACGTCGCGGAGCATCCCCAGGACAACGCCGGCGCCGATCTGGAGGCGGTGCGGCGCTTTGCCGTGCGCGAGCTGCGCGCCGAGCAGGACCGCGATCTCCAGGCGTTCGGGGTGAAGTTCGACGTCTATTTCCTCGAGTCATCGCTGTACACGACCGGCAAAGTGGAGGAAACGACGCGCCGGCTCGTGGCCGCGGGGCATACCTATGAGAAGGACGGCGCGCTCTGGCTTCGCACGACCGACTTCGGCGACGATAAAGACCGCGTGATGCGCAAGAGCGCGGAGAAGGGCAGCGACTACACCTATTTCCTGCCGGACGTCGCCTATCACGTGACGAAGTGGGAGCGTGGATTCCGCCACGCCATCAACGTGCAGGGCTCCGATCATCACGGCACGGTGGCACGCGTGCGCATCGGACTCCAGGCGCTCGAAATGGGAATCCCGCAGGGATACCCGGAATACGTGCTGCACCAGATGGTGACCGTGATGCGGGGCGGGGACGAAGTGAAGCTCTCCAAGCGTGCGGGCAGCTACATGACCGTCCGCGATCTCGTGGACGAAGTCGGCCGGGACGCCGTGCGCTACTTCTATCTGATGCGTCGCGGTGAGACCCACTTCGTCTTCGATGTCGATCTCGCGAAGAGTCAGACCGACGAGAACCCCGTGTTCTACGTCCAGATGGCGCACGCGCGCATGGTAGGGATTTTCCGCGTCGCCGGCCGCGACCCGGCGAGCGTGAGCGCGGAGGGGGTCGATCTCAGTGTCCTCACCCAGCCCGAGGAAGCCGATTTGATCAAGGAGCTGGCCGACTTTCCCGCCATGATTCAGGGCGCTGCGGCTGCCCGCGAGCCGCACCGCATCACGGGCTACCTCGAGGGGCTGGCCCGGCTGGCGCACGCGTGGTATCACAAATACCGCGTCCTGGGCGAGCCGGAAGAAGCGGCCCGGCTCGTGCTCGCGCGCGCGGTGCAACAGGTGCTGTCGAACGGGCTTTCTCTTTTGGGGATCCGCGCCCCGGAACGGATGTAAGCGTGGGCCTACTCGTCGTCGGGTCGATTGCCCTTGATTCGGTTGTTACACCGTTCGGCGAGACCGCCGACGCGCTGGGCGGTGCGGCGGTCTTTTTCGCGATGGCCGGGGCCGTGCTCCACCCGGTCCAGGTCGTCGGTGTCGTCGGCACCGACTTCCCCGAAGCGCACCTCAAGAAGCTCGCCGCCCGCGGTGTGGACCTCGCGGGCGTCGAGCGGAAGCAGGGCGAGTCGTTCCGCTGGAAGGCTCGCTACTCGTACGATCTCAACAGTCGCGAAACGTTGGAAACGCGGCTGGGGGTGTTCGCGGAATTTCAGCCCCGCATCCCCGAGAAATTTCGCGACGCCCAGTTCGTCTTTCTGGGGAACATCGACCCCGCGCTGCAGCTCAACGTGCTCGATCAGGTCAAACAGCCGCAGCTCGTCGCCTGCGACACGATGAACTACTGGATTCAGGGGAAGAAGGACCTGTTGCTGGAGCTGTTGCGGCACATCGACATCCTGATGGTGAACGACTCCGAGGCGCGCGAGCTCTCCGGCGACTGGAACGTCTATCGCGCGGCGCACTGGATCCTCGGTCGCGGGCCCAAGATGGTGGTGATCAAACAAGGCGAGCATGGCGCGCTGCTCGTGGACCCCGATACGACGTTCAAGGTGCCCGCGTACCCGCTGCAGGACGTCTTCGACCCGACTGGGGCAGGGGATGCGTTCGCCGGCGGTTTCATGGCGCACGTGGCGCGCACCGGCGATCTAGCGTTCCCAAACCTGCGGCGCGCGATGGTCTACGGATCCGCGTTGGGATCGCTCGCGGTGGAGGCGTTCGGCGTGCAGCGGCTCGAGAGCATCACCCTGCCGGAAGTGCGCAACCGCGTGAAGGCGTTCCGCGATCTCGTGCACTTCTCGCTGGACGGCGAGGAATGACACAGGCGGATCGCTACGCCGCGGTGGGAGTCAAGCTCGACACCGCCGAGGAGGCGAAGCGGCGCATCGCCGAGCTGGTGCGCGCGACGCGAACGCCCCTCGCGCGCGGCGCCGTCGGCGGGTTTGGCGGCATGGTGCGCGTGCCCGAAGGCTACAAGCAGCCCGTGCTGGTGATGTCGACCGACGGCGTCGGCTCCAAGGTGCTCGTGGCCGCCGCCGCCGGGATCCACGACACCGTCGGTGAAGATCTCGTCAATCACTCGGTCAACGACATTCTGGTCCACGGCGCCACGCCGCTCGCCTTCCTCGACTACATCGCGACCGGGAACCTCGTGCCGGAGATCGCGGCGCAGATCGTCAGCGGCGTGGCCCGGGGCTGTCGCGCCCACGACATGACCCTGGCCGGTGGCGAGACGGCGCAAATGCCGGATCTCTACGAGCCGGGCCACTACGATCTGGCGGGGGCGATCGTGGGCGTGGTCGAGGAGGAGAACGCGCTGCACGGCGATCGCGTGACCGCCGGCGACCAGCTCATCGGCTACGCCTCCACCGGGCTGCACACCAATGGCTATACGCTGGCGCGCAAAATCGTGTTCGACGGGATGAAACTCGGCATCGACGATCCGTTCCCCGAGACGGCGCAGACGGTCGGGCAGGTGCTCCTCGCCGTCCACCGCAGCTACGCCGCGGCGCTGCGACCGCTGCTCGGTGCCGTCCATGCCCTCGCGCACGTGACCGGCGGCGGGCTGGCCGGCAATCTCGTGCGCGTGCTCCCACCGGATGTGGAGGCGGTCATCGACGCGGGCAGCTGGCCCTGGCCGCCCCTGTTCCGCGTCCTGATGCGCGCCGGCAAGGTCGGCCGCGAGGAGATGCGGCGCGTGTTCAACCTCGGGGTCGGGATGATCGCCTGTGTCGCGCGCGACGACGTCGAAGCGGCCGCGCGCGCGGCCGAACGCGCGCAGGTGCAGGCCTGGATCATCGGCGAGATCCGGCCTGCCCGTCAGGGAGCGTCCGCGGCGGCGGTGCGCTTTGAAGAGAGATAACGACCGGGAAGTCGCCGCCATGCGTCGAGCACTCGAGCTCGCGTGGCGCGGCTGGGGTCGCGTGTCCCCCAATCCGCTCGTGGGTGCCGTGGTGCTGCGCGGCGATGAGACGATCGCTGAAGGCTGGCACGCCGAATACGGCGGTCCGCACGCAGAGCTGGCCGCGTTGCAGGCGGCCGGCGACCGGGCCCGCGGGGCGACGCTCGTCGTGAGCCTGGAGCCATGCGCGCATCACGGCAAGACGCCGCCCTGCACGGATGCGATCCGCGCCGCCGGCGTGCGGCGCGTCGTCGCCGCGGTGCGCGATCCCGATCCGGAGGCACGCGGCGGCGTCGAGGTCCTCAAGCGCGCCGGCATCGAAACGCAGATCGGTCTGTGCGCCGACGAGGCGGCCGCACTGAATGCTCCTTTCCTCTTTACTCGCCAGCAGACCGACCGGCCCTTCGTCGCCCTGAAGCTCGCGACGTCCATCGACGGCCGGATCGCGGATGCGGGGGGCCGGTCGCAGTGGATCTCGGGACCGGAGGCGCGCGACCACGTCCATTGGCTGCGCGCCGGCTTCGACGCGATCGCGATCGGCGGCACGACGGCGCTGACCGACAATCCGCAGCTCACCGCGCGCGGCGGGCTCACGCCGCGCAAGCCACCGGTGCGCATCGTGTTCGACCGGCGCGCGATGTTGAACCTCGGTGTGTCGCTGGTCCAGACGGCGCGCGAAGTGCCGACGTGGGTCATGGCCTCGCCCGAAGCGCCGATGGCGAACGTGTCGGTGCTCGAGGGCAACGGGGTGCGCGTCTTCCGTCCCGAGGCGCTGGGGCAGGCCTTCGCCCAGCTGCGACTCGCCGGGATCCAGTCGTTGTTATGTGAGGGCGGAGGCGCGCTCGGCACCAAGCTCCTTGCCGAGGGGCTCGTGGATCGGTTGTACTGGGTGCAGGCGCCGGTGTGGCTGGGTGAGGGCGGCGTGCCCGCTTTTCAAGGCATTCCGGCATTCCCGCTCGCCGGGGCGCCGCGCTGGGTCGTCGTGGAGCGGCGCCCGCTGGGCTCTGATACATTATTGGTCTTGGATCGGCGGCTATGTTTACCGGCCTAATCGACGCGACCGGCGTAGTAAAGCGGCGTCTGAATGACGGCGTCGAACGGAACGGCGTCAAGAACAACGGCGTTGAACTGCTGATCGGTGCGCCGTATAAGGGTGTGAAGAAAGGTGAGAGTATCGCGGTGAACGGCGCCTGTTTGACGGTGGAGCGGGTGGTGAAAGGTGGCTTCACGGTTCACGCCGTTGCGACGACGCTAGGTCGTACGCTGATTGGGGAATGGCAGAAGGGACGCGCGGTGAATCTGGAGCGCGCACTCAAGGCGAGCGACCGCCTGGGCGGTCATTTCGTGCAAGGGCATGTGGACGGGATCGGGGAAGTGGTTCGTGTCGTGGAAGCCAACGATGCGCTGCTCGTCGACGTGCGCGTGCCGCCGGAAGTGGCAGAAATCACGGTGTTGCACGGCTCGATTTCGCTTGACGGGGTCAGCTTGACGGTGAACGAGATGACGTCGCCCATTATTCAAGTGTCGCTCGTGCCGTTCACGCGCGAGCACACGACGTTGGGCGAGCTGAGAGTCGGGGATCGAGTGCACGTCGAGGCCGATGTGCTGGGTAAATACGTGAGGCAGCTATGTCGTTCAGCGCAGTAGAACAGGCGATTGCGGACATTCGGGCGGGCAAGCTCGTCATCGTCGCGGATGACGAGCGGCGGGAGAACGAGGGCGATCTCGTCGGCGCGGCCGAAAAAGTCAGTGCCGACATGATCAACGTCATGGCGACACACGCCCGCGGGCTCATTTGCATGCCGCTGACGCCGGAGCGCTGCCAGGCCCTCGGCCTGCCGCAGATGACCGAGCACAACAACGAGTCGCACGAAACCGCGTTCACGATCAGCATCGACGCCGCCGCGCGCTTTGGCGTGACGACGGGAATCTCCGCGGCGGACCGGGCCGCGACCATCCGCGTGGCGATCGATCCGTCGACGGTGCCGAGCGATCTCCGGCGGCCCGGGCATGTCTTTCCGCTGCGGGCGCGGCCCGGTGGCGTGCTGCAGCGCGTCGGCCAGACCGAAGCGAGCATCGATCTCGCCCGGTTGGCGGGACTGTATCCCGCCGGCGTCATCTGCGAGATCCTCAATCCCGACGGGTCGATGGCGCGCCGCCCCGACCTCGAACGCTTCGCCCAAGACCATGGCCTCACGTTCATCACGGTCGCGCAGCTCGTCGCGTACCGCCTCAAGCACGAGCGGCTTGTGCACCGCATTGCCGAGGCCCGGCTCCCGACGCCGTTCGGGGAATTCCGGATCATCGGGTATCGCAACGACGTGGACGCCGCAGAGCATGTCGCGCTCGTCTACGGCGACGTCGCGGGGAAACAGCAGATCCTGGTGCGGATGCACTCCAAGTGCTTGACCGGCGACGTGTTCGGCTCGGCGCGCTGCGACTGCGGTTGGCAGCTCCACAGCGCAATGCGGATGATCGCGGCAGCGGGCGCCGGCGTGGTCGTGTACCTCGATCAGGAGGGACGCGGCATCGGCCTGCTCAATAAGCTCAAGGCGTACGAGCTGCAGGATCAAGGGCACGACACCGTGGAGGCGAACGAGAAGCTGGGCTTCAAGCCGGACCTCCGGAACTACGGGATCGGCGCGCAAATCCTCCTCGACCTCGGCTTGTCCTCGATCCGCGTGCTGACGAACAATCCGATGAAGCTGATCGGTCTCGAGGGTTACGCGCTCGAGATCGTCGAGCGGCTACCCATCGTGCCGGCGCCCTCGGACGAGAATCGCGCGTACCTCGACGTCAAGCGGGACAAGCTCGGCCACTTCCTGACGCACTGAAGTGCCACACCGAGCACCTCCCCCAGCCCCTGCCGCTGCGCGCACATCCAACCGGCAGCGGCGCGTGGCGATCGTGGTCAGCCGCTTTCACGAGAATGTCACCAGGAAACTGCTCGACGGCGCGCGGGAGGCGCTGCGCCGTGGCGGTGTCCCCGATGCGAACGTGGAAGTCACGTGGGCGCCTGGCGCCTTCGAATTACCAGTGCTGGCGGAAGCGGCTGCCGCGAGTGAGCGCTTCGACGCGATCGTGGCGTTGGGGTGCGTCATTCGTGGCGAGACGCCGCACTTCGCATACGTCGCGGGCGAGGCCGCGCGCGGCCTCGGCAACGTGGCGCTGGCACATCGCATAGCGGTCGGGTTCGGGGTGCTCACCACGGAGACCGAGACTCAGGCGTTGGCGCGGGTCAGCAAAGGTGCCGAGGCGGTGCAGGCGGCCCTCGAGACCGCCGACGCGCTCGAGAGGCTCGGTGCAGCGCCCCGAGACTAAAGCGCGGGCGCGCGCCCTGCAGCTCCTCTACGCATGGGAACTGTCGGGCCGCCCCGAGCCCTCGCTCGCGTCGGTCGTGGCGCGGGTCGCCACGATCTACGGCGGCACGCCAGAGGGGTACGATCGCGGCGCCGATCTCGCCGCCAAGGCGATTGCCGGCCTGCCGGAATTCGACGCCCGCATCGCCGATGCCGCGGAGCACTGGCGGCTCGAGCGCGTCGGCATCGTGGAGAAGAACATCCTGCGGCTTGCCCTCGCCGAGCTCGACGAAGCGTCGACCCCCTCGCGCGTCGTCATCGATGAAGCGGTGAAGCTCGCGCACTGGTTCGCCGGCTCGCGCGCCCCGGCCTTCATCAATGGCGTCCTCGACGCGGTCGCGCGTGAGACCGGCGCGCTGTGAGGATCCTGCTCGTCAACTGGAACGACCGGGAGAATCCTCACGCCGGCGGCGCCGAAATCCACCTGCACGAATTGTTCGGTCGGATCGCCACCTCGGGACGGGGCCACGAGGTCCACCTCATCGCGAGCGGCTGGCCCGGTTGCACGACGCAGACCGTCGTGGACGGGATCCGGGTCACGCGGATCGGAGGACGGCATAGCTTCGCGCTCCGTGGACGGGGCGCGGTGCGGCATGCGCTGCGCTCGCATCCGTTCGACGTCGTGGTGGAGGACATCAACAAGGTGCCGCTGTTTCTGCCCACCGTGACGCGCCTGCCGTTCGTGGCGATCGTGCCACACCTGTTCGGCACGACCGCCTTCGCCGAGGCGAGCGCTCCGCTGGCGGCGATCGTGTGGGCCGCTGAGCGGCCGATTCCCTGGGTGTATCGGAACGCCGCATTCCATGCGATCTCCGAGAGTACGCGTGACGACTTGGTGCGTCGCGGGATTCCGGCGGAGCGGGTGGTCGTCATCCACCCGGGGGTGGATGCCGACCGCTACCGGCCCGATCCGGCGACGCCCCGCGCCGCACGCCCCACGTTCTTGTACGTGGGCCGATTGAAGCGTTATAAAGGAGTGGAGTTTGCATTGCGGGCTGTGGCCGCCGCGCGAGGGGCGCGTGGCGACATTACACTCGACATCTGCGGACAGGGTGACGACCGGCCGCGCCTCGAACGGGTGGCCCGTGAGCTCGGAGTGGGAGACGGCGTCCGATTCCTGGGTTTCGTGTCGGAAGACGAAAAGCGGCGACTGCTGCGTCAGGCCTGGGCGGTCGTATTCCCGAGCCCGAAGGAAGGGTGGGGTATCACGAACGTCGAGGCCGCCGCGAGCGGGACCCCGGCGCTGGCGTCGGACAGTCCCGGCTTGCGTGAATCGGTGCAGCACGGCGTCACGGGGTACCTGGTGCCGCACGGTGATTCGCGCGCGCTGGCCGATCGCATGCTGGCGCTCGCGGCGGATCGATCGTTGGTGGACCGTCTCGGTCACGCGGCCCGCGCGTTTGCTGAAGGGCTGTCATGGGATTCGGCCGCGCGCGCCACGCTGGCTCATATCGAAGCAACCGTTGCCCAACGGGAAAGGAAGCGCTGAATGCGCATCACCATCACCGCCCGTCACACCGAAATCGATGACGCTCAGCGGGCGCTCGCCAAAGAGCTCGTCGAGAAAGTCGCGAAGCTCGTCCGGCGCCCCCATCACGCGCAGGTAATTTTTACCGAGGAGCATGGTGAAGCGGGCGTTGAAATCGCGGTGCACGCGCCGCGCGGCCGCGTCCACATCGCGAAGTCACAGGCGGCGGATCACCGCTCGGCGCTCGACGCCGCCATCGCGCGTGTGAAGCGCCAGCTGCTCGACGAGAAAGAGACGCCGCGCGCGCGCCGCACCCCGCGACGCTCCAAGGCGCCCGGAGCACGGTGACGACGCCTCCCGCGACGACGCCGCGGCTGAAGGTCGGCGACCTGCTGGCCCGCAAGGGTGATCCGCTGCAGCTCGAGCTGTTGACGGCCGAAGTGGGTCTCGATCGGGAGATCCGCTCCCCCGAAGCGTCGAGCCCCGGTCTCGTGCTTGCGGGGTACACGGCGCGCTTCGTCGGCACCGACCGGATTCATATCCTGGGGGAGACCGAGATCACCTATCTCGCGTCCCTCGACGCCAAAGCGCGCAGCAAGTCGATTCAGACGTTTCTCGGCTACGAGTTGCCGTGCGTGATCATCACGAAGGGGCAAGACCCGCCGGAGGAGCTGCTCGTGCTGGCGCGTGACAAGGGCGTCCCCGTGATCCGCACGCGGCTCAAGACGGCCGAGTTCTACCGGCGGCTCAAGCCGTTTCTGGACGACGCCTTCGCGTCGCGTACGACGGTGCACGGGTCCCTCGCGGATGTGTTCGGCGTGGGGCTGTTGTTTCGCGGCCGCTCCGGGATCGGTAAGAGCGAATGCGTGCTCGATCTCGTCGAGCGCGGACATCGCCTGGTTGCGGACGACGTCGTCCACGTCACGCGGCGCGGGAACGACGTCCTGATCGGTCGGGGGCACGAGATTTCCCGGCACTTCATGGAGATCCGCGGCGTTGGCCTGATCGATATCAACGCGTTGTTCGGGATTCGCTCCGTCCGGCAGCAGAAGCGCATCGAGGTGGTGGTGCAGCTCGAGGATTGGGACAACACGCGCGAGTACGACCGCACCGGACTCGACCAGCAGCGCACGGAGCTCCTCAGCGTCGAGCTGCCGCTCGTCACGGTGCCGCTCAATCCCGGCAAGAATCTCACGGTCATCTGCGAAGTCGTCGCGATGACTCACCTGCTACGCTACAGCGGCGTGGACTCGGCGAACGCGTTCAACGAGCGGCTGATTCGCCGCATGCGGGAGAAGGGCGGCGTGCAACAATATCTGGAAGAAGACTATGAGTGAGCTCCGTGGCGTGATCGTGTCGCACGCCGCGGTCGCGCAGGCCCTCGTCGCCGCGGTCACGGCGATTACCGGCATCGATGGTGTGCTGACGCCGGTGTCCAACGAAGGCTGCGGGACCGAGGCGCTCGGGCAGCGTCTGCGCGAAGCGGTGGGCGCGGGGCCGGCGGTGCTGTTTGTGGATCTGCCTGGGGGCTCCTGCTTCACCAGCTCGGCGCGGTACGCCAAGCAAGGCGGGGCCGACGTCGCGGTCGTCACGGGCGTCAATCTCGCGATGCTGCTCGATTTCGTCTTCCATCGCGACAGGCCGCCGGCGGAAGCCGCGCGCCGAGCCGTCGATGCCGGCGCCAAGGCGATCCGAGTCACCGCATGACACTCGCGCTGTACCGCATCGATGACCGGCTGATCCACGGCCAGGTGGTCGTGGGCTGGGGGCAGCCGCTCGACTGCACGTTCATCGTCCTCGTCGATGACGAGGTCAGCGGCAGCGACTGGGAGCAGGACCTGTACCGGATGGGCGTCCCGCCGCAGATCGAAGTGATCTTCGCGTCCGTGGAGCAGGCGGCCGATCTGCTGCCGAGCTGGGAGGCGGACTCGCGGGTCGGGATTCTGCTCGTGGGCGACGTCGACACCGCGGTCGCACTTGCCGGCCGCGCGCCGCAGGTGAAGCGGTTCAACGTGGGCGGCGTGCACCACCGCACCGGCCGGAAAGAACGCTTGCGCTTCGTGTATTTGACGGACGAAGAAGCGGCGAAGCTGCGCCAGCTCGCCGGACGTGGCGTCGAAGTCACCGCGCAGGACGTGCCCACGGCCCGCGCCGTGCCCGTCACGGAGTTCACATGAGCCTCCCCATCGAGCTGCTGATCGCGCTCCTCGTGTGGGGCACGCTCGTCGGCGTGGACCTCGTGAGCCTGCCGCAGATGATGATCGCGCGTCCGCTCGTGGCGGGCACCGTCGCCGGGGCGATCCTCGGCGACATCCCGACGGGCCTCAAGCTCGGCGTCGTCTTCGAGCTGCTCCAGTATGACATCCTGCCCGTGGGTGCGGTGCGCTATCCGGAATACGGTCCCGCGACCGTCGCGGCCGTCGCCACCGCGCACTCTTCGCCCGGCGGAGTCCTCGGGCTCGGACTGGGCGCCCTGGTGGGGTTGGTGACCGGACTGCTCGGCGGTCTGACGATCAATCTGTTGCGCCGGGTGAACTCCCGCATCGTGCACGCCGCGGCCGCGCGGCTCGAATCGGGAGACCCGCACGCGCTCATTCGCGTGCACGTGGGCGGACTGCTGCGCGACGCGCTGCGCGCGGCCCTGGTGACCGCCGTCGGGCTCGTGCTCGCCTGGCTGGCGCGGCCCCTGCTCGCGGGCGCGCTGTCGCCGCGCGACGCGCTGGTGCTGGCGGTCGCGACGGTCGCGGCCGCGCTGGCGGCCGGCTCGGCCGGTACGCTGCGACTCGTGGGGCGGGGGCCCAATCTCGCCTGGTTCGCCGCTGGATTAGGGGGCGGCATTGTGGCGGCGGTATGGCTGCGGTGAACGGCGCGTTGGCTCGCGCGTTGCTGCGGCTCTTCGCCGTGCAGGGCTCGTACAACTACGAGCGCATGCTCGGGGTGGGCGTCGGCGTCGCCGAAGAGCCGTTGCTGCGCGATCTCGATGGCGGGAAGTACGGCCCCGCGGTTGCGCGCGGCGCCCACTTCTTCAACGCGCATCCGTATCTGGCCGGTCTGGCGATCGGCGCGGCGGCCCGCGCCGAGCACGACGGGGCTGCGCCCGACCAAATCGAGCGGTTGCGTGAAGCGTTGTGCGGCCCGCTCGGCTCGTTGGGTGACCGTCTCGTCTGGGCCGGGTGGCTCCCCCTCTTGTCGGGTGCGACACTGGCGGCGATCGCACTGGGTGCCGGATGGTACGCGGTTGCGGCGTTCCTCGTGATCTACAACATCGGCCACGTCGCACTGCGGTGGTGGGCGTTACGAGCGGGATGGCAGTACGGCACGCGCGTCAGCGTGGCGCTGCATCACCCCGTGTTACAGAAGGCCGGCGCGCTGTTGGGCCCCGCGATGGCCTTCGCCGTCGGTGCGGCGCTGCCGCTCTCGGCGAGCTCCCTCGCCGTCCCCTTCCCGCGCTGGGCGCAATGGGCTGTCCTGCTCACCGCCGGCGTGTGCTTCCTGCTGCTGCGCTGGCGCGGGGACCGTCTCAACGGGCTGCGCCTCGCGCTGGGAATCGCGGCACTGGCCCTCGTGGTCGGGTTGCTCTGGTGATCGAGCGCGACGCGCAAATCGTGAACCCGCTCGGCATGCACGTGCGGCCGGGGGCGGAGTTCGTCAAAGTGGCGAACAAGTTCAAGGCGACCGTCGAAGTTCATAAAGATGGCGCCGTGGTGAACGGCAAGAGCATCCTCGGCATGATGACGCTCGCCGCCGAATGTGGCTCCTCGATACGGATCCGCACGGATGGTGACGACGCGGAGCAGGCGATGGCGGCGCTGCTGGAGCTCGTCGCGGCGGGCTTCCACGAGATGCACTTGAAGCCGCAAGCCAAGGAAAAGGAGGACGCGTGAGTCCCGGGGACCGCCTCCTCAAAGGCATCGGCGTCTCGCCCGGGATCGCGATGGGACCGACGGTGACGGTCCGGTGGGCGCTGCCCGAGGTCCCGCACCGCGTCGTGCCGCGTACCCAGGTCGAAAAGGAGGTGCGGCGGCTCCGCGCCGCCCTCAAAGACGTGCGTGGCCAGCTCAGCGAGCTCCGCGCCCGTGCCGAGGATCGCGCCGGCGTGGACGAAGCTCGAATCTTCGATGCGCAGCTGCTCATGCTCGAGGACAAGGAGTTCATTGGCGGCGTCGCCGAGTTGATCCGGGAAAACCACCTGACGGCCGAAAAGGCGTTCGAGTTCAAAACCCTCGAGGTGCGCGACCTCTGGACCGCGGCCGCTAACCCGCTGCTCAAAGAGCGGCTCGCCGACCTGACGGGCGTGGCCATCCGCGTCATCCTGCACCTCACGCACCGCGGCAGTGGTGCCAAAGTGTGGGAAAGCCTGTCGCAGCCGTCGATTCTCGTCGCCCGCGAGCTGTCGCCCGGGCTGACGGTACAGCTCGACCGCGATCAAATCGTCGGCCTGATCAGCGAAGAGGGGACGCGGACGTCGCACGCCGCCATTCTCGCCCACTCGCTCGGCATTCCGGCGATCTTTGGCGTGCGTGGCGCCGTGGCGCGCATTCGTTCCGGCACCAAGGTGATTCTCGATGGTGCGAGCGGGACCGTGTTGCTCGATCCGACGCCGGCAGAGATCGAGGAGGCCGAGCGGGCGGACACGCGGCGTCGCGAGCTCGCCGCGCGTCTCGAAGAAGCCGTTGCGCAACCGTCGGTCACGGTGGATGGCGTCCCCATCGCATTACGGGGCAACGTGGACCTCCCGGACGAGGTTGCGGCCGCGAAGGTGCACGGCGCCGAAGGCGTAGGACTGCTGCGGACGGAATTCCTGATTACGGGGCATAGTGAGTTGCCGGATGAAGAGACCCAAACCAAATACTTTCGGCACGTCGGGGAAGCGTTCGCCGGCTATCCGGTCGTGATTCGCACCTATGATCTCGGTGGCGACAAATTCCCGGCGCCGTTCCGCACCCCCCCCGAGGCGAACCCGTTCCTGGGCTGGCGCGCGATCCGCGTCTGCCTCGACGAGCCGGCGATGTTTCGCACACAGATCCGGGCGGTGTTGCGCGCCGCGGTCACCGCGAATCTGCAGCTCATGATTCCGCTCGTGACGCGGCTCGACGAGGTCGAGCGCACTCGCGAGCTGATGCACGAAGAGGCTGCCAATCTGGAGAAAGAGGGCGTGGCCGCCGCCAAGACGGTGCCGCTGGGCGTCATGGTCGAGACGCCGGCCGCCGCCGTACTGGCGGATCGTCTCGTGGAGGTCAGCGACTTCCTCAGCGTGGGCACCAACGACCTCACGCAGTACACGCTCGTCGTGGACCGCGGCAACGCCCGGCTGGCGGACCGTTTCACTCCGCACGATCCGAGTGTGTTGCGGCTGCTCAAACTCGTTGCGGAAGCGGCGCGCTCCGCTGGCAAACCGGCCAGCGTGTGTGGCGAGATGGCATCGGAACCGCTCTCGGCATTCCTCTTGCTAGGGCTGGGGTATGACACGCTGTCCGTCGCGCCCCCGGCACTGCCGTTCATCAAGTGGCTCATTCGCCAGGTGACCACGGCGCAGGCGCGGGCCGCCGCCGACGCCGCGCTCGCCGCGCGCTCGGCGGAGCTCGCGCTCGACATCTTGCGATTTGCACTCGCGGAAGCGGTGGATGTGACGCTGCTGGATCCTGACGCGCGGTTGCCCGCAGGACGGCGCTCCGGTAGTTTGAAACTATAGGGACCAAAAACATGCCAAATCATCGCCACGTATTCACTTCCGAGTCCGTTACGGAAGGCCATCCGGACAAAATCGCGGATCAGATCTCCGACGCGATTCTGGATGCCATCCTGACCGAGGACCCCAACGCGCGCGTCGCCTGCGAAACGCTGGTCACGACCGGAATGGCGGTCGTGGCGGGTGAAATCACCACCTCGACCTACGTCCACATCCCCGACATCGTGCGCGGCACGATCACCTCGATCGGCTATACCGACGCGAACTTCGGCTTTGATGCGCAGACCTGCGCGGTGCTGACGACCATCGATCGCCAGTCCACCGACATCGCGCTCGGCGTGGACAAGGGTGGGGCGGGGGATCAGGGCATGATGTTCGGCTACGCGACGGACGAGACACCGTCGCTGATGCCGTTGCCGATCGTGATCGCGCACCGGCTCGCCGAGCGCCTCGCGACGGTGCGCAAGAGCGGGGAGCTCCCCTGGCTGCGGCCCGACGGCAAGACGCAGGTCAGCGTGACCTATGAGGGGTCGAAGCCGGTCGGCATCGACACGATCGTGGTATCGGCGCAGCACTCCGACATGATCGACAACGCGCAGCTCCGTGCGGGCATCATCGCCCATGTGATTCGGCCGGTCGTGCGCGAAGCGGGGTTCGATGTCAGCGAGAAGCACGTGCTCGTCAACCCGACGGGCCGCTTCGTCGTTGGCGGCCCGCAGGGCGACGCCGGCCTCACCGGCCGCAAGATCATCGTCGACAGCTACGGCGGCATGGCGCGGCACGGCGGCGGCGCCTTCAGCGGCAAGGACCCGTCCAAGGTGGATCGCTCTGCGACGTACGCCATGCGGTGGGTGGCGAAGAACATCGTTGCGGCGGGCCTGGCCAAGCGCTGCGAGGCACAGGTCGCCTACGCGATCGGAGTCGCGGAGCCCGTCTCGATTATGGTCGACACGTTCGGGACCGGTACCGTGCCCCAAGACGCATTGGAGGCCGCAGTCCGTGAAGTCTTCGATCTCACGCCCGGTGGGATCATTCAGGCCCTCAACCTGCGCCATCCCATCTATCGGCCCACCGCGGCCTATGGCCATTTCGGCCGGGCGCCCGAGCGACGCAAGATCGGCGAGCAGGACGTCGAGCTATTCACCTGGGAGCACGTCGATCGCGCCGCAGAGCTGAAAGTCGCGGCGGAGCGGGCGTCTCGTACATCACGGAAGGCCAATGTCTGAGATAGCGACCAAAGCGAAGGCAAGCAACGACATCAAGGACATTGGGCTCGCCGACGAAGGGCGGCGCCGGACCGAATGGGCCGAGCGCTCGATGCCGGTGTTGCGGCAGCTGCGCGAGCGGTTTACGCGCGAGCGGCCGCTCGCCGGGAAGCGGCTTGCCGCCTGCCTGCACGTCACGACCGAAACGGCGAACCTCGCCGTCACGCTCCAGGCCGGCGGGGCCGATGTGGCGCTCTGCGCCTCGAATCCGCTGTCCACGCAGGACGATGTCGCGGCGCATCTGGTACGAGATCACGGCATCAAGGTCTTCGCGATCAAAGGCGAAGACCATACGACGTATTACGAGCACATTCGCGCCGCGCTCGCGCACCGCGCCGACATCACGATGGACGACGGCGCCGATCTGGTCGGCGCGCTGCACATGATCGCGTTGAATCGTCTCGACGATCTCGCGCCGCCGGTTCGCAAGTGGGTCGAGACGCTCTCCGCCGCCGAGCGCAAGGCGCTCCTGGCCGGTGTGATGGGGTCTACCGAAGAGACCACGACGGGTGTGATCCGTCTCAAGGCGATGGCCAAGGATGGTGTGCTCCAGTTCCCCGTCATCGCGGTGAACGATTCGTTGACGAAGCATCTGTTCGACAACCGGTACGGCACGGGGCAGTCCACGCTCGACGGCATCATCCGCGCCACCAACCTCTTGATCGCCGGGAGCACGGTGGTCGTGGCGGGGTATGGCTGGTGCGGTCGCGGTTTCGCGATGCGGGCGCGCGGCGCCGGCGCCAACGTGCTCGTGACCGAGATCGACCCGATGAAAGCGCTCGAAGCGCAGATGGATGGCTATCGGGTCGTGACGATGGAAGCGGCGGCGCCCGTGGGCGACTTGTTCGTCACACTGACCGGCAACGTGGAGGTCATCCGGGTGGAGCACATGCGTGCGATGAAGGACGGCGCGGTGGTCGCGAACTCCGGACACTTCAACGTGGAAATCGATCTCGAAGGGTTGAAGAAAGTCGCGAAGGGACCGGTGGCCGTGCGCGAGTTCGTCCAGGAGTTTCAGCTCGGCGGCAAAAAGCTCTTCGTGCTCGGCGAGGGCCGCCTGATCAACCTCGCGGCTGCCGAGGGCCACCCGGCCAGCGTGATGGACATGTCGTTCGCCAACCAGGCGCTCGCGGCCGAATACGTCGTCGCGAACGCGAAGCAGCTCACGAAGGACGTGCACCGCATTCCCACCGAGCTCGATCAGGAGATCGCGCGCCTCAAGCTGCAGGCGATGGGGGTGGCGATCGACACGCTCACACCCGCACAGCGCAAGTATCTCGCCTCCTGGGATATGGGCACCTGATGGCGGCACCGGGGGGAGCCATGCTGCAGGTTCGAGTAGCTCACCTCGGGCTGGATCGCACGACCAACACGCCGGTCGTGATTCTGCAAGAGAACGATGGGCAGCGGGTGTTACCGATCTGGATCGGGCCGGCCGAAGCCAGCGCGATCGCCATGGAGCTAGCCGGCGTCAAATTCTCGCGTCCCCTCACGCACGACCTGCTGAAGCAGGTAATCGTCGGCTTGGGGGCCGAGCTCCGCAAAGTGATCATCACGCAGGTGAAGGACAACACCTACTTCGCCGAGCTGCACATCTATCGCGGCGACACAGTCATCCAGATCGACGCGCGGCCGTCCGACTCGATCGCGCTGGCGCTGCGCCTGAAGGCGCCCATTCTCACGAGCGAAACGTTGCTCGAGCTGACCTCCGTCGACACGAGCGACGGCTCGATCCAACCCGGCGGGGGACCGGGCGGGTCGCCGCTCGACGCCGACACGCTGA
>DASXTV010000089.1:0-255839 GCA_036505175.1 Gemmatimonadales bacterium
TTGCGCTTGCGCGCGAGCGGCGAGCCCGAGGCACACGACGAGCAGGATTGCCCGTCTCACGGGACGACCACCTGAACAGAATCGCGGACCGGCGGAGCCTTGAGCACCACACCGGGCAGATCCTCGCGCTCGGCCACCACCTCGTAGCGCAGCCAGTACCGCCCGCGCGGCAGCACCGGCTCCGCGAGCGCGCTGGCGAGCCGAGGCTCCATGGTGAAGTACACACCGATCGGAGATTGATACCTCGTAACGAGCGAATCGCCGAGCCGCTGCAGCTGGACCGCGCCCGTCGAATCGACCAGCGTTTCGCGAATCATCCCGATGAACGCCGCGTTGCCGTGCCGTTCGAGCCGGCTGCGGGTGATGATCGAGTCGCCGACGAGCCGGGCGCTCACGTTCGAGAGCGACACGCCGGTCATCACCGGACCCTTGCGATAGTTGACGCCGATGATCGTCCGGACTTCGAGCTTGAGACCCACCTGGATCGCGGTCGTATCGCCGACGCCGCTGATGGGCACGCGCCCCGCCTGCGCCGCAATCACGAGCCGGAGCCAGTATTCGCCGTCGGCGAGGCCGACAGGCGGCCGAGCCAGCAGCCGGACGGTTTGGCGCTCGCGCGGCCCCACCGTCAACCGGCGAGGAAACGCCTGGATCCAACCGAGTGCCGACTTTGCGGAATCGGCAGGCAGGGTGTCGAGCTTGATCCCGCCCGTCGAATCCGTCGTCGGCAACCCGAAGATCGTCGAGATCGCCACTTCGACCGGTTCGGTGCCGGGATTGTACAGCAACACGGAGCCGCTGCGCTGCGTGTGGTCGATGAACACGGCGTGCGGCGCGACCATCACACCTTGCGCCGGGAGTGGAACTGTGACGACCCCGAGCAGCAGCGCTGCAGCGAGCAGCGGTCTCATGGCAACACCGTCACGTTGAGGATGATCGTGGCAGTATAGTCCCCGGCGCGCTGGTTCGTCGCCGGGTTCGCCGTGCTGCCGAGGAACACTGAGCCGCGACCATTGTTCGACAACGTCGCGGTAAATGGCTGCTTCGGATCAAATCCCACTTGGCTCCCAATCGCTTGAGACTGCGAGTACCCGGCGTCACCGGCGCCAAACGTGAGCGGCATCAACGCCCCCCCTGGGCCCGTCATCGCGACCGGCAACACGAAGGTCAACAACACCTGGCTGCCCTTCGGACCTCGGATATCATACTGCCCGCTGTTGGCCGGATCGCTGCGAAGCACGACCAGCGGGACACCGGGTAACACGACGCCGAATGTCACGCCGCGCACACCCGTGACCGTGAGCGGCCTGCCCTGTGCCCAGACCGGCCCGCCCAGCAGCAGCGCCACGATCACGATCCAGCGAGTTTGTCTCATGTCTGTGCGTGCGTCTCCTTGCGACAGCGCCGGCAGAGGAATTTGCATCCCCTGCCGGCGCGCCATCAGCTCGACGCCAAACTCCAGTCGACTAGTAGACCACCGTCATGACGATCGAACCGGTATAGACACCCGCCGCCTGGTTCGTCGCCGGCTGCACCTGCGCGCCAACCCACACCCACAGCTGGCCGGATGCATTCAGGCTCGGGCTCGAGCCCGCCGACGGAGAAAAGCCAATCCCACCGGTCCCCGTGCTGTTTTGAGCATGCACACCAGCGTAGCTCACGATCGGCATGGTGTTACTCCCGGAACTGAGCGTGGCGGGGAGTGTGAACGACAGGTTTACCAGAGTGCTTGCCTGGCCGGTGATGTCAAAGCGGCCGGCGTTCGTGAGGTCCATCGCTACCACCGTCTTGTTCACGCCCGGGAACACGTTCCCGAAGTTCAACGGCTGCGCGCCAACCACGTTGATCGGCGTCGAGACGGTGGCCGTCGCCGTGATGCTGGCATTGTTCGACTGGGCCTGGAGCGCCGTGCCCGTCAGGACAAGGGCGGACACTACCAGGGACAGCTTCGTGATGCTGCGCATTGCTTTGCTCCTGTGTTTGGTGTCGAGCTATTAGTCAGTTGGAGTGCCATTCGGCGCCTCCTGCCTTCGGAAGCACAGTAAAAGCAAGGCTTATGCCAACCGGCAGATTCTTGTGCACTGTCAAATTCTTTGACGCATGGGGCTGGAAGAGCGGAAGCCAAGATAGGACTTTGAGTTAGCGAACGCAACACAACCGTGGTGTCATAATAATTGACGGTTTTGCAAGCGCGACCGAGACACGGATAATCGTATAAGTTAAAGCACAATAAGTTGTTACGTCGTTACAATTGCCCGGCACGTCGCCTGCCTTAGTGGGATGCCGAAATCCAACGGTACTCACTCAGGGGAGCAGGCAATGCGGTTCGGTCTCGTGACGGTTCTGGTGGTTGGCGCGCTGATGCTGGTGGGGCGGAATGCAGAAGCCCAGGCACGTGGCACCCTGCAAGCCAGCGCCACGGTCGTCGACACGCGTCAGGGCTTTGAGGCGCTCTCGGCTGTCCGGCAGGCAGTCTCGAATTCCAGCCTTGAGAGCGAGTCAACTGTCGCGACAGTAGCGCAGATCTCCACCGACCGCCCAGTATCGAAGCCGAGCACGGTGGTTGTGACGGTCGATTTCTCGCGGAACTAGCAGACGCAGCAGGCGCAGCAGACGCAGCAGACGCAGCAGACGCAGCAGACGCAGCAGACGCAGCAGATGCAGCAGGTCCTACCTAGAACCGAAATCAATTCGCCATATCGTTGGCATGGACAATCTCGCCCACGCGCTGGTGGGAGCTGCGGTCATGCGCGCCGTCGCCGATCGTCACGTGCCTCGCGCCGCATCGGTCGGCATCCTGGCGGCGAACGTGCCCGACTTGAGCGAGCTCTTCCTCGGACTTCCTGGAACGCGCGCCGACTATCTGGTTCTTCATCGCGGCATCACCCATTCGCTCGTCGGCGCGCTCGTGGAAATCGTCGGCCTTACGATCCTCATCGCAGTGGGTTGGCGCGTGGCACGCTGGATTGCGGGCCGGCAGGGTCGAGCGATCGCCGTCCCCCCGTGGGGATGGCTGGCCGCCGGCATCGCCGCAGCCGTCCTGAGCCACCTCTATATGGATTGGCAGGGCTCGTATGGCTGGCGGCCGTTTCTTCCTTGGAGCGGTACGTGGTACTACCTGGACTGGGTCGCGATCGTCGACCCTTTCTTCTGGCTGGTGCCGCTGGTCGCCCTCGCGTGGGGCGCGGAGCGTCACTGGACTCCGCTCGCCGCCGCGCTCGTCGCGGGCGGCACCATCACAATCTTCCTGGTCCGCGCCCATGACCTCGTGGCGACGTGGGTCCTCGTTGTGTATGCGATGGTGTGCGGCGTCGCCGTGGTCGGCTGGATTCGTTATTGGTTCGGACCGGTGGGCCGGCAGCGAGCCGCCGCACTCGCCTTATTGCTGCTCGGTCTGTACGCTGGCGCTCAGGGAGTTGTGGCTGCAGGGCGGAAGCGCGAGATCCGCCAGGCGGCGGAGCGCCGCTTCGGTGCCGGCGCGTCGTGGGCGGCGCTCACCAACGTTGGGCGGCCATTTACGTGGGAAGCCATCTACTCCAGTCGCGACACCATCGCGGGCGATGACCACTGGCGGCTACCGCGGCACCTGCAGATCCCCGCAGCGCGTCGCGCGCTGGACACGCGGGACGGGCATGCGATCGCACAGTTCGCCCGGTTCCTGGCAGCCGAGGTGGACACGAGCAGCGCGACGGTCTATTTGTGGGATGCGCGGTACGCGCGCTCGAGCCGGGACAGCTGGACGGTGCTGAAAGTCAGGATCGAGTGACGTCGTCGAACATCAGCCCGGAGCCGCGCCGATCGCGCAGCTGGCGGCGCTGCCGGAACGAGCGGCGCTCCACACGGCTGCGCCGCTCCGACCGCCCCCGCCGTTCCACGAGCACCGCCGTCTGTCGTACGCGGCGCTCGGTGATGCGCCGATCGAGCCCCGAGCGCCGCTCGGGCCGAACGCGGCGCTCGACTTGATGTCGGACGGGACGGTGATCGCGGTCCATCCCACGGAATCTGTGACGTCACGGACATTCGTACAAGCCGACACCACTCACTACATTTCTCGCTCGTGCAGACACCGGATCGCCGCTCGCCCGCACCCTATGTGACGGCCGTCACCAGCACCGCGCAGACGCCGCCCGCTGGCCTGCTCGACGACGCGCTGCGCGCGCTCGAGCCGACATTCCGGCTCGACAACCTCGTCGCGCTGTCCTCCGAGCGCGCGCTCTACCACGCCTGGGATCGCGTGCTCAAGCGGCATGTCACCATTCGCGTGCACCTGGCGGCGGAGGCGCCTGGACGTGCGTGGTTCATGCGGGAAACCGAGACGCTCGCCCAGCTCGACCATCCGGCGATCCGCCACGTCTATGCGGCCGGCGAGATCGCGACCTTCGCCTACCGCACGGCCAACTGGATCGAGGGCGAGAGCCTCGCGGACGCGCTGCGGCGTGGCCCGCGTCCGATTCCGCAGTGCATGTCGCTGATTCGAGACCTGCTGGCGGCACTCGAGCATGCGCATGCACGCGGCATCATCATGCGCCGCATCGTCCCGTCGACGCTGATGATCAACAGCGGCGGCCAGGGCGTCATCACCGACCTGCGCTACTCCAATTGGTGCCTGCCCTACCTGCCGCCGCTGCAGGCCGCAGACCCCAACGCGGCCTACATGGCGCCGGAAGTACGCGCGGGAGAAGCGGGCGAGCCGGCGAGCGACGTGTACAGCATCACGGCGAACATCTACGCGGCACTCACCGGCAGTGCCCCGGACCCCGATCCTACGCGCATCGTGCCGCCGCGCCAGCAGCGCCAGGCGATTCCCGCTGCCGTCGAGCGCGTGATCGTGCGGGCGTTGTCGCGCATTCCCAAGGATCGCTACTACACGGCAACGGAGATGCTCGAGGATTTCGTGAGCGATGCCGGCACGTTCCAGGTGCTCGCCGCCGCTCCGACCGTCACCGAATCGGGCTTCGAGCGGCGCCTGCGGCGCGCGCTGGGCGACGACTACGAGCTGCTGGAGGAGATCGGGACGGGTGGCTTCGGCCGGGTCTATCGCGCGCGCGATCTCGCGCTCGAGCGCGACGTGGCGATCAAGGTCCTGCATCCGGCCCTCACGGCGGACCCTGGCGTCGTGGAACGCTTCCGCCGCGAGGCGCAGCTCGCGGCGCGGCTGCGCCACCCGAACATCGTGAGTATCTACGACATTATGGGCCGAGCCGGCCTCACCTGGTATTCGATGGAATACGTCCCCGGCTCAAACCTGGCCGAGGTGGTGCAGCGCCATGGGACCCTGTCGTTGGAGCAAACAGAGCGACTGCTCAACGAGGCCTTGTCGGCACTCGAACACGCCCACAGCCTCGGACTCATCCACCGCGACCTGAAGCCGGAAAACATGCTGATCGAGCCGGACGGCCGGTTGCGCATCACCGACTTCGGGCTGGCGCTGGCGCTGCGGGGCGGCGCGCGCTTCGGCGGTGCGACATCGCGCAGCGGCACGCCGCAATTCGCCGCGCCGGAGCAGCTGCTGGGCGAGCGCGTCGACCAGCGCGCCGACCTGTATTCGTTGGCGGCGGTCGCCTACTTCGGCTTGCTGGGGAGGCCGCCGTTCAGCGGGAAAACACCGGAGCAGATTCTCGCGCACCAGACGTTGGACGATGTGCCGTCACTCACCGGGGAGCGCCGCGATGTGCCGCGCGAGCTCGAGGAGGTCCTGCGCCGCGCGCTGCACAGCGAACCTGCCGAGCGGTTCCATTCTGCCGGTGCATTTCACGCCGCCGTGAAGGGGGTGTTCGGGGGATTCCTGCGGAGATTGGCCGCGCTGTTTCGACCGGAGTCCTAGCGCCAGCGGAAGATCTTCAGCGCGATCACAAAGCTCACCGCGCCCCAGGCCACGACGATCGCCAGCGGCGCTCCCAGCGTCGCGACGGCCGCACCGTCGATCATGACGGCACGCAGGGCGTCATTGAGCGCGGTGAGCGGCAGCGCCTTCACGAACGGGATCATGGCGTCGGGGAAACGGGCGTAGGAGAAGAACGTCCCCGACAGAATCCACATCGGCAGCATCACGAGGTTCATCAGTCCCGAGACCCCTTCGATCGTCTTCGCGCGGCTCGCCACCAACAGTCCCAACCCCGCGAACGAGAACGAGCCGAGGATCGTGATGCCTGCCAGCGTCGCGAACGACCCTCGCACGGCAACACCAAACAGCAGCCACCCCAAGCCCACCAGGGCGACGACCTCCACGATCAGGAATACGAGCCGGGAGAGAATGAAGCTCAGCAGGTAATGGCTGCGCCGCATGGGCGTCGCCATGTAGCGCTTGAGCAGCTTGCGTTGGCGCGCCTGGACGACGGAGAAACCGACGCCCCAGATCCCGCTGCCGAGCAGGTTCATGCCGAGGAGTCCGGGGATCAGGAAGTCGATATACCGCGACCCCGGTGCGACGACACGGTCGTCGCGCACTGCGACGAGATCCTTCCGCCCGCGCGAGCGCTGCAGCACGTCATCCACCTCGAGACGCGCGAGGCCGCTTTCGGTGCGCGTCGAGTCGTAGCGGTAGACGACAGGATCACCGGGGACCGCGAGCAGGGCGATCCGCCCGGTCCGCAGCCGCAGGCGTGCGGTCGCCGTATCGAGAACCGCGGCGTCGAGGCGCGGGGAGGAATCGAGCGTCGCCGCCAACGCGCTGTCCCCAGGCCCGCCCGCCACACCGACCTGCAGCTTTCCAGGCCCCGTGTTCCGGAACGCGAGCCCCAGCGCGAACGCGAGCACGAGAGGAAACCCGAAGACCCAGAACACCGCTTCCGGCTCGCGGTAGAACTCTCGCATCCGCGAGAGCGCCAGCTGGTACATCGGATGCTCACGTATCACGCAGCTGCCGTCCGGTGAGCGCGACGAAGACGTCGTCGAGCGAGGCGTGATGGGTGGTGAGCAGCGATAGCTCGACGCCGCGCTGTTGCAGCAATGCCAGCAGCGCCGGCAGCGCGCGGTGCAGCTCTACGACCGTGAGGGAGACGCCATCGCTGCCGGTCCGCACCGCGGTCACGCCCCCCATTTGCTGCAGGACCTCCACCAGATCCTGGGACATGCCGCCTTCCGTCAGCGCGAAGTCCACGACGTGATCCGCCCCAAGCGACGCGATCAGCTCCTTGGGTGTGCCCAGCGCGATGATCTTGCCGTGATCCATGATCGCGACGCGGTCGCACAGGCGCTCCGCTTCCTCCATGTAGTGCGTCGTGAGCAGCACCGTGCCGCCGGCCGCCCGGAAGCGCCGGATGATCTCCCACAGCTGGCGGCGCGATTGCGGATCGAGACCCGTGGTGGGTTCGTCGAGGAACAACAACTCTGGCTTGCTGACGAGCGCGCACGCCACCGCCAGACGCTGCTTCTGTCCGCCGGACAGCGTCACCACGCGCGCCTTGCGCTTTTCCTCGAGGTCCACGAGCGCAAGTATTTCCTCGACCGTGTGCGACTGCCGATAGAACGACCGGAACAGCGCCAGCACTTCGCCGACCTGCAGCTTGTCGGCGAGCTGGGTTTCCTGGAGCTGAATGCCCAGGCGCTCGCGCAGCGCCCGTCCGGGGGCGCCGTCGCGCCACGGCGTCCCGAGAATCTCGACCTCGCCCGAGTCGGGGACGGTCAGCCCCTCGAGGATTTCGATGGTGGTGGTCTTGCCGGCGCCGTTGGGCCCGAGCAGTCCGAAGCACTCGCCCGCCCCGACCGTAAGATCGAGGCCCGCAACGGCCACGACGTCGCCGAAGCGTTTCACCAGGGCGCGACAGTTGATCGCTACGATTGTTGTTTCTCGGTCTCTTTTTCCGGAGGCGCTTCGTGGGCCATCTTGAGCGCCTGATCGAGCTGGATTGTCATGCTGTTCACGCCATCCGCCAGCGCCCGCACCTTCATGTTGATCCCCGTCCCGGCGCGGTTCGCGACGATCGCCAGTTGGCCGGCCACGTCAGGGAGGGTGCCGAGATTCGCCGTGAGCGCGCGCTGGCGCATGTGAGACAGCTCGCGAGCGATGTTTCCGCAGATGCTGTTGAGGATTTTCGGCTTCGCGGCGCGGTTCGATTCGAGCTCGGCGACCAACTTTCTCACGTGATCCACCGTTCGCACGTACCCCTGCAGCTCCTCGATGCGGCGGATCTGATTCGCGGTCTGCTTCTGGACCACGCTAGTTCCTGGGTCCCAACGCCTCAGTGCGGGCGTGCCCATCGATGAGCGACAGCGGGGGCACGCCGAGCAGCACGCCGAGCGTCGGGGCGATGTCCACCGTATTCATGCGCCCGGCGAACGACCCGCGGCGCACGCCGCGACCCCAGAAGATGATCGGCACGTGTGCGTCGTCCTCCGACGGCTGACCGTGCATCGCGATCGGGACGTTGGGGATGTCCCAGACCGACCCCGGCTGCAGCGTCACGGTCAGCACGACGCCCGCATCCGGCGGGAGGTGATGCAGCCAGCGCCGCGCCACCGGATCGGATGCCGTGTCGGCCCGCGCCAGGTCGGCCGGCTTGATGACGCGCGCGACGCCCTGAATCCGCACGATCCGCGAGGTGAGGGCATCGAGGATGCTGTCGGTCTTCAGGCCGATCGCTGCGAATCGGCCGTTGTCGTGGAGAAACAGCATACCGGTGTCGAACTCGAGCCACTCGCGCGGCGCGCTCCCCCCGCCCGCGCCGGCGAGCCGGTCGAGATCGCGGTTGACCGCGGTGACCAGCGTGTCGAGCAAGACGCGATACGCCGCGCCTCCGGTTTTGGCGCGCGTCCGCTCGGGGAACGACGTCACCCCGTGATCGGCGGTGAGGACAACGACGATGTTATCGCGTCCCACCCCGTCGGTGAGGCGCTTCAAGAACCACGCGAGGTAGCGGTCGACCCGCAGGACTTGATCGTGAATCTCGCGCGAGTCGGGGCCGAAGGCGTGACCGATGGCATCGGTTGTCGACAGACTCACAGCGAGAATATCGGTGCCTTTGCGGCCCAGACGCAGCGCCTCGAACCCCTCGAGCGCGAACAACAGCGTCAGCGAGTCCATGGCGGGCGCGCCCGCGACCGCTGCGGCGGCAAGCACGCTGTCGGCTGGAAGCCGATGCGGAAAGACGACGCCGGAGCCGCCGTTCTCCCACACCTCGTTGTCCGGTTCTTTGTACGCGCTGTCGGGGAGCAGCAGAGACCATTGCGTGTTTGCCGCTTTGAACGGGAGCCGGCGCGCGTTGAACGCCTGCACCCATGTCGGCAACGAGTCGGCGTAGTAGCGGCTCGTCGTGAATAGGCCCGACTGATACCAATAGACCTGTTCCTTCGCGTGCCCGATGGGGAGAATCGCCCCGCGGTCCTTGCGGCTCACCGACAGCGCGCGCGCCGTGGGATCGACGGCCTTGAGCCAGTCAAACAACTCGGTGCCGCGGAAGCGGCGCGGCGAGGCGCCCGGGCCGATCGTGCCGAGCAACGGCGCGAGCGAGTCCTGTACGCCCTCCAGGTTACGAATTATGCCGGTGTGCGCGGGCCACATCCCGGAGAGAATCGTGGAATGGCCCGGGGCTGTCTCCGTCACGGCATGGTCCTGATAGCCGTCCGTGAAGAACGCACCCTCGGTCGCGAGCTGCCCCAATCCTCCGGTCAGCTGGCTCTTCCAGCGCGTGAAGTAGTCGGGCCGCAGCTGGTCGACGGTGATGACGACGACGAGCTTGGGCCGCGGGGAAGCCGGGCGCGGGGGGGGCGTCACAAGCAGCCAGCCGAAGAGCGCGAGATAGGCGGCGATGGTCATGGCCAGAAAGTAGTGGTTCTTAGGCCGTTGCCGCCACCACCGGCTCGTGCGGGTGCTCGCGGAATGCCAGCAGTGCGGCCAGCGAGACAATCGCCGCCGCCAGCAGGAACGGCACGCCGTGCCCGAGCGTGGCGAAGGTGAGCGTGGCGCCAACGGGTCCGACGATGCTCATGATGCCGCGGAAGGTCTGTTGTGCGCCCATCACCAATCCCAGCTCGTGCCGATCGGTCCGCTGGCTCACCAACGACGTCGATGCCGGGAACAGCAACGCCGTCCCCATCGGCACCAGAATGAGAAACAGAATAAAGAAGGGCATGGCCCGTACAGGCGACAGGAATCCGGCCGGCAACGGCATGAGCGCGAGGCCGAGGAGCAGCGAGATGGTCCCGATCTGCATGGTGCGGATCTCACCATAGCGAGCGTTGAACCAGCCCACGAGCGTGGCGCGCATGAGGACGCCGACAACGCCGAAGATTGGGAAGAAATACCCGATCGTGCGCGCGCTGATCGCAAACGTGTCCTTGAGGTACAGGGCCAGGACGCCGATGACCACGTTGAGGGCCAGCATCCCCACGACATAAATCCAGATGACGCGATGCGCCGGTGTGGTCGGCTGACGGATGATCTCCACGAGCGCCTGCTGCACAGACCGTCCCTCGGGCACGACGAAATGTCCGCTCGGGCTGCGCGCGTGAGCCGCGCGCGATTCCGGTAGCCATTTCCAGGCGAAGAAGACGTTGATCAGGACCATGACCGCAGCGACGAGCCCCGGTGCCTGGCGGCCGAAATTGTAGGCCGCCGAGCCGATGAAGGGACCAATCACCACCCCCGCGCTGGTGGCCGCCGACAGCCAGCCGAGCGCCTTGGCGCGCTCCTTTGGCTCCATCGTGTCCGCCACGTACGCCTGTGCGACGCCGGTCGTGCCACCTCCCAACCCTTGCACGATTCGGGAAGCGAACAGCATCCACAGGCTGGTCGCGAAGCCGAAGATGACATAAGCGAACGCTGATGCGCCCAGGCCGATGATCATCGCCGGCCGGCGGCCGTAGCGATCAGAGAACTTGCCCCACACCGGCGACGAAATCAGCTGCGCGACCGCGAACGACGCGATCAGCGGGCCCACCAGCCACTCCGGTGCCTTGAGGTCCAGCGCATAGAAGGGCATGAGCGGTGCGACGAGCATCAGGCCCATCATGTCGACGAAACAGACCGCCATCAGCACCCACAGTCGCTTCATCGTCTCGCCCCCACGCCCAGTACGAGCGCACTCACGAGCATCAACACCACGCCGAACGCGGCGGCAACGCCGGTTTCGGACAGTCGCAAGCTCGAGAGGATTTCAATGGACACGGGTCGAGTCTCGTACGTGTAGAGGACAATGGACGCCACGATATCCCCGAGTGCCGCGACGAACGCCAGGCTCGCTCCTGCCGTCAGGCCCGGCCTGAGCTGCGGCAGCGTGACGCGTGCCAGCGTGCGCCAGCGGCCTGCGCCGAGACTGGCCGCGGCTTCCTCGAGCGACGGATCGAGCTGGCGATACGCGGCGAGAATGCCGCGCCCCGTGAGCGGCAGCGCGCGCACGAGAAAGGCAAGGGGCAGAATGACGGCGGTGCCCACCAGCACGAATCGCAGCTGGAGCGGTGCGTTGACGCTGAACGTGATCGCCAGCGCGATCGCGAAGACGGTGCCGGGCAGCGCCCAGGGCAGCGCCAGCAATCCTTCGATCGCGCGCCGCAGCGCGACACGCCGTCGCACCACCAGCCACCCGGCGGCGAGCGCGAGCGCCACCGCAACCACCGTGCTGACGGCCGCCATCCAGAGCGAGTTCACCATGGGGCGCAGCCGCTCCGCTTCCGAAAACAGGCGCCGGTAATTCCCGAAGTTGATCACGGGGGGAAGCACTTCGGTCGTCCAGGCGCCGTACGGGACCAGCGACACGAGGCCGAGGGTCAGATGCGGTAGCAAGAGCAGCACCGCGAGCCCCCAGCCGGCCCCGGCGGCGAGCCAGCGCACGCCCCGGCGCCGGATCGGGCGCGGCCGGGGAGCGATGCCCTTCCCCAGCGCGACGAGAATGTCGTCGCCTTCGGTGCGGCGCAGGATGATCAGCCCGGCAACGGCAACCAGCGCCAGTGCCACGGTCTCGACCATGGCCAACGGCAGGTCGCCGTTCAACTTCGTCGCCACGATCTGCGTCGTCATCACGCGAAATCCACCGCCAAAGATGTAGGGCGCGCTGAACGAGCCGAGCGCGGTCATGAACGTCAGCATCGCCGCGCCGATGAGCGACGGGCGAAGCAGCGGCACGATCACGCGCCACAACGTCGCGCGGGCGTCGGCACCCAACGCCTGCGCCGCTTCCAGCATCGACACGTCGAGCTTGGCGAGTCCCGCGCGCGTGAAGAGATAGAAGTAGACGTACATCGAGTAGGCGTGCACGAGCAGAATCGCCACGGCCCCTTGGAGCCGCCACGGCGCGTTCTGGAGGTGGAGCAGCGACTGGATCGCGCGGGCGATGAATCCCGACTCGCCGTACAGAAACAGGAACGCAATCACGCCGACGAGCGGCGGCAGCACCACCGGCAGCGCGATCAGCGCGCCCAGTGTCTTGCGGCCGGGGAAATCGAACCACTCGAACAGAAACGCGAGCGGAATGCCGATCGCCGCCGCGAGGAGCACACTCACCAGCGAAATCCACACGCTGGCCCAGAGTGCGGCCCACTCACCGGGGCGCGTGAGGAAATCGTGCAGCGCGCGTGGGTGCGCCGCATCGACCGCGACGACGAGAATTGGATAGATCACGAGCCAGCCGAGGAGCAGCGTCAACGCCACCGCCGCGATGTTGGCGCCGCGCAGCCGCGCGATCACAAGGCGATCACGCGCGTCGCTTCGACGTAGACGCGCTGTCCCACCTGCGCCGCGTCTGGCTCGGCCAGCACCTCGAAGCGCTCGCGGTCGTCTCCTTCGACCAGGAAAAACGCCGCGGCGCCAATGTAGCGCCGCTCGCGGATGATGCCCGGGAGACCGGCATCGGCGAATCGCAGGCGTTCCGGTCGAACCACCAGCACGCCCTCCCCGGTGCCATTCCCGCCGAGCGCCCGCGCCGACTTGCCGCGAAAGACGTTGGCGCGCCCCACGAACGTCGCGACGAAGAGGTTGACGGGGTGCTCGTACAACTCATCCGGCGCGCCCACCTGCTCCAGATGTCCCTGATTGAGCACCGCAATCCGGTCGCCGAGATCGAACGCCTCGTCCTGCTCGTGCGTCACGAAGACCGTGGTGATCGCCACGCGCTTGATGACCTCCCGCATCTCGTGACGCGTGCGCTCGCGCAATGCGGGATCGAGGTTCGAGAGCGGCTCGTCGAGCAGCAGCACGCGCGGTTCCGGCGCGAGCGCGCGCGCCAGGGCCACGCGCTGTTGCTGGCCGCCGGATAGCTCGTGCACCTTGCGCCGCTCGAACCCCGCCAGATCGACGAGCCCTAAAGCGCTAGCGATCTTCGCGTCGTGGTCGGGCGATCTCGGCAAGCCGAAGCCGACGTTGTCCCCAACGTCGAGATGGGGAAACAAGGCGTAGTGCTGAAACACCATGCCGAAGCGGCGCCGGGCGGGCGGCACCGTGGTCACATCCTCACGCGCCACCGCGATGCGGCCGCCGTCGGCCGTCTCGAAGCCGGCCAGCAGCCGCAGCATCGTGGTCTTGCCGCTGCCCGACGGGCCGAGCAGGGCCAGGATTTCGCCCCGCGCGATATCGAGGGTCATGGGACCGATGGTCACGCCGTGGCCCCAACGCTTTTCAACTGCCCGGATTTCGAGGAATCCGGTCAATGGTGGTTCCCCGTACCGCGCACGTGTTGATCCCACCAGCGCATCCACTCCGGCCCCCGCTCGGCGAGGAAATTCCAATCGACGTCGGCCACGACCATGCGGCGCCGCACGTCCCGCACCCAATCGGGCAGTGAGTCGGCCGGCAGGTCGAGCCGGGCCGGCAGGCGGTATACCTCGCGCGCCGCGGCGAGCTGCATCTCCACGCTGCCGACGAAATCCATGTAGGCGCGGGCCGCGGCGAGATGTTTCGCGCGGCGCACGACCGCGATCCCGTCCTCGATGGCGACCGTGCCGCTCTTGGGAAACACGTACCCGATCGGCATCCCGCGCCGGCGGCTGATCAAAACGTCAGGCAGGTCCCAGACCGTCACGAGGCCTTCCTGCCGCGCGATCTTCTCGCTGACGAGCGCCGGGTTTTGCTCATAGACCTTCGTTTGTCCATCGAGCCGCCGCAGCCAGGCAAAACCGGCGGCGGTATCACCAGTCTGTGTGAGTCCACGCAAGACGATGAGCCCGAACACGGCGCGCATCGTGCCGCTCGCGAGCGGATCCCGGATAATGATCTTCCCTTTCCATTTTGGATCGAGCAGGTCATCCCAATCCTGCGGCGCATCCTGGGGCGCCACGACTCTCTCGGCGTAGAGAAAGACCGCGGGCGTTTCGTACGCGGCGAAGTAGCAATCACCGGTGCCACGCCCACGGGCGGCGATCGCGCCCGCCCATGACGGGGGACGGCAATCGAGCAGCGAGTCGCTGGCCGCCTGCGCGAGAATGAGCGACGGCCCGCCGAACCAGACGTCCGCCTGCGGATTCGCGCGCTCAGAGCGGAGGCGATCCAACACATCCTGCGAGCCCATGTCGAGCCAGCGCACGTCGATGTCAGGGTAGAGAGCCTCAAAACGGTGCTCGAACAGACTGAGCAAGTCGCGACCGTGGGGGCTGTAGATGACCAACGGGGTGCGGTGATCCCGCGAGCAGCCAGCCAACACCAGCATCAACGCGCCTAGACAAATCCGGTGCATTCGTGCGTGGTGCGTCGTGCGTGGTGCGTGGGGTGCGGGGCCACGTACCACGTACCACGCACCACGCACCGTTTTACGGAACATTCTTCCTTTTCAGCCCAAGGAGATTCATGAACAGCCGATACGCGCCCGGCACTCCAGCAGGAAGCTGTCTGAAGAAACTCAAGCCTGTGTACACATATGTCCCGCGTGCCAGCGGCGCGATCAATAGGCCGCCCTTCAACTCGGCTGGCGGATTCGGTGGGCCAGGATCGTGTGTCTCGAGCACCGGCACGTAGGTCGTGTCCCAGGTGTGGGCGAAGTACAGGCCGCGCTCCTGAATCCAGCCACGCCAATCCGCCGCGCTGATTTCATTCGGATAGTGGAAGACCGGATTGGCGGGGTCGAGCTCGGTGACCGGAGCGTTTTCGTCCGTGACGCGATCGTGCGGGCGGGCGATGCTCAACGGAAACGGCGCGAAGCCGCCGTCCACGAACGGATACTGCTGGTACTGCACGATCACGAGACCGCCGTTTTTCGCGTAGTCGAGCAGCCGGCCATTGTTGGCTACGAGGGCCGGCTCGGTTTCGTAGGCGCGGCTGCCGATCACGATCGCGTCGTAGTGCGACAAATCGCCGCGCGCGAGAGAATCGGCCCCGATGAGCTCGAGCGGCACCCCGACGGCGAGCAGCGCTTCCGGCACGCGGTCGGCAGCGCCGCGCACGTACCCAACATGTGAGAGCGCCGGAAGCGCGAGACGGGCCGCGCGGAGCTGCGCCACGGCGGGGCGCGTCAACGCGCGGGGTCGGATGTGCGGATAGTCGATGATGTCGAGACCACCCCAACCGGGACCCGCCCGCACGTCGTACGTGCCCGTCTTGAGACTGTCGGTGGGAGGCGGGGCCACGGTGACGACGACGCTCTTCGTCTCGTCTTCACGCGTGAACGCGAGGCTTTCGGCGGGGATCGGCGGCCAGCCGGCAGGTGCCGTCACCGCCATACGCACCGACGCAGTCCCACGCGAGCGATTGGTCACGGTGACCGTGAAGTGGCGTGGCTCATGCGATCCACCGTCGATGGGCCACAGCAGCTCCTCCGGCGCGATCGCGGCGTCGACGTCCCGAGTCACAAACAGCGGCCGTCGGATCTCGCCGATCGCTTGGTCGCGATAGCGATAGACGACTTCGCGCGTCAGCGTCACCGGCTCACCCGCGATGAGCAGCCGGACACGTGCCGTCACGGGCGGCGGCTCGAACGGCAGGCCTCGCACCTCTGCGGGTACTGTAGACCAGTCGTAGAGCCCACCGCGGTTGGTGAGCTGCCGCCGCAGAAAATACGGCTGGGTGCGCTCGGCATCCTTCGCGACCGTCAGCACGAAGCGACGCGTCAACAGCGTACCGGGAGCGACGGTGGGAGCACCAAGCTCCAGGCGCTCCAGGCTCCAGCCGGCGGGGGCGGCGACGGCGATGCTGTCCACACGCACCGTGCTGTCGCCGGCGTTCCACACCGTCACCTCGATCTGCAGCCGCTCGCCCGGCGTGACGATGCCGTCATCGGCCGTCCCATCCACCGTCACGCCGGAGGCGATGGAGATCGCGCGCTCCAGCAACGCGCGTTGGACGGTGTCAGCCGTCCCGAGGGTTCTCAGCGCCCGGAGCAGATACGGGAGGGTCGCGGCAGGTCGCCACGGCGTGAGCGCGGCGCGTGCGGAATCGATGAGCGCCGCGTAGCCGGGCATGTGAATCGTCGTGTCGACGCCCGTGAACACCGATGTCTCGCCACCCCCGCCAGCCCCGCCACCCCCGTTGTTGCCGCTCGGCGTTGTCTTGGTCGCGAGCAGCGCCACGCCCGAGCTCGCAGGACCGGGCCGCTGGAGTTGTCCCATGTCCTGGGATCGATGACGGCTGCGGCTCGCCATCGCGACCTGGAAGTACGATTGTCCGAGGATGGGATCGAGGGTGCCGACGGGGAGCGTCAGCGTCGTGGCGTTCGGGTCGCCGCGGGTCGAGCGGTAGAACTTCTGTGGACCACCCACAGAATCGCGCAGCACGTCGAATGCCTGGCGGGCGAGGATCGCCGACACCTGATGATGCCCGTGGCCATCGGCTGGCGTGCCGGAGAAGACCGCGATGATGATCTGCGGCCTGAACCGCCGGATCACATCGAGAACGTCTTTGAGAATGGAATCGCGCGGCCAGAAGCGGAACGTCTCCTCTACGGACTTCGAGTAGCCGAAGTCGTACGCCCGCGTGAAGAACTGGCGTGCGCCGTCCAGCTCACGCGCGGCGAGCAGCTCCTCGGTGCGGATGATCCCGAGCTCGGGGCCGAGCTCGGGGCCGATGAGATTCTGGCCGCCTTCGCCGCGGGTCAGCGACAGATACGCCGCCTGCGCACCCCAGCCGCGCGACAACAGCACCAGGAGCTGGGTGTCTTCGTCGTCGGGGTGGGCGCCGATCATCAGCACGCGCTTGTTGCCGCCGAGCTGCCGCAGGGTGTTGGCCAATGCAGCAACGCCGCCAGTGCCGGCCGGCGCGAGTTGCGCCGCGCCGGCACTCACGGCGCTGATACTCAGAAAGAACGCTAGCCCGAGCGATCTCACTATTGAGAAAGGTAAACGGTGCCGCCCTTCATAACGAACTTCACGCGTTGCAGTTCCGTGATGTCGCGCGTCGGATCGCCCGCGACGGCGATGATGTCAGCGTACAGTCCGGGAGCGATCGCACCGACGTTTTGCTCCTGGCCGAGCAGCGCCGCGGCCACGGATGTTCCCGACTGAATCGCCTGCAGCGGCGTCATCCCGTACTGCACGTAGTACTCGAATTCTTTCGCCTGATTGATCTCGGTCCACGGAAAGCCGCCGACGTCGGTGCCCAGGGCGATCTTGACGCCGCGCCGCAGCGCGCGCCCAAAGGCTCGGCGCTCGAGATTGACGAGCGCCGGCCAGACGCCGCCCCGGGGCAGCACGTGGACGCCGACCGTCACGGTGGGCACCCAGTACACGTTGGTGCGCACCATCACGTCCATCAGCGAGTCGGTGAGGCCGTCGCCGTGCTCGATCGAATTGACGCCGGCGCGCAGCGCCGCGGCGATGCCGTCGGACCCGATCGCGTGTGCCGCGACCATGCGGCCCAGGCGATGCGCCTCGTCCACGATCGCTTTCGCTTCGGCATCGGTGAAGTTGACCCAGCTGTGGAGCACGCTGTCGGGCGTGAAGTAGTAGCGCCGGTCGCTGTAGTACTTGATCCAGTCGGCGCCGTGCTGCACCTGCTGGCGGACCGCGAGGCGGGCGTTGTCGACGCCGTCGACGGGTTGGACGCCGTGCGGCAGCTCGAGCTCCCAATTGGCCGTGGTGATGGGATACATCCCGGTCGGGGCCATCGCGCGGGTCGACGCGAACACGCGCGGCCCCGGAATCTCACCATTGTTGATCGCGAGCTTCACGTCCACGTCCGCGTACATCGCGCCTTCGGTCTCGAGATCGCGGATCGCGGTGAAGCCGTGATCCAGGGCGATGCGCGCGTTGCGGGCCGCCAGAATCGCCCGGTACGCGGTCGACTGCTTGAGCAGCTGGTCCTCGTAGTCCTGCGAGGTGACGTCGCCCTGGAGCAGCAGATGCGTATGCGCGTCGATCAGCCCGGGAAGCACGGTCATCTGGCTGAGGTCGATGACGCGAGCGTTCGGCGCCTGTCCCTGAACCTGCGCCAGTGGGCCGACCGCCTTGACGCGCTCGCCCTCGATCAGGATGCCGATGTTCGATTGCACTTGCGGGGAGCGGCCATCGACGAGCCGGCCGGCCTTGATGAGCACTTGTTGCTGGGGCGCCGCCTGCACAAAGAGGACGAGGATGAGCGCGTGCACGAGCATTCTCCGAAAAGAAAACGGGACGGGGAAATTAGCCCCGTCCCGCGTGTGCGTCAGTAGGGGCGCAGCATGCTGCGCCCCTACCACCAACCGGTGTCAGTCGCGCGCCGCGAGCGGCTTGCCGTCCGCATCCAGGAACCGGATCTCGCCGAAATTCAACTCGCGGATCCCCGCTTCGATCTTGGCACGATCGCCCACCACCACCCACACGAGGTGATCGGGGCGGATCGCTTCCTGGGCCGCGGTGGTCGCGTCGGGAATCGTGAGCGCCCGGACGCGCTGGGCGTAGGTCTCGTAGTAATGATCGTCCAGACCGTACGTCACGAGCTGCTCGAGCGACCCCTGCACCGCGTCCATCGTCTCCCAATTACCGGGCAGGGTGAGTGTGAGGTTCGCCTGTGCCTTTGCCAGCTCGTCGGCCGCGATGGGCTTCGGACCCAGAATGCCTCGGAGCTCACGGTCGACCTCGATCATGGATTCTTTCGTCTTGTCGGTCTGCACCGGCGCGTACGCGATGAACGGGCGTTGACCGCGTGCATCCCACACGAACGTGAACGCACCGTAGGACCAGTGCTTGTCCTCCCGCAGGTTCATGTTGACGCGCGACGTGAATTGCCCACCGAGCAGTGAGGTCATCGCCTCGATCGCGTACTCGTGGGGATTGGCTTTCGGCGCCGCCAGATCCGCGGCGAGGATCACCGACTGCTCGGCCCCGGGACGGTCGAGGATGTAGACGAGCGGCCGCGGCTGATCGGCGACCGTGCTCACGTTCTTCTGCGGCACATCGCCGGCCTGCCAGCGGCTGAACAGCCGCGCGAGCCGCGGCTGGATCTCGGCCAGCGACACATCGCCGACGATCACCAACGTCGCATGATTGGGCTTGAACCAGGTGCGATGGAAGCGCACCAGATCATCACGCGTCATGTGCGACACCGACGCCTCGGTGCCGGACCCGGTGAGCGGGTTGCCGTACGCGTGATTGGTCCCGTAGAGCAGCTGCGGGAAGACGCGCAGCGCCATCTGCACCGGCTGCACTTTTTCTCTCTGGATGCGGGCCAGGCGTTGCCGCTGCTGCCGTTGGAAATCGGCCTGGGGGAATGCGGGATCGAGCACCACATCGGCGAAGATGTCGAGCGACGGATCGAGGTTCTCCTTCAGCGCCGACAACGACACGCTGGAGACGTCGAGTTGCGAGCCGGTGCCGAGAGTCGCGCCCAGCTGCGACAGCGTGTCGCTGATCTGCAGCGCGGTGCGCCGCGTCGTCCCTTCGTCCAGCATGTCGAGCGCGAGACTCGCCGTGCCGGGCGACGCGAATTGATCGGCCGCGTAACCCGCATCGACCAGCAGCGTCAGGTTGACCTGTGGAATCGAGTGCCGCTCGGCGAGCACGATCTTGAGCCCGTTGGGCAGCGTCGCGCGGGCGATCGCCGGGAAGCGCGCCGCGGGTGGCGTGCCGGCATCTGGAAGCTTGGAGCGGTCCGCCCCGCTCGCGGTCGTGCCGAACTCCGGATACGGATGGACCTCCAGCGTCCAGTCGCCGTCCGCGAGCCAGCGCGCGGCGGCCGACTTGAGGTCCGCGGCCGTCGCGGCGGCGATCCGCTGCCGCGTCACCTGGTAATGGTCGGCGTTGCCGGCGTACACCTCGTTCGCCGCCAGCACGTCCGACTTGCCGCCGAAGCCGCCGATACGCTCGATGCCGCGAATGAAGCTGGCGCGCGACTGCGTCTTGACGCGACGCAGCTCACTGGCGGTGGGACCTGTCTGGATGAATCGCGCGAGCTCTTCGGTGATCGCACGCTCCACGCGGGCGAGGTCGCCGCCCGGCTTGGCGGTCGCCCGAATGACCAGCTGCCCGCCGATCTCGCGGAGATCCACATACGCGGCGACATCCGTGGCGGTCTGCTCGTCATAGACGAGCCGCTTGTAGAGCCGCGACGTCTTTCCCGCCGCGAGCACGTCCGTCACCAGGTCGAGATAGTCACCGTCCGCTGACCCGAACTGCGGGATGTTCCATTCCTTGTAGATGCGCGCCTGCGGCACGCGATCCTGCATGGCCTGGCGATGCGAGCCGGTCCGTCGCGCGATCCAGACGTCCTGCTTCGCGATCGGCGGCGTCGCGGGAATATCCCCGAAGAACTGCTCGACCTTGCGGCGCGCCGTCTCGACATCGATGTCGCCGGCCAGCACGATCACCGCGTTGTTGGGGCCGTAGTAGGTCCGGAACCACTGCTTCACGTCATCGAGCTTGGCGGCGTCGAGATCTTCCATCGACCCGATCACCGACCACGAATAGGGATGCCCGGCCGGATAGGTGCCCTCGGTCATCAGCATGTTGACCTTGCCGTAGGGCTGGTTCTCGCCCTGCCGCTTTTCGTTCTGCACGACGCCGCGCTGCTCATTGAGCTTCGCGGAGTCGATGGCGCCGAGCAGATGCCCCATGCGGTCCGATTCCATCCACAGCGCCACATCGAGCGCGGTGGTGGGCACGTTCTCGAAATAGTTCGTGCGATCGTTGTTGGTGGTGCCGTTCTGATCGGTGGCGCCGATGCGCTCGAACGGCTGGAAGTAGTCGTCGTTGAAATGCTCGCTGCCGTTGAACATCAGGTGCTCGAACAGGTGCGCGAACCCCGTGCGGCCGGGCCGCTCGTTCTTGGAGCCCACGTGATACCAGATGTTCACGGCGACGATGGGGGCTTTGTGGTCTTCATGCGCCAGCAGCGTGAGACCGTTTTTCAAAACGAACCGCTGATACGGGATGACGATCGCGGGAGGGGCCGCCTCGGCGACGCGCGTGGCGCGCTGGGGGGGGACGGCCCGGGAACGCGCGGGCGTCCGCGACGGCCGCTGCGCCCCGCTTGGCGCGGGCAAAGTGGCAACAAGCCCGAGCGCCAGTGTCACAAACGCTATGGGGGACATGGAAGTCTCCTCTGTTTCGAAGGCTGACGGCGGGTTGGGACCACGGGAAGGTATTACATTTACGGGGCATGGCTACCCTCGCCCCCCCCAAGCACAAAGTCAGCGCCGCCGAGGCGCGTGAGGTCGCCGAAGCGGCACGCGAACAGGAATGGGCGGCGCCGAGTTTCGTGCGCGACTTGTTCCTCGGCACGCTGCGGATGGACCTGATTCATCCGTACCCTGAACAAGATCCTGACGAAGTCGCCCGCGCCAAGCCGTTCCTCGACAAGCTCGAGCGATTCCTGCGCCAGGACGTGGACTCCGATCGCATCGATCGCGAAGGCGAGATCCCCGACGCCGTGATCGACGGCCTGCGCAAGCTGGGGGCATTCGGCATCAAGATTCCCCGCGAATACGGCGGCCTCGGCCTCTCGCAGCTCTCGTACATGAAAGCGATCGAGCTCGTCTCGTCGGTGGACGGCTCGCTCACCGCGTTGCTCTCCGCGCATCAATCCATCGGCGTGCCGCAGCCGCTCAAGATGTTCGGCAGCGACGCGCAGAAGCAGAAATACTTCCCGCGGCTCGCGCAGGGCGCGATCTCGGCGTTTGCGCTGACCGAAGAGAGCGTCGGCTCCGATCCTGCCGCGATGGAGACGACCGCGATTCCCAGCGACGACGACGATGGCTGGATTTTGAACGGGGAAAAGCTGTGGTGCACCAATGGCACCAAGGCGGAGCTGCTGGTCGTGATGGCGCGGACGCCGTCCAAGATGGTCCATGGGAAAGAGAAAAAGCAGATCACCGCGTTCATCGTGGAGGCCGACTGGCCCGGCGTGGAGGTCGTGCACCGCTGCCACTTCATGGGGCTGAAGGCGCTCTACAACGGCGTGATGCGTTTCAGCAACGTGCGCGTGCCAAAGGAGAATGTGCTCTGGGGCGAGGGCAAAGGACTGAAGCTCGCACTCATCACCCTCAACACCGGCCGGCTCACGCTGCCGATTTCGGCCGTCGCCGCGGGCAAGCGTTGCCTCGAGATCGCGCGCCGCTGGGCTGCGGAGCGCGTGCAATGGGGCCGGCCGATCGGCCAGCACGATGCGATCGCCCAGAAGCTCGGTTCGATGGCCGCGAACACGCTGGCCATGGAAGCGGTCGCCGAGCTGTGTGGCGCGATGGCCGAGCGTGGCGGCGCCGACATCCGGCTCGAGGCGGCGATCGCGAAGCTGTACAACTCCGAGGCCGGCTGGCGCATCATCGACGACACCGTCCAGATCCGCGGCGGCCGCGGCTACGAAACCGCCGACTCGCTGCGGGCGCGCGGCGAAGCGCCGGTGCCGGTCGAGCGCATCATGCGCGACTTCCGCATCAATCTTATCTTCGAAGGCTCATCGGAAATCATGCATCTGTTCATCGCGCGCGAAGCGGTGGACAAGCATCTCCAGGTCGCCGGTGACGTCGTTTTCCCTGGAAAAACCGCCCGGGAGCGCTTGGCCGGTCTCGTCCGCTCTGCCGGGTTCTACGGGTGGTGGTATCCGTCGCGCTGGCTGGGATGGAGCCTGTGGCCGCGCTACGCCGAGTTCGGGCCGCTCGCGAAACACGTGCGCTTCGTCGAGCGCAGCTGCCGCCGTCTGGCGCGCAGCGTCTTCCATTCGATGATCAGGTTCGGGCCCAAGCTCGAGCTGCGCCAGTCGGTCTTGTTCCGGCTGGTGGACGTCGCGGGCGAGCTGTTCGCGATGGCGGCCACGTGCTCGCGGGCGCAGGCGCTCTACCAGCGCGACCGCGCGACGGGGGCGCGCGCGGTGCATCTGGCCGACGTCTTCTGCCGCCAGGCGCGGAGGCGTGTGCGGTCGAAGTTCAACGGGCTGCGGCGCAACGAGGATGTTCCGACCTACAAGCTGGCCCAGGAGATCCTGGCCGGCGAGCATCGGTGGCTGGAGCGGGATATTGTGGAGTTGCCGGAGTAGGTCGGATCGGCGGATCGCCGGATGGGCGGATCGCTTTGCGTTGTTTTGATCCTAGCTGCGGGTTTTTGATTCATCGCTTTTCGTCGTCTTCGGTACGTTCCCCCCATGATGCCCTACGAACGCTTCGATGCGTGGCACGCATGCTATGGCTTGACGCTACTCACATACCGAATCACGGCCCAGTTTCCAAACCACGAACGATACGGTCTCGTATCCCAAATGCGTCGAGCAGCCTTTTCCACCGCCGCGAACATTGCCGAGGGGGCGGCCAAGCGCGGACGCGCGGAGTTTCGACGGTTTCTCGACATGAGTCTGGGATCGCTTTCTGAATTGTCCGTGGCGATTCGTCTCGCGAAGGACCTTTCGTACATCGATACGAAACAGGGAGAGGAAATCAGCGAGGCATGCTCACGAGCTGGAAAGGTGACAATGGGACTTTATAAGGCGATCCAATCAACCATCCGGCGATCCGCCAATCCGCTCATCAGCCGTTAGGCGGCCTGATGCGCGATCATAATACTCTTCAGTCGTTCAGGAGCATCCGCGCCGGCATCCCCGTACGGCGCCGGATGCCCTTCCTGCTCCATCACCACACTCGGGCAGACCAGCGGATACTGCCGGGCGCGAATCCGATCCGCGGCGGGTTGCGCGGCCACCGGCGACGCGATCACGACTTCGCGCGCGCCTAACCCCTCGGCGGCCTTCGCGGCGGCGAGCACCTTCCAGGGATACACGATCTGGCCTTCGACGATCACCGCCGTGCGTCCCGCCAGCTTTTTGACCGGCCGCTGCGTCCGATAGAGGACGAGGTCCTGCTTCACCCGCGCGCGAGACTCGTCGATCGCCGCCTGCAGCTTCTCCAGCAGATTCATGCCGGGTTGGAAATCGGGATCCATTTCGGCCGGCGCCGATTCCGCCATCGCGCCGATGGGGGCGAGATTTGCCCCGAGCTTGATGAACGACGCCACGATCACGTCGAACTGGGCGCCCATCGCTTTCGCCGCATGGGCAGCGATCTCGACGCCTTCCGGCGTGATCCCGAGCAGAATGCACGATTGATAGCCGCGGCTCGCAAGCTGCTGGCCGAGCAGCGCGCCGGCGCTCGAGCGCGTGGGATAGAGACTGGGACGGGGCTGAGGCATGGTTCGCCAAGATAGATGGACGGTAAGTGACGGTAAAGGACGGTAAGGGACGGTAAGGGTCTACGCTTACCGTCCCTTACCGTCCATTACCGTCGTTTTTGTCACCGCCTCTTCCCACCCGATTCGCGTTATCTTTTCCCGCTCCACCATCCAGGACACCGTAGTGCCGAAGGACACCCTAAGCGTCGTCGACAACCGTACCGGCAAGAGCTACGAGCTCCCGATTCAGGACGGGACGGTGCGCGCCGCCGATCTGCGCCAAATCAAGGCGTCCAACGACGACTTCGGGCTGATGGCGTATGACCCCGCCTTCATGAACACGGCGGCGTGCCGCAGCGCGATCACGTTCATCGACGGCGACGCCGGGATTCTCCGCTATCGCGGCTATCCGATCGAGCAGCTCGCTGAAAAGAGCACGTTCCTCGAGACGGCATATCTGCTGTTGCACGGCGAGCTGCCCTCGGCCGCGGAGCTGGACGCGTGGGTGTTCCAGGTGACGCACCACACGATCATCCACGAGAACATCAAGAAATTCATCGATGGCTTCCACCACGATGCGCACCCGATGGGGATGTTCGTGAGTGCGGTGGCGGCGCTCTCCACGTTCTACCCGGAGGCGAAGCGCATCGCGGACGAGAAGTTGCGGAACACCCAGATCGTCCGACTGATCGCCAAGACACCGACCCTGGCCGCGTTCGCGCACCGGCACTCGGTGGGGATGCCCTACGCGTATCCCGACAACGATTTGAGCTACACCGGGAACTTCTTGAACATGATGTTCAAGACGACCGAGGTGAAATACAGCCCGCATCCCGTGCTCGAGCGGGCCCTGGACGTCCTGTTCATCCTGCACGCCGATCACGAGCAGAATTGCTCGACGAGCGCGATGCGAGGCATCGGATCCTCGCATCCCGATCCTTACTCGTGCATGGCGGGGGCGGCGGCCGCGCTGTACGGACCGCTCCACGGCGGGGCGAACGAAGAAGTGCTCCGGATGCTGCGCGAGATCGGCTCGATCGACGCGATTCCCGCCTACATCCAGCGCGTCAAGAAAGGCGAAGTCCGGCTGATGGGATTCGGGCACCGCGTCTACAAGAACTTCGATCCGCGCGCCAAGATCATCAAACAGATCGCCGAGCAGGTGTTCGACGTGACGGGGAAGAATCCGCTGATCGACATCGCGGTAGAGCTCGAGCGGATCGCGCTGCAGGAGGAGTATTTCGTCTCGCGCAAGCTGTATCCCAACGTCGATTTCTACTCGGGCATCATCTACGAAGCGATGAAGTTCCCGATGGACATCTTCCCCGTGTTGTTCGCGATCGGCCGCACGCCGGGGTGGTTGGCGCAGTGGCAGGAAATGCTGCTCGACAAGGAACAAAAAATTGCCCGCCCGCGCCAGGTGTACACCGGGCCCGCGCAGCGGGATTACGTGGCCATCGAAAAACGATAAACGGGGGTCCCATGCCCACCTACGTTTTGCTCTCCAACCTGACGGACGAAGGCGCGAAAGCGCTGAAGAGCAACCCCAAGCGGTTGCAGGAAGTGAACAAGGAGATCGAAAAGTACGGGGCCAAGGTGACGGCGCAGTACGCCGTGCTCGGCCCCTATGACTTCGTCAGCATCGTGGAGTGCCCCGACAACGAAACGATCGCCCGCGTCTCGGTCGAGCTGGCGTCGCGCGGCAGCATCCGGCTCATGACCCTGGCGGCGACGCCGGTCGCGAACTTCATTAGAACGCTGAAAACCAAAGACTGACGGTAGGTGAAGCGACGGTAGAAAAGCGACGGTAGATACGGCGACGGTAGACGATCGATCCTACCGTCGTCTCATCTACGGTCGCTTCATCTACCGTCGCTTCCCACCTCGCCGCGGCCTCATCGATCGCTCGGGCTTCGCCGCTTCTACGGTGGCAGATCGCGGCTGCAGGGGTGGCACAGACGGCTCGAACCCCGGAATCACTTCCCGGGGGAACGTCTGGCCGATCAGCCGCTCGACGTCCGCCATCAGGAGCCACTCGTCGGGCGAGATGAGCGTGAGCGCGAGGCCCCGCGCCCCGGCCCGGGCGGTGCGACCGACGCGGTGGACGTACACCTCGGCGTCCTGCGGCACATCGAAGTTCACCACCATGCGGATGCCGTCCACATCGATGCCGCGCGCCGCGATGTCCGTCGCGACCAGGATCTCGGCGGCGCCGGTGCGAAACTGCTCGAGCGTGCGGGTGCGATGGCTCTGTGCCTTGTCACCGTGCAAGGCGTTCGCCGCGATGCTCTCCCGCTTCAGGAACGTGACCAGCTTGTCCGCACCGTACTTGGTGCGCGTGAAGATCAGCGTCTGCCCGGCGGGCTTGGCCTTGAGAATCGAGGCGAGCGCGCCGCGCTTCTGCAGCTTGTCCACCGCGACGATCACGTGCTCGATACCTTCGGCCGCCTGCGCCCGGCGGCCGATTTCGACCGACGCGTGGCCGTTGAGCGCGCGACGCGCGAGCGCATCGACCTCCGGCGAGACGGTCGCCGAGAAGAGCATTGTCTGCCGCTCTTCGGGCAGCGCGCTCAAGATGCGCTTCACGTCGGGCGCGAATCCCATGTCCAGCATGCGATCGGCCTCGTCCAGCACGAGCACTTCGAGCTGGGAGAAATCCGTGTGGCCGCGCTCCATATGATCGAGCAGACGGCCGGGCGTCGCGACGACGATGTCGACGCCGTGCTTCAGCGCGCGGGTCTGCGGCTCCATTCCCACGCCGCCATAGACGGCAGCGCCCTTGAGATGGGTATGACGCCCATACGCCTTGATGCTGGTGGCGACCTGCTCCGCCAGCTCGCGCGTCGGCACGAGAATCAGCGCGCGGAGCGTGCCGCGCTTCCCGGCGGACAACCGCTGCAGGATCGGCAACATGAACGCTGCCGTCTTGCCGGTGCCGGTCTGGGCCGATCCGATGAGGTCGCGGCCCGCGAGGGCCAGCGGAATCGCTTCCGACTGGATGGGGGTGGGGTGCGCGTAGCCTTCATCGGCGACGGCGCGCACCAGTTCGGGCGCGAGGCCCAATGCTGCAAATGGCATACTTCTCCTAGACGTCTAGACGTGTAGACGTCTAGACAGTTCACACACTCGCTGCGAGGTGGCCCAATGCCAACTCGACGTCAGCGACGCTTCAGTTTTTGAACCTGGGGGATGAAACCGTGCGTGTGTTCAGCGACGGAGTCCCTGAGCGGGACTGTCCAAGAGAGGATGCCAGCTCGCGGTTCTTTGCGAGAGGAAAGCTAACGACTAAGTGCATGAAAACCAAGGCCGTGCAAAGACTCGACGCACAGACGCACCGCGGTAAACGGTCTCGAGTCAACGGGTTGTCCTGTTGCCGTTGACTGAGCCCCGCGGTGCGTCTGTGCATCGAGTAGTGCCTGTCCTAGTGTAAAGCTTCAGCCGCCTTTGGGTCGGTGCCCCACCACCACATCCGTGGCAGTGTGCGTTGCCGAGGCCAGACCTCGTTCAGCGTATCTCCTTCATAGAGCCGTCCGTTTTTCATCACATAGCGAACTGTGTTGGTGTTGTGGATGTCGTCGAGCGGATTCTTGTCGAGCACAATCAAGTCCGCGAGCTTGCCCGGCTCGAGCGAGCCCAGATCCTGCTCGAACCCGATCGCGTGCGCGCCATCCCACGTCGCGACGCGCAGCACCTCCAGCGGCGTCATCCCACCCGCCGCCATCGCCCACATCTCCCAGTGACAGCCGAGTCCGTCCAGCTGGCCGTGACATCCCAGGCCCACGAACCCGCCGGCGCGCAGGATGGCGGCCGCCGCTGACGCGATGCGGGGGAAGACGTACTGATTGTCCCGGAACCAATCGCGCCGCTCGGCGCGCTGATCGATCTCCTCGTGGGGAATGAAGCGCCGGATCTTCGCGTCGTCGTGAATATCGAAGCGCTCGTAAAAGTAATTCTCCGAGAACGGCCCGCCGTACGAGACGAGCAGCGTGGGTGTGTAATTGATGCCCGATTGCGCAACCAGCTGCACCGCGTCCTGATAGAGCGGCATAAGCGGGTACGCGTGCTCGTGGCCGGGATACCCGTCGAGCGCCTCGGTCAGATTCATCTTGAAGTCCAGGCCGCCTTCGGTCGTCGGCATCAGACTCAGCTCGCGCGCCGCCATGATGACCCACTGGCGCTGTTTGCGATTTCCGGTCATGTACTCCTTGATGGTGTGCACGCCGTAGAATTCGCTGTAGCGTCGCAGCGTATTCCGCGCCTCGTCCAGACTCTGAAAGTTCTCGTCCCAGAAGACGCCCGGACCGGTGTGATAGATCCGCGGTCCGAGCAGCTCTCCGGTTTCCACCTGGTCTGCGTACGTGAGGACGTCGGTGGTCGCCGTCTGCGGGTCGCGGGTCGTGGTGATGCCGTAGGCGAGGTTCGCGAGGTACTGCCACACTTGCGACTCATGAATGCCCCACGCACCGATGGGCCACGGGTGGGCATGCACGTCGATCAGCCCAGGAATGATCGTTTTGCCGCTGACATCGATGACCTGGGCGCCCGCCGGAGCCGGTCCGCGGGGGCCGACCGACACGATGCGATTGTCGGTGACGACGACGTCACCGTTCTCGATCACCTCATCGCCCTTCATCGAGACGATGCGCCCGCCGCGCAGCACCACCGTGCCGTGAGGAACGTCGCGCGCTGCGCGAATCGTCACATCCACACGCTGGCCCTCGTACGCGGGCAGCTTGGCGAGAGAGTCGGAGCGCGCCTTCAGCCGTTTCTGTACGGAGTCGGGAAACGCCTTCCCCGTGTCGCTCTTCAGCGAGTCCGCACGAATCGAGTCCGTCCGCGCCTTGATCTTGCCGAGTGAATCCGCCACGGCAGGGTCGTAGCGGAAGAAGCTCCGGCCGATCGACCAGTACACCGACTTGGCGTCCGGCATCCAACCGAGGAAATCCCCGCCGATACGCGTCAACCGATGGATCGGAAATGCCGCGGTCGCGGTGTCGGATATGCTGATGCTCGGCGTCGGCCCTCCGACCAGCGGCAACGTCACCAGGTAGACGTTGTTGCCCGCCTGCGCGAGGACCTGATCGCTATCGGGGCTGATCAGAATTTCACTCGCGGGATTGGGCTCGGCGCCGGGGCCCGGATAGGTGTAGCCCGTGACCTTGAGATAGGCGCGCCGGTCGGTGCCGTCGTAGCGAATCGAGACGAGCCCCTCGGGGCCGGCGTAGTAGTAAATCCGATTCGGATCCTTGGTGAAGTGCGGTCGTCCCCATCCATCGTACGGAGCGATCCGCGTCGTTACTCCCCCCCCTCCCCCACCCGAGGCCGGCAGCCACACCAGGTCGTATCCCGGTCCGAAATGCGCCGAGAGTCGCTGGCTGCGTGGCCCTTTCACCGCCACGATTCGTTGCCCGTCGGGCGACCAGATCGGGGTGTCGTAGAACGCGGGGTCCGTGGTGAGACGCACCGGCGCTCCACGTCCGTCCGCCCGTACTTTGTTGATCGAGCCCCCGGCATTGCTCCACGTGACGTATGCCAGCCATGCGCCATCGGGTGACCACACAGGCACCTGCTCGTGTACCGTGTCCGTGGTGAGGCGGCGCGGCGCCCCATTCGGCAGGTCCATCACATAAAGCCGATCGAGCGCGCTGAAGGCGAGCCGTTTGCCGTCGGGTGACGGCGACGCATCACGGATCTGGCGCACCAACACGGCGCCGGTGTCCACGCGATAGGCGAAGCGGACCAGCGGTCCGAGCTGCTGCTCGACCTTGGCGGTAAACGGAATGTCGGTCACTTGTCCCGAGGGGACCGCGACGCGGTGGACTTTCCCGCCGTAGGAGACGATGATCGCTTGGTTGTCGGGTGTGAATGAGAAGCCGGGATAGAGATCGCGCGTGAAGCGGGACTCCTCATCGTCGCGCGTCACCGGATAGACCAGCCACTGCTCGTCGCCCGTTTGCAGATTGCGCAGCCGCAATCCTGTTTCGGCGTCGTAGCGCGTGGCATAGACCAGCCACTTCCCATCCGAGGACAACACCGGCCGCATGGCGCTGCCGTACACGTCGGTCTGGAGGAACGTCCGACCCTGCTGACGGTCATAGATCGCCAGCTGCCACAGCGGATACTGGAGATCGTAGCCGAACCCCCCGCGGTGGCGCGACACCCAGATGTAGCGCGGATCCTTTCCGAATGCCGCGCCGAGTGTGTTCATCGGCGGAGGCATGTTGGGACCGGCCTGCACGCGCAGCATCGCGGCTCCCGAACCGCCATCCTTGTGAATCAGCCAAAGCTCGTAGACGCTGCCGAGCACGCCGCTCGTCCGCGAAACGACGATGTAAGTGCCGTCAGGCGTCCATTCCGGAGATGCGTACAGGTTGTTCGTGCCCTTGGTGAGCGCCTTGGTATGTGAACCGTCGGGGTCACACAGCCAGACATTCTCGGCGCCGCTGCGGTCAGAGAGAAAGACGAGACGCTTGCCGTCCGGGGACCAGCGCGGCTGCGAGTCGAACGCTGGACCGGAGGTAATGCGCGTCGCCGCCCCGCCGGTCACCGGCATCGTGTAGAGGTCGCCCAACAGCTCGAACACGATCGTCTTGCCGTCCGGCGAAACGTCGAGCGAGATCCACGTCCCCTCCGACGTCTCGAAGCTCACGGTGCGCGCCGTTTTCAGCGGCAACGAGTCGAGTTTGACCTTGGTGGTATCGCGCTTTGTCGTGTCTTGCGGGGGGGGCGGGGGAGGCTGCTGTACGGCCATGAAGGTGGCGACAACAAGGGAAAGCATGGACTCTCCGGATGGAAGACCGACGGCGTGGGGGAACGGCTGAAAACTTAAAACCGACGGTAAGAGACGGTAAGAGACGGTAAAAAAGACGTAGGGGCGCAGCATGCTGCGCCCCTACATCACGCGATATGTCCCCGTACCGTCAGATACTCAGTGCGCGCACCTGTCTCGGAGCAGGGTCCTGAGATCTCAGGACAATCCGCATGGCGTGGGTATCGTAATCGATATCCCAGCCGGCGATGCGCGGCCGCACGAACTCCTCGCCGTCCTCCGGCGTGAGCCCTTCGGGCGTCGCATCGAGAAACTCCATCAGCTTCATACGCATCTCGAGGTAGGTGCAGCCGTCGCGGCTCGCGGCGATGCGGATACCGACATCGTCATCGAGCTGCCGACGGACGAATCCCTGGGCGACTTCGAGCAACCGGCCGACAATGACCCGCTCCAGCATCACGCCATCCTTGCGACCCAGGCGCCGTGCCAGCACTCGGGCGCGGGCCGGATCGAGGCACAGCGCCAGGAACTGGCGCCGGATCTCGGGATGGGGCCGGCGCTTACTCTTCGTCTCGCCGTCCCGCTCCGCCTTGGCGCAGGTGGGCAGGTCGTTCCGGTGCAGCTTGAGGAACTTGGTCATCGGCGCGTAGACGTCCATGCGGCCCGGGGCCGGGGGACGCCGCCGTCCGGCGACGAGGTCAGCGATATAGATCTCGGACACCTGAACCGCATCCGCCAACTCGCGCGGTGAGCGCTTGAGCTCGCGCAACCGGCGCCGTACTAGTTCTCCGACTTTGACGGGGCGCTTCAGGGGGAGGGCTGCCGCCATGTATGCTCCTTTTTTGGACCGTTTTCTCGGGTCGGACAATATCGCTAAATACAGGTCAAAACGGTAGTTCTGTCGGCTGAATCCGTCCGAGACCTTGCCTGGTCCCATAATGCAGTGATACAATTGTATCACTATATGGATTCACTCGTTACCAGACTTTGGCGAGCACTCTCGACCCCGCGCAACGCCGTAACGCGCTACAGCGAGACCGATGGAGGGTCGATCCGGAATCTCTGGCTATGAAAGAGGGCCGCTGGTTGCTGCTGCTTCATCAACTCCCGCCAAAGCCCGATTATTTCCGCGTAAAGATCTGGCGGCGCCTCCAGGGGCTCGGCGCGGTGGCGATCAAGAATTCGGTCTATGCCCTGCCCTTCAGTGCCCAGGCGAGCGAAGACTTCCAGTGGCTGCGCAAGGAAATCACGGCGGGCGGCGGCGAGGCCTCCGTGTGCCGCGCGGCGTTTGTGGACGGCCTCTCGGACACTCAGGTCGAAGCGCTCTTCCATGCGGCGCGAGACGCCGAGTATGCGGAAGTGGCCCGTGCCGCCGAGAACGTCGCGTCCCCGCCGGAGTCAGCGCGACTCGAGCGCCGGCTGCGTGACATCATGGCACTCGATCACTTGGGAGCTCACGGACGCAAAGCGGCGGAGGCTGCGGTGGCCAAGCTCAAGACTCACAAGGCGGCGCGTGGCAAGCCGGCGCCACGCACCCAAGGGCGGACCTGGATCACCCGTCCGGACGTCCACGCCGACCGCATCGCCAGCGCGTGGCTCATCAAACGTTTCATCGACCAGAAAGCTCGTTTCGTCTTCGCCGCGGCTCCTCGGGAAGGCGCCGTCAGCTTCGACATGTTCGGGGGGGACTATACGCACGAGGGCGATCGCTGCACGTTCGAAACGCTGCTGCAACGCTTTGGGCTGGAACAGGACGGCGTGTTGCGCGCCATCGCCGAGATGGTGCACGACGTGGATGTGAAGGACGGGAAGTTCGGACGCGCGGAGACGCCGGGATTCGAGCGACTGATCGCCGGCATCGTCAAGCGCAATGCACGCGACGAGGCGAGGATCACGCGCGGTGCCGAGCTACTGAACGACCTCTACGAATCAATACCGCAGTCCCCACCAGCGCGATGAGCGCGAAGCTGAACCACTGAATCGCGTACGACAGATGCGGCCCGTTGTCGAACGCGGGAGGAGGCCAGCGCCGCGGCAGGCCCCTCGCGGGTTCGGGCGTTCCGAGCTGAATGATGAAGGGGAGAAAGCCCGCTGGTTCAACGTCGCCACGGCCCCGGGGTGGAATGAACGCAATGCCGTTGACAGTCGCCGTATCGGATTCTCGATACAGCGTGTGATCCACGTGAAATGCATCCGGCGAGGGCACCCAGCCGCGATCGACCAGCACCACCGACCCGTCGGCGAGGCGCAATGGCGTGATCAGCGCGACGCCGGGCGTTCCTTCGAAACTCCGCCCAGGCCAGCCGCGCTCAGCCGAGAAATCGTATACGCCATGGGCGACCACGCGTCGGTCGCGAGCGCTATCGGCCGGGATGTTTCCCTGCACGTCGAGCCGCGGCAACGCCAACCGCGCCGTGAGGACGGCGTTGCGTGCGCGGCGCTGCGCCAGCCGGTCGAGCTGCCAGACGCCTAAACGCACACAGCCCGCGGCGACCACAATCGCAACCACACCCAGCGTTACCTCGCTGCGCTGCACAACGCCATCTTTTCCGCGCGCGACAGGCGCCGGATTGCGGCCTCGCGCTTCAGCGCGCTGCCGCGGTCGGGCACCACTTCCTGGTAGGCGAGAGATACTGGACGACGCGAGCGCGTATACGCGCTCGCCTTGCCGCGCTGGTGCGACTCGAGGCGCTGCGAGAGGTCGTTGGTGATGCCGGTATACAGCGAGCCATCGCGGCAGCGTAGGAGATAAACGAGCCAGCGCCTACGCCGCTTCAGACGAGTTTCGCCTCCATCGTAATCTCGACGTTCCCTTGGATCGCCTTGGACAACGGGCAGTTCTTTTTCGCCGTTTCGGCGGCCTGCCGGAAGGTGGCCTCGTCGATGTTCGGAACCTTCCCACGCACGTCCAGCACGCTCTTCGTGACTTTGGGTGCCCCATCCACCGTTTCGAGCGTCACGGCCGCGCGCGTTTCGATCCGCGCCGGCGCGTGCCCTGCCTTCTCGAGCGTGGCCGAGAGCGCCATGCTGAAGCAGCCCGCGTGCGCCGCGGCGAGCAGCTCCTCGGGGTTCGAGCCCTTTTTTCCCTCGAACCGCGTCCCGAAGCTGAACGAGCCGCTGAAAACCCCGCTCTGCGCCTTGAAGCTCCCTTTGCCTTCCTTGAGCTTGCCTTCCCAAACCGCGACGGCGTTGCTGGTCGCCATTACGAGTCTCCTGTTGGCCGGTGGTCTTCACAGGCTAAAGCCTGCGCTCGGCGGGCACTGTCCTTAAGGACAGTGTTGGCCGAGCCCACCCTTCAGGGTGGGGAGTCGGGAATCTGGCGAGACGCCGCGCGGTTCGCTACGCTTCGAGACCTTTACGGAGCGCACATGGCGACCAAGAAGAAGCCTGCGGCCAAGAAACGGCCCCGTCCCAAGGCCAAGGCGAAAGCCCGCCCTGGCGCCAGGCGCCAGCCGGAAACGCTGCGCCTGCGCCAGCTCACGCCTTCCTTCACGACGACCGATCTGCAACGCAGCATCGCTTTCTACCGCGACGTCCTGGGATTCGTCATCGGCGACGAATGGCGGGAGAACGGCGAGCTCGTGGGCTGCGAGATTCATGCGGGCGCGGTGACGTTCATGCTGGGGCAGGACGACTTCGCCAAGGGTCGTGACCGCCCGAAGGGCCTCGGCTCACGCCTCTATTGCGACACGGCGCAGGACCTCGACCGGGTGGCCGCCGACATCAAGGCGCGTGGCGGTGTGCTCGATCAGGAGCCGCAGGACATGCCGTGGGGCAGCCGCGTCTTCATGATCACGGACCCGGACGGCTTCAAGCTGACGTTCGTTCAAGCGCGTTGACCCTCTCGCTCGCGGCGCGAGACGTCCTGCAGGCTGTCGCAGCGACGCTCGTCGTCGACGGGCCGCCCGACCTCGGCGAGCGCGTCGCTCGGAAGATCGCGTCGCTTCCCCGGGCCGCAGATCGCGCAGAGCTCGACCTGCTGCTGCGTTTGCTCGACTCTCGCGCGGTAAACCTTCTGTGCAGCGGCCTTGCCCTCCCGTTCACACAGATGTCCACAGAGCAGCGCGAACGCTGCCTGCGCGGCTGGGCGACCAGCCGTCTGCCGCAGCGCCGCAAAGCCTTTCAAGCGCTCAAGCGGTTGACGACGGTGACGCATTACACGACGCCCGATGCGGCGCGTTCCATCGGCTATCCCGGCCCGCTCGGCCCTCCGCCCACCACACCGAAGCCGATCCGTCCTGTCGCCGTCACTGCGGACGCTACCCTCGGCTGCGACGTGGTCGTGGTCGGGTCCGGTGCGGGCGGTGGCGTCGTCGCGGCCGAGCTGACCGCCGCCGGGAAGGACGTCATCGTGTTGGAGAAGGGCGGCTATCGCAACGAAGCCGACTTCACGCATCAGGAAGGCGACGCGCTCGCGACGATGTACGACGCGGGCGGCCTCCTGGCGACGAGCGATCTCGGCCTGGTGGTGCTGCAGGGTTCGACGCTGGGCGGCGGCACGGTGATCAACTACACCACGAGCTTCGCCACGCCCGATGCGGTGCGCGGCGAATGGGCCCGCGTGCACGGCTTGCCACATTTCGAAAGCGCCGAATACACCCGCTCGCTCGCTGCGGTCGCCGCGCGACTCGGCGTCAATACTGACCATGCGCGGCCGTCTGGGCGCGATCAGATCCTGATCCGCGGCCTGAACCAGCTGCATTGGCATCACGGCTTGCTGCCGCGCGATGTACGCGGCTGCTCCCAGGACGATTCCTGCGGGTACTGCGGCATGGGGTGCCGGCGCGCCGCGAAGCAATCGACCTTGATCACGTATCTACAGGATGCCGCGGCCGGAGGCGCGCGGATCGTCGTCGATTGTGAAGTCAGGCGGGTCGTGACATCTGCCGGTACTGCAACGGGCGTCGAGGCGCGGGTCGGCCGCCACACCCTGACGGTGCGCGCGAAAACCGTGGTCGTCGCCGCGGGGTCGGTGCATTCGCCGGCGCTCCTGCTCCGCTCAGGCGTGCGCCTGCCCGCGCTGGGCCACCATCTCGCATTGCACCCCGCAACCGCCGTGTTGGCGCAGATGCGCGAGGAGGTGCGGCCGTGGACCGGCACGGTCCAGGCCCATTACTCCGATCAGTTCGCCGATCTCGATCAAGGCTACGGATTCAAGTTCGAGACCGCGCCCGTGCATCCTTCGTTGCTGGCGCTGGCCGCTCCCTGGGAATCGGCCGCCGGCCACCGCGCGCGCATGACTCAGCTCCCGCATACCGGGCTCGTCGGCATCCTGCTGCGCGATCGTTTCGGGGGGGGGCGGGTGACGGTGGACAAGGGCGGCGCCGCCGTCGTGCAGTACCGGCTGTCGCGCTACGACCGTGCGCACTTGCGTCGCGCCATCGCCGGCGCGGCGGAGCTGCTGGAGGCGGCGGGCGCGCGCGAGATCTGGGCGCCGCTCGCGCGCGATGTGAGCTACCGGCCGGGCGTGAACGGAGCGCGGGAGGACTGGCTCAGACGCGTGGACGCGGCCGGGTGGGGACCGAACGAGCTCTTGCTCGTCACGTTCCATCAGATGGCCTCCTGCCGGATGGGTGCGAGCGCACGTACGTCCGTGGTCGATGCCGACCATCGGGTGTGGGGAACCCGAGGCTTGTACGTGGCGGATGCGAGTACTTTCCCCAGTGCGTCCGGAGTCAACCCGATGCTTACCGTGATGGCGATGGCGCATCGCGCCGCCGCCGTCATGGTGACTCACTAGGAGAGCTACATGCTCGCGTTGCTGCTTGTCTTGCAACAATCCGTCGCTGATTCCTCGCCCTTTCGCGCGCTCGCGCTGCCGCCCGCGACCCCCACCAGGAGCGCCTCCGGCGCGCCTGGTCCCCGCTACTGGCAGCAGCGCGCCGACTACACGCTCCAGGCCACGCTCGACACCGGTACGAACGTCCTGCGGGGCCAAGGCCGCATTTACTACGTCAATCGCTCCCCCGAGACCCTCGACTACGTGTGGGTGCAGCTCGATCAGAATCTGTTCGCGCCCAATTCGATCTCGGGTGTGTTGAATCTCCCGCCGCTGCGGTTCGCCGGCGGGGTGGTGTTTGACTTCAGCAGCAAGGGATTCGCCGGCGGGATCACGGTCGATCGCTTTGCAGTCGCGCGACGACCCCTCACCACGAAGGTCTTCGGTACCATGATGCGGGTCGAGCTGCCGCGGCCCCTCGCGCCTAACGTCAGCATCACATTCGACATCGCGTGGCACTTCCCAATTCCTCCGTACGGCGGCGGGCGGATGGGGCGTGTCGGCTCGCGCTTCTACGAGCTGGGCCAGTGGTATCCGCGCATGGCCGTCTACGACGATGTGCATGGCTGGAACACACTGCCCTTCCTTGGCGCGGGCGAGTTCTATCTCGAGTACGGCGACTTCGACGTCAGCCTGACGGTTCCCGCTGGATTCCAGTTGACGGCGACCGGCATGCTCGCCAATCCCTCGGCCGTTCGCACGGCGCAAGAGGGCTCGCGCGTCGCTCGGGCGTTTGCGACGCCCGGGCAAGTGGTACAGGTCATCACGCGCCAGGAGGCGGTGGCCAACGCGACACGCCGCGTTCCCGGGACGAAGACGTGGCGCTTCACGGCGAGCGCCGTCCGCGACTTCGCGTGGGCCACCGGCTCGGGAATGCGTTGGGACGCGAGCGTCTGGAATGGCACGCTCGTGCAGACGTTCTACCATCCCGACGCGACGACGTGGGAAGAATCGAACAACATGCTGCGATTTGCGCTCCGGCACTTTTCGGGCGCGCTGGGCCAATACCCGTGGCCGCAAGTCTCGGCAATCGAGGGGCTGGTCGAGGGGATGGAGTACCCCATGGTCATCTTCTGCCCCTCGCTCCAAAAGCGCGAAGACCAGTACTGGGTCCTGATGCACGAGCTCGGGCATCAATGGTTCCCGATGCAGGTGGGCTCGGACGAGCGGCGCTATCCCTGGATGGATGAAGGATTCAATACGTTCGCCGACTACGACGCCGCCGAGGCGTTCTTCAAAGGCACGGCGTACGGCGACACGGTGCGGCGCGAGCTGCTCGGCGCCTACGCCGCGACCGCGATTCCGGGCAGCGAGCAGCCGATGATCACCAAGCCCGACGAGGTGCGGCAGCTCTACTGGACGGCGTATCAGAAGCCGGCGTTGATGCTGTCGATCCTGCGCGAGGCGGTGCTGGGCCGTCAGGAATTCGATCGCGCATTTCGCGAGTACGCGCGGCGCTGGAAGGGCAAGCATCCGCAGCCGGCGGACTTCTTCCGCACGATGAGCAACGTGACGGGACGGGATCTCGACTGGTTCTGGCGCAACTGGATCTACACGACGGCGCGGTTGGATCAGGCCGTGGACTCGGTGCGCGCCGGCGCCGACACTGCTTTCCTTTATCTGTCGAATCGCGGCCAAATGGTGCTGCCTCTCACGTTAGAGCTTCGCTACGCCGACAACACGACCGAGACGCGCAACCTGCCGGTCGAGATGTGGGACCTCGGCAGTCGCTTCACGTATCGTCTCGCGACGGCCAAGCGATTGTCGACTGTGGTGATCGATCCGCGCCGGATCTATCCGGATATCGCGCGGGAGAACAACGGTTGGAAGCGCTAAAGCGGGGGCTTTGTATGGCTGCTTCACGGTTGATTCGCTACCACGACCGGTACGTTTCTCCCGGTCGTGTTGCCGGTCCCCAATTGACCATAGACGTTATCACCCCAGCAATACGCCTTTCCGTCGGTCGTGATGGCGCAGGTGTGGTGTCCACCAGCGCTGATGGACGCAAAAATCTGCCCGGTCGTCACCGGCAGCGGTTGGTGACTGCATGACCCGGCCAAATTCCCCACGAAGCACGTTTCTGACGACGCTGCTCCCAACTGCCCGCTCGCATTCTGTCCCCAACAGTGTGCCGTGTGGTCCGTGCCCACCCCACAGGTGTGCTCCCCACCCGCGCTGATCGACAGAAAGACGATACCGCCGCTGACCGCCATGGGCTCGAGGGCTTGACTCGTGTCCGGTCCGCCGAGCTGCCCCAAGGAGTTGTCGCCCCAACAGTACGCGTTCCCACCGGCTGTCAGACCGCAGCTATGCTCGAATCCCAATGCCAGCATGGCGAACTTGCGCGCTCCGGAAACCGCGACCGGCAGCGCGGTATCGGCGGTCGTCCCGTCGCCGAGCTGGCCCGCGGCATTGCGGCCCCAACAATACGCCGTGCTATCGACCGCGAGCCCGCAAACGTGTCGCGAGCCCGCACTGATAGCGATGAAATGGAGTCCACCACCCACAGCGAGTGGGGTACGGCTGCAGGGTTCAGGTCCCTGAGAGGTTGGACACGTCTCCGCCGGACGGCTACCCAGTTCTCCATCGCGCCCCCACCCCCAGCAGTAGGCGCTCGAGTCGCTCGTGAGGCCGCAGGTGAATGTGCCTCCATTCGCCACGGGCACAAATGACAGGCCTCCCGCGACTGCCATCGGAATGGGTCGGGACACCGTCGAGCCGTCGCCGATCTGACCGGTGAGATTCAAGCCCCAGCAGTAGGCGTCCGCCGCCATCGATACCGCACAGGAATGCGCCCCACCGATGGACACGACGTTGAAGGTGAGCGAGCTGGCGAGCTGCTTGGCGTACGGTCTGTTGGTCCTCGAGCCATCGCCAATCTCACCATCGCGATTCCATCCCCAGCAGTACACGTGGTGCGTGGTGGTCTGGCCACAGGTGTGGAGCAGACCGGCAGTTACCGAGCTGAACGCGGCATCCACGGAAGGTGGGATCTCGACCGACTCGGAGCTCTGACAGGCCGCGACAATCGCGACTCCGAGAATCCAGGCGGCGCGCATGCAGACCCAATCTAGAGCCTCCTTGACGACGCGGCGACCGAGGGTCAGCGTTAGCCTACCCTTCCCAAGTGCCCATGCCCGATGCGCTGTTCTATCGCGTCTTTTCTCAAGCAGGAGGTGGGGATGATCTCTCCTCTTCGTTGGACGAGCGCGCCGCGGACCTTCGGTGCGTGCGTCGCACTACTCTGCGCCTTCGCGCTATCTGTTGCTGCGCAAACAACCGGCACGATCGGCGGCGTGATTCGCGAAGCGAGCACACAGAGCCCGATTGTCGGGGCTGAGGTTGTCGTCGTCGGAACGCGGCTCGCTGCGTTGTCCGACCAACGAGGCAACTACACGCTGACCAACGTACCCCTGGGACGAGTTATAGTACGGGTCCGCATGCTCGGCTACTCGAGCATGAGCTCGGCGGTCGACGTCTCCGCGGATGCTCCGGCGACGCTCAACCTCGCGCTGAGTCCGTCAGTGATCACGCTCGAGGAAGTCGTCGTCACGGGCACGGGTGGTGCGGTCGCGAAGAAACAGCTCGGCAACACCATCGCGACCATTGACTCGAACGTCATAAAAAACGCACCGGTGCAGAGTTTCTCCGAAGCGATCGCCGCACGCGAGCCCGGTGTACAGGTGCTGCCGTCATCAGGCCTCGTCGGCGAGGGCGCCCGCATCCGCATTCGCGGGAATGCGAGCCTCAGCCAGAACAACGAGCCCGTGGTGTACGTGGACGGGGTGCGAGTGGACAACGGCGGGGGCTTCATCTATGCCGGCGCGGGCGGCGGCGGGACTCCATCTCGGCTCGACGACATCAATCCGGAAACGATCGAGCGTGTGGAGATCTTGAAGGGCGCGGCGGCCGCCACCATGTACGGCAGCGAAGCCAACGCCGGCGTGATCCAGATCTTTACCAAAAAAGGCACGGCAGGACCACCGAGGTTCAGCTTCCGAGTGGACCAAGGCATCTCCCGCTCACCCAGGGGCGCGTTCAAACCACTGGCGGGATTCGCGCGCTATGCCGACAGCACGTCGTGCATCGCCGATGCCGCGGTGTTCGGTAGGACCACGACGGCACAGAGGACTGCGTGCCGCTCCACCATCGGTGTCGCGGACCGACTGAGCGCGATTTACGAGCGAACCATTACGCCGTTTCAGGTATTCGAGAGCGACTACATCAACGATTTCTTCGGCACTGGTTACCACTCAAACTATTCCGCAAACGTGAATGGCGGCGGTGAGACAGTGATCTACAACGTCGCCGCGCGGCTCAATCGCGAGGACGGGCCTTTCACGGTCACCAGCTTCGATCGCGCGGCGCTCGCGCAAGATGTCAATCGCAAGACCTTCGGGTCAGCGAGCGTCCTGCTGTACCCCCGCCAACGGCTCCAGCTGCGGGCCGCCGCGATGTTCACCGATCTGCATCACGAAACGCCGAACAACGGGAACAACATTTACGGCGTGCTCTCGTCGGCCCAAAACTCGAAGCCGGAGCAATCCGATTGCGAAGAATCGAGGAAGCTTGGCCTCGGCGGGGCGTTCGGCCAAGACCCGAGCCGGCCCGACCGTTGCGCCGGACCTGGCGACCCCTCGGGCTCGGGAGCGTTCATCACGCCGCGGGAGGCGGCGTACCAAAAGGTCGCGCAAGGCGCCGAGCACTTCAACGGCAGCGTGAACCTGAACTACCAGGCGGTGCCGACGGTCAAGCTCGATCTTACGCTCGGGATAGACGTCACGAACGCGAACGATTATGAACTGCTGCCGTTTCGCTACAACGTGGACAACTACACCACGAACGAGATCCTGGGGCGGAGAACGGTGGGCAACCGTAACAACCGCCAGTTTACGCTCGATGGCAAGACAAGCTGGGCCGCCCGGTTCAGCCAGTTCACCTCCAACTTGGTCGTGGGCACACAAGGCTTCGTCACGCGGGAGCAGGACAAGGGCGGATTCGGACGTGACTTCCCAGGCCCCGGTATCGAGATCGCGGGAGCCGGCGCCATTCGCCAGCTCCAAGACACGTTCATCTCGATCGTGAACCTGGGCGCGATGGCGCAGGAGCAGATCGGCTACCGCGACTGGGCATTCTTCACCCTCGGCGCCCGCTGGGATCGCAACAGCGCCTTCGGCGAATCGAGCCCCTGGGCCTTCTATCCCAAGGCGAGCGTCTCGCTCGTCCCAAGCGACCTACCGAGCTGGAAGGTGCCCTACATTTCCAGTCTGCGCTTCCGTGCCGCCGTCGGCCGCTCGGGCCAGCAGCCCGGCGCCTTCGACAAACTCACGACGTACGCGTCGCTCCCTTCGGAGCTCGGACCTGGATTTCAGCCCTCGAACCTCGGCAACGACTCGCTCAAACCAGAAGTGTCCACCGAGCGCGAGCTGGGTGCTGAAGTCGGGCTGCTCCAGAACCGGCTCGGGCTCGACGTGACGTGGTGGCTCCGGAACACGGTGGACGCCCTCGTGCAAAAGCAGTTCCCCGCAACGGCGGGGTTCACCAACTCGCAGCTCGTGAACATCGGGTGGCTTCAGGGTCAGGGCTGGGATTTCAAGCTCAACGCGCTGGTAGTGGACCGGCCCAACGTCTCGGTGAACGTTTTTGCGAACGCCGCCTTCCTATCGCAGAAGATCATGAGCATGGGAGGCGCGGCACCGATCAAGGTCGGCGGCAGCTACCCACGCTACCGCAACTTCTTGCGAGGCCCCGACACGCTCTACTCCGCCCCGGGAGTCATAGACGAGATCCGGTACTACGCCCCGGGCGCCCTGCTCGGCGCGGCGGTGATTCCCACGTGCGCCGGGAGTCCCATCTATCGCGGTGGAGCGAACGCCGGGCAGCCGCGCCCGTGCTACACCCCCGGGGCGACGGTGCCGTACGACACCGACAAGAACGGCCTGCCGGATACGGAGGCACGGCTGCAGTTCTACATCGATTCCCTGCGGACGGCGCGCAGCCCCAACCCGCTGGATGCGCTGAATCCGATGTTCGACGACGAGGACGGGGATAGGGACGTCCTGGACAATTATCTGGGAAAGCCGGAGCCCGACTGGCAGGGGGCGTTCGGCGCCAGCGTCACGCTCCGGCGCAACGTGCAGGTCAGCGTCCTGTTCGAGTACAAGGCCCGAAACTACACAATCACGAACCTGACCGACGCGTTCCGGAACTCGAGCCCCTCGATCGGCCGCAACGTGCGGGGTGCCGCGGAGGTCGAAGCGACGCTGCTCAATCCCGCCTCGACACCGCAGCAGCGCCAAGCTGCGGCCATGTTATGGGCCACAAGGTATAAGGCGCTCTCGCCCTACGACGGGCTGAACCAGAACGAGAGCGGCGACTTCCTGCGCTGGCGTGAGTTGGGAATCACCTACACCGTGCCGTCGGTGATCGCCCGGCGGTTCGGCGTGGACAATCTGGCCTTCAGCCTGACCGGTCGGAACATCAAGCTGTGGACCGGCTACTCCGGGATTGATCCAGAGGAAAATACGATCGGTCGCGGCGGCGGTAGCCAGCTGGACAACAACTACCTGGACGCGGTGGACGGCTGGGGCCTGCCTCTCCCGACCAGCTGGACGTTTTCGGTGCGGTTCGGCTTTTAACTGGGTGCCACGAGGAGGAGGAACGACGCCATGATTCGCTTCACAATTGCAGGGCGTCCCCCCCGTTGGGGCGCCCCACTCGCTGCACTCGGTCTGATGCTCGGCGTGACCGGGTGCAGCGGCCTGCTCGACGTCGATAACCCGAACAGCGTGCCGGCTTCTGAGATCCACAATCCGCGGAGCGCCCCCGCGCTGCTCAGCGGTGTCCATTCGAGCGTCAGCCGCGGGATCAACACCGTCACCCTGCTCGAGGCGACCGCGTCCGACGAGCTCGACTGGGTCGGGTCGCGAGACGCCTGGCGTGCGATCGACTTCGGCAACCTCTCCGACCCTTTCAACGAGTTCAGCGACGCGGCATTCCCCAATCTTGGTCAGGCCCGGTGGTTCGCGGATGAGGCCATCGCGATCATGAACGAGCACCGCGCAGCGGGACGATTGGCGCCAACCAGCGTCGACCCCGTCCTGTATTCACGCGCGTACCTGTATGGCGCGCTGGCGTACGTGACGATCGCGGACTTGTTCGATCGCTGGGCCTTTTCAGACGTCGGTGCGCCGGCGCCCGCGATTGCGCCAGAGAACATGCGGCAGGTCTACGACACCGCGATTGTGTATCTCGACCGTGGGATCCAATATGCCGACTCGCTCGCCACCGCCGGCAATACTGCCGTGCGGCCGTGGCGGCTGGCGTTGTACGCCCTGCGCGCCCGCGCCAAGCACGCCCGCGTGATTTGGGACATGATCGGACCGGTGCCCGATACCCCTGCGAATATCACCAACGGTGGCTTGGTGAACGATGCGGGTGCGGTAGCGGACGCGCAGGCGGCGATCGCCCAAGCCCTCGCGCTGTCCACATCCGATTGGAAGTTCCAGTTCACGTACAGCGCCACCTCCATCGGCGGCGATTTCGGTGCCTGGGTGAACGATCGTACGGAGATGCGGCTCGGCGATGCCTACGTCTTCGGCAGCGCCAGCAACAAGACTTGGGACAGCACCCGGGTGCTAGATCCGATCACAGGGCAGCGAGATCCGGTACTCAACGCCACCGCGACGAGCTTCAAAGCCGGGTCGGTATACCCAACCTTCACAGCGCTATCCGTGCGCGAGGCGCGTCTGATCGTCGCGGAAGCCGCGCTTGCCAGGGGTGACACCACCACGTTTGCGACAGAGATCAACACGCTGCGGGCGCTCAACACGCTGCCGGCCTGGAACCAGGCGACGCCGCAGATCCGCGCCGACAGCCTGCTGTGGCACGAACGGCAGGTCAACCTGTATCTCCAAGGGCGGCGGCTCGCCGACATGTACCGGTTTGGCATCCGCGCAGCAAAGTGGCAGCTAACGTCCGAAGCCGTCACGCAGCCGGGACGCTTCTTTCCGATCACGGCGCGTGAGTGCCTGTCCAACCCACTGATCGGCGGCGCTACCTGCCGCATCTAGGCGGCTGCGCTTGATCCGTGGAACGAGTAAGGGCCGGTCGCGAGACCGGCCCTTCCCTTACTTATGCGGCTTTAGTTTTTGTCCGTCGGCGGGGTTGGGGAGCCCCCTCCACCGAGCGCCTGCTTCACGCCGGCAAACAGTGATGCCGCCAAGCCGACCGTCACGAGGCCCGCCAAGCCGCTACGCCCCGGGGAAAGGCGCCGCACCTCGAGCGACGCGAGCTCCGGGTGGGTGAAATACAATGCGCTCCCGTTCGCCGCGTAGCGGGATCCCTCGCACGTGTACACCCAGATCCCCGAGATCACCAAGGAGTCTGCGCCCGCCCGATAGACCAGGCCCTCGATCCGGTTCACATTCTGCACGGTCACTTCTCCGAGGGGCACGCTGACCGGGGTCGCGAGCGTGGCCCGCACCTCGGTTCCGGGCACGGGTACGGGCTGCTGGAGCGGTTGGTAGGCAAAGCACGCTGCGGAGAGCACCGCCATCCCAGCCACCGCGGGCATACGCCAGGGGACCATAACACAGAGCATACTCATGAGGCGGGGCCGTCGCCAGCCCGGACTGCAGGCAGACGGCTGCTTTAGTGAATTCCCCCGCCTCCGAATTGTTTGACGAGATCCGAGAGCACAGCCTTGGTCTCCAAACAACATCCACGTGTTGTCCTGGACGTACAGCTCGTTGTCGATGCCGGCGAAGCCCGGGTTCTTGCTGCGCTTCACCGCGAGTACCGTCTTCGCTTTGTGCTGCGCCTGCGCGACCGCCATCCCGTAGCCGGGACCGGGTCGGAGGCTCTCACGACGCCCGCGACATTCCTGCCAATCACGATCACCGAGCGGATTTCGAATTCATTCTGCCTCGCCGACCCCGCATCGTGCGGCGGGCATTGAGGCGCGGTGCGATGTAAAGAGTAGAGAACAGGAAGAGGTGTAAAGAAACAGTAGGGGCGCGGCATGCTGCGCCCCTACGCTGTTTCCGGCCCACGGCGGCCCTATTTGTCCGGCCGGTTTTCGTCGTCGCTGATCTCGTCCACCGGATCCTGACCACCGCCGGGGCCCCAACCCTTCTTCCCTGGGTGGTCCGGAATTGAGATGTGTACCATCCCAACGTTGTTCGAATAGTCCGACTCCTGAAGCGCGTGACAGAATCCCGTAGCCGGATCGAGAAACCGGCAGGGGTTGTCGGCGCTGGGCGTATAAGGAGGGTTCACTTCGATGCGAATGATGTAGTCACCTGGGAGGATGACGGGTTGGCCGTCGGCGCCGTCCAGCACAAAGTACTGGCCGCCCAGCCATTTTACGTACGTATCACCATAGTTCACGCTGATCCCCTGGTTTCCGGGGACCTCCGGCAGCCCGAGGTCGGGGCGAGCTGGCCGGCCGCACGCGCGGTAGTACCAGGGCTTGATGCCGCCGTCATTCGTGTTGTAGGGCGTGATGTCGATCATGCAGAAGCCGCGCTTCGCCGCGATCCAGGTTTTGCTGCCATCCGCCGAGAGGAGCGAGTACGTCGCATAGTTGCGAAAATGGTAATGACGGTGGCAGGCATTGTTCTCGTAGAGTCCGTCCGAATCACTGCCGTCGCCGTCACCGTTCGGATCCCAATGCCGATTCGGATCGCCAAGATTGACGTCGGCTGTGCCAATGTTCGGCGTCGTGACGGTGAAACGGAGGACGCGGTGCGTGCCCGGCGGTACGCCACCCTCCTGCAGCGTGCAGAAAGATTCTTTGAGCTCCTGATCGTAAACGACCCATGACGTAGCGAGGGCCTTGGAATCGACGATGAGATCGGGCAGGCCGTCGAGATCCTGTGTGTGCGCGAACTGCGGATGGGAAGTGAGTGGCCGATCCATCGAGGTACAAGCCGCGGCGAGCAGGCCGGCGGCAAACATCGGGGTCAGGCGCATGGGAGCCGCTCCCAGAAGGAAGAAGCAGCGAACGTGGAGCCCGCTCCGAAGCACCGCAAGTGGGAATAATCCCTAATCCGCCTGCATAGAAATTCAGTGAATCCCACCGCTCCCAAACTGCTTGACGAGATCCGACAACACAGCCTTTGCATCCCCGAACAGCATCCACGTGTTGTCCTGCACGTACAGCTCATTGTCGATGCCGGCGAAGCCCGGATTCTTGCTCCGTTTCACCGCGAGCACGGTCTTCGCTTTGTCCGCATCGATGATCGGCATGCCGTAGATCGGCGTGCCTTTGTTGTAGCGCGCCGCGGGGTTCACGACGTCGTTGGCGCCGAGCACGAGCGCGACGTCGGTCTGTGGCATCTCGGGATTGATCTCGTCCATCTCGACGAGCGCCGAATACGGAATGTTGGACTCGGCGAGCAGCACGTTCATGTGGCCTGGCATCCGGCCGGCCACCGGATGAATCGCGAACTTGACCGTGACACCGCGTTTGGTCAGCGCGTCGTACAGCTCGCGCACCTTGTGCTGCGCCTGCGCGACGGCCATGCCGTAGCCGGGAATGATCACAACGTTGCGCGCCTGCTCGAGCAGCTGCGCCGCGCCCTCGACGGTCTCCTGCTTCCACGGTTTCTGTTCACCAGCGGCCAGTGCCGGCTGTGCCTTGCCGAACGCGCCGAACAACACATTGGTGAACGAGCGGTTCATGGCCCGGCACATGATGATCGAGAGGATCAACCCGCTCGAGCCGTCGAGCGCCCCGGCGGTGACGAGGAGCTTGCTGTCCAATACAAACCCCATCGCAACCGCCGAGAGACCCGCGTAGGCGTTCAGGATCGAAATGACGGTCGGCATGTCGGCGCCGCCGATCGGAATGATCAGCAGCACGCCGAAGCTCAGCGCGAGCACGGCGATCCCCAGGAACGCCTGCTGCGCCCACGGCGCCCCCGGATGCAGGGCGACGGCGACCCCAAGCCCCACCGCGAGAGCGAGCACGCCGATGTTGACGACGTTCTGACCGGGATACGTCACCGGTCGCTGGGGAATCCAGCGGACCTCCTGCAGCTTGCCCGCGGCCATGAGACTTCCGGTGAACGTCAGAAACCCAAGAATCACTTCCGCGGCGAGCGCGCTCATCCGAAAATGCGTCATCTCCGCGGTCGCGGAGCCGCTGCGCCACAGGAAGTACTCCGCCATTCCCACGAGGCCCGCGGCGAGTCCGCCGAACGCGTGGGAGAGCGCCGTGCGCTGTGGAACGGCGGTGAGCGGCACGCGCGACAACGGCACGCCGACGATGAATCCCGCCGCGATGGCGCCGACGACCCAGACATGATGGATGATTTCCGGCTGGATCCACGTCGCCAGGACGGCCACCGTCATCCCGACCACGCCCGCAATCACCCCGTGGCGCGCGGTCTTGGGATCGTTCATCCAGTACAGCGCGAGGATGAACAACGCCGTCGCGAGGACGGCGGAGAGCTCGCCGATGAGATGCATCACTGCTTCTTGAACATCTTGAGCATGCGGTCGGTGATCATGAAGCCGCTGACGATGTTCGTCATCGATGCGAACAGCGCGACCGCGCCGAGGATGCGGATCGTGAGCGGATGATCGGCGCCCGTCACCACGATCGACCCGACGACCGCGATGGCGGAGATGGCATTCGTCAGCGACATCAGTGGGGTGTACAGCAGCCGTGAGACGCGGCGGATCACGCCCAGCCCGATGAACGTCGCCAGGACGAACACGAACAGCATCGATCCGAAATCGGTCATGATTTGCGCACCTCGCCCGCGTGGGTCACACAGGTCTCGCGGATGATTTGGTCGTCGAAGTCCAGGCGCAGCTTCCCGTCTTGCACGATGTGCCCCAGAAATGCCGCCACGTTCTTCGCATACATCTGGCTCGCGTGCAACGGCAGCGTGCTCGCCAGGTTCAGCGGGCCAAGAATCGAGACGCCATTACGCACGATTTCGGAGCCGGGCTCGGTCAGCTCGCAATTGCCACCCGTTTCCGCCGCGAGATCGACGATCACCGATCCCGGCTTCATCCCCTGCACCGCGGCGGCCGTGATGAGTATGGGAGCCTTCTTGCCCGGAATTGCGGCGGTCGAGATCACGATGTCGGCATCCTTCACGGCGGCGGCAAGGAAGGCGAGCTCTTTGCGGTGCGTCTCTTCCGACAGCTCCTTCGCGTAGCCGCCGGCCGTCTCCGCGTGCTCCTCGATCGCCATCTCCAGGAACGCCGCGCCCAGGCTCTGGACCTGCTCCTTCACGGCCGGCCGCACGTCGAACGCCGAGACAATCGCGCCCAGACGGCGGGCCGTGGCGATCGCCTGCAGTCCCGCGACGCCGGCGCCGAGCACCAGCACGCGAGCGGCCGGCAGTGTGCCGGCCGCGGTCACGAGCATCGGGAGGAGGCGGCCGCTGGCCGACGCGGCCAGCAGCACCGCCTTGTAGCCGGCGACGGTCGCCTGCGACGACAGCACATCCATCGGCTGCGCCCGCGTGATGCGCGGCAGCAGCACGAGACTGAACGCGGTGAGCTTGCGCTGCGCGAGCTGTCGCAGGAGGTCAGCGGCAGGCTGGAAGAACGCGACGAGCGCCGTGCCTTCGCGATAACTGCCGAGCTCCACTGCAACAGGGGCCTGCACCTGCACCACGATATCGGCCTGACTGAAGACTGATGACCGATCGCTGACGTTCGCGCCGGCGGCGCTGTAGGCGTCGTCCGGAAAAAACGCGGCCGTTCCCGCGCCGCGCTCGATGACGACCTCGAAGCCGCCTTTGATCAGGCGGCCGGCGACGTCCGGCGTCAGGGCGACCCGCCGCTCGTTCGCGGCGATCTCCTTCGGGACTCCGATTCTCATAGGCCTCGGGAATCAGGAGTCAGGAGCCGGGAGTGAGGGGCCCTGACTCCTGACTCCTGACTCCAGACTCCGTCGTTGGGCGAGCATGCGTTCCGCAAAATCGACCCGCTCCGCCAGATCATTGAACTGCTGGCGTAAGGCGTCGAGCTGCCCCTCGAGCTCGGCCACGCGCTGCTCAGCGCGCCCGACGAGCCGGTGCTGCGTGTAAGGCGATTCCGCGAGACCCCAGAGCCGCAGCGGCAGATCCTCGCTGTCGCGGAACTCACCCGCTGCGATCAACACGAGATCGTAGAGGTACCAGATTCCACAGCCGCCGAATGTGAAGATCATCGCGATCGCGGTGCGCGGCTTGTCCACGTAAAAGCGATGCAGTCCAAACACGCCGCCGAACATGGACAACAACAGCGCCACGCCGCGGGAGCGCTTGGAGACGTCGGGCTCCTGCGGGGCCGCTTCGTCGTCGTCGCTGTAAAGGTCGGGAACCGTCATGCCCGATACTACCGGGCCCGTTCGGAGGGGGCAAGCAAGTGGCGCAGCGCGGGCTCGACGGTGTCGAAGCGGAAATGGAACCCGGACGCGAGTAAACATCCCGGCAGGACGCGTTGCCCACTCTGTAACATCGCCGCGCCCTCCGTGCCGAACGCCAGGCGCAGCACGAACGCCGGAACCATCATGACCGCCGGCCGGCCCAGCACCTTCCCCAACGTCCGCGCGAACTCGCGATTCGTTACGGGACTCGGCGCCGTCACATTCACCGGCCCCGCGAGTCGGGACGTCACCAGCGCATACACGATTGCATTGAGTGCGTCGTCGAGCGTGATCCAACTCAGATACTGATTGCCGCTGCCCACGCGTCCGCCCAACCCGAGACGGAACGCCGGCAGCATCTTGGCGAGCGCTCCACCCGCCGCCGTGAGCACCACCCCAAATCGCATGTTGACGACGCGAATGCCCGCGCGCGCGGCGGCGGTGGTGGCCCCTTCCCAATCACGCGACACAGACGCGAGGAAGTCCTCGCCCGGCGCGCTCCATTCAGTGACCGCCTCGTCGCCGCGGTCGCCGTAGTATCCAATCGCCGATGCCGCGAGCAGCGTTTGCGGAGGCCGGGTCAGTCCCGCGAGCGCATCACTGAGCAGCCGCGTCCCGCGCACCCGGCTCTCACGAATGCGCTGTTTCTTGGCGGGCGACCAACGCCCAAACACATTCTCGCCGGCGAGATGAATCACCACATCGATCCCTTCCAGTCCCTCGCGATCGATCGTGCCGCGCTCCGGATCCCAGGCGAGGACACGCTCACCCGCCGCCGGCCGGCGTCGGACCAAGGGTACGACGTCGTGGCCCAGCGACGCGAGCAGCGGCGTCAGCGCTGAGCCGACGAGTCCCGTCGACCCGCTCACAACGATTTTCATTCGGGAAGAATCGCTTCAGCCTCTATTTCGACCAGCATGGTTGGATCCACGAGCCGCGTCACCGCTACCAGCGTCGCCGCCGGACGAATGTCCCGAAAGACCTCGCCGTGCGCCCGCCCGACCGCCTGCCAGTGATCGATATCCGTCAGGTACATGCGTGTGCGCACGACGTGCCCCAGATTGCTCCCCGCCTGCTCGAGCGCGCGGCCGATATTTTCGAGCGCCTGGACCGCCTGCGCGTACGGATCATTCACTCCCACGATTTTTCCGGCTGCATCGGTGGCGGTCGTGCCCGACACATGGATCACACGCCCGACGCGCACCGCGCGCGAGTAGCCCACGATCGGCTCCCACGGCGCGCCGCTCGAGATGTTCTGCCGCGTCATCGACCTTCGGCAACCGGTGGGGGCGCCGCATTCCACGTGATATGCGACGGCGTTCCGGTCGCCTTGGCTTCGGCGATGCGCTCGTCGGTGGCACGGATGATCTCTTCGACCGCTTGCGGCGGATTGAGGAACGTCACACCGCCGATGCTCGGCGCGACGGCAGGGGGGCGGCCGTCGCCCGTGCGGATCTCGGCGAGGCCGGCGCGGAGTTTATCGAGGACAATGCGGGCAGAAGCGGCGCTCGTCTCGGGGAGCAGCGCGATGAACTCGTCTCGCCCCAGCCGGGCGACCACGTCGGTCGCCCGCAACGCGCCGCGCAGCACCGTGGCCGCAGAGCGTACGAGGTCGTCACCAACCCGCGACCCCAGGTCTACCGCAGCGACGCTGAAGGCGTGCCGATACCGTCGTGCGCGCTCGATTTCCGCCCCCGCCGCCTCACGGAATGCGCGGGCGTTGCGGACGCCGGTGAGGTCATCGACGCGCGCGAGCCGGCGCTCGCGGGCAAGCGAGCGCCGCAGCGCCAGAATGGCCCAGGTGAGCCCACCGATAGCGACCAGGGCCACGATGATAATGGGGATGCAGGCGCGCACACCCCAAAACTATCCGCTACGACGGGTTTTTGCTCACGGGCACTACACCCACCGCGTACCAACACGGATTCCAGCGGCAGCCCTCCATCACGACCCGGATGCCATACGCCATCGTCGTCTGCGGCGTGAACCGCAGCGTCGGCAGGCTCTCGCTGTTGCGTTCCTTGGCAATCTCACTACCGCTGGGCGTCAGTAACGTCAATTGCAGTCTCGAGCAATCATCATCACACACCGCGATGATCTGGTAGGATGTTCCCTGAACCAGCGTCGTCTCGAACGACGCGGCCTCATCGGTGTTGAGCGGACCCGATCGTGTGACCACGGACAGCGATGAGCGTGCCCCGACGGCGGCGATGGCCCGATGAACGCGCTCCTGCACCTGACGCTCCCAGCGTTGTTGGCCAAACGCAGGCGAGGCAAAGAACGCCATGGCGAGCAGCAGGAGGAGAGCGGTCATCGCACCTGCCGGCGTGAGGCCGTGCCGACGACGATCGCGATGGCCAGCAACGCGATTGCGCACGCGAGCGCGACCCCGCCCAGCGGCGGTGCCGGGCCCAGGCGAATTGGTCGTGCGAAATCGGCCAGCCACTCGGCAGTCCACTCCCCGACGGGGCGCTTGAGCGCAGTCGCGAGTGCCGTGTCGACCGGCTGGGGTGAAGTCCAGAAGGTCAGGAACCGATCCCGGCCGACCGCGTGTGCGACATCGCCCAGGTACCGCCCTGCCTCGACCAAGCGGGGAACGCGGCCCCAGCGGCGGTCAATCTGCACGATATCCGGAAGCCGAACCGATGGTGCGTCGCTCGCGCCGGCGAGCACCGCGGCGCGACATGACGCGGATCGGCGTGCGAGACAGCCGACCGCCGTGGGTGGCAGCGAGTAGATCGCGTCCCAGTACCAGGAGTAGCGAGGCTCGGCCATGCCGATAATGGAATTGCTGCGACCGCGCGGCCCTGGATCGAGCGTCGAGGCCAGCTCCCACCTGCGCGCCGCCAACCAGCTGCGCACCGGCGCACCTGGCGTGCCGAAGGCGGCGTAGAATGCGCACGGTCCCAGGACGGCTTTGAGTGATTGTACGAAGGGGGCAAACAGCCGGCGACCGCGGGTGTTGCTCAGCAGATCGCGTGTCCAGTAGCGGCCCGCCGTCACGACCGCGAGGCAGGTCGTCCGATCCGTCGAATCCGGTGGCAGATATCCGGCGATCCCCTCTTCCAGCGGCGGCCGGTCACGTGGCGGCGTGAGACTCGCCCAACGGATGACGAGCACAACGCCGATTTTCGTTTCGCCCAGTCCGAGCTGTCGCCACGCGACGTGCGCGGCGCTGTCAGCGATCTGGGGCGCGGCAGACATGAGACCGCCGGTGTCACCGACCACGATCAACGAATTGCCCCGGCTGCTCGCCGCTCGCACCATGTCGTGCAACTGGTGCCGCGCGTTGAGCAGCTGCAGGGATCGCTCGACGCCACGCCACTCCTCGGCCAACGCTTGGGCGTGCTGCCGCGCCGGTGTGCCGCGTGGCGTTTGGAAGAAAATAGGTGGCCGCCCGCTGGACTTCGCGCCGCGCGGCGGCACGTACGCAAGTGCCAGGGCAAGGCAGCTGGCCCCAGCGACGATGATCCAGGGCCTTAGCGACGCCACCGGCTGCTCCTGAGCGCGCAGCAACCAAAGACTGCCGTCCACGCAAGCGCCGCGATGCCGGCCCACAACGGGAGCGTCAGCGGAGCGGGGCGCGCCGCAAGCGCTCGCTGGCGCCAGCGCAGCACGAGCGAGTCCAGTTTCATCCCGGCGGCGCTCGCGAGTCGCGTGGCGATCGGTGCATGCGGATCAGCGACGAGACGGGCGTACGCCTCGTGTCCGCCGGAGCGCAGCGCCTCCCGCAGCAGCGCCAGACGCGCCTCGGGGCCGAGGGGCCGTGGCAACGTGGCGCGGGGCAACGTCTGCAGCAGAGCCATACACGCGTCGTCGTGGTGCTGCAAGCACCGCTGCAACGCCGGGGCGGTCGGCCCGCGCGCGAAGTAATCGCTGAATGATCGCCGGACCACTGCTTCCCGTTCCGCCGGCGTGACGTACCATCGCTCGAGCAGCCCCGCCGAATCATTCAGTTGGAGCACGTCCGCGCATTGAGGGATCGCTCCCAGGAAACAGCTGCGCACCGCTTCGGACGGCGCCGTGACAAGCTGGAGAAAAACGGCGCGGTACTCGTCGGGCCACCGAGCTGTTGGTCGCAGCACGGTCCCCAGCCACCCCGCCAACGCCCCGTCGAAGCGCGGTGGCGGCACGGTCTGGACGAGGAGCGCGGTCGTCCCACGGACATCCAGGTCCCACGGTACCTCGAGACCGACATGCAGCACAGAACGGTGGATCGCGGTATCGGGATCGACGGCGCGAATGATGTATGGTTGTTCCGTCAGGGCCCCGGCGACGCTTCCATACAGGCTGTCGATCGCCGGCCAAGCACGCTCGGCCGCCGCTCGCAACGGCAACGGCGATGGGTTGGCAATGATGCGCAGGGCGCCGACGGCGATCGTATCAGAGCCGGCCGTGGCCCGCTCCCGCTCGAGGCTGTCGGCGATGTCGGCGAGCCGCTGCGCCTCGCGCCAGCTGCGCAACAGGCTGTCCGCACGGCTCTGCAGCAGGCCGATGACGAGATCCTGCGCGGAGAGTGGCGCGCCCAGGAGCACGACCGCGAGCCAGACGGCAGCCGGTCTACACATCCACGAGCATCCAGCGTCCCGTGAAAACCGCGAGCGGACCCGGTCCGACGACCAGAGCGGTCTGTAGCAGACCCGTCAAATTGAGATCGACGCTGGCCATATTCGCCACGACTTGCACGAGGATGAGGGCTGCGATGACCCCAAGGATGATTCCAGCCGTTCGCGCCGTCCCCGCGGAGACGGCAAAGAACACGGCGTAAGCGACGAACACGGCGAGCGCGAACCGGACCGCCAGGCCGATGGGATACGCCTGTAAGCCTGGCGGCAGCGTGGCGGTGAGCACCGCGAGCGACGAGCCGATGAGGACCGCGGCGATTGGCGCTGTCAGGAACACGAACCCCGCGCCGAAGCGCAACAGCACATATCGCCACCGCTCGAGCGGCAACGTGAGCGCGTGGATGTGGCGCCCGCGGTGGTCCGGAGCCCACGCCGCGATCGCCATCAGCAGGCCGAGCGCGGTGGCAAGCAGCGGATAGAGTGTCCCCCACGACTGCACCGACCGAAGCAGTTCCTGCGCCTGGAGCGCGCCCCGATCGGCCCGCGGCGCTCCCTGGAGCGACAGCAGCGGAATCGCAAACGCCGCGACCGTTCCCAGCACGACGATAAGACGGGACCACTTCCACTGGCTGTAGAGGACTGCCCGGAACATGGCGGTCATACGCGCGCCGTCCTTCCCCTGAAGCTGCGGAGTAGTTCAACGAATCCATCCTCGAGGTCGAGATCGATCACGTCGCGAACAGACGCGCCCACACCCTCGAAGTACGACGTCATACGGGGCTCCCAGTCTCCCACGACCCAGTTCTCTCCGCCGCCACCATTTGCGAACTCGCGCGTCAGGACGCGGAACGGTGGGTTGACGAGCTCGGCCGGCGCATCCATCACCACGAGGCGCTTGGTGCCGTGCTTGAGTTTTTCCATCGGCGCTTCGGTGACCAGGCGCCCGTCGTCCATCACGGCGACCCAATCACACACCCGTTCCAACTCGTGGACGAGGTGGCTCGAGATGAAAATCGTGGCGCCCTTTTCGGACACGTAGGTGATGAGCGCGCTGAGGATGTCCCGCCGCACGACGGGATCGAGTCCATCGGTCGGCTCATCCAGAACGAGCAGATCGCCGCACTGCGCCAGCGCGAGAAGAATCATGAGCTTCGCCTTCTGGCCCTTCGACAGACGGCCGAAGAGATGGTCGCCGTCGAGCTCGAAACGCTGCACCAGCTCCTCCGCCCGTGCGCGATCCCACCGCGGGTAGAAGGCCGCCTGGAAATCGATCAGCTCGCGAACGGTGAGGGTCGCGTCGAGATGCGGTTGCTCCGGCACGTAGCCGACCCGACCGAGGATGCGCGCGTATTGCTGCGGCATCGGACTCCCGAGCACCGTGATACGGCCGCTCAGTGGTTGCAGCAGGCCGAGAATGAGCCGAATCGTGGTTGTCTTCCCGGACCCATTCGGCCCCAGAAAGCCATAGATCGATCCGCTGGGCACGTGGAGTTCGAGCGCTGGGATCTCGAACGCCTTGCCGGCGCGGTAATGCAACCGTTCGATTTCGATGGCATAGGTCATGTCTTGACCCCCAATTCGGCCTCGAGGGCGCGCTGCAGCTCCGCCAGCGAAACGCCGGAGCGCCGCGCTTCGGCCAGCAGCTTGCGCACGAGGGCGACGGCTTGCTGCGAGCGCTCCCGCGCCCTGCGACCAGGCGCGAGCTCGCGCACGAACGTGCCGGCACCATGGCGGATCTCGACGAACCCCTGAGCTTCGAGATCCCGGTAAGCCTGGATCACCGTCGCCGGATTAATCCGCAGCTCAGCCGCGAGTTGGCGGACGGATGGCAGCGGCGCGGCGCTGCCTAGCGCACCCGTCGCGATGGCGAGACGGACACGTTCGGCGATCTGGACATAGAGCGGAATGGGACTGCGGGGATCGATGCCATGAAACACGCCGGCGGCCTCGCGTTCCAGTGTACTGGTACAGTATAACAGTTGCCACAGACTCGCAAGCGCCGGCCGATGTGGCAGATTCAAGCACGACTCAACGAGGAGAGTTTATGAGCGAAAAGAAGGCGTTTCTCGACGCATGGGACCGGGAATCCGCCACCACGCTTAAGGTGCTGCGCGCCTATCCCCGCGGCAAAGAAGACTTGAAGCCGCACGACACCTGCCGCAGCGCGAAGGATCTTGCCTGGACATTTGTGTTTGAGGGAGTGGCGGGCGCCGGAGCCGTGCAGGGTGAACTGAAATTCCCGCCCCCGAACATGCCGGCAAAACCCAGCACGTGGGAGGGAATGGTCGGCGAAGTCGAGAAGGCGTTGAAAGTAATCGGTGACAAGGTCCGCAAGGTCGACGAGAGCCAGCTCAATACGACCGTGAAATTCATGACCGGCCCGAAGCAGCAGGGCGATATGCGGCGCCTCGACGTGCTCTGGTTCCTGCTGAACGACCAGATCCACCATCGCGGACAATTCTCGGTCTACCTCCGCATGGCCGGCGCGAAAGTCCCCTCGATCTATGGACCGTCCAAGGACGAGCCGTGGCAGTGAGGATTTGAGCGCACAAACCGGATAGAACTCGGGTGGGTGCTCCGGTTAGGTTGTCCTCCATGAGTCCCACTGAGCGCTGGCAGGCCGTGTTGACAAGAGATCGCCGGTTCGACGGGGCGTTCGTGTACGCCGTTCGCTCGACCGGCATCTATTGCCGCCCGTCCTGCGCCAGCCGCCGGCCGCGCCGCACCCAGGTGACGTTCTTCCCCATCCCGGAAGCCGCCGAGCGCGAGGGCTTTCGCGCCTGCCGCCGCTGCCATCCCGCCGCTACGAACGGGCACGATCCCGCCGTCGCGCTGGTACGCGAGGCATGCCGGGCGATCGCCGCTGGCCAGGTACCGCGGGGCGATCCGCGCCGGCTCGCGCGGGCTTTCAAGCGCATCCTCGGCATCACGCCGCGCGCCTATGGGGAAGCGCGGCGGGTGGCGCGATTCAAGCAGGAATTGAAACGGAGGAAACAGGTGAGTCCCGCACTCTACGAAGCAGGATACAGCTCCCCCAGCCGCGTTTACGAACGCACGCACGAGCAACTCGGCATGACGCCCGCCACGTACGCGCGTGGCGGCGCCGGTGTCGAAATCGTCTTCGTCACGCTGTCGACACCGTTAGGGCGCCTGCTCGTGGCCGCCACCGATCGTGGCGTCTGCCGCGTCATGCTCGGCGACAGCGCCGCGAGGCTCGAAGCCGATCTCCGCGGCGAGTTCGATGCTGCACACGTGCGCGCAGATCAAGGCGGGAAGCTCGAGGGCTACGTCGAGGCCATCCTGTCGTACCTGGAAGGGACCGAGCCGCATCTCGATCTGCCCCTCGACATTCGCGCCACGGCATTCCAGCGGCGCGTCTGGCAGGAGCTCAGGCAAATCCCGTTCGGCGAAACGCGCACGTACGCCGAGGTCGCCAAGGCGATCGGCCAGCCCAAGGCCACTCGAGCCGTCGCCAGAGCATGCGCTAGCAATCCTGCAGCGCTGGTGATCCCCTGCCACCGCGTGGTGAGAAAAGACGGGGACCTCGGTGGTTACCGATGGGGAGTCGAGCGGAAAAGATCGTTGCTCAGTAAGGAAAGCGAGGAAATGCAAAAGCTAGACGCACCGACGCAGCAGCGGTAAACCGTCATGCGTCAACGGCACAGCCCTCCGTTGGGTGGTTCCGTTGACCGATTACTCGAGCCCGCGGTGCGTCGGTGCGTCTAGTCTTTGCATGTCCTCGTTTTTCAGTTGACTGGAATCCAGTAGCTCACCTTGACCGCGAAAAAGTTGTCTCCCCTCGCACCAAAGCTGTCAGCCAGGTCTCCGAATCCCACCAACCGCGCCGTCGGCTGGTATCCAAACCGATTCTGTGCCCACACAAGGTACAGCGTGCTGCCGGGCCGCCATTCCCAGCGCAGCACCGCATTGCTGCGGAACGACAGGATTTTGAAATCCGGATTCGCGATCTGCAGCGTATCCGCGCCACCATTGTCCGTGATCGTGTAATCACCGGCGGAATTGCGCGCGAGCGTCGTGCCGCTCGTGCCGTACTCGCGCAGCCGGAACGTGCGCGCGGCCGCGAGCTCGCCGAGCCCGTAATAGCGCCCGCTCGCCGCGAACGGCTCGCCGTACAGCTCGAGAGTCAGATCGGGGCCGATGGTGTAGTTGGCTCTGAGCCGCATCAAGAACGTGCTCTGGTCGATCCGTGCGAAGACGTAGCGTGACCCGTACGTCGCCGCAGGACCGCCGCCCGTAAACGTGGTCACGTACTGACGGGGCGTGATGTCGCGCAGATAGTTCGGCGTCGCCGAGAGCTGGAACCGGGTCGACGGCCGCAGCGAAATCTCTCCGCTCAGGCGGTAGGTCTCGCCGCCCAGCTCATCTTCCCCATAATAAACGCGCCCCACCCATGAGTTCTTGGCGCCGAACTTACTGGCCAGCCGGACGACCCAGTTCCAAGACTCCGGCGTGGCCATCTCCGGCCCACCGCGCGTCGCCGAATGATCGAAGGCGCGCGTCTGATAATCGAAGTAGGAGCTCAGGTCCCAGAAATTCTTCAACACCACTTCGCCATACAGCTCGGTGAACAGAACCTGGCGATCGCCACCAAAGTCGTATTCGGTGAACGAGCTGAGCGACACGTTGTAGTTCTGAAACCAGGCTCGCGGCTTCGTCTGCCGGTAGATCACCCCGGCGAAGGCATTGCGGCCGTCGGCATTGCCGAGCCGCCCCGCATCATTAGGATCATACGCGGGCGACTCCCAGCCGTACTGTAGATCGTACAGCCAGTTGCCCTTGGTTTTTCTCCACCAAATCAACGCCGTAGATCCGGTGAACGAGGTTCGCGACGCATCGTAGGCGATGTCGCGCGCGTCGGGCCGCTGGAAATAATGCACCGAAGAGCGCTGCACGCGGTTGATCGCCGCCGAGTCGCCGCGGAGGTGCGTGAACCCGAGCCAGCCACGCAACTCGTACGCGCCGCGGTCCCAGCGGAGAATCCAGTCCGCGCCGCCGGCGTACGCATGGCGCGTGTAGGTCGGCGCGAGCAGGCTGTCGAGATCGCGCTGCACGGTCGTGAGCGTCACGCCCACCACCGATTTCGACGCGCCGAACTCCTGCTGCAGGCGCGCCACGCCGTATCCCGCCGGCGACGCAACGACGGCGCGGCCAAACGTGCTCGAGGTCGTATCGAACGTGCGGGCCGTTTCGCGCCCCGTGACCGCCGTCAGGACGCCCAGCGACGTCCCGCTGGCAAGCCGGCCCGTGATCTTGGCTGCGCCCAGGATCGTCGCGTTCTGGGGACAGTCGACGAAGTCGCCGCTCGCGTTGCACGATGGACGCGCCCCGATCCGCCGGGAATAGAAGTAGCTCGGCCCGTTACCGCGCAGCAGCTGGTTGCCCTCGGTGAAGAACGGCCGCTTCTCGTCGAAAAAGACCTCGAACGCCGAGAGATTCACGACCGCGGGATCGGCTTCGACCTGCCCGAAATCGGGATTCACGGTGCCGTCGAGGGTGATGTTGGGGCCGAGGCCCATCTTGACGTCCGCACCGGCGCGGCCCGCGAGGTTCGCACCGCCGTTGAATGGATCGGCTGCAGAGACACCGCTCCGCAGACGCGAATCCGTGGCCGCGTACGGCATCACCTCGAGCCGGCGCGTCGGCTTGATGCCCTCGATGCCCACGAGCTGTCCCATGAACGACGACCATCCGGTGCGGTCGGTGGGCACCGGGATCCAGTAGTCGTCCTCGCTCGTGGCGGGATTCCACCGGTTGGCATTGAAGCCCCACACCTGCAGCGGCTGCTTCGTGAACCGGAGCTGCGAAAAGGGAATGCGCATCTCCGCGGTCCAGCCGAGCGCGTCGATGTTCGCTTTCGCCTCCCAGACCGGGTCGAACCCAAAGTTCGCGTCGTTCTCATTGTCCGACGCATGATACCAGTCTGCCCGCACCCCGGACGCCGAGATACCGAACGAGTACGCGGTGCGTCTGTCGTGGTAGCTGTCGAACGACACCCACATGCGTTCGGCCTGAAAGGTATTGTCGCGCCGTGAGAGCGGCGCCTGAATCTTAGAGGGATCACGACTGAACATCCGCGCGCCGACATACAGCGCGTCGTCGTCGTAGAAAATCGCGATGCGCATGCTGTCGCTGGGCGGCGCGCCTTCGCGCGGGCGCTTCTGCACGAAGTCGCTGATCCACAGGGCCTGCGTCCACACCTGCTCATCGAGCCGGCCGTCGACCGTAATGCCGGCGCCGGGCACGCGAACTGCCCGGATTTGCTTGCTCGGGACAACGTCAACGGTCTGCGCGGCGGCGAGCAGCAGCAGCGCCGCGAGGATCACCGTCCCTCGGCCATGCCCAGGGCTTCGTACACGCGGCCGCGATCGTACTGCGACCCGATCGTGTCCGCCGCGGCGCGGACCGCCGCCCGCAACCCGTCGTCCATTTTCACGTGGCGGATCACGTCGACGAGCAGCTCGGAGAGCTCGTGATCGGACGAGATGCCCTTCGCGGACTCGAGCACCGCCAGCGCCACCTCGCGGGACACGTCACCCCGTTCGATCACGCTGGCGAGCGCGCGCGTGTGCTCGTAATCCGAATTGAGGCTGCCGGCGGCGGCGAAAAACGGCGCCCGCAGCGCGTCATCGAGCACGTAGGAGCCCCCGATTTTCGTCAGGAGCTCGGCCAGCTCGTAGTCGGAATTGATCGTCTTGGCGGATTGCAAGGCGTCGGCCAGCATGGCGTGGCTCGTGCCCTGGCGACTCACGACCGCGTCGAGCACCCGCCGATGTTCGTAGTCGGATCCCAGCGAGTTCGCCGCTTTGAAGTACGCGGGCCGCACGGTCTCATCGACGGGGCGCGCCGTATTCAGCTCGATCAGCAATTCGGCCAGCTCGTAGTCCGAGTTGATGCCGGACGCCGCGTCGAGCATGCCCGCTTCGACTTCGGGCGTGAGACCCGGACGCGACAGCGCCGCCGTCAACACGCGATGACGCTCGTAGTCCGAGCTGATCGATTTCGCCGCGGTGACGAAGCCCACCTGCATGCGTTGCGTCAGCGGCTGCGACTTTGAGACCGCGATCAACAGCTCGGCCAGCTCGTAGTCGCTGCTGATCGTCTGTCCGGCGAGCGTGACCAGGCGCTCGTACCCGGCGGCATCGAGCTTGCCGCTCTCGATCGCTGCTTGATAGTAGATCCGCCGAGTGTAGTCGCCGGACAGCTCACCGAACTCATCGACCAGTCCTTGAATACCGCGCTTGAGCAGAATCCAGCGTGCACGCTCCTCGGCCTGATAGCCGGTGCGCCGAAACAGATAGACGAGCGTCTCGGTCAACCAACTCTTGGCGTCGGCGTCGAACGGGCGAACATCGCCGTCGACCTTGTAGATCCTCTCGCCATCAGAGCGGACGGTCACCCGCCGATCGTGAGCGCCGTAATCCACTTCGACGACGACCTGGGTGCCTGGAGTCACCGAGCCGATATCGGTGAAGTCGTCGTTGAACTTGAACTTGCCATTGGCGGAAAGGCGGATCGTGCACCCACCAACCGAGGTGACGATCGTGATTTCGTCATTCTCCTGATGCGTGCTCGAGCTCGAGTGCTTCGTTTGGCCGGAGCACCCGCGCAGGGTGTCGATTCCCAGGCGTTGCCGCGGCGGCAGCGCGGTCCTGCGTGTCGCGAGGAGCGGTGAAGGAAGCCGAGGAATCGTGTCTATCGTACCAGGGGCGCCGAAAGCCGCCGTGGGTTCCGCAATGCGGGGCGCCGCTGCGGCGAGGGGGAGCACGACCACGATGGCCACAATCCACGCCGGCAAGGCCGATCGCGTGGAGAGGGTGTCCCGGCGGCGCCGGCCGTCGAGCACGTCGAGCAGCCGAGTGGCCAGCTGTGCGGGACGCGCCATCGCGACACTGGCGAGCGACGTCGCCCGCGCGGCGCGTAAGCCGCGCGCAATGTCGAGCAGATGCGTGGCATAGGAGGACGGCGTTGCGCCGGCGCGCAGCACATGATCGTCGCAGGCGCGCTCGCGCTCTTCGCGGAGGCGCATCGCCGCGAGCCACACGAGTGGATGGAACCAGTAGACCGCGCACGCGATCCGCGCGATCAACTGGATCAGGAAATCGTGACGCTTCACATGCGCCAACTCGTGCAGCAGCACGGCGCGCCGCCGCTCCGCAGTCCAGTCATCGGCTTCGGCGGGCAGCAGAATCACCGGCCGGCGGATGCCCCACGTCATCGGCATCGCTGGCCCCTTCGCCTGCAACACGCGGACGTGTCGTGTGAGACCCAGCTCCAGGGATAACGCCTCGACGAGGGTGAGCCACGCCTCGTCCTCGACCGGCCGAGTCACGCGGTCGAGCCAGGCAGTGCGGGCCATTCCCACCGCGAGCAGCATCAGTACGGCGGCGACGCCGCTCAGCCACACGGGCACGACGAGCCCGGTCCAGTCGACTGTCAGGCTCCAGCGCACCGGGCCTCCATCGACCCTGGTGGACGGTGCAAGCGGCGCCGTAACCTTTGCGGGGGGGGCCGGCGCGTGCGATGTGGCCCGCGGTCCGAGCAGTGGCGCGCCCGCGACCCGTGCCGCGTGAAAGGCAACCGGCACGTCGAGGCGCGGCCAGCCCGCAAGACTCCAATTGGGAAGTAGTGCGGACGCGAGTGGCAACACGAGAACGCCGCCGCAGGCAAGTGTCCAGACGAGGTGCCGTAGCGACGCGGGCGAACCGCGCAGGAACAGGGCGACGATCGCGGCGAGCGTCAGCAACACCGTCGCTTTGACAACGGCATCAGCCAGGATGGCGATCATGTCAGCGGCCCTCCTTCCGCGCGTCGGCGATCAGCTGGCTCAATCGTGCCAGCTCCGCGTCGGAGAGGCGTGTGGAAGAAAGATCGAGCAGCGCCGCGACGGCCTGCTCCGTGGAACCGTCGAAGAACGTGTGCAGCAGTTGGCGCAGCGCCGATTGCCGGGCTCGCTCGCGCGGCACCGTCGGCACGAACACATAGCGCGGGCCGTCTTCCTCGTGACGTAGATGCCCCTTCTCCTCGAGCACCCGCAACAGCGCGCGGACGGCGGAATAACTGGGTGGATCCGCGAGCTGGTCGAGCACTTCGGCGGCGGTCGCACGGCCGGAACGATAGATCACATCCATGATCTCCCGTTCACGACGGCTCAGCTGGGTGTTCGTTTCTTTGGACATGGCGAAGCCCCCAACGGTTGCTAATGCTAAAAAATTAGCATCTACTGCTAAGAAAGTAGCATTGGGGGGTTTGCTGTCAAGCCGGGCTAGTTGCTGGGGAACCCTGGGGCGGCCCGCACCTGCCGGGCCTGCCACAGGTGGCGCCGCTCGTGCGCGATGACGAACTGGAGATACGCGCCCAGCGGTAAACGCAGCAAGCGGTTCACGGGGGATATCGTCCTGACGTGCGCCAGGTCCAGACCATCCGCCTGGCGCACCCGCTCGGCCAGTCGATCCCGCACGGTGGTGAACTCGCGAAGCACGTCCGCACCGCGATACGTCGCCCCGGCGGACAACGCAAAGATTGGAAATGTCCTCATCCGGCGCTTCGGGGGCGGCTCCATCGATGCGACCATCCAGCGGGAGAACCATCCGTAGCGGAACGGACCTGGCGCCGTTTTGCCTTTGGACCGGCCTTCCGCAATCGCCCGATCAAAGGCCGGCAGTGTCTTCGTTACGGCGACGTTCAGGTGCTGCAGGCACTCGGCGATCGACCAGCGGGCCTCGCCGGGATGCCAATTGACCTGCGCGTCGCTCAGCCCGGCGGCGACCGCATGCCCCTCCCTTTTGATCGCGTCGAGCTGGTCCAGCATCGATTGAAGTTCTGGACTCATGACATCCCTGCCCTCATCGAGGCGGCCCGCTCGCACCCCAATCGTGCGGTGCGAGCGGACGCGCTGCGAAGGTTGCGCAGGCCTTAGTGCTGGCGCGTCGCGTCGCCGCTACTCGCTGCTGCTTCGCTCCCAAGGCGGTGCTGCTGATACCAGCTCATCATGTAGAGCTGTGTTCTCAGGAAATTCGACGGTTTGGAGCTCGTGCCGTGGTACTCGCCGTTGAAGCGGAGCATCACGACCGGCACCTTCAGCATCTTCAGCGCCGAGTAGTACTCCTCGGTTTGCGGCATCGGCGTCCGCAGATCGAGCTCACCGGTCATGAGCAGCGTCGGCGTCTTCACGTTGCCGACGTACGCGAGTGACGACTGCTTGATCCACTGTTCCGGCTTTTCCCAGAACGGCGCGTCGAAGAAGGCGTAGGTGAACAGCGGGATGTCGGTCTGTCCGGCCATACTCATCCAGTCGATCACCGGGCAGCGAACGGCGGCCGCCGCAAACCGCGTGGTGTGACCGATCACCCAGCTCGAGAGCACCCCGCCGCCCGAGCAACCGCCGACGTACATGCGCTGCGTGTCGATATAGCCGCGGCCGACGACGGTATCGACGCCCGCCATCAGGTCGTCGTAATCGACGCTGGGATAGGCGCGCTCGATCGCATTGCCGAACGTGCTGCCGTACCCGGTGCTGCCACGCGGATTCGTGATGAGCACCACGAAGCCGTTGGCCGCGAAGTTCTGCAGCTGATAGCTGAACGCGCCGTTGTACATACCGTGCGGGCCGCCGTGGATCTCCATGATGAGCGGATACTTCTTCGTGCGATCGAAGCCGGGCGGCTTGATGATCCATCCCTGCACCCGCGCGTCGCCGGTCGAGGTATACCAGACTTCTTCCTCGGCGCCGAGCTTGATGCCCTGGAGCACATCGGCGTTCACGCTCGTGAGGCGGGTGACCGGCTGGGCGCGCCGCAGACTGAATCGCACGACGTCGGCCGGATCATCGGCGTCGGAACGGACGCCTACCGCGTTAAAGTCCCGCGATATCGAGGTGAGCGACAACATCTGATTGCCCTCGGTCACACGGCGATTGCCGCCCCGCAGTCCCGCGAAGTACACGTTGCTGGTTCCTTGCTCGGCAAGCGCGAAGAACACGCCGCTGCCGTCGGGACTCCAGCGCACGTTGCCGGGATCGCGATCGTACGTGGTCAGCGCGTGCATGCCGCTGCCGTCCATGCCGATTGTCCAGACTTCGTCCGCACGGTACGAGAAGGTGCCGTATTCACGCCCGGTGAAGGCCACGGCGCGGCCGTCCGGTGAGACGACCGGGGTCGACCACCCACCCTTCTTGGTGACGAGTTGCCGCACGGTGCCGCTCTGCACGTCCACGGTATAGAGATAGGACTCGCGATAGCGGTAGTCGGCGTCGGCTTCCCGCAGCCCGTCGAAGACAATCGTGCGGCCGTCAGGGGTCCAGTCGTAGTTGAGTCCCGAGCCGAGCTCGCTGGTGGCGAAATCGCCTTTCGTGAGCTGCCGCTCCGTGCCGCCCTCAGCCGGAACCAGGAAGATCTGGGTCGTACCTTGTTCGATGAACCCGGTGCGGTCGCGCCGATAATGCAGCCGGTCCACGACGCGCGGCGCCGGCGTCCACTTGGCGCCCTCCGGCGCGGCCGGCATGCTGATCTTCCACGGCGTTTCGCTCTTCACCAGCATCGTGAACGCGAGCGACCGTCCGTCGGGCGACCAGCTCAGGTTGCCCGGCGTTTCGCTCACCCGCGTGACCTGCGATGTGGCACCCTCGGCATCCATCCAGCGCACGAACACCTGGGTGCCCTTGGGCTCGCCATCGGCGAAATACGCGATGCGCGTGCCATCGGGCGACCACCGCGCATTCGAACCCTTCACGAGAAAGCGGCTCTTCGAGCCGTCGGCATTCATGATCCAGAGACCCGAATCCCAGCGGTCTTCGACCTTGTTCACCCAGCGACGGGTGTACACGATCTGCGAGCCGTCGGGGGACGTCTGCGGATCCGCGACCTGTTCCCAGTCGAGATAATGGTTGACGGTGAGTAGCGTATCGGATGCGGTTTCTTGACTACGGGCAACGGCAGGAGCAAAGAGCAGCGCAGCTACCAGCACGGAACGCATAGGGCCTCCGCGGACGACTGCCAAGTGGAGAGGAGTTCGCGAGTGAACTCGCGGCTCGGCAGCTCCCGCACAAGCGGGGACGCCCCGTTTCGGGGAGATGCCGAGTCGCGGCTTCAGCCGCGCAATCATATCTCTAAGAGAACCTGCGGTACCTCATTGGGCCAGCCCGTCCTTCGGCGTCCCGATCAGGTATGATCCGCGCAGCGGCGACGAACCTGCCCTGAATTCGCCGATGTCCCAGTCGTACGTGTCTAGCCCCCGCACGAGCTGCCCGAGCTCGGCGCGCGAATAGGTCCGCAGACACGATACGACGCCGTCGAAGGTCCCTACCAGCGGGAGGATAGGCGGCAAATAGGTCCAGAAGAAGCGGGACCAGCGCCACGGTCGCATGAACGGGACTGCCAGGACGGTTCCAAGCCATGTGAAGGCGACCACGGCGATCTCGAGGGGCGCGCGCCGCGCGATTTCGAAGATCGCGATCCCCTGACCGCGGCGGACGGCATCGGCGAGGATGGCGTGCGCGTCGGCGGGAGCAAAATGGTGGAACGCCGTGAATATCGTGCGAAAACCATCGAGCCCCGCCGGAACCGCCCGCGCATCAACCTGCTGGACGCTGACGCTGTGCGGGTACAGATCGGTCATCACGACCGGGACTCCCACCTGCGTGGCCAGCCGGCGCCACGGCCCGCCGGCCCCCGAGCAGAGGTCAACGATCCGGCGGGCCTTGGTGCGCGCAACGGCGGCGCCCAGCAAGGGACCAGCGGCGTCGTAGGCTCGGCCCACATCCACGAAAAACGCCAGGAAGTCGGTCAGTGCGTCGCGCAGCGAACGCGGGCACCACGGGAGGTCGTGGATTTCGACGAGATGCAGCCGCATCACAGCAAAGTTAGATTTCGCGCCCGATTATGGACAATTTCGAGCCTCCGGCGACGACCACGTGAGCCTCCGGACCACGCCGTTTCATTCCCGCACGGGTCCGCTGTCTGAAGGCCAGGCCTGGCGGCGCTGGGCCGGTTATGTCGTCGCCAGCTCGTACGAGCTGTCGCACGATCGCGAGTATCACGCGATCCGGAATTCAGCGGCGCTGTTCGACGTCTCCCCCCTCTACAAATACCTCGTCACCGGCCGCGACGCGGCTCGGCTGCTCGATCATGTCGTGACGCGCAACGTGGGTAGGGCGAAAACCGGACAGGTGCTGTACACGCCGTGGTGCGACAACGAGGGAAAGCAAATCGACGACGGGACGATCTCCGTCCTCGGCGAACAGACATTTCGCATGACGTCGGCCGATCCGACGCTGCGCTGGCTCCATCTCAACTCGTCCGGTCTCGACGTCACGATCGACGATGTCTCGGACACCACTGCCGCGCTGTCGCTGCAGGGGCCCAGCTCGCGCGAGATTCTCCAGATCGCCGCCGAGCGCGATCTGTCCGCGCTCAAATTCTTCCGGCTGACGAGCGCCACGATCCGTGGCATTCCCGTGACCATTTCGCGCACCGGCTACACCGGCGACCTCGGCTACGAAGTGTGGGTCGACGCGGCGCAGGCGGTGGCGCTGTGGGACGCACTGATCGAAACCGGCACGCCGTTCGGCATCACACCGGCGGGGATGCTGGCGCTCGACGTCGCGCGCATCGAAGCGGGACTGTTGCTGATCGAAGTGGACTACTTCTCGTCGCGGCATGCGCTGATCGAAGCGCAGAAGTCTTCGCCGCTCGAGCTCGGGCTCGGCTGGACCGTCGCGACGGACAAGGAGCGCTACAACGGGCAGGCGGCGCTCGAGGCCGAGCGCCGGCGCGGACCCGCATGGCAGTTCACCGGCCTCACAGTGGACTGGGACTCGCTCGAACAACTGTACGCCGAGGTCGGCTTGCCGCCTCGCCTCCCGACGCAGGCGTGGCGGACCAGCGTGCCGATCTACGATCGCGGCGGCCACCAGCAGTTGGGTTACGCGACGAGCGGCGGCTGGTCGCCGCTGCTCAAGCGCTATATGGCGTTGGCGCATCTCGGATCCGAGCATGCTCCCGGAACGGAAGTCCGTATGGAGGTCACCGTGGAGCATCATCGCAAGCAGGCGAAGGCGCACGTCACGCCGCTGCCGTTCTTCAACCCCGAGCGCAAGCGGGCATGACGCGGTACGACGCGATCGTGATCGGCGGCGGCCACAACGGCCTCATCACGGCCGCCTACCTCGCCCGCGCCAAGAAGTCGGTGCTCGTGCTCGAGCGTCGGCCGCGCGTCGGCGGCGCCGCGGTTACCGAGGAGATCTTCCCCGGCTTCAAGTTTTCGATGTTCTCCTACGTGGTGTCGCTGCTACGGCCGGAAATCATTCGCGATCTCGATCTGCCGCGGCACGGGCTGCACATCCTGCCGCTCGAGAGCACCGTCACGCCGATGGAGAACGGCGACTACCTCGCGGCGTGGGCCGATCATGACGAAACCCGGCGCGAGCTGTACCGCCACTCGCCGCGCGACGCCGAGGCGTACGACGAGTACGGCCGCCTGATGCATTTCATGGCCCAGGCAGTGAAGCCGATCCTCGGCATGGTGCCACCCGATCCGACGTCGTTCGCGCCAAGCGATCTCGCGGGTCTGGTCAAGCTCGGCAAACACTTCCGCGGCCTCGGCGGCGAGCGGTTGCACGCGCTCGTCAAGCTGATGACGATGAGCTCGGCGGACTTTCTGGATGAGTGGTTCGAGACGGATGTGCTCAAGGCCACGAAGTCGGCGAGCGGCATCATCGGCACGTTCCTCGGTCCGCGCTCGCCCGGCACCGCCTACGTGCTCCTTCATCATTACATGGGCGAACTGGACGGCGTTTTTAGGGCTTGGGGATTCGCGAAAGGGGGCACCGGCGCGGTGAGCGAGGCCATCGCATCCGCCGCCCGCTCGTTCGGGGCTGAGATCAGGTGCGATGCTGGCGTTTCGAAGGTCCTCGTGCGTAACGGCCGCGCCACTGGCGTCGTGCTGGAAAACGGCGACGAGTTGCCTGCGGGAATCATCGTGTCGAGCCTCGACCCGCGCCGCACGTTCCTCCAACTGCTGGAGACCAACCACTTACCGTCTGAATTCGTCGAGGACATCAAGCGCTTCAAGTTCCGCGGCTCGTCGGGCAAAGTGAACCTGGCGCTGGACTCGCTGCCGAGCTTCACCTGCATGCCGGGGGTCGGGCGGCAGCATCGCGGCGCATTCTCGATCAGTCCCAGCCTCGACTACGTCGAGCGCGCGTACGACGACGCGAAATACGGCGAATTCTCGCGCCGGCCGTACATGGACATCGTCTTCCCCTCGATGATCGATCCCGGCATGGCACCGCCGGGGAAGCACGTCATGTCGATCTTCGTGCAGTACGCGCCGTACAACCTGAATGGCGGCTGGACCGACGCGAAGCGCGAAGCGTTCGGCGACGCGGTCGTGAACACGGTCGAGAGCTTCGCGCCGGGGTTCAAGTCGAAGATCCTGCACCGCCAGGTCATCACGCCGCTCGATATCGAGAAGATTACCGGTCTCTCCGAGGGCAACATCTTCGCCGGCGAGCTGGCGCTGCATCAGCTGTTCTTTCTGCGTCCCGCGCCGGGGTGGGCAAAATTCGCGACGCCGGTGCGCGGCTTCTATCAGTGCGGCTCCGGGACGCATCCCGGCGGCGGGATCATGGGTGCGTCGGGACGGTTGGCGGCGATGCGTATTCTCAAGGACGGCCGGTGAATTACGACGTGATCGTGATCGGCGCGGGAGCCAACGGCCTCGTGACCGCCCACTATCTCGCGCGGGCGGGAAAGCGCGTCCTCGTCGTCGAGCAGCGCCATGCGCCCGACCCGTCAGCCGACATCGGATGGGTCCCCAATGCGATCATCCGAGACCTAGGCTTGTCGGGTGGCGGCCTGCGGATCGAGGAACCCGACCCGTGGATTACCGCGCCCCTCTCGGCGGGAGGCACACTCGAGCTGTCGCGTGATATCGGGCGATCGGCCGAGGCGATCCGGCGGATCAGTCCCGCCGACGCGGCGCGGTGGCCGGAATTCTGCAAGCGCATGCGCACCCTCGCCGGCGTGTTGCAGCGCCTGTATCTGGTGCCGCCACCCGACATCGAGTCGAACGCTGTCCGTGAGTTGACGCGCATCGCCGGGCTCGGCCTCTACGTTCGCCGCCTCGGCAAGCAGACCGTCATCGATCTCGCGCGCATCCTGCCGATGTCCATCGCCGAGCTGCTGGACGACTGGTTCGAGAGCGACGCGTTGAAGGGAGTGCTGGGCGCGCTCGGCGTCTGGCACTTGAAGCAGGGACCGCGCTCGGGGGGCACTGCATTCAACTTCCTGCATCATCACGTCGGGAGTCCCGCGGGCGTGTTCCGCCCGGTGCGGTCGAACATGACGCAGATCTTGGCGGAGATGAAGCGTGTGGAAGTGCGTCGCGGCAGTCGCGCAACTGTCCTCGCGAAGCACGGCCAGGCAACAGGCGTCGTCCTGGAAAAGAGTGGAGAGACGATTCTCGCGCCGCTGGTCGTATCAAGCGCCGATCCGCGCGCCACGCTCGACCCCATCGCCATCGAGCTCGATCCCGAATTCGCGCGGGCCGTGGACAACATCAAGGCGCGCGGCGTGGTCGCGCGCGGAACCCTTACGCTTGATCGCGCGCCAAGCTATGCGAATCTGTGCATCGCGCCCTCCCTCGAGTACCTGGAGCGCGCGTACGACGACGCCAAGTACGGGAAAGACTCGACGGGACCGTACGTCGAAGTGCAGCGCACCGATGGGAACCGCCTGGAGCTGCACGTGCAATACGTGCCCTACACCGATGGAACCGCGAGCGTCCAGCGCCACCAGGCGCTGCAGCAGAACGTCGCGCAGGTGCTCGGCGCACAGAGTAGCCAGGTGAGGCTGCAATCGCCCGACGAGGAGCAGATGCAGCGCGGCGCCACTGAAGGGCACCTCTACCACGGAGAGCTCACTCTCGACCAAATTCTGTTCATGCGTCCCGTCCCCGGCTGGAGCCGCTATCGCACGCCGATCGCGGGACTGTATTTGTGCGGCTCGGGGACCCATCCGGGTGGGGGGATTCCCGGAGCAGCAGGTCGCAACGCGGCACGCGAGATCCTATGACATTCCTCAAGACCGTCGAGATTTACCGGCAGGGGGCCCGCACGCTCGCGGGGCGCTATTACACGGCGCCGGACGTGTTCGCCGAAGAGCAAGAACGAATCTTCCGCCATCACTGGATCTGCATCGGCCGCGACTCGAGCGTAGCGGCGCCGGGCGAGTACGTCGTCGTCGAAATCGGCGGCGAAAGCATCATCGTGTTGCGCGATCAATCAGGCGAGCGACGTGGCTATTACAACGTGTGCCGCCACCGCGGGACACGTCTCTGTGAGGCACCGAACGGACGCCTCTCCGAGACGATCCAGTGCCCGTATCACGCCTGGACGTATGCCCTCGATGGCCGCCTGATCGGCGCGCCGCACATGAGCGAGGTCGAGGGTTTCGACAAGAAGTCGTATCCACTCCATACGGTGGCGGTCGCCGAGTGGGAGGGATTTCTGTTCGTGAATCTGGCGCCAGACGCGGTGGCGGCGGCCCAATGGTTCGCGCCGCTGAGCGGCAGATTCGCCAACTACAATCTGTCTCGACTGCGCACCGTACGGCGCATCGAGTACGACGTGCGCGCCAACTGGAAGCTGATCCTCCAGAACTACAACGAATGCCTGCACTGCCCGACGATCCACCCGGAGCTCTCGACCAAGTTGCCGTATACGAGCGGTGCCAACGATCTGGTCGAAGGGCCGTTTTTGGGCGGCTACATGGAGATCAAGGCGCCGCACGAGAGCGCGACGATGACGGGCCGCGCCTGCGCGCTGCCGCTGGGCACGTTGGCGCCGGAGGATCGGCGTCGCGCGTTTTACTACGCGCTGTTTCCCACGATGATGCTCAGCCTGCACCCCGACTACGCCGTGTTCTATACCGTCTGGCCGATGTCGGCGACGCAGTCGCGCGTCATCTGTGAGTGGATGGTCCATCCCGACGCGCCCGCGGCCGAGGGTTATAACATCCAGGACGCCGAGGAATTCTGGGATCGCACCAACCGGCAGGATTGGCACATCTGCGAGCAGAGCCAGTTCGGTATCAGCTCGCGCGTCTACGCGCCCGGACCGTACTCGCCACGCGAAAGCATCCCCGCAGCGTGGGACAGGATGTACCTGAGGGCATTTGAAGGACGTTGAAGCGATCCTGAAGGAAGTCGCGGAACGCCTCAAGGACAACTACCCATACGGCGATCCGCTGTACGCGGGCCAGATGCTCAAGCCACCGCACGACGTGGCGCGCCGCGCGTACGAGATGGCCCTCAAGATCAATCCCAACAACCATGCGCTCGACGGCGGCCGCGCGAGCTCCGCGATGGAGAAAGAAGCCGTCGCCGCGCTGGCGCGCATGATCGGCTGGGATACGCACCTCGGCCACCTCTGCAGCGGCGGCACCATGGCGAACCTCGAGGCGCTGTGGGTCGCGGGACAGCTCCATCCGGGCAAAGTGGTCCTCGCGTCGACGCAGGCGCACTACACCCATCAGCGGATCGCAGGCGTGCTCGGCGTACCGTTCGAGACGATTGCCTGTGATCGCCGGGGCCGGATGGATGTGCAGGCGCTCGAGCAGCGCCTGGCCGCGGGCGGCGTCGGCACCGTCGTCGCTACGCTGGGGACGACGGCGACGGGCGCCGTGGACCCGCTCGATGCGATCGTCGACCTACGCGACCGCTACGATTTCCGGATCCACGCCGATGCCGCGTACGGCGGCTACTTCCTGCTCGTCAAGGATCTCGCCGCGGAGACCCGCCGCGCGTTTGACCGGATCGCCGAGGCAGTGTCTGTCGTGATTGATCCGCACAAGCATGGACTGCAGCCGTACGGGTGCGGCTGCGTGTTGTTCCGCGATCCGGGGGTGGGCCGACTGTACCGCCACGACTCGCCGTACACCTACTTCACGTCGACCGACATGCATCTGGGCGAGATCTCGCTCGAGTGCTCGCGCCCGGGCGCCGCGGCCGTGGCGCTGTGGGCAACGCAGCGGCTGTTTCCGCTCGTTCCAGACGGCGAATTCGCGAAGGGGCTGGCGAGCGGCCGGGCGGCCGCATTGGATCTCTACGAGCGCGTGCGTCAAGATGGGCGGTTCGTGACCGGCTCGGCGCCGGAGCTCGACATCATTGTCTGGGCCCCGCGTGCCAAGCGGATCGGCGACGCGTCCGCCCTCTCGCAGCGCATTTTTGCCGAGGCCGCCAAGCGGCAGCTGCATCTCGCGATCGTCACGCTGCCCGTCCAATTGATCGACGTGCAAGACATGGAACGCGACGGCGACACGATCGTCTGCCTGCGCTCCGTTTTGATGAAGCCGGAGCACCGTGCGTGGGCGGACCGGATCTGGGCGATTCTGGATGAGGCGACGAACGCGGCACGCGTAAAGCGATTCACAGGCTGAAGCCTCTGCTCGGCAAACACTGTCCTTAAGGACAGCGCCTGCCGAGCACACTCTTCAGCGTGTGGATAGATCGCTCGAGAGCCTCAGGATGAGATTGCGACCCGGGTCGAACGCGAACTCCTTGTAGCGGCTCAGGAAGCTCTTGTAGCGCTGATTCAGCGCATTGCGCAGCGCGATGTCGAGGCGCATCGCCCGGCCGAACATTCGCACATCCGTTCCGCCGTTCACATGCAGGAGGGTGTACCCTGCCGTCGGAATGTCGAGGGGGTTGAGCCGGTCGGGACGCGCGTACGCGTCCACATCCAGGTTGAATCGATCCCGCCAGCCGAATCCAAGCGTGACGCGGCGCGGCGGGAGCAGCGGCAGCGGCTCGTGCGCCGTCAGATTCGTCCCGCGCACCGCCTCGACGCGGCCGCGCGCCACCAGGCCGCGCGCGATTTCCGCTTCGACCAGCGCTTCGGCGCCGAGCATCTCGGCCTCCGCCTGCCCGTACTGATACACGCGTAACGAATCGATGAACACGGCGGTCGGCGTGATGTAGATGTAGTCTGACATGCGGTTGTGATAGGCGGCCAGCTCGACGCGCGCGCGACGGCCGCTCCAGCGCACCCCCAGATCGACGCCGCGGCTCGCTTCCGGCTTGAGCGTCGAGTCGCCCAGCTCGTAGCGCGCCTCGCCGATATGGGGACCATTCGCGAACAGCTCGAACAGCGTGGGCGCCCGCCACGCTCTACCCAGATTCATGCTGAGCGATAGTCTCGCGGCCGGCGTGAACACCAGCCCCGCGTTCCCGGACCACGCCTGCGAATTGCGATCCTGCGCGACAACGCCGAGTGAATCGTCGCGCTCGGCGCTGAGGCGGCGCGCATCGGCCCGCAGCCCGGCCAGCAACGTCCAGCGTCCTGCTCCAGGGGTCCATTGCTCGAACGCGAACGCGGCCCCGGAGATCGTGCTGGCGTCGGGGACGATCGGCTCGCGCCCACTGGCGTCGTTCGTCTGTCCGATCGTCGTGAGGCCGAACGTCAGGCCACGCCGATGCAGCAGCATGTCGAGTGAGGCCGTCTGGAGCAACAGGTTGAATGCCTCGGATTCAGTGCCGGTGGTGTCATCGGCCAGCTCGATCAGCGAGTGCCGTTGGACCTGTGCCTTCGCTTCCAGCCGCCAGTCCCCCCACGGCCGCTGGCCGGTGATCTGGACGCGCTCGTCCCCGGCTTTGCGTTCCGGCCCGCCCTCCTCACCGGGAGGCGCATTCGCCTCCAACAGTTTGAACTCACCGCCGTAATGCACGACGCGCACGCCGAGGCTGCTGCCCGAAGGCCAGCGCCAGCCGGCGGCCGCTTCTCCATTGAATGCTCCGAAGCCAGTGTTGTCGAGCTCGCCCGCCGGGGTGTGGAGGTTACCTGACCCACGCCCGATGGCGTTGACTCGCCAGCCCATGTTGCCGCGCGCGCCTTCGATCCGCGCACCCGCACCGACTTCGATGTTGTTGCTGGCCGCTGAAACCATGAAGCCCGTGCGGATGAAGCCGGGTCCACCGGCAGCGTCGGGGAGCTGGTCGGGGATCACATTGATGACGCCGCCCAGCGCGTCCGAGCCGTACAGCACGCTCGCGGGGCCGCGAATCAGCTCGACCCGCCGCACAAACGCGGTCTCAACCGATGGGCCGTCCTCGTCGCTCCAAGAGTAGTCCTCGAGGCGGCTGCCGTTTTCCAGCACCAGGACGCGTGGACCGGAGAATCCTCGGATTACCGGTTTTCCAATTTGGGCGCCGGTGCTGATCGTGCGCGCGCCGGGCAGCGCCTCGACGACGTGGGCAAGCGACACGCCCTGCGCCTGCCGCAGTTCGTCGCCGGCCAGGGCGGAAGCAGGCAGCGGGGAACTTTCGGATGCAAGCGCTTGCCGCGTGGCGGTCACGGTGACCGGCTCGAGTCGAAATGCGCTCGGCGTGAGCACGATCTCGAGGGCCGGAGGCGCCTGGCCGGCACCCACGGCGATTTCCCGCACTGCCGGCGCAAAGCCGTGCCGCCGGACCGCCAGCGTATAGCGCCCGGGCGCGAGCTCGATCCGAAACGCACCGGCGTCCGACGCGGTGACACTGCGGCCAAGTTCGGTGACTTCGATGATGGCTTGCGGGATTGCCTGGCCGCTGTTGTCGACGACGCGCCCGCTGACGGTGTCCGCCGCTACCAAGACGGCGGAGACGAGTAGGGGGAACATGGCCTAAAAACTAATCGCTTCGATCGGATCCAGCTTCGCCGCCCGCCGCGCGGGATACCACCCAAACAGCAGGCCCACAGCCAGGGCGAAGATCACGGCCAGGATGACGCCCGCGACGCTTACCGGAATGACGAACGGCTTGCCGAACTGGCGGCCGATGAGCTCCGTGATGATCGTCAGCCCCGCGCCGCCGGCGATGCCGAGCACGGCACCCAGGAATGCGAGCGTCAGCGACTCCGCCAGGAACAGGCGCATGATCGCCCCGTCATCGGCCCCGAGCGCCTTACGAATGCCGATTTCATGCACGCGCTCGCGCACCGCGATCAGGAGCACGCTGAACAGTCCGATGCCGCCCACGACCAGCGTCACCCCGGCGATCGTGAACATCACCGCATTCCATCCGCCGAGGATGTTGTCCGCCATGGCCAGATTCGACAGCACCTCGGCGGCCTGGTTGTCGATGGTGAAGTCCTCGGTGCCCCCGTGGCGTTGCCGTACGAGCGCCGTGCCCCGCCGCAGGACGTCACCAAATCGGGCCGACTGGCTGGCCGTCACGAGCGCCTCGTCTACGCGGCCTTCGCCCTTGGTGTAGCGGGTGATGTAAGTGTACGGGATGTAGATGCGCCGGCCGACGAAGCTGAAGTCCGCCGGAATGATGTCGAACTCGATCGGCGCGACGAGGCCGATAACCAGAAACCGCACACCGTCGATTGTGATCGTCTTCCCGACCGGTGCCGTGTTCCCGAACAGATTGTGGGACATCTCCTCACCAATCACGGCGACGCGTGCCCGGTTGGTGACGTCGAGCGGCCGAATGCTCCGACCAGCCACGATCCGCCAATTGCGAATCTCGAGATAGCCGGCATCGACGCCATCGATGCGTACTCGCCGGCGATCGGCGGGCGCGTTCACGACCTGCTCGTCCCCCCAGTTGCGACCTTGCACACTCGCCACACCGGGAAGCGCGCGCAGCGCCTCGAGGTCGGTGATGCGCATCCCCGTATGGCGCAATGCGGCCGCCCCCTTGGCGTCCGAGCGCGGCCCCTGATCGTTGATGAAGAAGCTGCGCGACAACCCCATGGAGATGAGGTCGTCGTACACGAGCGTCTGCATGGCCGACGCGAGCGACGTCATGGACACGACCGACGCCGCGCCGAACACGATGCCCGAGAGTGTGAGCAGGGAGCGCAGCTTGTGCCCGCGGATCTCCCGCAATGCGTCGCCGATCAGTTCGAGCCAGTCACGCATAGCGCAGCGCCTCGACGGGCGACAGCCGCGCCGCGCGCAGCGCGGGAAACAGCCCGGCGACCAGGCCCACGCTCAGCGCCGTGACGATCGAGACAGTCGCAATGAAGGGGCTCACCACCGCCGGCATCTGCATGAAATGCGCGACGACACCCGTGAGCGCGGCCCCGAGTCCCAGGCCCATCAGGCCGCCGATGACCGTCACGACGAGCACTTCCGCGAGCACGTGCGCGAAGATGCCGGCCGTTGTCGCGCCGAGCGCCATGCGGGTCCCGAATTCCCGCACGCGCTCCACGACCGAGGCGAGCAGAATGTTCGCGATGACGATGCCGCCCGTGACGAGCGAGACGATGCCGACGACGAGGAAGATGAAGTTGAAGAGCAGCAGGAACTGACCAGACTGCTGGCCGGCCCCCTGCCCCGAGGCGCGGATATCGAAGTCCTCGACGCCGTGGCGCGCATAGAGCAGGCTGCGCACCTGCGCCTGCGCCGCCGTGCCGCCGACGCCGGGACGCGCCTTGAGCGTGAGGAAATCGAGATGATCGTTGGCGCTGTACTGCGTGATCGCCGTCGAAATCGGGATATACGCGCGCTCGTTGCGATACTCGAGCGCGTTGTCCTCCCAGGCGGCGAAGTAGAACTCTTCGCGCTCGAGGACACCCACCACGCGATAGCTCTTGTTATCGATGCTCACGATCTTGCCGAGCGCCTGACTCGCACCCCCGAAGAGCGAATCGGCGTATTTCCAGCCCAGCACCGTCACGCGCGCCTGATGCAGCACGTCGAGATCGCTGAGGTAGCGGCCGACGAGCGGCTTGATGTCGTTGATGGCCATGTACGCGGGGACGGTCCCGATCACCTGGCCGTCGAACGACGTGTTGCCCGCGCGATACGAGAGCCGCCGCCCCCACCCGGGACTCACCGCCGCGAGCGCGCCGGCGCGGTCGCGCAGGTACTGCGCATCCCGGAACGTCAAGCGCTTCGACGCCAGCTCGCGGGCGCCGGGGTGCGCAGAGGACTCGCGGTCGGAGACGATGATCGTGCCGCGGCCCCCCACCTCGTTGAGGAACTGCTCGGTCAGCGCCGTCTGACCGCCGAACAAGGCCAGCACCGTCACGATACTCGCGGTGCCCAGGATCAAACCGAGCAGCGAGAGCAGCGTCTGACCCCAGTGGCGGCGCGCTTCGTCGAGGCCGGTGAGCAGCGACTCGACGAGATTCACACCACGCGCCCGTCGCTCATCTGGATCACACGCTCGGCACGCGCCGCGACGCCGGGATCGTGCGTCACCAGCACGATCGTGTGGCCCGCGGCATGAAGCTCGGCAAAGGTCGCCAGGACTTCGCTGCCGGCGTTCGAATCGAGGTTCCCGGTGGGCTCGTCCGCCATGAGGATCGCGGGCTCGCCGACGAGCGCGCGCGCAATCGCGACCCGCTGGCGCTCGCCACCGGACAGCTCATCGGGACGGTGGCCGATGCGGTGCGAGAGACCCAGGCGCTCGAGAAGCTTGTGTGCGCGCGCGCGGCGCTCACCCCGCGGCACGCCGCCGCGGTACTTCAGCGGCAGTGCCACGTTCTCTTCGACAGTCAGCCGGGGCATCAGATTGAATGTTTGAAAGACGAAGCCGACTTTGCGATTGCGGACCTGCGCCAGACGCTTGCCAGACAACGCGCCCACGTCCTCGCCATCGAGCTGATAGCTGCCGGCCGTGGGCGTGTCGAGACAACCGAGGATGTGCATCAACGTGCTTTTGCCAGAACCCGACGGTCCGGTGATCGCGACGTACTCGCCGGCGACGATCCGGGCGTCGACGCCCCGCAACGCCTGCACGTCGACCTGCCCGAGCCGATAGGTTTTCTCCAAACCATCTGCGACTATCAGCATGATCGGTGTGATCTGCGGCTCAGCGCCGCCGCGCCGGGTTCCGCGCCCGATCCACCGCCGCCGCCGGATCCTCCAGCGCAATGGAATCGCCCGCGGTGAGGCCGTTGAGAATCTCCACGTAGTAGAGATCGGAGAGGCCGAGCGTGACCGGCACTGGCTGTGGCCCGCTGCCGCCGAGCTTGTAGACGACCGGCTTCCCTTCCTTTAATAGGACGGCTTCGACCGGCACACGCACGGTCTGGGGGCGCACCGGACCGGAGATGCGCACGTTTGCGGTCATGCCCGGCCGCAGCAGCCGGGCGCCGCCCGTCACTTCGATCTCGACATCGAAGACGCGCACGCGGTCCTGGAGCCGTGCTGCGGGGGGTACAAGGCGTACCACTCCTTGCGCCGTGTCGCCCGGGAAGGCGTCAACGGTGAGGGCAACGCGATCACTTTTCTTCACCTTCCCAATGTCCACTTCGTTGATCGCCGCTTTCACGAGCAGCGTGGAGAGATCGGCCATGGTGAAGAGCTCGGTGCCGCCGCCGAACGCACTCGTCCCGCCGACGACGGTCTCTCCTTCTTCCACGCCACGTCCGATGATCACGCCGGCCGCGGGTGCCGTGATACGCGCCCACTGGACCGTTGACCCCGTCGAATCCCCGGCCGTGACGCCCGAGCGCTGCACGAGCTGCAGCTGGTCCTGGGCGGTGCGCCATTGGTTCTCGGCCTGCTCGTATGTCACGCGGCGCAGATCGAGATCGGCCTGTGTGATCCCGCCGATCGCCGACAGCTGCTGGGCGCGATCGAAATCGCGCTTCGCGTTATCGCGCGCGATGCGCGCTTTCGCGATCTCGCTGCGCAGCTGCGCGAGACTATTCGCCTGCGCCATGTCGGGCACGATCCGCGCGAGCACCTGGCCCGTCTGTACGCGATCGCCTTCGCGCACGTAGAGCTGTTGGACGACACCCGAGATCGGGGATTTCACGACGATGCTACGTTCGGGAGAGACGACACCGGTCTCTTCGACGATGACACGGACCTCGCCACGATCCACGACGCCGACCTTGTAGGGGCGGCTCGAGCCGTCATCGGCATCGGCCTTCTTGCACGCGACGAGGGGAACGCACGTGGCAACGGCGGCTAGGACGAAGGCAGGCTTCATGAGACTGACTCCCGAGAGGAAATGCGCATGGTGTTTTTCACACCCTGAAGGGTGCGCTCGGCAAACGTTGTCCTTAAGGACAATGACCGCCGAGCCCACGCTTTAGCGTGTGGATCGCCTAACCGACGGGGGCTGGCCTCGCACGGTTTCACGGTGAAATTACTGCCCCCATGACCAGTTGGCTCGGCGATTGGACGAATCTGGTGCTGCGCTGGGCGCATTTCATTGCCGGCATCGCCTGGATCGGCAGCTCTTTCTATTTCATCTGGCTGGACCGCGCGCTGACCAAACCCGAACACCCCAAGCCGGGTGTCGAAGGGGATCTGTGGATGGTCCACAGCGGCGGCTTTTACCAGGTGGAGAAGCGGCGCCCCGGGCCGGGGGAAGTGCCGCCCGTGCTGCACTGGTTCAAATGGGAAGCGATGCTGACGTGGATCACGGGGATCGCCCTGCTCATCCTCGTCTTCTATCTGGGCAGCGCCTACTTGCTCGATCCCAACGTCTCCCGCATCGGCCGGGGCGCCGCGACGGCGCTCGGCATCGGGTCGATCGTGCTCAGCTGGCCGATCTACGACGGGTTGTGGCGATCGCCGCTCGCCCGGCGTCCCGCGATCGCATCCGCGATCTCGCTCGCCTTGCTTACGGCGGTGACCCTCGTGATGTGCCGTCTTCTCTCCGGTCGTGCCGCCTTCATGCACATCGGGGCGCTGCTCGGCACGATCATGGTCGCCAATGTGTGGGAGCGCATTCTTCCCGCCCAGCAGCAGATGCTCGACGCGACGCGCGCCGGCCGGCCTGCCGATTTCACGCTCGGGGAGCGGGCGAAGCAGCGCTCCGTCCATAACAGCTACATCACGTTCCCGCTGCTGTTCATCATGCTGTCGAATCACTTTCCGGCGACGTACGCGAGCCCGCTCAACTGGCTCGTGCTGCTGCTGCTGTTCGTCGCCGGGGCAGCGGTGCGGCACGCGATGATCGGGCGCGGGCCATCCGCCCGCTGGGCACTCCTGCCCGCCGCGCTCGCCCTCGCCGGAGCGATGGTGGTGTCGATACCGCGGGCGGCAGCGCGCGCGACCGGGGGCGCCGCGACGGACTCCGTGCCGTCGTTCGCCGCTGTGCGACTCGTGATCGCGCAGCGCTGCCAGCCGTGTCATTCGCATTATCAGACCGACCGTACGCTCGGGCCGGCGCCCGGCGGCGTCGCCTTCGACACACCGGAGAGCATTGCCAGCCTCGCCGAGCGCATTCGTGTGCGGGCCGTTGAAACGAAGACCATGCCGCTCGCGAACAAGACGGGCATGACCGAGGAGGAACGAGCGCTCCTCGCGCGCTGGATTTCAAGTGGGGCGCCACTGCGGTAAGAACCGCGGCGGCTTCCGTGGCTTCGCGGCCTGCTCGTACGCGTACGCCAGCTTCAGGAGCGTCGCTTCGCTGTTGGCGCGTCCGATGAACGACATCCCGACCGGCAATCCGAACGCGTAACCGACCGGCACCGCGACGCTCGGATATCCCGCCACGGCGGCCGGTGTCGAGCTCGCGCCCAGGAAGTGATCGCCGTTGATCAGATCGGTGGGCCACGGCGGGCTGCCGGTCGGCGCCACGATCGCGTCGAGCGTGTTTTGCGCAAACACGACGTCGAGTCCTTCGGTCCGCGACAACCGCTGGTCCTTGGCGAGCGCGTCGCGATACGCCTGATCGGTGAGCGGTCCCTTCTCCTGCGCCTGCAAGAACAGCTCTTGGCCGAAGTACGGCATCTCGGTGGCCTTGTTTACGTCGTTGAATGCGATCACGTCGGCGAGCGTTTTGACTTTGGCGCTCGGCGCCCAGGCCGCGAGATACGCGGCGAGGTCGGCCTTGAGCTCATACAGCAGCACGGTCAGCTCGGAATCGTCGTACTCGCCCGCGTGCGGGATGTCGGCGGGATCGACGATCACCGCGCCCTGCCGGCGTAGCACGTCGATCGCGGCCTCGACCAGCGCATCCGCTTCCGGGCTGTAGCCGAAGAACTTCTTGCGCGCGACGCCGATCCGGGCGCCGCGCAGGCCGGCGGGATCGAGGCTCGCGCCGTAATCGCGGCCAGCGAGCACGCCCAGGAGCGCGGCCGCGTCGGCGACGGTGCGCGCCATCGGTCCCGCGGTATCCTGGCTGTGCGCGATCGGAATGATGCCGGCGCCGTCGATCAGGCCGAGCGTGGGTTTCACGCCCACGAGCGAACAGGCGCCAGCGGGGCAGACGATCGAGCCGTCGGTCTCGGTGCCGATGCCGACCGTCGCGAAACTCGCGGCGATCGCCGCACCGGTGCCGGAGCTCGAGCCGCAGGGATTGCGGTCCAATGCGTACGGGTTCGCGCACTGCCCGCCGCGCGCGCTCCAGCCGCTCGAAGATTGATTGGAGCGGATGTTCGCCCACTCCGACAGGTTCGTCTTGCCGAGGATCACGGCGCCCGCGGCGCGGAGCCTGGCGACGAGCGGCGCATCGCGTGGCGGCGTGACGCCCGCGAGCGCGAGCGAACCGGCCGTCGTCATCATGCGGTCCGTGGTCGCGATGTTGTCCTTCACGAGCACCGGGATACCGTGCAACGGCCCGCGCACGCGGTTCGCCTTGCGCTCGGCGTCGAGCCGGTCGGCGACGGCGAGTGCATCGGGATTCGTCTCGAGCACGGCGTGGAGCGTGGGATCGAGCTCGGCGATGCGTGCGAGGTACGCGGCGCAAATGGAGCGCGACGTGCGCGCGCCGCTACGCATCGCGTCCCGCAGCTGCGGGAGGGTCGCTTCCTCGAGATCGAATGCCTGGCCTGTCTGGAGGGGCGCAGCATGCGGCGCCCCCGTTGGACGGCCGGGACCAGCAGGGGGATGGACGAGACCAGCAGTCGCTATTGCGGCAGCGCCATATTGAAGGAAGGAGCGCCGAGTTAGGCCATCTGGCATTGGACTCTCCGGTGCGGGTTTCCTAGTTTGAGCCGGGCTTCCTCTGTGCGCCAGATCACAGGTGACGGGGAGACTTGCGATTACTTGTCCCGCATGAATCTTGTGGCAACCCGTTGAGGGGATCCTAGCCTGAACTTGCTGCGCTTTCTGCGGTTCGGCCGCATCCGGACCAAGATGCTGATGTTCGCGGTCGTCGCGACATTGTTCCCGTCGCTGACGACCGTGTGGATTTCGTACATCGAAAATAAGCGCGCCCTTCAGGCCAAAGCGTCCGAGGAGTTGCTGGGCGTGAGCGCCCAGGCGCTGCGCGAAGTGGATCTGTGGACGAAAGAGCTGCGCTACGACCTCCGGGTGTTCTCGAGCTCCTACGAAGTGACGGAGAATCTCGAGCGCATCCCGTTGGAGAGCGGCGAGCCCGTCCGCTCCGGCATCTACTTCAAGCGGCTCACCGATTACCTCAACTCGGTGCGCGACCGCTTCCCTGATTACGCCGAGCTGCTCGTCCTCGATCATCACGGCCACCCGGTTGCGACGAGCGCCGCCGCCGCGCGGCCGGTGCCGCTGCCGCCCGACTGGGCCACCGAGTTGACGAAGAATGACTGGGCCCTCGGCGCGCCGTACTGGGACTCCACGGGCACGCATGCGGAAATGCTCGTCTCCGTGCCGATCGAGTCGGCGCGTCGCGCCGGGCGCGGGGCGGGCGGCACGCATCTCCTCGGCGCGCTGGCGTCCCGTGTCAGCCTCCACACCGTCGCCGATACGCTGCGACGCTTCGCGCCCGGCGAGTCGGGACAGATCTATCTGATGACGCGCACCGGCCGCGTCATCGTCAGCTCGAGCGGCAGCTCGCGGGAGCTGATGCGGCAGGGGTACTCGCGTGACGCCGCGAACGGGCTGCTGGCGCGTGAAGGGCGCGCGATCCAATTCAGTAGCTTCACCGGCGATCGGGTCGTGGGCAGTGTCCGTGTCGTCCCGGCGCTCAACTGGGTCGTGGTGGCCGAGATTCCCACCAGAGAGGCGTTCAGCCAGGTCGCGCACCTGCGCAACGTCACGTTGGGAATCGTAACCCTGCTGCTCGCCGTGGTCGGCGCGCTGGCGTACCTCTTGAGTTTGCTGATCGTGCGGCCGCTCGATCGACTCACACAGGCCGCCGGCAAAGTGGCGAAGGGCGATCTCGAGGTCGACCTGCCTGTGACGACCGGCGGCGAAGTCGGCTACCTCACCGAGGTCTTCAACAACATGGTGGCGCGGCTGCGTGACAGCCGCACGGACCTCGAGCGCCTCTCGGTCACCGATGCCCTGACCGGGCTGTGGAACCGGCTGCGGATGATGGAGGTGCTCGAGAACGAGGTGCGCCGGTCACGGCGGCTGCATCACCGGTTCGCCGTGGTCATGGCCGACGTGGACTTGTTCAAGCGCTACAACGACGACTACGGCCATCCCGCGGGCGATCACGCGCTCAAGCGCGTCGCGACGATCATGCGCGAAGCCAGCCGCGACGTGGACTTTGTCGCGCGCTACGGCGGCGAGGAGTTTCTCATCATGATGCCCGAGACGGAGCTCGAAGGGGGGACACAGTTTGCGGAGCGGATTCGCAAGAAACTGGCGGCCGAACAGCTGCCCGCCGGGCAGATCACGCTGAGTCTCGGCGTGTCCGGATTTCCGATGCACGGTGACGCTCCCGACCAGTTGATCGCCGAGGCGGATGCCGCGCTCTACCTTGCCAAACGCGCCGGCGGCGATCGAGTCGTCGCGGCAGCGAGTCCCAAGGTTCCGGCGAGGTAAGCGCGAGACTTACTGTCGCCGGTCGATCAGTGTCTGATGGATCCAGCCGGGCCGTTGGCTGTCATCCTTGATGCGCACCCACTGATCCATATACGAGTAGGCGACGAGCGGTGCGCCGCTCTCCAGCGTGAACAACACTTTGAAGCTCGATCCCGGGCCTTCGCGTACATTCGCGCGTCCCGTCGTCTGCAAGCGCAGCGGCAAGGCGAACGGGACCTCGCCTTTGCGCGTCGTCTGCCGGTCATCGCCACCCACGCGGCCCTGCCCCGCGGTCGCCGCATTCTTCGCCTCGGTCGCGAGATACAGCGCGCCCGCATAGTTCTGCTGGTCGAACTCCGCCGTCGCGAGCTGCAGCAGCTGCGTGCCTTGCGCGTACTCCGGGGATGGCGGTGAGCTGTTCCCGTTTGCCGCACGGAGCGCTTGCAGCGCGATCTCCGCCTCCGCCATGCCGGACGCCGCCTCGGCCCGTGTCGCAAGCGACTGCAGTTTCGCCATCGCGCGCACGACCTCGCGCCGTGCATCGTCGAGCCGGCTCTCGAGCTCCGCTACCTGCGCTTCCTGCTCCAGCACTTTGAGCTCGAGACGCGCCGCGCGCTGTTCCAGCGCCGTGTCGCGCACCACCACGGGTTGCCGCGTCACGCGCGCCGTATCGCGTGGCGCGCGCACCGGCGGGGAGTTCGCCGGATGATGCGGCCGGCACGCCGCACCGAGCAGCACGGCGAGCACGAACAGGGGGCGCATAGGGCGACTAAGTTGCATCCGGATCCGCGTTCGTTCAACCGCGCGACACCATTGACTTCGTTTTACCCACTGGTGATCCTTCGGGCGAGCGAGGGGCCACGGCACGGTGCCGTGTGCTGGACACCAGTGGACCGATCGAGGACCTGGGCTGTCGCCTGCGGTCCTCGTCTTGTTTCTGGTTCGAGCTCTCATCCTGGACGAGGCCATGGAAGTCACGCTGAACGATACCGACCGGTTGGACGTCGTACTGAAGAAGTTCAACCGCCAGATCACCAAAGCGGGCCTGTTTCAGGACATGAAGAAGAAACGCTTCTACGAGAGTCCCGCCGTTCAGCGGCGGCGCAAAAGCAAGGCAGCTCGCCGCCGGAACCGTACACGCTAGGGAGCACGGACAGATGGCACGCATTACTGGTACCGTGAAGTGGTTCAACGACGCCAAGGGCTTCGGATTCATCACGCCCGAGAACGGCGGCAAGGACTGCTTCGTGCATCACACCGCGATTCAGGGAGAAGGGTTCAAGTCGCTCACCGAAGGCCAGCGCGTGGAGTTCGAAGTCGTGCAGGCCCAGAAGGGCCCGGCGGCGCAAAACGTCGTCAAGCTCTAACCACCCACGGCATCTGAAACGGCGCGGCGCCCGATTGCGGGGCGCCGCGTGGTTTTTCAGGCCGCTTGGCCGTCGGGCGTCTGATCCTCCTCCGGGCCCCCAGGACGGGCGGGTGCTCGTACACCACCGGTGGCGAGCAGCGGAACCTTCCCGCCTGCCTTGACTAATACGGTGGGAATGGACCAACCTATTTGCACCAACAATGACCAAGAAAATCCAAATACTGGTAATCGAAGACAATCGCCTGCTGCGTGATGGGCTCGCGGCACTGCTCGATTCACAGGCCGAATTCAAGGTCGTGGCGTGCGCCGAGGGCGGATCAGCCGGACTGCAGCGGCTGCAGGAGACCAGACCCCATGTCGTGCTCGTGGATGCGGCGCTGGGGCGCAATCGCAGTCAGCGACTCGTCGAAAGCATCAAGGAGGCCGCGCCGCATGCTCGCATCATCATGATGGACATGCTGCCGGAAGAAGAAGACGTCATCGATTTCATCAAGCGCGGCGCGAACGGCTTCATTGCGAAGGACGCGGCGTTCGACGATCTCATCAACACCATCCGCCAGGTCGCCGACGGCGGTGACGTCGTGCCCCCGGCGCTCACGGGCACGCTCCTCTCCCACATCGCTAAACAGGCATCCGTCCTGCGCAATACGCCGATGATGGCCTCGGTGCGCATGACCAAGCGCGAGCAGCAGATCACGGATCTCATCGCCGAGGGGCTCAGCAACAAGGAAATTGCGCAGCGGCTCAACATCGCGACCTACACCGTCAAGAGCCACGTGCACAACATCCTCGAGAAGCTGGCGTTGCACAGTCGCCTGCAGATCGCGGCGCATGCCCACAAGAAGACCCCACCCAAGGGCGATCGCCGCAAGTTCGTTCGCTAGGGTTTGGTGAAATCCACCTTCGGCGCCTCGCCGGCAGCGGGGGTCTGCAGCTCGAAGTAGGCCCGCGGTTTCTTGCCCAGCACTTTCGCCGTGAGGACCTGGGGGAACCGACGGATGTAGGCGTTGTACTTATTCACGCTTTCGTTGTAATCCTGACGAGCGACGGCCACCCGATTCTCCGTGCCTTCGAGCTGGTCCTGGAGCGCGCGGAAATTCTCATTCGACTTGAGCTGCGGATAATTCTCGGCGATCGCGAGCAGCCGTCCGAGCGGCGCGTTGAGCGCCGCGTTCGCCTCGGCCATCTGCTGCAGGTTCCCGCTCTGCACCGCCCCGGCCAGTTTGGAACGCGCGTCCGCGACCGCGATGAAAATCGTTTGCTCCTGCTTCGCATACCCCTTCACCGTTTCTACCAAGTTGGGAACGAGGTCCGCGCGCCGCTGCAATTGGACTTTGATTTGCGATTCGGCCGCATTCACCTGCTCATCGAGCGTCTGAATCGTGTTGTACCCACAGCCGAGGGCGAGCGCGAGCACCAGCGGCAGGCCGACGGCGGTCCGTGTATGCGCGTTCACAGCAGGTTCCTTTCCATACGGTTCACGTAGTCCACCGTGCGCGTCACTGCGTCGAGGTACGCGGCCGGCTCGGTCACTCCATCCGGGGCGAATCCTATCAGCAGGCCCGCATCGCGCACCAGGGCCGCCGCGTCGGCGGGCGGCGTGCGGCCGGCGAGCCGCAGCACCGCGCGCAGCATCGTCAAGAAACTGGACTGCGTCTCGCGGACGGCCTCCGCCAGCTGCTTGGGCGTGTTCCAGTACGCAGCGAACGCTTGCCGCAGATGCATGAGCTTGCCAATCAACTCCTGCTCGAGCTGCCGGCGCATGTGCTCGCGCTGCACGGTGATGCCGCGCCAGGGGTCGCGGCCGGCGAGCACGCGATGGTGCGCGCGGATGTCTTCGTATTCGATGGGAAACGCGTCCGCGGAATCGCGCCACTCCTGATCCGTCAGCAGAAGCGGCGGGGGATGTTTCGCGCTCATCCAGTTGCGCACCGGCGTGGCGAGGCGCGTGAACAGTTCGGCATCCACGCTGTCCACGAGCAGGAGCGTATTCGCATTCTGCTCCTGGCTCCTGGCTCCTTGCTCCCTCGCCGCCGAGCCGTACAGCAGCAGCGTCACAAGCCGCGGACCGAGCGCCGCGGCAACCTTCGCCGCGAAGTCGTCCGGCGTCATTCGCGCCATATCAGAATCGTCCTCCCGCTCCGCCGCCCGAGAAACCACCCCCGCCCCCGAAACCGCCAAAGCCGCCACCGCCGCGTCCCCCCCAGCCACCGCCCCCGCCCCCGCCACCGCCCCAGCCACCGCCCCTGCCCCGCCGGCCCTGGCTCATGATCCAGAACGGGAGCAGCAGCAGCCGGCCGCGACTGACAATGATGAGCAGGATCAGAACCGCCACCAGCCAGCCAAACGGAATGTGGACCTCTCTGCCGGCGTCACTACCTGGCGGTGGCATCGCGTACTCGGGGTTGGTCAGCGTGACGCCGAACTCGGTCGCGAACGCCTGAGCGATAAGGTCCACGCCGAGCGACAGCCCTCTTCCATAGTCCTCAGTGGCGAGGAACGGCAACATCGCGTCGCGGATCCTTCCGGCCCGCGCGTCCGTGATGAACCCTTCCGCCCCTCGGCCGGTCGCGATGAAGACGTCGCCGGTACCGGGCCGATGATTCTTCCGCGGCACGAGCAGGACGACGACGCCGAGGTTCTTGCTGCGGTCGCCGGCTTCGCCCTTCGCGCCGACGCCCCATTGCCGGCCGATCTGCAGCGCCACGTCACTGGCGAGCAAGTTGCCGAGATCGCCGAGCGTCACGACGGCGATCTCGCCGCGCGTCTTCTCCCGCACTTCAGCGATGACCGCCTCCATGTGCCGGATCGACGCCGTGTCGAGCGCCCCCGCGAAATCATTGACAAAACCGCGGGGAGGCGGAATTGCGATTTGGAGGAGAAAGGCGAAGACTATCACGGCGTGGACGCTCTCGCGATCGTGATCCTGGTCGTCACTGCCCTCACCGGGCTGTGCCTCATTCCCTTGGGCCTGCCCGGACTGTGGGTAATGGTTGCAGGAATTCTAGCATACGGCTGGCTTACCGGTTTTCGCTCAGTCGGCGTCGTTACGATCGCCATCGTGCTGGGGCTCGCGTTCCTCGGTGAAATCATCGAGAACTGGATTGGGTTTCGCTACGCAAAGCGCTACGGCGGGTCCACGCGGTCCGGTTGGGGCGCGCTGCTCGGCGGACTGGTCGGAGCAGGGGTGGGTGTGCCCATCGCCGTCATCGGCAGTGTGATTAGCGCGTTTATCGGCTCCTTCATCGGTGCCGCAGTGTTCGAGTACACGTACTCGCGGCACGCCGGTGTTGCGACGCGCGCCGGATGGGGCGCCGTATTGGGTCGCGCGGCCGGAGCCGCCGTCAAGATCGCGCTGGGGCTGATCATAGCGATTATCGGTGCGTTTGCCGCCTTATCTTAGAGCGGCACTCGCCGCTCAGCTCGTGCTTGCGGCCACCGCCCAAGCACAGCGCCAACCAAGCCACAGCATCCGGTGGTGGGAAGCCGCCATCGTCGCCGGCACGGTTGGAGTGGTGAGTGTCTTTGACCGCGGTGCGGACGCCTGGGTACAGAACCGGCGCTCGACGCGCAGCGACGCGATTGCGCGCGCATTTCGCAACGGTGGACAACCTGAAGTCGTCTTTGGGATTCCAGCCGGCATGGTGGTGGCAGGGTTGATCGGCGGCCGCCCGAGCCTCCGACGGAGCGGCGGGCGCGTGCTCGCGTCGGTTGTCGCCGCCGAACTCACGACCGGGGCCATCAAAGAAGTCTCCGGGCGCTTGCGTCCCGGCGAGTCCACGGGTCAGTACGTCTTCAAGCCTTTCACCAACCACGACGCGTTCCCATCGGGGCACGCCACGATGGCATTCGCGCTGGCGACTTCACTCGCGGAAGAAATCGATCGCCCGTGGGCAACCGCCGTGCTCTACGCTGGAGCCACCGGCACGGCGTGGTCGCGGCTCAACGACCACCGGCATTGGCTCTCGGACGTCCTGGCCGGCGCGACCGTCGGCATCACGGCCGCGAAGGTCATCGAGGGCCGCTGGCGCCTCTTTGGTCTCGGCCCGCCGCGACTCCTCATCGATCCGAACGGTGCCCGCTTGGAGTGGCGCTCGGTCTTCTAGCCCAAGCTACACGGATGCTACGCCGCGATTCCGTCAGGTTGCTGAGTGGTGGATGCGTCGTGCTCGCCTTCCCAGCGTGCCATGACGACCGTTGCCAGACAGTTGCCGATGAGGTTCACCGTGGTCCGCGCCATGTCCATCACGACGTCAACGCCGAGCAACACCACCGCCGCTTCCGCCGGTAGGTGAAACGACGCCAGCGTGCCGGTGAGAATCACGAGGGCCGCCCGCGGCACGCCCGCGACGCCTTTGCTCGTCAGCATCAACGTCAGCATCATGAGCAGCTGCTGTTCCAGGGTGAGCGACACGCCGCCAGCCTGCGCTGCGAAAATCGACGCCACCGAGAGGTAGAGCGTGCTGCCATCGAGATTGAACGAGTAGCCCGTGGGCATGACGAACGCGACGATGCGGCGCGGCACGCCGATCGCCTCCATCTGCTCCATCGCTTTGGGCAACGCCGCCTCGGAGGATGCCGTCGAGAAGGCGATCAGCGCCGGTTCTTTCACCGCTGCGATAAACCGCGCCACGGGGACGCCGGCGAATCGGGCGATGGGCCACAGCACGACCAGGCCGAAGACCACCAGCGCGATGTACAGCGTGAGGACCACGAATCCCAGACTCTGCAAGATCTTGAGTGCGCCGGCGGGACCGCCGTAGCGCACGACCGCCTGCCCCACCGTACCGGCCAGCGCGGCGGCGACCCCGAAGGGCGCGAACTTCATCACGACGCCGGTAAACTTGAACATCACGTCGGCCACGGCTTCACAGAAGCCGAGCATCGTCTCCTTCGATCGGCCGCGCACCTGGGAAAGGCCGATCGCGAACAGCACCGACCAGAAGACGATCTGCAGCATTTCATTGCTCGCCGCCGCCTCGAAGAAACTCTGCGGGACGACGTGCTCGAGCAGGGTCGAGACCGTGATTTGACTGGCCGCCGCCGCGCCGGTGGGCGCCGGAGACGCCAGCGAGACACCCACTCCCGGCTTGAGGACGTTGACGGCGAGCAAGCCGATGAAGAGCGCGAGGGTCGTGACGATTTCGAAGTAGATGATGGATTTCAACGCGAGCCGGCCGACGCGTTTCATGTCGTCGCCGTGCCCCGCAATGCCGACGACCAGCGTGCCGAAGAGCAGTGGGACGATGATCGACTTGATCATCCGCAGGAAGACCGTAGAGACCGGACGCACCGACACGGCGAACGCCGGGGAGAGAATGCCCACAGCCACGCCGACGAACATCGCGACGACAATCCACTGCGTGAGGGTCCGGCGGCGGAGGAAGGTCCACATAGGGCGGCGTAAACGATAACATGCCTTCCCCTTCCGCGGAGCGGCTTCTCGGAGTAGCGTCAAGCATGGCTTCCGAGATCAAACATGTTGCAGAGGAAGTTGCCGCTCGGCTGCGGCGGCGCGGCATCACGCTGCGCGGAGACGAACGACCGGACCAGCTCGCCGACCTGCTGTCGGCGGTCGAGCGCTTTGAGGCTGCGGTGGAATCTCGGGGTGGCGACCTGATGGTCGACGATCTTCAGAGCTCACACCCCGACGATCGCCACTTCGTCCTGCCGCTGCGCGGACCCGGCGAGCCGCTCCGCGACTACACCGTGCGCGTCGACCTCGCCGCCGCCCGCGTGCGGGGGCATCCGAACATCAACGCTTGATGAAGGTCCCGCGGCGCAGCTCGTCGTAGGCGTGCTGCAGCTCGTCCTGCGTATTCATCACGATCGGCCCCTGCCAGGCAACCGGCTCCCGCAGCGGTTGTCCTGACACCAGCAGGAACCGCATGCCCTGCTCGCCGGCCTGCACCGTGATTTCGTCCCCCGCATCGAACAGCACGAGCGACCGGTTGCCGGTCTCTTGCGCGCTCTCGCTGCCGGCATCGCGCCCGCCGGCCGAGACGCGGTCGGTACGCACGCCCTGCGGCGCCGACGCGTCGCGGAATGTGCCGCCGCCTTCGAACACGTAGGCGAACGCGTGGCGTGACGATTCCACCGGAATCGTCTTGCGCACGCGCGGTGGAATCCAGACGTCGAGATAGCGGGGATCGGCGGCCACGCCTGCGACCGGGCCGCGCTTGCCCCAGAAATCGCCCGCCACGACACGCACGCGTGTGCCGTCGTCGTCGACGACTTCGGGAATCTCCTTCGCGTGAATGTCCTGATAGCGTGGGTCGGTCATCTTCAGGTCGCGCGGCAGATTGGCCCACAGCTGGAAGCCGTGCATCCGGCCGCGTTCATCGCCCTTGGGCATCTCCTGGTGCAGAATCCCGCTCCCCGCGGTCATCCACTGCACGTCGCCCGCCCCCATGGTGCCCTTGTTCCCGAGGCTGTCGCCGTGCTGGACGCTGCCGCTCAGCACGTAGGTGATCGTCTCGATGCCACGATGCGGATGCCACGGGAATCCCGGGAGGTAATCCTCGGGATGCTCGTTGCGGAAATCATCCAAGAGCAGAAACGGATCGAAGTCGCTGGTTTTGCCGAAGCCGAAGGCCCGATGCAGGCGCACACCGGCGCCCTCGAGCGTGGGGAGCGACTGGGAGATCGATTTGATGGCCCGCAGTGACATGGCGCCTTAACGCTTTCGCTGATCGATCGGTTCCCGGCTCAGTTCACGAAGGTATTCCGGACACGCCGCGAACGCAGCATGTACCCGATCCATATGGCGGCGACGAACATGCGGCCGAACGCCCGACTCCACTCGGTGGCCGTCGGATCACTCACGGGCACAAAACTGGTGAGCAGCATGTCCACGACGGAGAAGACGATCGAGCCCCCGATGACCCATATGAACGTGCGCGGGAACTGCCGCTTCTTCCTGTAAAACAACCAGACCATCAGCGCCGTGAAGACGAGCAGGAGAATGTTGCCAACCAGCTCGAACATCAGGAGCGGTGCCCACAGCGGATGGTAGTTGCTCATCCCCGGTGTCGTGAGCGCCGCCCACGTCGACGCGCCATAACTCGGCAACGTCTTGGACAACGTGAAGAGCACCCGTATCGGGGAGATCGTGACGCCGAAGCCGAGGAGGACGAGCCAGCCGCCCAGACCGGCGGGCTCATTGCGCGGGATGGCAGGGGGAAGCAGGCCTGGGACCGAAGCGTCGCCCGCTACAGCCACCTGTGCGCGCGATACTCGCACGGCGCCCATGACGGCCAGCGCGGCAGCGAGGAGTGCGGCTAAGAGCACAGACCAATTGAGCCGCGTTTCATCGTCCACCTCCGCTTGCTCGCGCGGCGGCGTGATGGTGAACACGAGCAAGTCGTTGGCCCGAGCCATCTGTTTGATATGCTCGGCGGCGGACGCGGGCATGACGTGGTCCGCGAGCGTCTCGTATTCCCACTCCAGCTTGAACACCGTGCCCGCCACGCTCAGCCGGCGGGAGAACCGCGCCGCTGGCGTCGTGATGTGCTCTTCACGCGGACGGATGCTCCAGCCGTTCGGCATTTCCGCATTGATCACATAGCGAATGTGGGTGTGATGCCGCACGGCGAGCGGCATCTTCCGGTTCGCGGCGGTGGCTCGCGGCACGGCGACGGCCAAATCCAGCGGCTCGAATTTCCCGGTGGGATGTTCGCTGGTGCCACCCGCCCAGAAATCGGGAATAGTGTACCGCTCGACCGTGCGGATGACGTTGTCGGTCTCGTTGTCATCCACGCTCGGGGTTTCGTCGGTACGAATGGAGGGATAGAGCTCCGAGTAGAAGTTCGTGTATTGCTGCTGCCGCTCTTTCGGTGATCGAGCGGCGAGCCACGCACGCGTACCGTTGGCGGCGGCCCCGTGGTATTCGGTCACGACATGCATCGTCGCCGGATCGTGGCGTCCGCCGATGTAGAATGTCACCGCGACGTCGGTGGTCGGCTCGGTGCCTCCCATCCCCTCCATCGGCACGAGCGAGTCGCCACCACCGCCGAGCACCAGCGCGCTGCCGAACCAGGCGGCGACGTCGCGGAGCCCGCCGCGCTGGTACAAAGCCGTAGGGTCGATCCAGTAGTTGCGGCCGCCGAGCTCGACCTGCACGATGGCGTGATCGAAAACCGTGGTGGTTGGGTGGAAGCTGGCGACGTGCTCGTGGTACGACGTGCTGACGAGCGCCGGCCGGGCGGTGACGCCGAGGGCCCGCAGCATCGTAATGAGCAGCAGCGTCTTGTCCTTGCAGTCGCCGTAGCGCCGGCGCATCACCGTCGCGGGGAGATAGGGGCGGTGCGAGTTGACGCCGATCTCGATGCCGAGATAGCGGACCTCGTCCTGGACGTAGCGCAGCGCCGCCAGGGTGCGCTGTTCAGGTGATTCGGAAGACGTCCGGATGTGCTCGATCGCGGGCCGCAGTGAGCCGGGGATTTCGGCATCGGGGAACAGCGAGTCGCCCCAGGCGGCGACGGCAGACCAGGTCGCGAAATCGCTCAACTGGACTGCGGCGTAGGCGTCGTACCAGCTCGGCAGATCGGGGTCCGCGATCTGGGCCGGGACGTCGCGCGCCGACCATTCGTATTCCGTCGTCGCGCCCGCCGTGGTAATCGTCGGCTGGAGCGTGGTCTGCCGGGGGTGGATGAACAACGGCCGTCCGGCCGGCCACACCAACCGGAAGTGCCGTTGCATCACCGGCACGTCGGTCTGCATCAGGGGTTGCGCGGTGTAATGGCTGCCGAACACCGGATTGGTGCCGCGCCGCGTGAAGCTGTACTCGATGACATCGCCGCGGCGCACGTCCTCGAGCAATATCACCACGGAGAGCGAGGCGTCGTAGATCTGCTCTTCCAGCTCTGTTTCGCGTTGGGCCACGCGCACGCGACCGGGCTTGAGCTGGTCGATGACACGCTCGCCCCGCCGCAGTCGCACGGCATGGAGGACGAGCCGCTGGTAGGAGGAATCGAACACGATCTCGAGCTGCGAGTTCTGTTGGACCGCGCCCTCGTCCAGGACGCGGTAGGCGACGTGCCAGTATTGCTCGACGCCGGATGCGCGCACGGCGTCCTGTCGATCGGCGAGTAGCGTCTCCGTGCCCTCCGTCGCCAGGTGCGGCACCGAGAGAACCGGCTCGCGGACCTTCACCCACGACGCGGGCGGCCCGATCTCGTAGGGGGTCTGGGCAACGACCCCGCCGACCCCACCGACGCCGCCGATGATGAGCGCGATACAGGCCAGACGCATGCGCCGCTAAGTTAGCCGCGGCGGCTGGGCCCCGGAACCCGAACCTAGAATCCCAGCCAGTAACTCACTTTTACGAGGAAGATGTTTTCCGACGGGCCCTGGAACAGGGCGCCGGCGTCGTCGTTGAACTGAATATTGCCGCGGGGCAGGTCCGGGATGCGGCTGCTGCGGGTCCACACCACGAACAGCGTCGAGCCGGGGCGGTACTCCCACCGCAAGACCGCGTTGCCGCGCAGCGAGCGGAACGTAAAGGTGGGATCGGTCAACGTGTCCGTCGGCGCTCCACTCCCGAGCGCGTCGGCATCGAGCATGATCGTCGCGGGGTCGCGGCTGGGATTGGCCGAGGGCACGACGCTATCGGTTCCGAAGTCCCGCCCATAGACCAGCCGCCGCGCCGAGCGCGGTGCGGCGAAGACATTGTAGCGCGCGTACTGGCCCGACGCGATCAGCGGCTGCATGAACAGCTCGAGCGTCAGTGTGGGCGAGAACGTCACGTTGAAGCGCGTCTCCATCGAAACCGAGTGCTGCGTCAGGTGGGCGAACACGTAGCGGGTGCCGTAGAACGACGTCGCCGTCGGGTCGGCGTAGCTGTTGACGAACTGGAATCCCGTCTCGGATCGGTTGATCGACGGGTTCAAGGAGACGGTCACGTTGGAGCGCGGGCGCAGCTCGAGCCCCAAACTCGCCCCGTTGCTGCAATCCCCCTCGGTGTTGCAGCCGGAGTTGGCGTTGAGCTGACCGACCACCGCTTTGCGAGAGTCCGTATTGACGTTGAGCGAGTAGTAGTCGTTCGCCGGCACCCGCACCAGCGGTCCGCCGCGCGTCAACCGGTCGTCGAAGACGCTGAGCTGGTGAATCCAGAAGCCGCTGATGTTCCAGTAACTCAAGGTCTGGATCTGACCGAACAGCTGTCCCTGGCGGCCGTTCAGATCGCCGTCGAAGGTGTACTGCTGCTGGCCGCCGGCGATGAACACCAGCTGCCGGTACCACGTCGTCGGCTTGGTCCACAGCGGAAAGATGTTCGCGGACATCCACCAGTAATCGGCGCGCGAGAAGAACGCGATGTCGTTGTTGTTGTACGCCGGCGTTCGGAAGTTGGTGGCGACCTCCCAGAGCCAATGCCCCTGCTCCTTGGAGAGCCGCGCGTAGCCGCCGAGCCCGGCCATGCCGGTGCGCGGCGCACGCGCATCGGCGGTATCCGGCCGGTCGGGCCGCTGGAAGAAGTGCGCCGAGCCGAAGCGGATGCGCCGGAGCGCGGCGGTGTCGCCCGCAACGTGCGTCGCCGCCAGCTGCGCCATCAGCCGGTACGTGCGCTTGCCCCACCAGCTGTCGCTCGAGACCCCCATCACCTCGGCGTGATGCGACAAGCGGCTCTGGAGATATGGATCGCCGAGGTCGCGATACACCGAGGTCGCCATCGCCTTGATCTGCGTCGCGCCCCCGCTCAGATCCTTGGCCACGCGGGCCGCGAAGTAATTCGTCGCCGGCTCGACTTCGAACTGGCCGCGCGTCGAGTTCGTGAAGTCCACCGGCGCGCGCTCGCGCTTCGTCACCCCGTCGAGCGCGCCGATCGACCAGCCGCCGCTGGTGCGTCCGGTGAGCTTCGCGGCGCCGAGGATCGTCGAGTTCTCCGGCATGTCGGCGTACTCGACCGGGGTGGCCAGCCCGGCGCGGAACGGCGAGACCTGCGGCGGCCGGCCGATACGACGCGTGGCCAGCATCGACAGGCTCGAGACGTTGGAGCAGAAGAAGCAGCTGAACCCGCCGAGCCCGAAATACCCGGCACCCTCGACGAAGAACGGACGCTTCTCGTCGAAGAATGTCTCGAACGCCGACAAGTTGACGACGGCGGGATCGACTTCGACTTGGCCGAAGTCGGGGTTCACGGTCGCGTTCAAGGTGAGATTCGAGGTGACGCGATACATCGCATCGCCGCCCACACGGCCGTCGAGCGCGTGCGGATCGAAGAATGGATCGCTGCGGTCGCCCGGAACGTTGGACGAGCGCCCCACCATGTACGGCGTGACCTCGGCCCGACCGGGTGGGTGCCGAATCACCAGACCGTGCAGGTGGCCGAACATGGACGGGCCGCCGGTCTCGTCCAACCGCCACCACGCCCACTGCGACAATTCGTTGAGCCGGTTTTCCTGGCGCCAGATCTGCAGGCCCCAGGTCTGCTCCTCGGCCGTCGCCGGGTAGCGCAACTGCGAGAACGGAATCCGCAGTTCGGCGGTCCAGCCGAGCGAGTCGATGTTGGTCGAAACTTCCCAGACCGGATCCCAGGACGGATCGCCGCCGCCGCCGAGGCCGTTGGCGTCCTGCTTCGCGCCCGATGGATTGACCTGGAAGAACAGGCGTCCGATGTGATCGTGGTACGTATCGAAGATGACTTCGAGGTAATCAGAGTTCATGTCGGCGTCGCGTCGCACGAGACGAGTCCGGACGCCGCGCGCGCCGGAGTCGTCGTACATCCGCGCGCCGACGTAGAGGGCCGCGTCGTCGAACGCGAACCGCACCGCGGTGCGCTGGGTGGCGGAGTCGCCGGAGTGCGGCTGCGCCTGGCGCAAGCCGGTCGCCACCGGCGCTGTCCGCCACACGTCCTCCTCGAGCTTGCCGTCGAGATGGATCGGCTCGCGGAGCGGCACCGCCCGGACTTCAGGCGGCGTGTGGGGGTGGACGTTCTGGGCTATTAAGGAAGCAGGAAGCGCGACGGCGCAGAGCACGGCTAGACCGGCGAAGGCGCTCGGCATGGTAATCACTTGGGCTAGGATATCAAGTTGGACGCGGCGCGGCGGGAAAAGGTTGCGGCTCTGACTGGAGCCTTACAATCTCCTCCATTAGATATGTCTCACCCGATGCCACGATCTCAGCCGTCTCCGCCGGCCGCTCCTGCGGCCCCTGCTCCGACCGCCGCCCCCCCGAATCACCTTCCGGAACGCATCCGGATGCTGGCCGACATCAGCCAGAATCTGTGGTGGAGCTGGCAGCTCGACGCGCGTGAGCTGTTCCACCGCATCGACCGCCGCTTGTGGGAAGCCACACGGCACAATGCCGTGCAGTTTCTGCGTCAGGTCGCACCGGAGCGGCTCGAGGAACACGCCCAGGATCCGCTGTCCCTCGAGCGCTATGACCGCGTGGTGCGGCGGTTCGAGCTGCTCACGCAAAAGAACGGGACCTGGTTTGCAGACCGTCATCCCGAGCTGCTCAACCGGTCAATTGCGTATTTCTCCGCAGAATTCGCCCTGCACCGCTCACTCCCGATCTATTCCGGCGGCCTCGGCGTGCTCGCGGGCGACCATTGCAAGGAAGCGTCCGACCTGGGTGTGCCGCTGATCGGCGTCGGCCTCTACTATCACGGCGGCTATTTCGATCAACAGATCGGCCTGGATGGATGGCAGCGCGATTCCAGTGACCCCGTCGATCCCACGGTGAACCCCGTCGTCCGGGTCAACGGCCCTGACGGCAAGCCGTGCGTGGTCGCGGTTACCATCGCCGGTCGCGAGGTCCGCATCGGTGCGTGGCGCGTCATGGTGGGGCGGATTCCAGTTTACCTGCTCGATACCGACCTCGAATCCAATGATCCAGGGGACCGCCAGTTGACGGCGCGCCTATACACGAGCGCGCCGGAATGGCGCGTGAGACAGGAGTGGGTGCTTGGGGTCGGCGGCGTCCGTATCTTGCGTGCGCTCGGCATTCAGCCGGAGGTCTGGCATGCGAACGAGGGACACGCGGCTTTCATGTTCATCGAGCGCATGCGCGAGCTGGTCGCAACGGGGCTCACCGCTGCGCAAGCGGAAAAGCAGATCCGGATGACGAGCCTGTTTACGACGCACACGCCGGTCGCCGCTGGGCACGACGTTTTTACCACCGAGCAGCTCGAGCAAGTAACCGGGCCGTTCTGGAACACGATGGGTCTCACCCGCGACCAATTCATGGCGCTCGGAAAACCAGAGGCGGACGGTGGGCGCTACGAGATGACCGTGTTGTCACTGCGGCTCGGCGGCCGCGTGAACGCCGTGTCGGCTCGACACCGCGAGGAATCACGCCGCATTTGGCGATGGCTGTGGGGAGGGACCAACAAGCCTGCCGCGGAAGTACCCATCGACCACGTGACGAATGGTGTGCACCTCAGCACGTGGATGGCGCGGCCGATTCGCGATCTGTTGGCCAAATCGCTGGGGTCGGATTGGGAAGTAGAGGCTGAACCGGCGGCGGTCGCCGCCGCTGTCCGCGCGCTCGATGACGACCGCCTCTGGGCCGTCCACGACAGTCTCCGCCATCTGCTCTTTCACTACATCCGTGAGGAGGCCCGCCATCGCTGGCGCGACAAGTGGAAAGAACCGGCGCAGCTGGCCGCCTCCGGCGCGCTGCTGTCCCCCGCCGTCTTCACGATCGGCTTCGCTCGGCGATTCGCGACCTACAAGCGCGCTGATCTGCTCTTCCGCGATCGAGAACGGCTGCGACGCTTACTGACCGACCCGCAGCGTCCCGTGCAAATCATCTTCGCGGGTAAGGCGCATCCAGCCGACGACCCTGGCAAGCGCGTGCTGCAGCAGGTGTTCATGGCGGCGAAGGATCCCACCTTCGAGGGCCGGATCGCCTTCCTGGAGGATTACGAGCTCCACCTGGCGCACCGCCTGGTCGCGGGCGCTGACCTCTGGCTCAATCTTCCACGGGTGCCCCTCGAGGCCTGCGGCACGAGCGGCATGAAGGCGGCGCTGAATGGGGTGCCGCAGCTGGGAACGCTGGATGGCTGGTGGTCCGAGGGATACACGGGCGAGAACGGCTGGGCGATACCGCTTGCCTCGGGGGGGGGGGAAGGTGACCAGGACCAAGAAGACATGGAGCATCTCTTTGGCCTGCTCGAAGACAAGGTAGTTCCGATGTACTACGATCGGCTCCCTGGCCAGCACTCCGCGGAGTGGGTACATATGATGAAAGGGGCGCTGGCCGTCGCGGTGGAACGCTTCACGACGGGTCAGATGGTTCACGCATACGTCACACGGTACTACGTTCCCGCAGCGGCCGGCGAAGCGAGTCCCGGCGATCCACCACTGTAGCAACGAGGGGTTCGTTGAAGACCCGGGTTCTCCACCTCACCGCCGAATTGTGGCCGTACGCCCGCACGGGCGGCCTGGGCCAGGCCGTTGCGGGCCTCGCCGACTATCAGGCCGCGAGCGGAACCGAGAGCCACGTCGTTCTGCCGTTGTACCGCGAAGCCCGCAACCACATCAGCAAGCTCGAGCCGTTCAGCGATTCTTTCACGGTGGAAAGCGCGGGCCGGCGTGAGCAGGTACGTCTCTGGCACGAGGCCGGCGACGACTACCCCAAGACGATATTCCTCGAACACGATCCGTCGTTCGATCGACCCGGCATTTATGGAGACGCGGGCGGCGACTATCCCGACAATCCGCGTCGCTTCGCGCTGTTCGCCTCCGCGGCGATCGAGATCGCGCGGCGCATCGGTGAAGGCAATCTGATCATGCACGCGCACGATTGGCATGCGGCGCTGGTGCCCGTGTTCCTCCGGCGCGTGTACCGCGATGAGCCGGACTTGCAGCGGTTACCGTCCGTGTTGACCGTCCATAACGGCGGCTTCCAGGGCGTGTATCCCTACGAAGTGCTGAACGACATCCATCTGCCGGACGACATGTGGTCGCCGGATTACATGGAGTGGTACGGGCGGCTCAACTACCTGAAGGGCGGCCTGAAGTACGCCGACATGGTGACGACGGTCAGCCCGACGCACGCGTTCGAGCTGTTAACCGACGTCGGCGGCTTCGGCTTGCAGCACAGCTTCCGGCAGCTTGACGACCGCCTCGTCGGCATCCGCAACGGTATCGACGTCCACGAATGGAATCCCACGACCGATCCCCACATACCGGCGCGGTTCAGCGCGGAGGACATGGCCGGGAAGACGCTCTGCAAGGCGAAGCTCCAGGACGCATGGGGGCTGCCGCGGCGCGCCGACATCCCGCTGTTCGGTATGAGCGCGCGCCTCGTCTCACAAAAGGGTCTCGACCAGATCGTCGCGTCGCAGTCGCTGCGGCTGCTCGACGCGCAGTTCATCTTCCTCGGCGCGGGCGAGGCGCAGTTCGAGAAGGCGCTGCGTGAGCTTGCGGCCCGTTTCCCGGCGCGCGTGGCCGTCAATACCGCGTTCACCGACACGCTCGAGCATCATCTGCTGGCCGGCGCGGACTTCCTCATGATGCCGTCGCTGTACGAGCCGTGCGGGCTAACGCAGATGCGCGCGCAGCTGTACGGGGCGCTCCCGGTGGCCCGCCGCGTCGGGGGGCTCGCCGACACGATCGAGGACGGCATCACGGGCATCCTCTACGACGCGTACAGTCCGGAGGCGTTCGACCACGCGGTGCAGCGGGCCGTGACGCTGTATCAGGATCGCGCCTGGTTCACTGACCTGGCGCGCGGTGCGATGCGCAAGGACTTCTCGTGGGGCCAACCGGCGGAAGCGTACGCCGCGGTGTATCGCCGCGCCGCCGCCGCGCGCGCCATCCCCGACACGTCCGCCGCGGACAAGGGCGGACGCGCGCCCCGGAAGCGGTCCGCGACCAGCAAGGGACGAGGCGTCAACGCCCGTCGCTAGGCCGTCCATGGATTTCGTCCTGACACTCCACGGTCACCTGCCGTACGTCCTGCATCACGGCCGCTGGCCGCACGGCAGCGTATGGCTGTGCGAGGCAGCGTTCGACAGTTATTTGCCGCTGATCGAAGCGCTGCAAGCGCTCGAGCACGAGCGCATCCCGTCCCCCGTGACGCTCGGCATCACACCGGTGCTCGCCAATCAGCTCGCGCATCCTTCGTTCATCAGTGAATTCGAAGCGTACATGGAGCGCCGGCTCGAGGGCGCGGCGGGCGCACCGGCGCATCTCTCCGCGGCAGGAGACTCGCAGCTCGTGCCGATTGCGAAGTACTGGCACGAACGGCTGACACGCTTGCTGAAGCTGTTCCGCTCGCTGGACGGCGATCTGATCAGCGCGCTGCGCGGCTTCGAGGATCGGGGGCGCATCGAATTGATTTCGTCCGCCGCGACGCACGGCTTTTTGCCGCTGCTGGCACGCGACGAAAGCATTCGCCTGCAGCTCGCCGTAGGCGTCGCCGAGCACAAGCGGTTGTTCGGCCGTGCAGCGACCGGGTGCTGGCTTCCGGAGTGCGCCTACCGGCCGGGTGGGCCCTGGGGTCCGCCCGGGGCTGGGCCGGGACTGCGGCAAACGTATCGCGCGGGAACCGACGAGCACCTCGCCGCCGCGGGCTACCGCTACTTCTTCGTCGACACGCATCTCGTACGCGGCGGCGCGGCGCTCGGATACCCGGAGGTCGAGGAAGTCCCGGTGTCCGGGGAGCGCACGCCGTACGTCGCCTATCGGGTCGCATCGTCCAAGCGCCGCGCGCACGATCTGTTCGCGCTGGTGCGCGACCCCAAAGCGTCCGCACAGGTCTGGTCGCGCGCGCAGGGATATCCCGGCGACGAGTGGTATCTCGAGTTCCACAAGATTCGCTGGCCCGACGGCCTGCGGCTGTGGCGGGTGACGGGCGGCGGCGTGGATCTGGGTGGCAAGCAACGCTACGACCCCAGCGCCGCGAGCAACTCCGCGCGCAATCACGCAGAGCATTTCGCGAGCGTGCTGCACGAGACTGCGGCGCGTGTCGCGCAGGCCGCGCGCGGCGGACCGCCACCCGTCGTGACCGCTCCATTCGACGCGGAGCTGTTTGGTCACTGGTGGTTCGAGGGTGTCGACTTTCTCGCGCAGCTGTATCGCACGCTCTCCCGCGACGGCGTACGCCCCGTGACCGCGCAGCAACACGTCGCGGCCAGTGCCAAGGCGAGCCCCACCATCCAGCTCACCGAAGGATCGTGGGGCAAGAACGGCGACTTCTCCATGTGGTTGAACGACCAGACGAGCTGGACGTGGCAGCGGCTCTGGGCGCTCGAGCAAGCGTATTGGGCCGTCGCGCCCACGGCGCTCACCGGCGGGCCCAAGCCGCGCGCCGTGCTCGCGCAGGCGACGCGCGCGATGCTGCTCGCCCAGGCGTCCGACTGGCAATTCATCATTTCAACCGGCGAAGCCGCCGATTATGCGAACCAGCGGTTCGATGAGCACTGCGGACAGGCGGAAGACCTGGTTCGCGTGCTCGCGAATGGGAAAATCGACGATGCGACGATGCATCGCGTGGAAGCGCTGGGAGCGCAGGACAGCCTCTTCCCCAACGTGTTGCGCAGTATCGCTGAAGTCGTTGGATGAACACCCAGCCGCGCGCGTTCGCAATTGTCCACGGACACTTCTACCAGCCGCCGCGGGAGAATCCGTGGACCGGCCAGGTCGATGCGGAAGCCTCGGCTGCACCCGATCACGACTGGAACGTCCGTGTCACGAGGGAGAGCTACCAACCGCTCATCTCCGTGGAGGTGGATGACCGCGGCAGCAAGGCGCGAGTTCCCGTCTACGAGTATCTCAGTTTCGATTTTGGACCGACGCTACTCGATTGGATGGACCGGAACGCGCCGCACGTGTACGTGAACGTGATGCTCGCCGACAAGGCCAGTCGCGGCAGGGTCGGTCACGGCAACGCGCTCGCGATGCCGTATCACCACATCATCTTGCCCCTCGCGAGCCGAGGTGATAAGCAAACGGAGGTTCGCTGGGGCGTCACTGACTTCAAGCGGAGGTTCGGGCGAGATCCCGTGGGACTCTGGCTTCCCGAGACCGCGGTCGACCGCGAAACACTCGAGGTTCTCGCGGCTGAGGGCATTGCGTTCACGGTCCTGGCCCCCCATCAGGTGAAGAAGCCTCCCACCACCCATGGGCTCCCCGGCAAGATCGACCTCGGCAGCGGCCGCTCGATTGCCCTGTTCGTCTACGATGGCGGGCTCTCACATGACATCGCGTTCGGCGGATTGCAAAGCGATCCGGATCGCTTCACCGAGGCGCTGCTGCACACCGCCCCAGGGACGCTCGCCGCGATCGCCGTGGACGGGGAGACGTTCGGCCATCATCACAAGAATGGTAGTCGAGGGCTTGCGACCACCCTGCACCGGCTCCAGCACAACAAGCAGGTGCAACTCACCAATTTCGCCGCGGTGTTGCAGAAGTTTCCGCCCACCGAGTCGCTCGATCTGGTCGAACGGACCTCCTGGAGCTGTGTGCACGGCATCGAGCGTTGGCGCTCAGCGTGCGGCTGCAAGGTCCACCACGAGACGCCGTCACAGCAGGACTGGCGCGCGCCACTGCGCGCGGCGGTGGACTGGCTCGCCCAGGAGATCCACACCATCTACGCGCGGGAAGGGCGCGATCTGCCCGGCGGCCCGTGGGCGTTCCGGGACGCAGCGGGGGCCACCGGCCCCGTGGACGGTCCTGCAGAGGCGGAGCGGCTCGTCGAGATGGAACGGGGCGTGCTGCGCTCGATGACCTCGTGCGGCTGGTTCTTCGACGACATCGCAGGGATCGAGGCGCGGCAGGTGCTGCGCTACGCCGCGCACGCGATCACGCTTGCGGGAGCCGAAAGCAGTCGCCTCGAGGCCGGGTTCATCGAGAAGTTGGGCAACGCGAAGAGCAACGATCCCAACGCCGGAACCGCCGCCGATGTGTTTCGTCAGACGCTGCAGCCCACCCCTTCGTGATGGAACCGCTCCGGTTTGTATTCGGCCTGCATCTGCATCAGCCGGTGGGGAATTTCGACCACGTCATCGCCGATCATGTGCGCGACGTCTACCGGCCGATCATCGAGCGCACGAGCGCGGCAGGCTTCATGCCGTTGACGCTGCACGTCTCCGGCCCGCTGCTCGAGTGGCTGGAACAGCACGACACCGCGTGGCTCGACATGATCGGCCGGCTCGCGGGCGATAGGCGGTTGGAGTTGCTGCTCGCCGGATTCGACGAGCCGATCCTCGCGTCGCTCCCCCGCCCCGATCGGCTCGAGCAAATCGCCCGCATGCGCGATTACCTCAAGCGGCGCTTCGGCGTGCAAGCGACCGGTTTGTGGCTCACCGAGCGGGTGTGGCAGCCGGAGCTGGCCGCAGATCTCGCGGCGGCAGGCGTCGAGTATGCGCTCGTCGACGACCGGCATTTCCTCGTCTGCGGATTCCGGCATGATGAGCTGCACCGCCCGCACCACACCGAGTCGGACGGTCACCGCGTAGGTCTCCTGGCGATCGATGAGCGGCTGCGCTACCTGATCCCGTTCCGCCCGCCGGAAGAAACGGCGTCCTACCTGCGCCAGCTCCGCTCGGAGGGCCACGGCCTCGCGGTCCTCGCCGACGATGGGGAGAAGTTCGGTGGATGGCCGGGCACCAAAGACTGGGTCTACGGCTCCGGCTGGCTGGACACGTTTCTCAAAGTGATGGAGGAGCTTACCACAGCTGGGGAAATCAAGGTCAGCAACGGGCAGGAGGCCTTTCGCCAGGTGCCGTCGGGCGGGCTCGCCTACCTGGGCACGGCATCGTACCGCGAAATGGAGACGTGGGCGCTCCCCCCGGCCGCGCAGCAGGAACTCGCGACGCTGGAAGAAGAGCTCGGCCCGAAGAATCTGGCGGCGTCAGCAGCATTCGTGCGGGGGGGGCACTGGCACCATTTCCTGGTCAAGTACCCTGAGTCGAACCGCATGCACAAGATGATGATGGCGCTGTCTACACTGTCCCACAGTCGTGGCGATCCGCCGGACGCTCGCCGAGCGATTGGCCGCGCCCAGTGTAACGACGCCTACTGGCACGGCGTGTTCGGCGGTCTGTATCTCCCGCACCTGCGGAACGCGATCTGGCAGCAGCTGGCCATTGCTGAACGTGTGTTGCGCCAGGGAGAACCGCTGGCCTGCGAGGAGCTCGACCTCGACTACGATGGCTACCCCGAGCTGTGGGTGCATTCCGCACAGTTCTCGGCGCTGATCAGTCCGCACCGCGGCGGCGCGGTGGAGATTCTCACACGCTTCCATGACCTCACGAATCTCGCCGACGTGCTGACGCGGCGCCGCGAATCGTATCACGAGATTCCCAAGGAATCGGCGCGCGGCGAGGGCGAAGGCAAAGACGGCGGAACGGCGAGCATTCACGACATCGAGCGTGCGTCCCGACTCACGACATTGCCGCCGGTCGATGCCGAGCCCCGGGCAATTCTCGTGGAGCGACTGCTGGGTCACGACGTGTCGGCAGAAGACTATGCCGCCGGCACGTACAAGCCGATCCGGTCGTGGGCGGCGCAGCCCATGACCGCCCGTGTATCCGTCGCGCGAGACGCAGTCACGATCGTGCTGCAGGGCGGCGAGCTCGAAAAGCGCTTGACGTTTGATGCGGCCGGGTGTCTCGACGCCGCCTATACCTGGCATGCCCCAGCCGACGCGCATGCACTCTTCGCCCCAGAGCTGTCGCTGGCTCGTGATGTGCCGCTGCGTGTACAACCTGACACTGAGGTCTGGCGGGCCAAGATCACTACGGTCGCGCGCAGCGAGCGCGGGTTCGAGGAAACGGTCCAGGGGCTCTCGTTCACGCCGCGCTGGCCGGCCCAGCTCGGGAACTGCTCACTCGAGCTGGGCGTAGGCACGTGACATGCCTCTCACCTTCGAGCAGCTCGCCGAACAGCTGGTCGAGGTAGGCCGGCTCTGCTACGCGCGCGGCTGGGCCCTCGGCACCAGCGGCAACTTCAGCGCCGTGGTGCGCAGCAACCCGCTCACGCTCGCCATTACCAGCACCGGCGTTGACAAAGGCTTGCTGGAGCCGCAGCAGATCGTGGCAATCGACGCAAGCGGCCGCGTGGTGCGAGGGTCCGGCACGCCGTCCGCGGAAGCGACGTTACATCTGGCAATCGTGCGATCGCGTGGAGCCGGCGCGGTGTTGCATACGCACTCCATTTGGAGCACGATTCTGTCAGAGGCCCCGACGGACGGCGCCCTGACGATCGACGGCTATGAGATGTTGAAGGGGCTCGACGCGGTCCGTACCCATGAGCATCGCGAGCGGCTGCCGATCATCGAGAACACCCAGGACTGGGTTGCCGCCGCGCCGCGCATCGAGGCGATGCTCCGCGAGCATCCCGAGGCGCACGGATTCCTGATCCGTCGCCATGGCCTCTACACCTGGGGCAAGGATCTCGCGGAGGCCAAGCGGCAGATCGAGATCCTCGAGTTCCTATTCGAAGCAATGGGCCGAAAGCGAGGTCTGACATGGCAACCGTGAGAATTCCGGCTGAGCAGCGCACCCTGACCGATGAGGCTGAGGTCACGCGGTATCTCGCCACGTTGGGCATCGACTACGAGCGTTGGCCGCTGGCGCAGCGCGCCGCCGCCAATGCACCGCCGGATGCGGTCCTTGCCGCCTATGCCCCGGAGATCGAACAGCTCAAGAGGCGCGGCGGCTACGTCACGGCCGACGTCATCGACGTCACGCCGGCCACGCCGAATCTCGAGACGATGCTCGCCAAGTTCAGCACCGAGCACTGGCACGACGAGGATGAAGTCCGGTTCATCGTTCGCGGGCGCGGCCTCTTTCACATTCATCCGAAAGCAGGACCGGTCATCGCGATCGAAGTCGAGGCGGGCGATCTGATCCGCGTGCCGCGCGGGACCTGGCACTGGTTCGATCTCTGCGCCGACCGAGACATTCGCGCGATTCGCCTGTTCCAGGACAAGGCGGGGTGGACGCCGCACTACACGAACAGCGGGACGGACAAAGGCTTTCAGCCGCTCTGCCTGGGGCCGAGTTACATCCCATTGCGCTAACCGACATTCGCGCGATCTTGCTGGACATCGAAGGCACCACCACACCCATCGAGTTCGTCCAGCAGGTGCTGTTCCCCTATGCGCGCGCTCGGGTGCACGACTATCTGGAGCACCACGCCGACGATCCCGCCGTCCGCGCCGATATCGCGCTGCTGCGTGCCGAGCACGCGGCAGAATCCGCTGCGGACGTCCCGCCCTGGGATCTTGAAGCTTACGTCTATTGGCTGATGGACCGTGACCGCAAATCGACAGGGCTCAAGGCGCTGCAAGGCCGGATCTGGGAGGCGGGCTACAAGACAGGAGAGTTGAAGGGAAAAGGCGAGGTCTATCCCGACGTCCGCCCGGCGCTCGAGCGCTGGCACGCTGCCGGCAAAACGATCGCGATTTTCTCTTCGGGCAGCGTGCAGGCGCAACGCAATCTCTTCGCCAACACCACGGCCGGCGATCTCTCACCGTTCTTGTCCGGCTACTTCGATACCACGACGGGGCCGAAACGCGAAGCGCAGAGTTATCGTCAGATTGCTGCAATGCTGCGACAGAAACCACGTGACATACTCTTTGTCTCCGACGTAACCGCCGAGCTCGACGCGGCCAGCGCTGCAGGTATGCGGACGGCGCTCTGTGTCCGCGAACCCGAGCCCCCAATCCCTAACCCCCAATCCCCAGAGCATCCTCGCATTCGCTCCTTGGCCGAGCTAGCGTAGGGGCCGTGACTCTCGCGTTGGGTTTCGAACTGCTCGCGTTCTAGAGGTACTTGAGCCACCAGTCGCTGCGCCGCCCCTTCAAATCGGCGTACCAGCGGCTGGGGAAATACAGCATCCCGATGGCGATCGCCCAGACGAGATACAGGAGTCCGAGACTCCAGGTGTACCCTTCCGGCGCTGGCGGATTGGCCATCGGATGATTCGTGAACAGCCACGGGTCGACCGTTCCCGTCCGGATCTTCGACACGACCAGTGCCAGCGCGTGGATGAGCGGGATGTGCAGCACGTAGTAGAAAAACGGCACGCGGCCGAACACCGCGAACCATTGCGCGACGCGCCCGCGGGCACGATCCAGTAACGGGATCACCGCGATCGTCGGGCCCAACGTCATAAGCAGGAAGCTCAACGACGCCGGATACTTGGTCGTGTTGAGGAATGACAATAACGCCGGCATGGGCGGTGTCGCGCTCCACGGCCGCGGATCGCCGTAGATGTTGAAGCCCCGCAGCACCAGGAACAGCGCGGTCGCGCCGAGTCCCAGGCGCAGGCAGATGCGGTTGCGGCGCGCCGGCTCCATCGCCAGCACGGTGCCGAACCAGTATCCTGCCGCCATCACTCCGATCCACGGAATGATCGAGTAGAGCACGATCAGCGGTGTGCCGGCCACCGGGCCGTTGAAGAAGCCGATGTAGAGAATCTTCCAGAGCTCGCCAAGCGGGACGTGGTCGACGAGCCATGGCCCGACGAGGTTGTGCAGCGCGATGATCGCGACGCCGATGATGCCGACAGTCCTGGGCCGCAGCCGCACCAGCGCCGCCATCAGGATCATGCACCAGCCGATCACCCAGATGACGCCCGCGAGCAGATAGTTGGCGAAGTCGACGTTGAAGGTCCAGCAGACGCGAATCACCGTGAGCTCGAGCAGCACCAGCCAGACGCCGCGGACGAACAGGAAGCGCGACAGATCGGTGTGTTTGCGGCCGTAGAAGAGCGCGCTGGTGCCCGCGAGAAAGATGAACGCCGGGGCCACGAAATGCGTCACCCAGCGCGTAACGAAAATCCCCGCCGTGGGGCCGCCGGCAGGGAGTCCGGAGTAGACGCGGACGTGATCGATCGCCATCAAGATCATGACCGCGCCGCGGATCAGGTCGATCGAGGCGACGCGGGACGTCGAGGCTATTGGTGGTGCGGGGGGTGCCGGGGGTCGGGGGGGTGCGCTCATGCCGCGGAAAACATTGTCGTGGGATTGAACCGCGTCCAGGCCCGAGCGGCGTTAACATCGTGTGCTGTCGCCCGTCTGTTGGGACGTTGCCCGGGGCTCCTACCAGAGCGTTTGTGCTGCCTGAACAAACCTGTGAAGTTCTACGTTCAGTATCGCGCGTAGGTCATTAACGTGTGCCGAACCCGAAGTAGGGGGGTAATCCTAGGACATGAACGCCACCGCTCGCGTCACACTGCTGCTGGGCGCGCTGAGTCTCGTCGCGTCCTCAGCGCAGGCCCAATACTTCGGCCGCAACGCCGTCCAGTATCGAACCTTCCAGTTCAAGATCCTAAAAACCCAGCACTTCGACATCTATTATTACGACAAGGAAGCGGCCGCGGCGGTCCACGCCGGCCGGATGGCGGAGCGGTGGTACACGCGCATATCGACTGTGCTGCGGCACCAGCTCAGCGGCCGGCAGCCGCTGATTCTCTACTCGGATCACCCCGATTACGATCAGACGAACATCGTTCCGGTGGAGGGAAGCGAAGGCATCACGGAGAGCCTCAAGCGGCGCATCATCCTTCCGATGGGCGCTTCGCTGGCTGAAACCGACCACGTGATCGGCCACGAGCTGACACACGCCTTCCAGTACGACATCACGGGCGTCGGTCGGGGCAATGTCGCCACCGCCTTCAACCGCGTCCCCCTGTGGTTTATCGAAGGCATGGCGGAATACGTCTCGATCGGCAACGTGGATCCCAACACGACGATGTGGATGCGCGACGCGGTGCGCCGCGGCGAGCTCCCGAAGTTCAGAGAACTCGAGAATCCGAGATACTTCCCGTACCGCTGGGGACAGTCGTTCTGGGCATACCTCGGCGGCACCTACGGCGACGACATCGTCGGTGCGCTGCTCCGGTCGGCCGGCCGCAGCGGGAACGTACAGCTCGCGCTGGAACAGATGACGCATCGGCCGGCCGACAGTCTCATTGCCGATTGGCATCGCGCGCTCACCGAGGCGGCGCAGCCGGTCGCCGTGGCGACGGGCGTCACGCTGCCCACCGATCGCGCCCAACGGATGGCGGCGCGGTTGACTCCGGCGATGACTTCCGGCGCGCGCGCGCTCGTGACCCCCGGCAAAGAGCAGCACTACAACCTCGCCCCGTCCTTGAGCCCGGACGGCACTCGCATGGTGTACATGTCGGACGCCGGACTCTTCTCCATCGACATCTACCTCGCCAACGCGGAAAATGGGCACACGATCCGCAAGCTCGTGTCCTCGACCCGCGATCCGCATTTGGAGAGCTTGCAGTTCATCAACTCCGCCGGCGCCTGGAGTGCCGACGGCCGCTTCGTGTTCGGTGCGGTCGTGACCGGCAACTCGGCCCTCCGCATCGTGAAAGGCGATAACGGCGATTTGATCAAGGAGATCACGTTTCCGTCGTTCGGCGAGATCTTCAATCCAACGTGGTCACCCGATGGAAAAATGATCGCGTTCAGCGCACAGGTCGGGGGGCTCACGGATCTCTTTACGTACGATCTGGACGGTGGCAACCTGCAGCGCTTGACCGATGACCCCTACGCCGACCTCGAGCCGGCGTGGTCGCCCGATGGGTCGCAGATCGCATTCGTGACCGACCGCTTCACCACGTCGCTGGATAGTCTATCCTACGGCGATTACCGGCTGGCCGTGATCGACGCGCGGCCGGGGGGTCAGATCCGGCCGCTGCCCCATCTGTCCAACGCCAAGCACATCAATCCGCAGTGGAGCCCCGACGGCAAGAGCCTCTACTTCCTCGGCGATCCCGGCGGTATCACCAACGTGTTCCGCCTGTCGCTCGGCGATGGTGCGATCACGCAGGTGACGAACGTCTTCAGCGGCGTCAGCGGCATCACGTCGCTGAGCCCGGCGCTCAGCGTCGCGCAACGGGCGCCGCGCGCGGTGTTCACGGTCTACACGGGTGGCGGTTACGCGATCCAGGCGATCGACGACCTGCGCGCACTCGAAGGCGGACCAATCACACCGCTGCCCAAGTCGACGGCGGCGCTGCCGCCGCTCGACCGTGCCGAGATCGGGACCGGAATCCCGGCGGTGGTCCGAGACGCCGAAACCGGGCTCCCGCGCGAGGGGACGGTCGTCATCAACGACGCGACCAAGCCGTATCATCCCAAGCTGTCGCTCGATTTCATTTCCCAACCCTCCTTGGCAGTCGCCGCGGATCGCTTCGGCACATACATCGGCGGCGGAGCGACGCTGTACTGGAGCGACATGCTCGGCGACCACAATCTCGTGACGCTGCTGCAGTTCCAGGGCCGGCTTGCGGATTTCGCCGCTCTCGCCGCCTACGTCAACCGCAAGTCGCGCTGGAATTGGATGGTGGCGGCGCAGCAGATCCCGTACATCTACCCGTACCTGTATCCCGGCACAGACAGCGCCGGGAATTACGTCGAATACTTCGACCGGTACACCATAACGAACCGCTCGCTCAGTGGACTGGTGGTGTACCCCTTCAACCGCTCTCAGCGGCTCGAGCTGTCCGCGGGCGTTCAGCAGACCACGTACCAGCACGAGTTGCGGACGACGGCATTCCTCAACCCCTTCACGGGGCAGGTCCTGTACGACCGCAAGCAAGACATCCCGTGGTTCAGCCCGCTCGCGCTCGCGACCGGCAGCGCCGCGCTGGTGCACGACAACTCGTTCTACGGCGCCACGAGCCCGATTCTCGGAAGCCGCTGGCGAGTGGAGGCCGACCCCACGTTCGGCAATCTGAAATTCGTCACGTTGCTCGGAGATTATCGCAAGTACGTGATGCCCATGCGGCCATTCACGCTGGCGGCGCGCGTGTTACACGTGGGGCGCTACGGCCCCGATGCGGAAAACGACCGCTTCTATCCGCTGTTCATCGGCTATCAGAGCCTCGTGCGTGGATATGACTACAACAGTATCAGCTTCAACGAATGTGGGAGCAGCGGGGGCAACACCTGCCCGGTGCTCGAACAGCTCTTCGGCAGCAGAATCCTCGTTGCCAACGCGGAGCTGCGCTTCCCACCCCTCGGGTTGCTCCGCGCCGGTGGCGGCTATTATGGCATCCTGCCGATCGAAGCCGGCATCTTCTACGACGCGGGGGTCGCGTGGACCTCGGCCCAGGGCGCACAGCTTTTTGGGACCGGGCCGCGTAAGATCGTTCGGAGTGCCGGCGTCTCCTTGCGGCTGAACCTGCTGGGCTACGCGATCGGCCAGATGGATATCGTGCATCCGTTCGACCGCCCGCAGAAAAACTGGATGGTGCGGTTTGGTTTGACCGAGGGGTTCTAGAACGACCACCCAACAGCGCGGGGCTGACATGATGTAGGGGCGCAGCATGCTGCGCCCCTACATTGTTTTTTGCGAGCGGCCGTCAGCGTACAGGCAATCCGCTCGGCACCGAGACCGGCGCGATCCCGGAGAGGTCGCGCGCCGCCGGATCCGTGAGCGATTTGAGGAACGCCACCAGATCGGCGATTTGCGCATCCGTCAGGTGTAAGGGCGCTTGGACCCGTGGATCCAGAGTCGCCAGAATGCCGTCGATCGTGGCGGCATCGCCGTGATAGCTGTCCCGAACGCCCGCCGGAAGCGTGGACGGGTCGAAGGTGCGCAGCGACGTCGTCACGTCGTTGTAGTGCTTCACGACGGCTTCCAGCGTGGCGAACGAGCCGTCGTGAAAATACGGCGCCGTGAGCTCGACGTTGCGCAGCGGCGGAACGCGGAACGCGAATTGATAGAATTGGAAGTCGAAGAGCTCGGCACGCCCCTTATCCAATGGCACGGACAGCCCCATTCCAGGCCCGAGCTGCGGCACCGCCGTGTTCGCGAAGTCGCGCCCTCCCAGGAACGGCCCGTTGTGACATTGCGAGCACCGGGCCTGGCCGAAAAAGAGCACGCCGCCCCGTTTCGCCTCGAGCGCCATCGCATTGTTGTCCCGCGCCAGGTAGCGGTCAAACGGCGAACCCGTCTTCATCAGCGCATGCATCTGGAATGCGGCGATCGCCCGCGCCGCGTCCTGGAAGGTGAGGTTCGACGTGGGGATCGACGGGAATGCGGCTCTGAACATCGACACATAGCCCGGGACCGCGAGCAGACGCTGCATCACGCCCTGCCAGATCGCGGTCGGTTGCGTATCGTCGAGCTGCGCCAGCTCGTTGGGGTTCCCAAAAACATCGACGTCGCCCTTTTTCCCGCGCATTTCCCGGCGATTCAAGACGGGGAGCATGGCCTGCGACACCAGCACATTATCTGAAGGCGGCAGCACCACATCCGGAAGCGGCGGGCCGAAGCGGGTCAGGCGGCCTTCCCAGAAGATGTACGGCAGTCCGATCGCGGTGTTCAGGAGCGTTGGTGCATTGCGGGGCACGAAGGTCCGCCCCGCGCCGAGCGTGCGCGACGGACCCGAGCCCGTGCCGCCGGTCCCCACGGCGAGTGCGAGTCCATCCGTCATGTGCTGCGCCGGGTCGTGACAGGTGGCGCACGCGATATCGCGGTTGCCGCTCAGGAGCCTGTCGAACATCAACGCCTGCCCGAGCGCGACGAGCGCCGGGTCCTGGCGCGGCGCGCCGCCGATCTGGACCACTCCCCACCGGGAGATTTCGCCCCGCAATTGCGCGTCGAGGGACTCGGGGAGGCCCTCCACCGAGTTCGGCTCATCGCATGCCGCGAGGCCGAAGACGGCGAGGATGCACAGCGTTCTGACGTGCGTGGTCATCGTGAATCTCCTTGCCGTTCAGCGCAGCGGCAGCGACAGCGAGATCTGATGAGTCGTGGTGTTGACATCCGTCAGGTTCAGTGGGCCGTTGGGCGCGGCCAGGATCGTTCCGCCGGCCAGTGCGAGGTCACGGGTTCCCCATGCCTGCGCAAAGCCTATCGTCTCCCCAGGGCGTCCCGCGCCGTGCGTGACGCGGCCACTGTAGCGGATTTCGAATTCCGGAAGGCGCAGGCTCAAGCCCCAGGTGGGCGTCCATTCCATCCATCCGGTTGTCAGCTGTCTCTGCGTCGCTTCCACATTATCCCGCTGGCTCAGGCGGTAGTGGACCGAGCGGAGCATCAGCCCCAGCTGCAGGCCGAGGGCCTTGCCCAATCCCCCGACCTCGAAGTCGCGACCGGCACCAATGCGCAGCATCGCATTGGAGAAGCGGAAATGGTTTTCGACGGTTTTGGCGCCCGCCGCAAGAGTGTCGCCCGAGGCGGTGCTCAGCGGCACGTCGGCGTCCGCCCAGGTGTAGCTGCGGATCGGCTCGTAGACGACATCCATGCCGAACGTCGCCGGGCCGCGAATCTTGGACAGCCCGAATCCGAAATCAAAGGCGGTCGTGTACCCGGGGTCGCGGGGAATGGCAGGGACGTTGGCCAGCTCGTAATTCGGAATCTTGGGGTGCGACGAACGGTTCAGCGTCGCGATCCACCCGACACGCCAGCCCGATGCAGTCACGGGCACCCCGTACTTGAGGTGCAGTCCCCACGTGTGGGTGCGATCCAGGTTCCGTTCGATGCGTGCGGCCTGGCCGAACGACAGGGTACCGGGGTTCCAGAAGGCGTCCACATACGTCACCGTGTGCGTCGCGGCAAAATCGTTGTGCAGGATGATCGCTTCGAGCGAGCGGTCGCCCCATTGTCCCGGCCACGCTTTCACCGCGCCGAGGCGCAGATCGAGGGCGTGTCCGTCCTGGGCGACGCGCCGGCTGCCGGCGTACAGCAGATCCACGCCGTCGAGCGCATGCAGCCCGGTCCACAATGCGCTCGCCGCTACTGAGATCCCGCGCCCTGGGACGTCGCGACCAACCATCGCGAACGCGTATTCATTCCCATGTGCCCGCGTATCGGGGTCGGGGATGGGTATGGTCGTGTCGATCGCGGCAGTGCCGAGCACGGCTGGACGCCGGTCGTCGATCCCCGGTGCGACAACGAATCCATTTTGCCGGGGTGGGCGGCTGGGCTCCACCTGCTGCAGCGCGAGCGCCACCCCGCCGTACCACATTGATGAGCGCGCCAGGATCGCGAAGGGGAGCGAGCGGCCGCCGCCGGTCTTTCGGGAGACGCTATAGACAGTCGGCACGCTGAAGAGGCGCGAGCCGGCGAGACGCGTTCCCATCGCCGGATTCACGAACGGGTCGTACAATGAATCCGCGAGGGCGATCGAGACGCTCCCCAATCCGAGATTGTTGGACGGGAAGATCTGGAACTGATCGCCCTGGGCGATGGGGATTGTCTTGATCGGGATGAGCTGCGCACGAAGGGGAGCGGCGAGAAGCCAGAGGAGAGCGAAGCAACCGACGGCCCGGCGGCCGGACGCGTTCATACGGATCACCTCGACGGAGGGGGGTAGTCTCGTCTATGATACCCACGGGTGCGCGAGTCGCGTCACCGGGAAAAGTTGTTGCACCACCGCGACAGGAGAGAGCCAATGCAAGCGCGTGAACTCGGCTCCCAGGGATTGAGAGTTTCGGCGCTGGGCCTGGGATGCATGGGGATGTCGGATTTCTATGGCACGCGCAATGACGCCGAGTCGACCGCGACGATTCATCGCGCCCTCGATCTCGGTATCACCTTTCTCGACACCGCCGATGTCTACGGGCCGTTTACCAACGAGGTGCTGGTCGGGAAGGCGATCAAGGGGAAGCGCAAAGGGGTCACCCTGGCCACGAAGTTCGGCAACGTGCGGGCCCCGGACGGCAAATTCATGGGCCAGAACGGCCGGCCCGAGTATGTGAAGGCCGCATGCGATGCTTCGCTGGGCCGCCTCGGCGTCGACCACATCGACCTGTACTATCAGCACCGCGTGGACCGCGCCGTCCCGATCGAGGAGACGGTGGGCGCGATGGCGGATCTGGTGCGGCAGGGGAAGGTGCGGTTCCTCGGCCTCTCAGAGGCGTCGGCGCAGACCGTGCGGCGCGCGCACGCCGTCCATCCCATCACCGCGCTGCAGACGGAGTACTCGTTGTGGAGCCGTGACGTGGAGGACGAGATCCTGCCCACGGTGCGCGAGCTCGGGATCGGCTTCGTCGCCTACAGTCCGCTGGGCCGCGGATTCCTCACGGGCCAGATCAAGCGCCCGGAAGACATTGCCGAGGGCGATTGGCGCAAGAACCACCCACGCTTTCAGGGAGAGAACTTCCAGAAGAATCTCGATCTCGTGCGGCGCGTCGAGGCCCTCGCGGGCGCGAAACAGTGCACACCGAGCCAGCTCGGGCTCGCGTGGCTGCTCGCCAAGGGGGACGACATCGTCCCGATTCCGGGAACAAAGCATCAGAAGTATCTGGAAGAAAACGTCGGCGCCCTCAACATGATGTTGTCGGGCGCCGAGCTCGAGGAGATAGAGGAGGTAGGTGGCGCAGCGGGCGCGCGCTACCCCGAAGGCGGGATGCGGACCGTCAACGGCTGATCGCGACCTCGTCTTCCGCGGCCTGCTCCAGAGTCGCGATGTCCAGCTTCCGCATTTTCAGCAACGCCTGCATGACACGGTCGGCTTTCTTGGGATCCTTCTGACCCATCAGTTTCCCGAGGTTGGCCGGAATGATCTGCCAGGAAAACCCGAATTTGTCTTTGAGCCAGCCACACATGCTCTCCTGACCGCCACCGGACGTGAGCTTGCTCCAATACTCGTCGATTTCCTTCTGATTCTCGCAGCTCACGACGAAGGAGAAGGCCTCGCTGAAGGTGAAGCGCGGACCGCCGTTCAAGGCCGTGACTTCCTGCCCCGCGATTTGGAACTTCACCACCATGACGGAGCCCTTGGGGCCCGGTCCCGCGTCGCCGTACCGGCTGACCTCGAGAATCTTGGAGTTCGTGAAGATCGACGTATAGAATTGCGCCGCTGCTTCGGCGTTGTTGTCGAACCACAGGAATGGCGTGATCTTCTGCATACGGATTCTCCTTAATCGTCAGGTTACGCAGTTAACAGCTGTTCCAGCCGGTCGTAGCTCGCCTCCAAGCCTTTCGTCGCGCCCATTTTGATGGCGGCGTCTCGTGCTTCACGCGACGCGTAGCGGACTGTCGTGCTGAGCGTCGTCTTGCCGCGCGTCTCGACGAGCTGCGTGGTGACGAGCGTCTCGCCGCCCGTCCAGTAGTCTTCATACAGCTCCGTGGCGACAATGCGCGACGGCCGCACGATCTCCTTGAACGTACCGCCCATTCCCATTTTCCGGCCGTCGGCGTTTTCCCACACGTAGCGATACTTGCCGCCGACGCGGAGGTCGATCTCGCACACCGGCATCGTCCAGCCGGGGGGACCGAGCAGCCAGCGCTGCATCAAGCCGGGAGAGGTCAGCGCGTCAAACACCATACCCCGCGGGGCGTCGAACACACGCGTCATCATTAATTCCCGATCCGTCGGCGTGGTCACCTTCAAGGCTGCGGGCCGTGTCATTTGAATCTCCCCTTCTTTGGCTTGGATTTCATGTCCTGGAGCAGCGCCTCCACGGTCTTCTTCTGCTTGTGCTTCAGCTCCTGCAGCACGGCGTCGAGGCGTTTGAAGTTCGCTTCCCAGATGCGGCGGTAGCGCTCGATCCAATCGGTTGCCTCGGCGAGCGGGCGGGGCTCCAGGCGGCGGGGCCGGCGCTGCGCCGCGCGGCTGCGGGAAATGAGTCCCGCGCGCTCCAGCACCTTGAGGTGCTTGGAGACTGCGGGCTGGCTCATGTCGAACGGCTCGGCCAGCTCGGTGACCGTCGCCTCACCGTTGGCGAGACGGGCGAGAATCGCCCGGCGGGTCGGGTCGGCCAGGGCGGCGAACGTCGCGTCCAGAGCATAACTAGAAGGTTTCATAACTAAGTGGTAATCTATAGCGGACGCCCCGGCGCCGTCAAGGGTTTATCATTCCAGCGTGAAAATCGCGACCTGGAACGTCAACGGCATCCGCGCCCGCGCGGCGCAACTCTGCGAATGGATGCAGCGCGACCGGCCGGACGTGGTGTGCCTCCAGGAGCTCAAGGCCACGGCCGCCCAGATCCCCGCCGAATGCCGCCTGGCGAACTATCACGCCTACTGGCATACCCTCAAGGGCTATTCCGGCGTTTCGCTGCACGTCCGGAAGGACCTGTTCGCGGTCGACCCCGTCTTCAGCCACCCGCCGTTCGACATGGAATCGCGCAGCGTCCAGGTGGAGCATGGTGACCTGGTGATTGCATCGATCTACGTTCCGAACGGCGGCAAGGACTACGCCGCGAAGCTCGCCTTCGTCAAGAGTCTCACAGCTTGGGCGGCACGGCTGACGGCCGACGGCCGACAGCTGATTCTCTGCGGCGACATGAACATCGCGCTCGCGGAGATGGACGTGCATCCCAAGGAGCGCAAGCCGAACGCCGTGGGACAGCGCCCCGAGGAGCGCGCGCTGTTCGAAACGCTGCTCGGCACGCATCTCGTGGATCTGGGACGCCGGTTCGATCCCGACAATCCGAATCTGTTTACGTGGTGGGCGCCGTGGCGGAACCTTCGCGCCCGCAACATCGGATGGCGGCTGGACTATGTCCTCGCTTCACCGGCGATCGCGGAGCGGGCGACCAGCTGCGTGGTGCAGGCCGACGTCGGCACCAGCGATCACGCGCCAGTGGTGATGTCAGCGAGCTGAATCCGCACAGCGCGCCAAACGACATGATTGGTCGTGCAAATCGGAACGCGGATCGCTATTGTGTGGCCCGTGACCACGGTCCGAGTCTACGGTGGCAAGGCGGCGACGAAGCGCGCGGATGGATCGCCGCTCCTGGCCGGTCTGCTTGCGTCAATCGGGATTATCGTCGCCTGGGTGGGCCTCGTGTATGTGACCCACCACCCCGTCGGCGTCGCTGCATGGGGTGTCGGAGGGCTTGTGGGAATCGTGGTGGCCAAGGCGGCGAAACCGCCCACCACAGCGACGGGCGCGCTCGCAGCCGTGCTGACCCTGGTCACGGTGTTCCTTGCCAAGGTCGTCCTCGTCGTCGTCGCCTTGCAACCGATTCTGCGGCAGGACCTCGCGAACAGTCCCGCGTCGTTGATCATGGTGTTCCTGCTCGAGAAGACCGAGCACAAGTCCTTCTCGCCCGAGCTGCAGTCGACAATCAACGCGCGTCCCGATTTGGTGGCCGATACGACGTTCTTCGGCCCCGGCCATGAGCTCCGCGAACAAATGATCGACGAAGCCGCAGCGGCCGCGAAAGCGTCGTCGTTCGCGGAACGCGAGCGCCTCGTGCGCGTGCACTTTGACCAGTTTTTGTCGAAGCTGGGATTCTGGGTTCTGTTCCTGGGGACCTTCCAACTGCTGGACCTGCTGTGGATCGGGCTCGGGATATCGACGGCCTGGACGTTAGGCCAGGGACGGATCTGACCTAGGTTCCTGTTCCCCGCTCGCGCTCCTCGCGCTCTCGCTGCTCGCGCGCCAGTCGCACCCGCTCCTCCCGTTCCTTGCGCGCAGCCTCAGCGGCGGCCACACGGTCACGCTCCTGCGCCTGCCAATCGGTGTTGGCCGCAGTTTCTTCCCTGGCCCGGCTGACCCGCTGCTGGCGCTCGCGCATGGCGTCCTGCTGCCGCTGATCGCGTTCGACGTCGCGCTGGGCCGTATTTTTGAGGTGCGCCCACCACATCACGAGGAACAGGCCAAACTGGGCGGGCAGTATGAAGATGAACGACGCCGGGAACAGCTGATTGACGGTTATCGTGACCGCGATACTCGCCAGGGCCCATTTCCACCCGGTGAGGTGCTCGTAATCCGCGGCGAAATAGAAGAGCGCCGCGAAGGTGAAGAGGCCACCGCCGAGCCCAAGCATGCGTTAATATGTGAAACCACTTTTGGGGATGCAATATTTTTTCCGCGGACGCGTATTCAGGAGGATGGCAGAATGCCCCGCATTGTCTGGATCATCCTGATAATTGTGATCTTTGGCGCGGCAATGTTTTTCTTGCGTCGCTACATGGAGCGGTAGCCTGCTGACGGTCTTCCTGCTGTCCCCCGCCAGCTGCGCCGGCACCCGCGCGCAGATGCTCCTGAAAAGTCAAACGAGCCCGCTGGCCGAGCGGCTCGCCAACGGCGGGAGGGGGGCGCCGCTCGGCGAAGTGTTCACGTTCATGAGCAGCCTGTATTTCCGTGGGAAGCTCGCCTACGCGAATACATTCGGCCGTGCGTACGTCATCGCGCCCGGGCGCGGGCTGTTGCCGGCCGATGTGCTGATCCGTGTCGAGGATCTGCGGAAGATGGCCGCGGTGCCGGTCGATGAAGCCGAGCCCGCGTTTCGCGAGCCGCTGGTCCGGGATGCCACGGCGCTCAACCGCAGCATCGGCGCGGACGACCGCGTCGTGCTGCTCGGCAGCGTGGCCACCGACAAGTACGTCGGGCCGCTCCTGGACGTCTTTGGGGAACGCCTGCTCTTTCCCGCCACATTTGCCGGCCGCGGCGACATGAGCCGCGGCGGACTGTTGTTGCGGTGCGCCCAGACCGGGACGCCGCTCGATTGCATACCCGTGCGTGGAGCGGTCCGGCACGGGCCCAAGCCTCCCAAGCTCCCGCGCCTGAGGTAGGTTCAAGCCCGGGAGGGGACCCCGTGGCGGCCGATCCACTACAGGAGCGACTGCAGCGCGCAGTGTCGCCGGACTACCGGGTCGAGCGCGAGCTCGGCGGCGGTGGGTGGGGACGGGTCTATCTCGCCCACGAGGTGCTGCTCAACCGGGACGTCGCCATCAAGGTCCTGCGGCCCGAGCTCGCGACCGCCGACGCCGCCGAGTCGTTCGTGCGCGAGGCGCAGATGCTGGCCAGCATCCGCCACCCCAATGTCATCGTCATCCACCAGGCCCGTGAAGGCGAGGGCCTCCAGTTCTACGTCATGGAGCTGGTCCAGGGGCCGACGCTCGAGGGTCGTCTCGCATCCGGCGCGATTGGGGTCAACGACGCGGTCCGGATCGGCGTCGATCTGCTCGATGGTCTCGAGACGGTCCATCGACTCGGCGTGGTGCATCGCGACATCAAGCCGAGCAATGTCTTCGTATTGCCGGATCGCGCGTTGCTGGGCGATTTCGGGATCGCACGGCCGCCCTCCGAGCAGGACGACGCGCACGCGCGTGATGGAACACCCGAGTACATGGCCCCCGAGCAGGTGGACGGCAAATCGATCACGCCCCGAACCGACATCTATTCGACCGGCGTCGTCGTGTACGAGGCAGCAACGGGGCGCCGGTTTCACGAGCAAGGCACGCAGGTCGATTGGAATGGTATGCCGGGCGACCTCGCCCGCGTGTTGCAGCGCGCCGTCGCAACGCAGCCCGAGGAGCGCTGGGCCGACGCGGCGTCGTTCCGCAAAGCATTAGAGGCCACGCAGACGCCACAGGTCGCGCGACGCATTGCGGCGGTGCTCGGCGCAGGCGTGCTCGTTGTCGCAGCGGTCGTCCTGATCAAGAACGGTGGACATCGTACGCCGCCTCCCCCGCCACCGCGCAACAATCCGGGCGTACCGATGGTGTCGTTTGATCGGATTGATTACGTCGGTCCGCCGAACGATCACGCTTTGGCGGATTCGCTGCTGCGCATGGTCCAGTCCGACCTGCACGATCATCTCAATTTCGGAAACCCGGCACCGCTCGCGATCCAGGCGCGCATGACGGTCAGCCGCGACGACATGGGCCTGCGCCTCACCGGTGGGATTCCGGCCTCCGAATTCCACGTCCCGCTCGATCGGTGGCCCGCACTGCGCGACTCGCTGAGTTATCAGATTCTGCTCGGTGTCTGGAGAGATCGCAGCCCACTTGCCTCACTACCGATCCGCGCCCTGCCCCGTACGTGGGAAGGACTGGTCCGTGTCCTGGAGGCCGAACAGCTCGTCGCCAGGGCGGAGTGGGAGGACGCGTACGACGCCTACCTGAAGGCTGAAGCGAGCGATGCGACGTGCTGGATCTGCTCGTGGCGGATAACCGAGATTGAACGCTGGCTCGGCCGCCAGCCCGATCCGGCGCGCGTGCAACGCTATCGAGTTCACGCCGACTCGTTGCCACAGCCCTTCCGCGGGATCATCCGCGCTGCCCAGCTGCCGCTGCGAGCGCGACTCGATACGCTGCGCGCCGCGGCGGACAGCACCCGGGAAAACTTCCTGGGATGGTTCCAGCTCGGCGACGAGCTCTTTCATCGTGGCCCGCTGGCGGGACACCGGCGCTCAGAAGCAATTCCCGCGTTCGAGCGGGCCGCGCGACTCAGACCCGACTTTGGTCCGGCATGGGAGCACCTCGCCTGGGCGGCCACCGCCGAAGGCGACTCCGCCGATGCCGCAAACGCCCTCGATTCGTTGGAACGTCATAGCGTCGCGCCCGACCCCTACTCCCGCACCCTCCGGGCGCTGCTCCAGCTGGGCTTTGCCTGGCGCTTTACTCCCGAAAGTCAAGCGCAACGCAGCACCGAGCAGGTCGTGAATGAGCCGGCCGTGCAAAGCAGCGCGGACCTCGGCGCCGGGCCCAGGTTGCTTCCAACCTTCGACGTGCCGCGCGGCGCGATCGCGTTAGGCATCATCCTCCAGAAAAGCTCGCAACAAGATCTGCGCCGCTCTGGGTTGATTGCCCAAACACTCGCCGCAGTGGCGCTGGGCCGTTTGCAGGACGCAGGGGATCTCGCGGGGAAACTCACGGAAGTCGCGCCCGAGGCGGAGCTCGGCCTGTTCACCGCAGAGTTGCCGGCGGCGCTCGCGCTGCTCGACCCCGGCAGCATCAGCGTGGCGGACGCCGTTGACGGACTGCAGCCGTGGATCGCGAGCGGCAATGCACGCGCCAAGTGGATGCTCGAGCTGCTCGGCCAGCATCAAGCGGGCGCGCTGCCCGGACCGCTGGAACTCCTGGTGGCCGCCGATTCACTCGCCACTGCTGGTCGGCCGCGCGCCGCCCTTGTGTTGCTCGATCCCGTCGATGTGGACGCCGCCGCACTCCGACTCGATCCCTTCTACCGTACCATCGTGCATTTGCGGCGCGCCGCCTGGCGCGCCCGCATCGGAGACATCGAAGGCGCGAGAAGCGACTTGCTCTGGTACGAGCACCTCGACGTCGTGGGCCTGCCGACGGACCTCCCGCAGGCAGCGGAAGTCGACTGGGCGTTCGGGACGCTCGCCCGCTGGCGCCTGGCACGCCTGCTTGACGCCGGGCGGGGGAAGCATCGAGATGCGTGCGACGCATACGCAGCGGTGGCGCGGCATTGGTCTCGAGCGCCGGTCCCATACGGCGCGCGCGCGGACACCGCCCGGACGCGGATGCGCCAGCTTGACTGCGCGGCCGCACGATGATTCGGTTCCAGACGCTGGGGACACTCGAAGTCACGATGGACGGCGCGGAAGCTCCTGCCCAGCTGCTCTGGAAGAAGAACGTCGCCCTGCTGCTCTACCTCGCGCGCTCGCCCAAGCGGCGCTGCACTCGGGAGCAGCTGATTGGATTGCTCTGGCCGGACAAGGACGACGCCGCCGCGCGCCAATCGATGCGTGAAGCGATTCGGATCCTGCGGCAGTGCGTGGGTGATGACCGGCTCAAGACCACGGGCGATGTGGTGCAGCTGCTGGACGGCGCCGTGGAGCTCGATACCGACCAATTCGAGCAGTTAGCGCAGCAGCGCGACTGGTCGCACACGACGCCCCTGATCAACGGCGAGTTCGTCGACGGCTTCAAAGTCCCCGATGCGGCGGGCTTCGAGGACTGGCTGACCGTAGAGCGGTCACTCTGGCACGGACGTGCGATGGACGCATTGCTGCGGCACGCCGAGGAGCGGCTCGCTGCGGGCGACGAGCTCGGCGCCGACGAACCGCTGCGCCGAGCCCGGGAAATGGATCCGCTGTCGCAGCGCGCGCTCCGGGCGCACATGCGGCGCGCCGCCGCCGCGGGCGATCGGTCCGGCGCGCTGCAGCTGTTCGAGCAGTTCCTGACCGACGCGCGGCGCGATGGTGGGGATGTCTTGGTAGAGCCCGAAACCAAAGCGGTCGCCGAGCGCTTGCGCAGCGGGCGCTCGTGGCATCTGCCGAAGGAGGCGCTGTCCCCCGAGCGCAGTGTGTCCTGGCGCCGCGCGCCGCTCCTGGGCCGGGAGCCCCAGCTCGCCCGCGCGCTCGAGCAATGGCACAACACTCGCGCCGGCCGGTTGGCGTTGCTGGTGGTAGAAGCGGAGGCCGGTGGCGGGAAAACGCGCTTCGTCGAGGAGATCGCGACACGCGCCGCGCTGGATGGCGCCGTCGTCATCGCGATGCGCGCCGTCGAGGCGGATCTCGAGCACCCAGCAAGCGCTATGCTCAGCATCGCGCGAGGAGGGTTGGTGGACGTGCCTGGCGTTGCCGGCGCGAATTCCGCCGCGCTCGCCACGCTGGCCGCGCACGCGGGCGAGTGGGCGGAGCGGTTCCCGCAAACGACTGCGGCGGCGAGCGCCTGGAGTATGGACGCCGCCGTCACCGAGGTGTTGCGAGTCACCACCGCGGAGCAGCCCCACGTGCTGATCTTCGATGACGCGCAGTGGATCGATGCGGCGTCGTACCAAACGATCGAACAGCTCGCCCGTGACCTCGCCCGCGCGCCGCTGCTGATTGTGCTGGCGGCGACACCGGAACCCGCTCCGCCGAAGCTGACTGAGCTCCGCGCGCGCATCGGACGCGACATTCCAGGCGCCGTGATCTCGCTCGGGAAGCTGACCTCGGAAGCGCTGCGAAAACTGGTCCAATGGGCGCTGCCATCGTACAGCGGCGACAACGCCGATCGGCTGGCTCGACGCGTCGCGGCCGACTCAGCGGGATTGCCGCTGCTTGCCATCGAGATCTGTCACGCGATGGCACAGGGCCTCAATCTCGAGACAACGAACGGCGCGTGGCCGCATCCGTTACGCACGCTCGATTCGACGTTTCCCGGAGATCTTCCTGACACGATCATCGCGGCCATTCGTGTCGGTTTTCGCTGTCTCACGCGGCCCGCACAGCAGGCGCTCGTCGCCACGGCGATTCTCGGCGACCGCGTCGCGGCAACGCGGATCGGCTGCGCCACGGAGCTCAAGGGAGAACCGCTGCACGCGGCACTCGACGAGCTGGAGTGGCGCCGCTGGCTCGTCGCCGAGGCGCGGGGGTATGTGTTTGTCGCGCGCATCGTGCGGGACGTGGTCGCACGCGACATGGTCACTCAGGGCGAACGCCAGCGCATCCTCGCAAAAAAGTGCTAGCGGCGCGACTAAACCTTCATCTGAGGCATCATCGAGTCATGAAAACCTCTTTCGCATACCTGTTTCTCGCCGCAACGCTGCTCATCGTCCCTCCCGCCGCGTGGGCACAAGGGGGATATGGCGGCCGCAGCGGTGGCATGAATCCCGCGCGATATGGCCCACCAGCGCCGAAACTTCCCGGCGTCGAGCTGATGGGCCCGCTCGATACGGCGCTCGCCCGCGTGATGCTCAACCTCACGGCGGACCAGGCCGCTCGATACTCGCAGGCGTACGACTCGTTTATGGTCGCGACGCGTCCGCAGCGCGACAGCGCGAACGCCGACATCGCGAAGATGAACGAGAAGCTCGACGGCGGCGACCGCGCGGCGGCGATGTTCTACGCCGAGCGACTGCAGGACTTAGGGAAATACCTGAAGGATCGGCAGGACCGATTCGAGGGTGATCTGCGTCGCTTCCTCAACGGCGATCAAGTGAAGGCCTACAAGAAGTGGCGCGAGGGCGAAGACCAGGCCGGAGACCGGAAACAGCGCGCAAACCAGCTGCGCTGGGACGAGGCGGGGTTCCGCGGAACGTTCGGAGGGCCGGGGAGCGCCTCTGCTCCGGAGATCAAGACCGCCCTCCCCAACCCGCCCGCGGTCGCGGCTCCAGCGCTTGGATCTCAGGCGGTGCGCATCGGGCGAAGCCTCTACGTCGCCGGCCAATTGGGCGTCGACAGCACGGGAGCGCTTGCCGGATCCGACCTGCGCGCGCAGGCCGTGCGCGCGTTCGCCAATCTGGGGATCGTGTTGCTGGAGGCGGGGGCGACGCCGCGCGACGTTACGACGCTCACCATTTACGTCGTCAACTATCGCCCCGCGGATCTCGAAACCATCCGCACCGCCGGAGCCGCATACCTCGGCGCGAACGCGCCGATCGCCACGGTGGTGGGCGTTCAGTCGTTGGGACGTGACGGCGCATTGATTTCCGTCGGCGGCACAGCCACGGCGCGCGAAATCCGTTAGCGCCCATGCGCAGTTATCATACTGCGCATGAGCTCAGAGACTGATCGTCGGAGCGGCAACGTCGCGCTGGCTGCCGCGCTGGTCTCGGTAGTCCTCTGGGCCGCGGCGTTCGTCGGTATCCGCGCCGCCGGCCGTTCCTTCTCCCCCGGTCCACTCGCACTGGGTCGTCTGGCGCTCGGCAGTGTGCTGTTGGGTGCGGCGGTCGTGTCTCGCCCGACCATCCGCCCCACCAAACGCGAGCTCGCGCTCCTCGTGCTCGCCGGCCTGCTCTGGTTCGGCGTCTACCAGGTCGTCCTGAACGAGGCCGAGCGACGCGTCGACGCCGGCACCGCGTCGATGCTCGTCTTGGTCGCGCCGATTTTTGTCGTCGCATTGGCGGCGGTATTCCTGCAAGAGCGCACCACTCCCAACCTGCTGCTGGGAGGCGCGATCGCGTTCAGCGGCGTCGTGGTGATCGGACTCGCGACGTCGTCACACAGCGCCTCGCTCGTTGGTGTAGTGCTCTGCCTCATCGCGGCGCTCTCGTCCGCGATCGGCCTCGTTGCGGAAAAGCCGGTCCTCAGTCGCATCACTGCTCTGCAGGCGACGTGGACGTGCTGCACCGTCGGCGCGCTCTGCTGCATGCCGTATGCACCGCAACTGGTGCGCGAGTGGCGCGTCGCGCCCAGCGGCGGTATCGCGTGGCTACTGTTCCTGGGTGTCCTTCCCACGTCCATCGCCTTCACGACGTGGGCGTACGCGCTGGCCCGCGGATCGGCGGGACAGGTCGTCGCCACCGCGTACCTCATCCCACCGGTCACGATCGTGCTGAGCTGGCTGATGCTGGGCGAAGCGCCGAGCGCGATGGCCGTGCTCGGCGGCGCACTCTGTCTGGTCGGCGTCTACATCGCCCGCAGAATCTCCGCTACGGTTTCCGTCCCCGCTCCTCGCGCTCCTCTCGTTCGTCGTCCGTAAGGTCGACCGCCATCGGGAAGAACAACGACCGCTTCACCTCCGGATACGGGATCCCCCACCCCCGGGCGTCGTGCCACAGGATTCGGTTGAGCCGTTCACTGGGTGCCGCATCCGGATCGCGAAAATTCATGCGCGCCGATGCCAGCGCCGCGTGCCGGCGCTCCGCCGCGTGCGGACCGGTGATCGCCCCCACCTGCTGGTTGATTTCGTACAACGACTGGCGCGGCACGAGCGCGTTGTACGGCTCGAAGTTGGGCGCCTCCTCGGGTCCGATGAAGCTCGCGCGCATGTCGGTCGCAACGAGGTCGTACAGGCTCAGCGCCGGTAGTCCGAGCATCAACTCGATCGTCTTCACCATGCTCGGCTGGCTGTAGAACGTCGGATCGATGACGCCGCGCCTGGCGTAGGGGCTGGCGGCCAGGGCCACGGTGCGGTGCCCGTCGATGTGGTCCACACCGTTCTGCGCATCATCTTCCACGGCGAGAATCGCCATCGACTTCCAGAACGAGCTGTGCGAGAGCGCCTCGACGATGCGGCCAAGCGCGAGGTCGTTGTCCGCGACGCACGCCTTGGGCGTACACCAGTCGGGACTCGTGCCCTCGGTGTGGTCGCTGGGCAGAATGATGAGCACGAGGTTGGGCATGGCATGCTTCGATTCCCACTCGCGGAGATGCTCGAGGATCACATCCGCCTTGACGACATCGGGAATCGTCTGCGTCCAGCCGGGATACTCGCGCACCAAAATGCGGTCGAGCGACGGAATATCAGACCGCGTGTGATAGCGCTTGGCCACCAGACTGCGGAAGTACGCCGGCGTGTGAGGCTGCGAATCACGGTACTGCGCGAGCAGGGACGTGCGCACGCTGGCGCTATCCCACTGCGGAGACGGCGCGTATTCACCGAAGACCCGCACCGTCTTGCCCTTCGCCTGCGCGGCCTCCCAGAGGAAGCCGCCCGACGAGTACGCGAGCGGGTCCACGCCTTCTGACGGATAGCTGCGGCCCGTGTACAGCGGCCACATTGGATACTCCGTCTCATTCGCCTGCGTGAGCCAGTTGTGCCCGTCCGCCGAGTTGCCACCCGTGGCGAAGAAATGATCGAGCAGGACGAACTGCTCGGCGAGGGCGTGCGCGTTTGGCGTCACATCGCGGCCGTACTGCACCAGCGAGCTGTCGCTCGCGCCCTTCCCGATGTCGCCAAACACCTGGTCGTAGGTGCGGTTTTCTCGCACGATGTAGACGACGTGGTCGATCAAGGAAGGCTCGCCCGGGCGCTCCGGGACCGCGCGGGCCGCGACGTTGCGACGCGGGACGAGTGACGGCCCCGCACTATCGGTTCGCAGCGTCAGGCGATTGTTCTGCGCCACGGATGTCGTGTACGCCGCCAGCTCGGCGCCGGACGGCTCCGCGATGACGTTGACCGATCCGCGGTAGGAATGCACGTAGCGGCCCGTCAGACCCAGCGGGCGTCCCACGCCCGATCCCACGCCGAACAATGAGCCCACCGCGATCGTGTGTCCGTCGTCGCTCACATCGACGGTTGTCGGATACCACCCCGTGGGGACGAGGCCGCGCAACTGGCCCCCCGGCACACCGTAAACGGCGACGGCGTTCACCCCACCCAACGTGACGAAGAGTGTGGTGGCATCCGGGGACAGTGCGACGGCGGTAGGCGCGAGCCCAACCTTGCGCTCGCGAAATGGGGTGATGCCAATGGTGCTGACGACGCTGTCGCCGCGGGTGTCGATCACGCTCACCGCGTCCGAGTTGCCGTTGGCGACGTACAACCGGTCGCCCCGCTCGTCCCAGACGATCCCCGTGGGATGACGGCCCACCGGAATGACTTTTCGTACAATGCCCGCCACGAGATCGACGCGCGTCACACTCCCCGGCTGCGCGATGCCCCGGGCGTCCACGCGCACCAGCTCCGCGAATGGGTCGCAGCATTGCTTCGCCGCGCGATCGCGCGCCGTTGGTTTGCGGCCGCCGAGGTTCGAGACGTAGGCCACCGCGCCATCCATGCTGATCGCCGCGGCAACGGGCAGCACGCCGAGTGGGATGGTCTTGAGCAGCGAACCGTCGTCCGCATCGAGGACCGCGAGGGCGTCGTTCGCGGGCAACGGCACCACCACCACCCGATGTCCGGAGGCGTTCGCGCGCCGGGCGACCGCCGGGGAGCCGGCGATGTAGTCGCCGAGCGCGGGTGACGACCAGCGAATGACCGCGCTGTCGCCGCTGTCATACGCGGTGAGCTGTGCGACCGACTTCGTCTGAGCGAGGCGTGTGGACCCCGGAATCCGGCTCAACGCGAGATCCGCCGGCAGGCGTCCGACGCTCGAAACGAGCGCGCGGTTGGTCACGGGATCGACGGCGATGCCCTGGACGCCGGCGCGTCCATCGAACGCGGCACTGCTCAGCACCGCGTTGTCGCGCCAGCCGAGATGGTACGCCGCGCCATGGATGGACACCCAAACCTCACCGGGGCGCGTCCCGAAGCGGAGGCCAAAGACCCGATCGGTAAACACGCTCTGCACGCCGGCCGGCGCCACGCGCTGTGTCGTCGCAATGGTGCCGGGGTCGGCGATCTCACGCCGCGGCTGTAGTGGATTCGTGGGTGTCTGCAGCAGGATTACAAACGTAAGTGCGAGTTGTGACACGTTCCTAACTCTCCACTGTGGGTGCGCCTGCAGTTTTGCTGCCATAATATCGGACATGCTGCTGACCCTGTGCCTGCTGTTCGGCTGCGGCCCTCCCCCAACCGACTCGCTGGGAATCTACTCGGGTCGCCAGCGCCAGCTCGATGTGCCGATTCCACGGTTCGAGGCCGACGTCGTGATGGACGGCGACCTCGGGGACGCGGCGTGGGCTCACGCGGCGCTGCTGACGGGCTTCTCGCAATACGCCCCCAACGACGGCGTTTCGGCCGTGGACTCGACGCAGGTGCTCGTGTGGTACTCCGCCAACGCGATCTACTTCGGGATCCGTGCCTACGAGCTGCACGGCCAAGCGACGGCGACTCTGGCCGACCGTGACCAGATATTCGGCGACGACAACGTCCAGATCCTGCTCGGCACGTTCCACGACGGCAAGAAGGCGTTGATGTTCGCCGTGAATCCGCTCGGCGTGCAAGGCGACGGCGCGCTCATCGAAGGCGCCAACGTGACCGCGAGCGGCTTCATCGGGAGCGCGGTCGTGGGGCGCGAGCAGCCCGACCTGAGTCCCGATTACGTCTTCCAATCGCGCGGCCGCGTCACGGCGTGGGGCTACGAAGTCGAAGTGCGCATCCCGTTCAAGAGTCTCCGCTATCAGTCGAAACAGCCGCAGGACTGGAGTCTCAACGTCGTGCGCCAGGTGAAGCACTCCGGGTTCGAGGACAGCTGGTTCCCGGCGACCCGCGCCAATGCGACGTTCATCGGGCAGTCGGGGAATCTGATCGGCCTCTCCGGCATGCACCGCGGCCTCGTCGTCGATCTCAATCCGGAAGCGACCGGCAAGGCGACCGGGACCCCCAGCACGACCGGCGGGGGCTACAACTACGACATGGGGAATCCGCAGATCGGCGGCAACGTCCGCTGGGGCGTGACCGACAATCTCAACCTCAACGGCACAATCAAGCCCGATTTTTCCCAGGTCGAATCGGACGCGGGCCAGCTCGCGTTCGATCCCCGCCAGGCGCTGTTCTTTCCCGAGAAGCGGCCGTTCTTCCTGGAGGGGAGCGAGCTGTTTCAGGTTCCCCAGAATCTCATCTACACACGCCGCATCGTGCAGCCCGTCGCGGCGGTCAAACTCACCAGCAACGCGGCCGGGACCGACATCGGGCTCTTGTCCGCCGTCGATCAGCGGTTCGCATCGGCGAGCGGCGACGATAATCCGATCTTCAACATCGTGCGTGCGCAGCGCAGCCTCGGCCACGGCTCGCGCATCGGCTTGGCATACACCGATCGGATCGAGGGCGGCAACTACAATCGCGTTGCCGAGTTCGACAGCCGGCTGGTGTTCAAGGACATCTACGGAGTAAACCTGCAGCTCGCGGGAAGCCGCACGCGCGTGGGCGGTGTCACGACGACCGCGCCGCTCTGGCTCAGCCAATTCACGATTCAGCACCGCGTGTGGGGGCTGCGCAGCCTGTTCGCCGGCATTGCTGACGATTTCCGCTCCGCGAGCGGGTTCATCGGCCGCGCGGGGATCGTGCATGCGTTCGTCGATCCCAGCTACACGACGTATGGGAAGGCGGGCGCGCTGCTGCAGCGGCTCACCGGGGACATCGTGGTGGATGGCATCTGGCAGTACCAGAACTTCATCCACGGGCGCAACATCCAGGACCAGAAGCTGCACTTCAACGTCAACACGGCACTGCGCGGTGGTTGGAATGTCGGTGCCGGGTATTTCGTCGAATCATTCGGGTACGATTCCGCGCTGTACGCCAACTATCGGCTCGAGGTCCCCAAATCGGGGGGAGGACTCGATACGGTCCCCTTCGTGGGGCAGCCGACGATCGGCAATGGCGAGTACATCATCCAGATCGGCACGCCGCAGTGGCAGCACTTCAGCGGCGGCGGATTCTTCCTGCAAGGCCACGACGAGAACTTCTTCGAGTGGGCATCGGCCGACCTGCTGCTCCTGAGCGTCAACGTGTCGTACCGGCCCACCGAGCGGATCCGCAACTCGTTCAGCTATTTCTGGCAGCAGGTGAATCGCCGCACCGACGGCAGTCTCGTCAATGTCGGGCGCGTGGCGCGGGCCAAGATCGAGTACCAGCTGTCGCGGCCGTTGTTCATCCGGCTGGTCGGACAGTACATCCAGGATCAGACCGACTCGCTCCGTGATGACTCGCGGACCGGCGCCCCGATTCTGATTGCCGGGACGAGCGGAGTGACGCGGACCACGGCCAGCGCCACGAATCTCTTCCACGTCGATGCGCTGATCAGTTACCAGCCGGTCCCTGGGACCGTCGTGTTCGCGGGGTACAGCAGTGACCTGCTGGATGACGATGCGTTCCGGTTCCGCGGGCTCACGCGGACCGGCGACGCGGTGTTCGTGAAGTTGAGCTACCTGTTCCGATTGTAGGCGTCAGCGCAGCCGCTTCAGGAAGTCCTCCAACACGCGATTGAAGTGATCGGGCTCATCTACGAACAGCGCGTGACCGGCGTTCTCGAAGATCTCCACCTGTGCATCATGCACATGATTGCGCACCGTGTCGGCGGTTTCGCGCATCGACGCCGAGCCGACGAACAGGAGTGGACGGTCCATCTTGTCCAACGCCGGGCGCCAGTCGCGGCGACCGGTGGCGAATGTACTGGCGAGCAGCGTATAGGCCGTTGTGGTGGGTGTCGAAAGAGATGTGCGAGTGATGCGCGCGAGGTAGGTGGAATCCTGCGGCGTGCGGTACATACCGCGCACGAACGTCGCGGTAAACACCGGACGATCGCGGAGCAGGTGAAACAGCAAGGTGTCCATGAACCCGGCAAGGGGAGAGCCCGGCGGAACCCACACGAAATTGTCGACGAGGACGAGCCCGGCGATGTCTTGGGTGCCGAACTGCTCCACCAGCTCGAGCGCTTCGGGAACTCCCATCGACCAGCCTACGACGACCACCCGGGGCGCCTTGAGGTGCGCGATGAGCTCGTGAATATCGCGGGCTCGGGCGTCGGTGTAGTTCCCGTCGGCCGTGCGCTGCGACGCACCCTGCGAGCGAGGATCGAGCGCGACGACGCGCCAGGACCGGGCGAAGTACCGCAGTTGCGGCTCCCAGATATCAGCGGGCATCGTCCAGCCCGGCACGAAAACGATCGTGGGGTCGCCGGCCGCCCCCCTGCCGCCGCTGAGATAGTGAAGCCGGACACTATCGCTCGTCACAAACCAGCGATCGACCCACGGACGCGCGGTAGTTCGCTGCGCGTGAACCGCGGTCGCGAGTACACAGAGTACGACTGTAGCAAGTACGGTGAGGGCCGTCGATCCACGCATCGCTCCATGCCCCGTAGAGTTGACTTGAACTTTAACTACCCCGATGCAGTTTCTCTCATTCCAGCTCAACACACCACATGGATACGGATTCAAGAACGCGGATGACGGAGTGCCACTCGCACCGTATCGGATAACGTTCAAGACCAAAGGGTGACCATGCGCACACTCCAGTACCTGGGCATCGCGACCACGCTCCTCTGGTCGCCCCTCGCGGCGCAACAGCGCCATACGATCACGCACGAAGACGTCTTTCTGATGAAACGGATCGCCGCTCCCGCGATCAGCCCGGACGGTCGCTGGATTGTGTTCAGTGTCAACGAGCCGTCGTACACGGAAGGCGAGCAGGTCAGCGATCTCTGGGTCGTGCCGACGGACGGCAACGCCGAGCCGCGGCGTCTCACGAATACCAAAGGCGGCGAGGGCGGCGTGGACTGGAGTCCCGATAGCCGGCGGATCGCGTTCAGCGCCCGGCGCGAAGGCGACGACGCGACGCAGATCTACGTGCTGGACCTGAGCAGCGGCGGCGAAGCGCAGCGCGTCACGAACCTCTCGACCGGCGCTTCGAGTCCGCTGTGGCGTCCCGATGGACGTGCGATCCTCTTCTCCAGCCTGATCTACCCCGGCGCGGCGACCGATTCGGCGAATCGGGTCGCGGCCGCGGAGCGGCGCGCCCGCAAGTACAACGCCCGCGTGTACGACGCCTCACCGATTCGGCTGTGGGACCATTGGCTCGACGACCGGCGGCCCCATCTGTTCGTGCAGTCGCTCGAGCCTGGCGCGCCAGCACGCGATCTGCTCGCGGGGTCACAGCTGATCCAGGGCGCCGGCTTCGGCGGCCAGCTTGGCACCAGTGGTGAGGATCTCGCGGCGGCGTGGACGCCGGATGGCGGCGGCGTCGTGTTCGCCGCGACGACGAACCGTACGGATTGGACACATGGCGATGTCGTGCAAGCGCTCTGGCTCGTGGCCGCGACTGCGGGAGAGCCGCGGCGCCTCACGCAGGGCAAGGATGATTACGACGCACCGCAGTTCAGTCCGGACGGCAAGACGCTCTACGCCGTGATGACGCCGACCAACGAGCGCACGTACAACAATCGCCGGCTGATGGCCGCGTCATGGCCACTCAGCGGCGGCGCCGCGATGCGCGTCGTGACCGGTGGCGCGGATCATTCCGTCGGCACGTACACTCCCGCGCCCGACAACCGCGCGGTCTTCTTCCTGGCAGAGGATGCCGGCCATCAGCGCCTGTTCCGCGCACCGGCGGCAGGCGGGAAAGAACAGGAAGTCGGCACGATGACGAGCGGAACGTTCGGCAGTCTGCAAGTCGCCTCCGCGACGACGGGGGCTGCCGTCAGGATAGCGGGCGTGTGGGAGAGCGCGACGAATCCACCGGAGATCGTCCGAATCGATCCGGCCACCGGCCGGTGGACGCCGCTCACCAAGTTCAACACCGCGCACGCCGCCCAGATCGACTGGCAACCCTTGCGCGAGTTTTGGTTCACCTCGAAGCGCGGCAAGCGCATCCACAGCTTCTACGCCCTGCCGCCGGGGTTCGACTCGACGCGCAGCTATCCGCTATTCGTGTTGATCCATGGCGGCGCGGCGAACATGTGGACCGACAACTTTGGCTTGCGGTGGAACCCGCACTTGCTGGGGGCGCCCGGCTATGTCGTCCTCATGACCGACTACACGGGCTCGACGGGCTATGGCGAGAAGTTCTCGCAAGACATTCAGTTCGATCCGCTCGAAGGTCCGGCGAATGAGCTGAACGAGGCCGCCGACTCGGCGATCAAACGCTTCCGTTTCCTCGACGCCTCCCGACAAATCGCCGGTGGCGCGAGCTACGGCGGCCACCTCACCAACTGGCTCGCGGTGACCACGACCCGCTATCGCGCGCTCGTGAGCCATGCCGGCGAATGGGATCTCGAGACGCAGTGGGCGACGAGCGATTTCAACTACGACCGCGAGCGCAACGTGGGCGGCCCGCCGTGGGAAGATCATCCGATCTGGCGCACCCAGAGTCCGATGCGCCGCGCGGCGAGTCTGCATACCCCTGTGCTCGTGTCGGTCGGGGAACGCGACTTCCGCGTGCCGATGAACAACGCGCTCGAGTTCTGGACCGCGCTGCAGCGCCAGCAGATTCCCTCCCGGCTGATCATCTGGCCGGAGGAGAACCACTGGATTCTCAAGGGCGAGGACAGCCGCTTCTTCTATACGGAAGTAGCGGCGTGGTTCGCGCGCTGGCTCAGCGCGCCGGCGGCGACGGGGCAGTAACCGCGGGCGGCTCCCCTGGGATTCACACCCTAAAGGGTGTGCTCGGCCGGCACTGCCCTTAAGGGCAGCGCTTGCCGAGCACACGCTTTAGCGTGTGAACCTATTCATACAATTTGGCTGTATCTGCCTTAGCCAGCTCGACGAGAAAATCCGCAATCTTGCCCGTCACAGCCTCGACATAGCGCTTCCCCTTTTCCGCTGTTGACGCTGCCGGGTTTCCGGATCCCGTGTCGTCCGTCACCTGGCGCCAATTCCGCGGCGCCCACGCCCACCCCTCACGGAACGCCGAGATCTTGAATGTGCGGGCGGCACCCGGGCCGGCCTCGGCCAGCGGCAGCACCAGATCCGCCGCGACGTGTTGCATCACGCTCGTCTCCATCTCCCCCGCGTGATCACCCTGGTCGGAGAAGAACCCTTTCAGATCGAGCACCTTGTACCAGTTGACCACGCAGAGGAACAACGACACCTGCGGCTGAAGCTCGCGGATCATCTGGCGAAAATCATTGGCCCCGTGCCCGTTGAAAATCACGAGCTTGCCAATTCCCTGCCCTGCGAGCGACATGGCGACATCGCGCAACACGAGCGCCTGCGTGCTCGGATTCATGTTGATGCACAACGGGATGTCGAGCTGGCCGGTATTTACGCCAAACGGCACGCCGGGGAGCACGACTACTTTCGCACCGCGGCTCCACGCCCGCTCGGCCGCGCGCGCGGCAACTTCCTCGGCCTGGATGTTGTCGGTCGTGTAGGGAAGGTGATAGTTGTGCGCCTCGGTCGCGCCCCATGGCAGGATGGCGACGTCGTAGCGCGTATCCTGGACCGTCTTCCACGTCAACTCGTTGAGGATGTACGGCCGCGGAGAAGCCACGCGGCTACGCGGCGACGGCAGCGGGTGCCGGTCCGGCATCAACGAGTTGCCTCGCGAGCGGGTCGACACGGAAGTTCAATCCTTCCAAGCTCCGAGCTCCCAACCGCACGAGGTCGCCAGACTCGCCGAACACGACATCATCGGAGGTTCGCCGTCCCGCGGTGTGCACGAATGCGCCGCCAATCCAGCGCTCCAAGATCGACCCATTGGCCTGTCGGAAGCGCAACTTGGTGTAACGTTCTATCCCAGGGGCGCGCGGGGTTTTCAATCTCGATATCCACGCGGAAGCTTCCCATCTCGTTGCTCATGATTGCTCCGATCCCTCTGCGGAGTTGTACCAACCTCGTGCACCGGGTGTCAATGTATCGCACCTAGGGAGATGAGCGAGGGGCCAAACGGCCCAGAGCACAGACAGCGAGGTTGCGGACGAGATCACGTCCTCGCGTAATTGAATCGCATGGGGAAAACTAACCTCGCGGTTCGGATTGCACTCGCACTGGCAAGCACCGTCGCCCCCGCTGTCGCGGGGGCGCAGACCAGCGGCACCGATTCCGTGGTCTACGAGTTCTCACCAGCGAGCCAGCTCGACGTCAGGACCGGAAAGGCCGGGCTGCTGGGCTTTGCCGGTCACGAGCACCTGATTCGGGCGCGCGTTTTCTCCGGCCGAGTCATCTATCACCCGGCCGGGCCGGCGGCGTCACGCTTTGAAATCGTCATCCAGGCCGGAGGCCTCGAAGTGCTGACGCCGCCGGACACCGAGGAAATCCGCAAGGTGACGGCGGCGCTGCGGACCGATGTTCTCGACGCGGCGAGCTATCCCGAGATTCGCTTCGCGTCGCGCAGTGTGGCGCTGCGGGAAGGGCGTGCGCATGTGGTGGGGGCGCTCACGATCAAAGGCCAGACCCGCGACGTACCGATCGACGCGCAGGTCGAGATCGGCCGCGACACGCTGCGCGCCACCGCGACGTTCGCGATCAAACAGACAGACTTTGGGATCCGGCCGTATCGTGGCGGCCCTGGAGGAACGGTCCGTGTAGCGGACAAAATGACGTTCGAGATCAGAGCCGTCGCCATACGTGACGGTCTGTGACTGGGGAGGCCTAGAACTGGACGCCCCACCCGTTTAGTATCCGTACCGGCGCGTCGTTTGCGCCCCTCGCTGGGAGCGGTCCATCACCTTCGACGGACCGAGGCGTTGCCCAAACGGCCCCTCAGCGGCGGTACCTCCACCAATGGGAGCGTAGGATGTCGCTGCAAGGCACCAAGGACTCCACGACGACGCAGTGAGTGCCGCGCTCGCGGCTCAGATTCGCGCGCTCAAGGCTGAGCACGGCGCCGCGATTCTCGCGCACAACTATCAGCGGCCCGAGGTTCAGGACGTTGCGGACGTCGTGGCCGACTCGCTCATGATGGCGCGGCGCGCGACCGAGCTCGACGCGCAACTGCTCGTCATCTGCGGCGTCCACTTCATGGCCGAGACCGCGGCCATCGCGAATCCGGAAAAACGTGTGCTCATCCCGGACCTGGAAGCTGGTTGCTCGCTCGCGGAAACGATCCGCGCCGAGGACGTGAAGGCATGGCGTGCCACCCATCCCGACGGCCTCGTCGTGGCGTATGTGAACTGCAGTGCCGCGGTGAAGGCCGAGGCCGACTACTGCTGCACGTCGGGAAACGCGGTGGCCGTCGTCCAGTCGCTGCCGCTTGATGTCCCGGTGTTGTTCGTACCCGACTTCTTCCTCGGAAACCACGTTCGGCGCGTGACCGGTCGCCCGATCGAAGTCTGGATGGGCGAGTGTCACGTGCATGCCGCGCTCGGCCCGGCAGACGTGGATGCGAAACGCCGCCAGTATCCTGACGCCGAGTTCCTGGTCCATCCGGAGTGTGGGTGCACCACCAGTGCCATGTACTACGCCGAGTCCGAAGGCGACGTCGCCGCGGGCCGCACCCACATCGTCTCGACCGAGCAAATGATGCGGCGGGCTCGCACGTCGCCGGCCCGGCGCTTTGTGGTGGCGACCGAAACCGGCGTGCTGCACCGCCTGCGGCGAGAGAATCCGGAGAAACAGTTTCACGCGCTGCTGGAGACGGCCGAGTGTCGCTTCATGAAGCGGATTACGCTCGAGAAACTGCGTGACTCGCTGCGCGATCTGCAGTACGAAGTGACCGTCCCTGGTGACGTCGCGCGACGCGCCCGGCGGGCGATCGACCGGATGCTCGCCATTGGATGAGCGGCTCGGTCTCGAGGAAGTTCGCCGCGCGCTCGCAGAGGACCGCGCGGCCGACGATGTTACGACGCGCCTCCTCGGCGCCTCGGCAGAGCGCCCCGCCCGCGCCGCATTCGTCGCGGAGGGGCGCTTCGTCATCGCCGGCCTTCCGATGCTCCGACGCGTCTACGGCGAGCTCGACAGCGCGGCACAGGTCGAAGCGCTCCACAACGACGGAGACTGGACCGCGCCCGGCGCGATTCTCGCTCGCGTGAGTGCAGCCGCGGGGACGTTGCTCGCAGGCGAGCGGGTCGCACTCAATTTTCTGCAGCGGCTCTCGGGAGTCGCCACACTGACTCGGCGAGCCGTCGACGCGGTTGCGGGGACAGGCGCCCGCATCACCCACACACGGAAAACGACGCCCGGCCTGCGGGCGCTCGAGCGCTACGCGGTGACCGTCGGGGGCGGCGTCCTGAACCGCGGCTCGCTGGCGGACGCAGTCCTCTGGAAAGACAACCACTGGGCGCTGCTAGCCGAAAGCGATCTCGCGGCGGCGCTTGCGGCCGCGCCGCCCGACATGCCTCTGGTCGTCGAGGTGGAGGACGACCTGCAGCTCGAACAGGCCCTCACCGCTGGCGCGCGGCACATACTGGCGGACAACCAGCCCCCCGAGCGCGTCGCGTCGTGGGTGAGACGGGCAGGCCCGACCGTCCTGATTCAGGCGTCGGGAGGCATCACCCCGGAGACGGCTCGGGCGTACGCAGAAGCCGGGGCGGCCTTGATCTCCATCGGTGCCCTGACCCATTCGGCGCCTGCGGCGCCGATCGGGTGCGAGATCGAGTGCAAGATCCTTAGCGACCTCCTACCGCTCTGAACAACGCCGCGTACGCCGTACCCGCGTCGATGCGCGCTTGCGCCAGCCGGTCCTGCGCGTCGAGCTGCGTGCGTTGCGCATCGAGTACCTGCAACAGATCCGTCGCCCCTTCCTTGAAGCGGAGCAGCGCGAGCTCCGCCGCGTGCTGGCTTGCGGCGCTCGCCTCTTGCAAGAGATCCATTCGCTGCCGCGTGGCGCGATAGCGGCTGATACTCACTTCCAGATCCTCCATGGCCGAGAGCACCACCGCGCGATAGTGCGAGCGCACGGCGTCTTCCTGCGCCTGCGCCGCATCCACGTCCGCCTTGACGCGGCCGAGGCTCAGCAGCGGCCAGCTGATCACCGGCCCCACGGCGTACCGGAGCGTCCCCTGATCACCGACCGCGCGAAACTCGGGAGCGACATACCCGGCGCTGCCACCGATCGAGATCCTCGGCAGATAGCTCGCCTTCGCCGCTTCAACCAGTGCTCCCTGCGCCGCGGCCTGGCGCTCAGCGGCCGCCACGTCCGGCCGGCTGCGCACCATTGCTTCGGGGCTGCCGATCGAGGCGACATCGGGGAGTGTGGGAATCCGACCGGGCTGGTCCAGCTCGGTCGCGACCGCCGCCGGCGGTCGTCCCACGAGGACGCCGATGCGGTACTGCGCCGCGGCCACCTGGGCTTCGTGCGCGGGGATCGATGCCAGGGTGGAGCTGAGCTGCGCCTGCGCCCGCTCGGTATCGAACGCGCTCCCCCGCCCCGCTTCGAGGCGCTCGCGCGCGATGGTGAATGTGCGACGCTGGTTGTCCGCGTTCTCGCGCGCCACATCGAGCTGCTCCTGCGCGCCGCGCAGCTCGAAGTAGGTCAGCGCCAGCTCAGCGGTGAGTGAGACTTGCACGTCGCGCAGATCTTCCTCGGCAGCACCGACCATCGCGCCCCGCGCTTGCGCCGTGTGGCGAATCTGACCAAACACGTCCAAATCCCAGGACGCCGAGACGCCCGCGTCCCACACGTTTTGATCCGAGAACGACCCGGCAAAGCCCGGGAAGCTCGCAGTGGAGAGCCGCTGCCGGGCATAGCTGCCCGTGAGCCTCGTATCCGGCGTCAGGTCGAGCAGGGTGCGCACGCGCTGCGAGCGCGTGGCGCGTACGCGAGCCTCGGCCGCCTGCACGTCCTGGTTGGCGCGCACCACTTCCGCGATCAAACGATTGAGCGTCGTATCGCCGAGTTGCTCCCAGTAATCGGGGCCTGGGGGCTGGGGCCTAGGGCCTGGGGCGCTCGCGGTCGACAGGACCGCGACGGACGACGTGCCACCGGCCGTGTCGCTCACCTCACGGAATGACGCAGGGAGCTGTAACGCCGCCGACCGATACCCCGGAGACGAGGCGCATCCGGCGAGCAGGGCGAGACCGAGCATGAAAGCGCTACGCATGGGCCGTCTCCTCAATCATGCCGGATGGAACCGGCAGTTCTTCGGTGATTATCACGGGCTTCGGCGCGTGCTCGGCCGCGATCAGCGAGTAGAACACCGGCACCACGAAGAGGGTGAAGAGCGTACCGACGGTCATGCCTGACACCAGCACCGTGCCGATGCTGTTGCGTGCCGCCGATCCGGGGCCGGTGGCGAACACCAGTGGCAGGTGTCCGAACACCGTGGCCGCCGACGTCATCAAGACCGGCCGGAGTCGCGTCAACGACGCCTCACGCAGCGCGACCAGCTTCGCGACGCCCTGCGCCTGCAGTGTGTTCGCGAACTGCACGATCAGAATTCCATTCTTCGCTATCAATCCGACCAGCGTGATCAGCCCGACCTGCGAGTAGATGTTGATCGTCGTGAGATTGAGGAAGCTGAACACCAATGCCCCCGAGATCGCGAGCGGCACGGAGCCGACCAGCACGACGAGCGGGTCGCGGAAGCTCCGGAACTGCGCCGCCAGCACCAGATAGATGAGGATGACCGCGAAGATAAGCGTCGTGGTCAATGCGGCGCCCTCGAGCCGCATTTGGCGAGATTCGCCAGCGTAGTCGATCCCGATGGACGGACCCGCCACGGCCGCCGCCGCGTTCTCCAGCACCCGCAAGCCTTCTTCTTTCGTGACGCCCGGCTTGACGCCCCCGAAAATCCGGACCGCATTGCGCTGCTGGAAGCGGTTGAGCGTACGCGGCGCCGTCGTGGACTCGATGTGCGTGAACGTCGAGACGGGGACGAGCCGGCCGCTCGGCGTCTTGATTTTGAGATTGAGCAGGGGCGCGACCGTGGTGCGGTCCTCGTCGCCGATCTGCGGAATGACCTTGTAACTGCGATCGAAGTAGTTGAAGCGATTGACGTAGCCACCGCCGAGCAGCGTGCCCAGCTCGCGGCCCACGCTGGCGAGATCGAGCCCCAAGTCTGCGACCTGATCGCGGTCGATGACGACGCGCGCCTCCGGCAGGTCGATCTTCAGGTCGGTGTCGACGTACAAGAACTTGCCGCTCTGCCAACCCGCACCGATGACCGCCCCGGCGGTCTGCAGCATCTGCTCGGGCGGCAGATCGCTCGCGAGGATCAGCTCGACGTCATACTGGCCGGGCGTGGGCAGCGGCGGATCGAGCCGTGGGAACACCTGCAGGCCCGGCACCTGCGAGACGGCGCCATAGACTTGGCCGTACATCTGCTCGGTGGTCCGCGACCGCTCCTTGAAGTTTTTCGTGACCATGCCGCCGAAGCCGCCCCACGGCGCCGTCAGCGACCACATGAACTTCGCTTCGGGGAACGACCGAATCGCCTGCACGACCTGCAGTGACGCGCGGTTCGTCGCTTCCAGCGATGCGTCAGGCGCCGCCGCCATGAAGAGGCTGATGTGGCTCTGATCCTCGACCGGAGCCAGCTCACGGCGGGAATAGTTGTAGAGCGGCCAGGCGGCAATCATCACGAGCACCGCGCCAACGACGATCGCCCAGCGCATTTGCAACGCGCCTTCGAGCAGCCGCGCGTACCGTTTCCGAACGGCTTCGAAGGCCGCCTGCACCCATTTGGTCAAGCGTCCTTCCTGGCCTGCCTTGTGGACGAAGCGTGAGCTCATGACGGGCGACAGCGTGATCGCCACGATGCCCGACACCACGACGGCCGCGGCGAGCGTGATCGCGAACTCGAGGAACAATGAGCCGGTCAGCCCACCCTGGAAGCCGATCGGGGTGTACACGGCCGCCAGCGTGATCGTCATCGCGATGATCGGACCGACGAGCTCACGGGCGCCGATGAGGGCCGCCTGGATGCGCGATTTCCCTTCACGCACGTGGCGCTCGACGTTTTCAACCACGACGATCGCGTCGTCCACGACCAGTCCCACCGACAGCACGATCGCGAGGATCGTGAGCAGGTTGAGGCTGAAGCCGAAGGCGTACATCACGATCCCGGCGCCGATCAGCGACACCGGCATCGCGACGAGCGGCACGAGCGCGGTGCGCACCGATCCCATGAACAGGAACACGACCAGGCCGACGATCAGGATCGTCTCGACCAGCGTCTTCGAGATCTCGTGCAGCGCGTCGGTCATGAAGACGGTCGCGTCGTACGCGAGCTGCATGTCGATGTCTTTGGGCAGCGTGCCGCGGATCCGGTCCATCTCCTGGTGGAGGCGGCCCGCCACTTCGATCTCGTTGCTGCCGACGAGCGGCCAGACGCCGAGGTAGACGGCTTCCTTGTCGTTGAACTTTGTGATGAAGTCGGCCTCTTCGGCGCCGAGCTCGACGCGCGCGACATCGGAGAGCCGGACGATCGCGCCGTTGCGCTCCGCGACCACGAGGTCTTTGAACTCCTGCGGGGTGCGCAGATCGGTGTTCGCGAGCAGGCTGACCTGCACCAGATCGCCTTTGGTCTGTCCGACCGCGGCGAGATAATTGTTGCGCTGCAGCGCGGCCCACACGTCGCCCGGCGCGAGGTTCAGCGCCGCGAGCCGCTCCGGATCGATCCAGACCCGCATGGCGATCGGCCTGCCCCCGACGACATCAACGCGCTGCACACCCGCCAGCGTCGTGAGCTGGGGCTGCAGGTTGCGCGTGAGCCAGTCGGTGAGCGCGGGAATCTCACGCTCCGACGACGTGAAGCTCAGGTAGAAGGACGCGTAGGGACGGTCCGCCTTCTGCACCTCCACCGTCGGCGGCTGGGCCTCGGCCGGAAGTTCCGACCGGACCTGCTGCAACCGCGCGGTGACCTCGGCGAGCGCCGCCGTCGTGCTGTGATTCAGCTTGAGGTGCACCGTGATCGTGCTGAGACCGGCGCGGCTGCTGGATTCGACGTAATCGACGCCGCCGATGGCCGACACCGCCCGCTCGATCGGCGTCGTGAGGAATCCCCGCACCGCTTCGGCACTGGCGCCGTAGTACACGGTCGTAATCACGACCGAGGAGCTTTCGATCTTCGGATATTGCTGCACGGGCAGCGAGGTGACCGTGCGCCACCCGACCAGCAGGATCGCGAGATTCGCGACGATCGCGAGAACGGGGTGCTTGATGAACGTATCGGTTATAGAACGCATGCGAATGCTCCCACCCGGTTAGCGAAGGGAATCGCCGGCGACAGCGACCAACACCGCTTCGCGCAGCTTGAATGAACCGGACGTCGCGACGCGCTGCCCGGGTTTGAGACCGCTGAGAATCAAGACTTCGTCGCCGACCATAGAGCCGCTCTGCACCGCCTGTTCGTGAACGCGGGTACGGCCGGTCGAGTCGGGCTCCACGACAAAGACGTGATCGCCGCCGGGCCCCTTCCGCAGGGCGCTGACGGGAATCGCGACCACCGGCGTTGCCGGGCCTACGGGGACCTCGACACGCACCGACGCGCCCGGCGCCGGAGCGCGGCGCGAAATCCGCGCGCGCACCAACGCATTGCGGGTCACGGGGTCAACGCGCGAGTCGAGTGCCACGATCCGCGCTTCGATCGGATTCGCGTCACTCGGGGCAAAGACCGCGATCGATTCGCCGGCGCGCAGCTGCGCCGCGACCGCCTGTGCGACGGTGAAGTCGACATGCGCCGCGGCGTCTACGCCCTGCAGGGTCGTGAGCTCGGTGCCTTCGTTCAGGTACTGGCCCGGATGGATGTCGGCGAGACCCACGCGAGCCCGAAACGGCGCGCGAATCGTCTTGCGCGCGATGATGGCGCGGGTCCGTGCGATCTGCGCGACCGCGACGTCACGCGCGGCGCGCGCCTGATCGACTTCTTCCTGGGATGCGGCGTCCGCCTGCCGCAGCCGTTCCAGCCGCGCCAGGGTCGTCGATGCGAGATCGGCCTGGGCGGTCTGAGCCTCGAGGTCCGCCGCTTCGACCGCGACGTCGAGGGCCACGAGAATGGTACCGGGTTCAACGACTTGTCCCGGAACGAGCATCACCTGACGCACGGTCCCGGGCAGTTCATTCCGTAACGTGATCGAGTTCAGTGCGAGCACCGTGCCGATCGACGTCGTGGTCGGACGGTAAGAACGCTCTTGCGCGACGGCTGCGGTGATGGATTCAATCGGCTCGGGCTGATGTGCCGCCGCCGCATTCGCGCTGCGGATTGAGGCGCTTTTCCACGCCGCCAAGCCGCCGCCGCTGACGAGCAGCGTGACGAGCAGAATGGTCGATCCGGTCAAACCGCGGGTGCTGGTACTGAAAGGACTGCGCATACGTGATGATCTCCTCGCTGTGTGGACCAACTCGGCGAACGTCATTGAGCATCTCTGCCTACTGCTTGTTGTCGAACGAGTGGGAGCGAATTCGACATCATCGGTGCCCGTGTCACGGCAGTGGCGGTTGTTGTGAATCGACAGACGGGCGATTCAATGACTGTGCGATAACGTGTTTATAACAAGCAATAGTTCCCGGGAATAACGGACCCGGTTTGGTTGTCCTGGGAACTGGCGGGAGGGTCTTGACATTACGTGTTGCCAACGGAGGTTCGGGAAATGGCCACGCATCCGGCACAGGAAGCCACCGTCAGTCTGCTGGTGGCGGCCGGTCATCTGTTGCAGGCGTTAGAGGAAATCTGCGCGCGTCACGGCATCACGGCGGAGCAGTACAACATGCTCCGGTTGCTGCGGGAAGCGCACCCCGGGGGCCAGCCGCGCAACGAAGTCGCCACGCACTGCACCCACCGCGCACCCGACGTCACCCGTATGCTCGACCGCCTGGGGCGCCAACGGCTCGTGGCGCGCGCCCGCGCTCCCGAGGACCGGCGCTGCTCGATGGCCCGAATTACCAAAGCCGGCCTGAAACTCCTCGCCCGCATCGACCCAGAGATCAGCGCTGAGATGCGGCGGCTGACCAAATCCCTCAACCCCGCCGAGCTGCGTCAGCTGGCACGGCTCTCCAACGCGCTCGCGCCCTGACGCGCTCTGGGAACGGGGAGCCTGTACGTGGCGGCGGCACTGCGGTCGCCCAGGATACGGTGAAACCAGCAGCGGGACTCCACGCGTTACTGTAGGACCCATGACCACAGCCTTACGACTTACACGCGCCGCTTTCGGAGCCGTCCAGCGAGCCTCGCCGAGGCTTGCTGCGCGCTGGGCGGAGCGCCTGTTCTGCACGCCGCCACGCCGTCCGATCAGCCAACGGATGGCCGCATGGTTACGCGACGCGCGCCGGTTCGACATACGGGTGGGCGGCAGGCGTATCGCGGCCTGGTCGTGGGGCGAGCGCGGACCCGGCGTCCTGCTCGTACACGGGTGGGGCAGTCGGGGTGCGCGGTTCATCGATCTGGGCGGAGCGCTGCTGGCGAGCGGCCATCGCGTGGTCACGTTCGACGCGCCGGGACATGGCGCCTCGGCGGGGAGGCTCAGCTCCGGTCCTGAGTTCGCGCGCGCGGCGCTCGCCGTATCGCGGGCCATCCGCCCGGTGAGCGCAGTCGTCGGCCACTCGCTGGGCGGATTCGCGGCCGCCCTGGCAATCGAGGCGGGACTCGCCGCCCGGCGCGCCGTGTTCATCGCGCCGACTGCCAACGCTGACTCCTACAGCGCACAATTTGCTGCGCTGCTTGGGGTCGCGGATCCGGTGATGGCTTCGATGCGCGAGCGGCTCGAGCGACGGTTGGGGTTCGAGTGGGAGGAAATGGATGTCCCGGCGCTGGCGGGGAGCATGCAGATGCCCCTCCTGGTGCTCCACGACCGTGACGACCGCGAAATCGGCTGGGACAACGGCGCCGCGATCGCGCGGGCTTGGCCCGGTGCGCAGCTCGTGACCACGAGCGGGCTGGGACATCATCGGATCGTCAGTGACCCTGACGTGATCCGGCAGGTGTTGGAGTTCCTCCCAGGGTCCTACGAGGCTCCCTCGAGCGCGGTGATCAGCGACGCCACGTCGTAGCCGCCGTCGTGGCGGACGCCGTTGATAAAAAACGTTGGCGTGCCATTCACGCCGCTCTTCAGACCACTCAAGAGATCGTCGCGCACGCGCTCCCGCCACGTCCCGGCGGCGAGCTCGCCGCCGACGCGCTCGGCGTCCAGGCCGAGGTCGCGTGCGTATTCGACGAGGTTTTCATCGTCCAGCGCAAACTGGCGCTCGAACAGCCGGTCATGCATCTGCCAGAACGCTCCCTGCGTTCCCGCCGCCTCCGCCGCCTCGGCCGCGTGCTGCGCATGCATGTGGATCTTCGTCAGCGGAAAGTGCCGGAACACGAAGCGCAGCTTGTCGCCGAGCCGGCTTTGCACTTCTTTGACGCTCGGGACGGCCTGACGACAGTACGGGCACTCGAAGTCGCCGTACTCGACCAGCGTCAACGCAGCCGTCTCCGGCCCCGCGACATGATCGCGCCTTCCTACTGCGAGGGTCAGCGTCATCAGGTCTCCGCCAGGATCTGGTGAACGGTCGCGACCGCAATCGAGCCTTCCCCGACGGCTGAGGCGACGCGCTTGGTGCTGCCGCTGCGCACGTCGCCGACGGCGAGCACCCCGGGGAGACTGGTCTCGAGCAGATGAGGCGGCCGGCGCAGCGGCCATTTCGCGGCGGAGAGCTCGTCGGCGGTCAATGCCGCTCCAGTCTTGATGAATCCTTTGTCGTCGAGCGCCAGGCAGCCGGTGAGCCACTTCGTGCTCGGCTCGGCCCCGGTCATCGTGAAGACGTGCCGGATCTTTTGCCGCTGTACCGGTCCGCCTCTGCCCGTCCGCCACGCGATCTGTTCGAGGTGCCCGTTCCCCTCCAGGCCCACGATCTCCGTGCGCGTGTGCAGCTCGACCTTCGGATGTGCTTCGATACGGCTGATCAGGTAGCGGGACATGGTCTGGGCGAGGCCGTCGCCGCGAATGAGCATGTGCACGCGCTTCGCGCTCTGTGCGAGGAACATGACCGCCTGACCCGCGGAGTTGGCACCGCCCACCACCGCGACCTCTTCGTCCGCGCAGAGCTGCGCTTCCATTCTCGTCGCGGCGTAGTACACGCCGGCGCCCTCGAAGCGCGACAGATTCTCGACCGCCAGCCGCCGGTACTCGACTCCGCTCGCGATGATGATGGCGCGGGTGAGCAACGGATCGCCGGTGGCCGCGCTGCACTGCACGCGGTACGGCTTCGTGCTGCAGTCGAGCCGGGCGACCTTTCTCGCGATGAGGATCTTCGCGCCGAACTTCTGCGCCTGATCGTATGCGCGAGCCGCCAGCTCCTGGCCGGAGATGCCGAGCGGGAAACCGAGATAGTTCTCGATGCGCGAGCTGGTCCCCGCCTGGCCGCCCGGCGCGTTCCCTTCGATCATCACGACGTTGAGGCCTTCCGACGCCGCGTACACGGCGGCGCCTAGGCCCGCCGGCCCCGCGCCGATGATGACGAGATCGCAGACCGCCGTCCGATCGATCGCGGGATTCAGGCCAAGGCAGTCGGCGACCTGCTGAATGGTCGGATTGCGCAGCACCACGGTGCCGCGGCAGATCACCACGGGGATGTCGCCCGCGCTCACGTGGAACTGGTCGAGCATCGCCTGGCTGTCGGCATCGGTATCGAGGTCGACGAATCTGTACGGATGCCCATTGCGCGTGAGAAACTCGCGGATCTGGAGCGAGCCCTGGCAGTGGTTGGATCCGAGGAGCAGCACGTCGCCGAGGCTTTGATCGATCAGTTGCAGGCGGCGCAGGATGAACGCGCGGAGAAAGATGTCGCTCAGCTCGGGATCGGTGCGAATCAGATCCAGCAGCGCCTCGCGGCTGACTTCGATCACTTCACACGGCGTGCTCGCCTGGATGCGGGCGAGGAAGCGCCCACCAGCGAGGATCGATCGCTCCCCCGTGAACATCCCTTCGCTGAAGGTCGGCAGATCCTCGCCGACCCAGCGCGGCGGGCGGACGAGGTCGAGCCGTCCCGACACGACGACGAATATCTTTGTGACGGGTTCGCCCGCCTCACCCAGCGCCTCACCCGCCTGAACGTTGCGGTGCCGGCCATGGGGCTCGATGCGGGCGATTTGCGCCGGCGTGAGCCGTGGAAAAGCTTCCGCTTGGCGCGCGAAGGCGGCTGGTGTCGCTGGAGCTACGGGAGCAGCGGTCATGGCTTGAATACTAGCATTGAACGGAAGAGCTTCCATCATGGCCCAACAATGCAAGCATCTGGCGCAGATCCGCGACGTCCGACCGAAAACACCGGACGGGTGCGAGGAGTGTCTGCAGACCGGTGATGAATGGGTGCATCTGAGACTGTGTCTGGAGTGCGGTCACGTGGGCTGTTGTGACGACTCGCCCAACCGGCATGCGACCAAGCACTTTCATAAGACCAAACATCCGATCATGCGGAGCTTTGAGCCGGGCGAGGACTGGGGCTGGTGCTTTGTGGACCAGCTGATGTTCGAGCCGGCGCCGCGCGTTTAGGCCTCGATCTGGATCTTGATCCCGGCCGAGAGGGTCCGGTGCACGGGGCATTTGTGCGCGATTTCGACCAACTTGGCGCGCTGCTCCGTCGAGAAGTCGCCGCTGAGCTCGAGCCGGATCCTGACGCGGTCCAGCCGCCGGTCCTCAGTCATGCAGTTCTCGCAATCGTTCTCGTAGTCCCGCGAGTGACTCAACTGTATCACCACGCGGCGTAGCGGGATCGCTTTCCGTCGTGCGTACAGCGCGATCGTCATCGACATGCACGACCCCAATGCCGCGAGCAGCAGCTCGTATGGACCCGGTCCACGGTCGCTGCCGCCGACATCGACCGGCTCGTCGGCCACGAGGTGGTGGCGGCCGGCCGTGATCTCCTGCGTGAAACCCTCCACGCCGCCAGACACGACAACACCGTTAGGCTCGGCCATGCCCCCCCCTGTTCGTGATTACGGTAGGCTCTGCACCAGCCACGCTCGCGCGATGTCCGCGATGTCGCGGTGCTGGACATCCGCCAGCGCATTGAGCCGGCGCATCTCGGTATCCGAGATCTTGCCTCCCAGCTCCGCCAGCGCGGTCGCTACCGCGGGATAGCGCGCCAAGACCGCGGCGCGGACGACCGGCGCGGCCTGATAAGGCGGGAAGTAGCCGCGGTCGTCCACGAGCTGCACGAGATCGAGGGCGGCGATCTGGCCGTCCGTCGAATTCCCGGCGATCACATCCACGCGATGGTCGGCGAGCGCGCGGTACGTCAGTCCCAGGTCCATCGACGTCGGCGGCTCGGAGAAATGCAACCCGTAGCGCTGCGCTAGCCCTGTGAATCCGTCTGCCCGCTCGAGAAACTCGTATCCAAATCCTGCCTTCAGATGGGGGGCGACGGCTGTGAGGTCCGAGATGGCTCGCAGACGGTACCGCGCGGCGTCCGCGCGGCGGACTAGGATCGCAAACGTATCGTCGAACCCGAACGGCTTCGTCCAGCGCAGCCGAAAGCGACGCGGGTATTCCGCGGCGACGAACCGGAACACACTGTCGGCATTCGCCACCGGCGGTTGTTTGAGAATCGCGGTGAACGCCGTTCCCGTGTACTCGACGTAGATGTCGATGTCACCGGCGGTGATGGCCCGGTGGCACACAAAGGTCCCACCCAGATGGTAGCGGCGCTCCACCAGCACGCCCGCGCGGCGCTCGAGCTGTTGCGCCACGATTTCGGCCAGCAGATCGGACTCGGTGAAGTTCTTCGCCCCGACGACGATCGTTTCCGACCGGCCACATGCCACAAGCAATGTGAGGAGGACGGCTAGCGCGCGCGCCACACGAGCTTCCGCTCGGCGAGGCCGAGCAGGCTATCCGCCAGCAGAGCGAGCAGCGCCGCCGGTATGGCGCCCGCGAGGATCAGGGTGTCGTCGACCGTGGCGACGCCGCGGAAGATGTACACGCCGAGTCCGCCCGCGCCGATGGCGGCCGCGATGGTCGCGATGCCCACGCTGACCACGGTCGCGACGCGCACGCCCGCGAGGATCACACCGGCAGCGAGCGGCAGCTCGACCATCCGCAGCAGCTCGGTGCTCGTCATGCCCATCCCGCGGCCGGCCTCGCGCACCGCGGGGTCGACGCCGGTGATGCCGGTGTAGGTGTTGCGCACGATGGGGAGCAGGGCGTACACGACGAGCGCCGTCACGGCGGTCCACGCGCCGATTCCGAACACGGGAATGAGGAGACCGAAGAGCGCCAGGCTCGGGATCGTCTGGAATACGTTCGCGAGGCCCAGCACCGGGCGTCGCCACCGGGGATGGCGAGCCACGAGCACGCCGAGCGGCAGTCCGATCACGACCGCGGCGCCGGTGGAGATGGTGACCAGGACGACATGTTGGCGCACGAGCAGCCATACCTCGCCCGCGTGCGCGCCGTAGAACTGAAACAGCCTCAGGCAGCCTCCAGGAATCTCCGGACTTCGGGCAGCGGGCTGGCGCGGAACTCTTCGGGCGTGCCCAGGAACAGGAGCCGGCCGGTTTCGAGCACGCCGATGCGGCTGCCGAGCATCAGGCCCTCGCGTACATCGTGCGTCACGAAGACCATGGCTTTGCCGAGCCGGCCTTCGAGCGTGCGGAATTCGCGTTGCAGCTCGGCGCGCGTGATCGGATCGAGCGCGCCGAACGGCTCATCGAGGAGCAGCAGCGGCGGATCGGCGGCCAGCGCGCGGGCCACACCGACGCGCTGGCGCTGACCTCCAGAAAGCTGGTGCGGAAAGCGCTCGGCGAACGCGTCCGGATCCAGTCCGACGAGAGTGAGCAGCTCGCGGACGCGCGCCGCGATGCGATCGGGAGTCCATTGCTCGAGCCGCGGCACCAGCCCCACGTTCGCCGTCACGGTCAAATGCGGGAACAGGCCGACTTCTTGAATAACGTAACCGATGCGGCGCCGGAGACGGTCTGCGTCGAGCGCCGCGGTCGAATGCCCAACGAACCGGACCTCGCCGCCGGTCGGCGCGAGCAGCCGGTTTATCAGTCGCAACGTCGTCGTCTTCCCGGCGCCGCTGCGCCCCAGCAGCACCACGGTCTCACCTGCGCCTACCGTAAACGAGATGCCGTCAACCAACCGCCGTGCGGTTCCCGGCAATTCGTAGCGCACGTCGCGCACGTCGAGGACGGCGCTCACCCGTCAGGCTTGCTGGTGCGCTTCGACGAACCACAGCCACTTGTCCACGCCGCGCGAGATCTCGGTGAGGATGTCGGCGCTGCCCGCGTCTTCGAGCTCGTTCATCTCCTCGATTCCCACGCGCGCCGTCCTCCCGAATGCCGCGAGCGCGTCGGACAGCGCGGCCACGTGTTCGGTCCCCGTGGAGAGGGCCAGCGGGTAATCGACCAACGTTGAGCGCCCCTCCACCGCCCCGATCGTTCCCTCGGCGATACCGCCCAACTGCACAATGCGCTCGGCGATGAGATCCACGTACTCCTCGACGTCTTCGTTGATCTCGTCGAACAGTTTGTGCAGCGCGATGAAGGTCGGGCCCTTCACGTTCCAGTGAGCCTGCTTGCACTGCGTCTGCAGATCGATGCAGTCGGCGAGCCGCTGATTGAGCAACCCGATCACCTCGAGGCGGGTCGCCTCCGGGAGATCGTTTTTGGTTGCATAGATCTTGGGGCTGATGCGCGAGCGGCTTTCGGGGACGGTTGCTTGCGCCGGCGGTTGCGGACGCGTGCGCGACTTGCCGCCATTCTTGCGTGTCGTGGTGTTGCGAGCCATGGGTCTTCTCCTGGTGAGGCGTTTCCTCAATGCAACATCGGCGGGATCCCGAAGTCTGACCCCGCCGACCGACTACGTCCAGCGCCTGCTCCGACGCACTATGTCGCGTTACACCAACTCACTAGCGGGCGTCGGGCCGGCGTGCCAAGCTTGCTGCACTCTCGACTTGGAGGCCGTATGACGGGCAGCGTGCTGGATTCGGTGCGCAAGACCGCTCATCTCGCCTGGTGGGCGCTGCTGCTGCGCGGGTTGTTGTCGGTCGCGGTCGGCGTGTTCATCTTCGCACGACCGCTGGAGGGTGTCGCCGCCTTCGCGCTCGTGATCGCGATCTGGGCCCTCTTCTCAGGTTTCGTCGGGATCGTGCACGCGTTCGAGCTCAAACCCGTCACGACGCACTGGTGGGTGGTGTTGCTGTCGGGGCTCGTGGGCGTCGGCTTCGGCATCTTCGCCCTGATGTACTATCCCGTGCCGTCGCTGGCGTTCGCGGTGATCTGGGTCTCCTGGTTGCTGACCATCACGGGCGCCATCGAGATCTTCGCGGCGGTTCAGGAGAAGCAGATGGGCATGCCGTGGGGCGGGACCGCGGCATTCGGCGTGCTGAGCGTCGTGGCAGGTGTGTTCGCGCTGATCGCCCCGCCGATCACCCTTGCGGCGATCATCGGCCTGATCGCCGGCTTTGCGATCCTCGCCGGCGCGGTGCAGCTGATGGCCGCGTACACGCTGCGTGGGCTGGTGCGGTCCTAACCGGTGGCTGAACGAGAGGCGATCCGTGTCTTGGTGTTTTCCGCCTCTCTCCGAGCCGAGTCGCTCAACACTCGGCTGGCGAATCTGGCGCGTGGGGTCATCGAGCATCACGGGGGGACAGTCGACTTCGCGAGCATGAAAGAATTCGACTGTCCCTCCTACAGTCAGGACGAGCAAACCACCTTCCCCCCTGGCGCGGAGCAATTCCGCAGCCGCCTCGAGGACGTCGACGCCTTCGTGATCGCGTCCCCGGAATACAACGGCTCCTTCCCAGGCCTGCTGAAGAACGCGATCGACTGGGTGTCGAGGTACCGGCCGCAGCCGTTCAACGCGAAACAGGGGATGCTGATCTCCGCCTCTCCGTCGATGGCCGGCGGCAACCGCGGGCTGTGGGCGCTCCGCGTGCCGCTCGAGCACCTCGGCGCGCGCATGTATCCGGACATGTTCTCGCTCGCGCAAGCGCACCAGGCGTTCGACGCCGGCGGTGGCATCGCCAACAAGCAGCTCGCGGATCGGTTCGACAAGACGTTTGTCGGGTTCCTCGATCTCGTCGAGGCGGTCAAGCGCTATCCGTGCGCCAAGAAAGCGTGGGTCGAGTTCCTGGGCGAGCATCCCAACACGGCAATCGATCGTGTCGAGTAGGGTCTAGACCCAAGGTTTTTTCATGCGCGCCATGGCAACACGCGACGGGCTCGACTGCTCGCGGCGGCCAATTCCAATCCGCGCATCACGTCGAGCGACCATTCCGGTGTCACGGCGAGCGGCGCGGTCCCCACGACGGCGTCGCGCACGTTCTCATAGTACCGCGTGAAGCTCGATCGCAACGTTGGCACCACATACGACCCATCGGGCGTCGTCACATGGCCGTGCAGGTCGGGCGGCTCGGCATCCCAATCAGGTTCGTCGGGCGTGCGACCTTCTTTGAGCGCTGCTTCCTGCGGATCCATGCCGTACTTGACAAACGAACCCTTCGTGCCGTGCACGATCCATGTCGGTCCCACCGGCGTTGCCAGCATGGATGCGCGCAAAACGGCGCGCGCGTGCGGATAGTACAGCGTGACGTCGAACGCGTCGTCGACGACCGCGTCCGGACGCTCGATGCGAATGTCGGCGCCGATCGCGTCCGGGATGCCGAACAGCAGCAATGCCTGGTCGAACAGGTGCGGTCCGATGTCGAACCACACGCCGGATCCGGGGAGCGTCTCCTCGCGCCAGGCGCTGGGTTTCCGCTCCGGCCGGAATCGGTCGAAATGCGATTCGAAGAGGACGACGCGGCCCAGCGCGCCATCCCCCACGACCTGTTGCACGGTGGCGAAATCGCCGGTGTAGCGGCGGTCCTGATAGACGGTGACGATGCGCCGCTGCTGGTTGGCAATCTGGACCAGGTCCTGCGCGTCGGCGAGCGTCGGCGTGAACGGCTTGTCGACGACGACGTGACGTCCGGCAAGCAGGCATTGCCTTGCGATCGCGTGATGGGACGTGTTCGGTGTGGCGACGACGACGAGGTCGACATGCTGCGCCAGCAGGTGGTCGAGGGTGCGGACGAATTTGACGTCCGCATAGCGCGGGTCGGGTGGCCCGTTGCGCTGCACGATGGTCGTGAGGCGCATGCCCTCCACGGCGCGAATGACCGGCGCGTGAAACACCTTCCCGGCGAAGCCGAAGCCGACCAGCCCGACGTTGAGCGTCGCTCAGGCCTTGGGCTGCGGCACGATGCGCAGATAGGGTTTGGGCGCCTTCCAGCCCTTGGGATAAGCCTTCTTCGCGTCCTCGTCCGACACTGAGCCGGCGATGATCACATCGTCGCCCTGCTGCCAGTTGACCGGCGTCGAGACCTTGTGCTTCGCCGTCAACTGCAACGAATCGATCACGCGCAGCACTTCGTCGAAGTTGCGGCCAGTCGTCATGGGATAGACGATGATGAGTTTGATCTTCTTGTCAGGGCCGATGACGAACACGTTGCGCACGGTCTGATTGTCGGCCGCGGTGCGGCCATCGCACGTGCCTTCGAGAGTGGCCGCCAGCATCCCATACAACTTCGAGATCTTCAGGTCGGTATCGCCGATCATCGGATAGTTCGGCGCGTACCCCTGCGTTTCCTTGATGTCATTCGACCAGCGCGCGTGGTTCTCAACCGGATCGACGCTCAAGCCGACGATCTTCGTCCGCCGCTTGTCGAATTCGGGTTTGAGCTTCGCCATGTAGCCGAGCTCGGTGGTGCAGACCGGCGTGAAGTCCTTGGGATGAGAGAAGAGGACGGCCCACGAGTCGCCGATCCACTCGTGGAAGCGCATGCGGCCTTCGGTTGTTTGAGCTTCGAAATCGGGAGCGATGTCGCCGAGCTGGAGCGCCATGATTACCTCGGATTGTGGATGATCAGTCGCTGGTCATGATGAACAACGGTGCCCCATCGAACTGGTAAATCGGCCGCAGGCGCTTCGTGTTGTAATACTTGGAAACGTCGACGACCTTCTTGTCCGACGTCACGCTCGAGAGCGGCACCGTATCGTAGAAGCCTTTGTGAATGCTGACAAGCCGGCCGTACTGCTTCTGCACGATGAGGTCGAGCGCCAGGTTGCCGAACGCCATCGGCACGATCGAGTCGAGCGCGTCCGGATCGCCGGAGCGCACGAGATAGCCGAGCCGCTGGTTCACGACGTCGACACGCCGCCCGTTGTTGTATTTCGCCGAGCGCTCCTTGAGCGCCGCACCGATCTGGTCACCGATGCCGCCGAGCTTGCGGTGCCCGAACATGTCGGTCTCTTCGCCCTCGAAGCTCATCCCCTCGTGCGAGGTGAGCCGCGCGCCTTCCGAGATCAGGACCACCGAATAGCGGCTCGGGTTCTTGTTGCGGTCCTGAACCAGCAGCTCGGCCAGGTGCTCGACTTCCACGGGGTACTCGGGGATCACGCAGCGGTCCGCCGCCCCGGCCATCGTCGGGAGCAGGGCCGTGAAGCCGGCGTAGCGGCCGAAGACCTCGATCACCAGGAAACGCTCGTGCGACCCCGCCGAGGTGCGCAGCCGGTGCGTCAGCTCGATGGTGCGGGTCACGCAGGTGCTGAAGCCGATGCAGTAGTCGGTGCCGTAGACGTCGTTGTCCATCGTCTTCGGAATCGCCACGACCTTCAGCCCTTCATCGTGCAGCCGCTTGGCGTAGCTCAGCGTGTCGTCGCCGCCGATCGGAATCAGCACATCGACGCCGACGTGCTCGAGGTTCTTGATGACGTCTTTGGTGATGTCGTTCGTCTGCTCACCATAGCCGCTGAGATGCGCCGGCACCCGCTCTTTGGGCAGGTGACTCGGCCGCACGCGGGACGTGTGGAGGAACGTGCCGCCGGTGCGGCCGGCGCGGTTCACGATCGCTTCCGACAGCGGCAGGATCTGCTCCGAATTGTCCGCCCCCTTCTCGCGCGAGTAGTCCACCAGCCCGCCCCAGCCGTGGCGAATGCCGATGACCTTGTAGCCGTCGCGCAGGGCGCGGATCGTGATGGCGCGGATGGCGGGATTGAGGCCGGGGACGTCGCCGCCGCCGGTCAGGATGCCGATTGTGCCTTTGCTCATGGGGGCAAGAAGATAGAGGGAAGAGAAGGCGCCGCAACGCAACTCGTTTGCTAGGCGTGGCGGCTACGCCACATCGTGGTGCTGTCGCATCACCTCGCGTCTTACTCCTCCACAGCAAGTCGCTGTTAGCGCAGGGTATGGAACGTGCTGGTGCGCCTGTGCACTCGATGCCTACCACACGGGGAAGAATCGCCTCCGTCGCCGGCCTCGCATTCGTCATTAGTTGCAGCGTCGGCAGGCTCCTCGACGCTCCTCCGACAAAGGTGATCGGTGTCACGCCGGCGCGGGTCGTCCAATCGGCGCCGGTCGGCAGCCGTGAGACACAGTCGGCGGCCCTCGCGATATCCACGACGCGCGAGGATTCGCCGCCGACCTGGACTGCGCACCGCGCCGCGGATGCGCCGTGGCTGACGCTGGCCACTGACTCCGGTGGGGCGCCCGACACACTCCAGCTGGCGCTCGATCCCACCGACCTGGCGCCCGCCACCTACCGCGACACGATCGTGATCGTCCCGGACGACCACAGCATCGCCCCCGTCAAGGTGCCCGTCGAGCTTCGCATCCTGAACGCCGCGAGCAGTCTCACGTTTTCCCAACCGCCGACCACCACCGCAGCGGGGACCCCGATCGCACCGGCAATCGAGGTGACCGCGCTGGACGCCGGGGGCCACCCGTTCGGCGGATTCAGTGGGACGATCACGATTGCGCTGGGCGCCCATCCGACGGGCGCCGCGATGTCGGGAACACTGAGCAGGCCCGCGAGCGGCGGCGTTGCCCGCTTCTCGGACCTTCGTCTCAACAAGACGGGCGAGTATACGCTCACCGTCTCCGCGTCGGGGCTCACCGGCGCTACGAGCGCTTCCTTTGATATCACGCCCGGCGCGGCGACGCAGCTCCGGTTCACCGTGCAGCCGAGGAACACCGCAAAGGATAGCACCATCACGCCGCCGGTCGAAGTCTCGGCGCTGGATGACGGCGGCAATGTCGCGACCGCGTTCACCGGCACCATCGCCGTCGCCAAGGGACGCGATGGGAGCCCGCTCCAGAACGCACACCTGGCCGGTGTCGACAGCGTGGCCGCGGCCGCCGGAGTCGCGGCGTTCGACGATCTGAGAATCGATCAAGTCGGCACGGGCTATACGCTCGCGGCAACCGCGGGCTCCTTGCGTGGCGCGACAAGCACCCCGTTCGACGTGACGGTCATCGTGCCGCCGCCACCACCGCCACCACCACCGGCGACGCATCTGGCGTTCGTCACGCAGCCGGGGAACGTGGAGGTGAATCAGATCCTGCCGACGATGCGGGTCCAAGCGCTGGATTCGACCGGGTCGCGCGTCAACGGATTCACCGGCACGATCACCGTGGCGCTGAGCCCGAACCCGGGAGCGCTCGCGGGCACCATCAGCGACCCGGCAAGCAGTGGTGAGGCGACGTTTTCGGATCTGCGGGTCACTCAGGCGGGATCGGGCTACACGCTGCACGCGACTGCGACTGGGCTGACCGCAGACACCAGCGCCGCGTTCAACGTCACGGCCCCACCGCCGCCGCCACCGCCGCCGCCACCACCGCCGCCGCCGCCACCGCCGCCGCCACCACCGCCGCCGCCGCCGCCGCCACCACCACCACCACCACCACCACCGGCGACGTATCTCGAGTTCACTAGCGAGCCTCCGGGTACCCTCCTGGTGAACGGATCGTTTTCCGTGCAGGTGACCGCTCGCGACGCGCAAGGCGCGACCGCCACTTCCTTCTCGGACCAGGTGTCGCTCACGCTCGAAGGGCCCATCGCAGTGGGGAGCCTCAGCGGGACTACGACCAGGCCCGCCGTCAACGGCGTCGCCACATTCAATAACCTGCATGTCACAGGTCTGTGTACCGGGTGCACACTGAAGGCCACCGCGCCCGGCCTCGCGGCGGCGACGAGCCGGAGTTTCAACGTCGTGGGCCAATGACGCCGCAGCAACTCGAGAAACCGCTGCCCCGCGTGCTGGATGACGAGTGGGAGGCACCGCCGCGACCCAGCAGGCTGCGCCGCACCATCGTGAGCACGTCCATCGGTATCGCGCTGATCGCGGCCTGCGTCGCGCTCCTCACGAGGCGCGACCAAGTGTGGGAACCGGCCGGCGAAGTTGGCTGGGTCCCACCGGGGGCGACCGGGCCGGTCTCCGACCCCGCGACGCTCCCCCTGCTGAGCCACGATGACGTGTGGAAACCGGACGCACTCGAATCGCTGCCGCCGGCGTCAAAGTCGCTGCAACCACCACACCAACCCGCTGCTCAGCCCGCCGTCCCGCGACCAAGGCCGCGCCCGCCCGCTCTCGCTGGGTACCTCTCGATCAATTCGACTCCGTGGGCTGAGCTGTCGGTGGACGGACGCGTGGTGGGCAGTACGCCGCAGATACGAATTCGCGTGGCGCCCGGTCGGCATCACCTGGTCCTGGTCCGCGAAGGCTTCCAGACGCATAGCGCCTGGGTGGACGTGGCAGCCGGCGGCACCGTGCGAGTCACCGACATCACGCTCAAGGAGATCACACCGTGAGACTCGGAGTCGCAGCGCTGGCGCTGCTGCTTGCCACCCCGCTGCGTGCTCAGGACGGGAACGCGAAGGACGTGATAACCGGCGCCGTCCGTGCCTATCGCGATCTCGACTTCGAAGTCGCGGCGCGCATGCTGAGGCGCGCGCTCACGCCGCCGCTGGTGACGGGACTCGACGACGCCGAGCGTGCACAGGCGCTCACCTACCTCGGCGCCGCGGAGCACTACCGCGCGCGGCATGACTCGGCCATCGCGGTGTTTCGCCGGCTCGTGGTTTTTGCCCCACGCCACCGGCCAGATACTTTGGTTTTCCCGCCCGAAATCACCCGGCTGTACGACGACGTGCGCAGACGCACAAAGGTCGTCGCCATCCGCCTGCCGGCCGACACAGAGTTCATGCTTGCCGGGGAAGGACGATTGGTCGCATGGCTGTATCCGAGCGTCCCCCACGATGTGACCGTCGCCATCAACCGCGAAGATGGACGGCGGCTGCGGACCGTGTTTACCGGACCCATTGGCGATAGCCTCGACGTCCGCTGGGACGGGCGCGATTCGACGGGTGCGCTCGCAACAGGTGATCGCCTCTGGCTCACTGTGGCCTCACGTGGCGCGGGCAGCGAAGCGACTCGGCTTGTCCGAGTGCCGCTGCGGGTCGAGCTAAGCGGAGCCGACACCCTGCGCCACACGCCGCCCCTGACCTCGAACCAGCTGCTCCCTGAGCGCGCGGACGGTGGGACGGGCGTGCGCTCGCTCGCCGGGGGTCTGCTGCTCGCAGCTGGCGCGCTCACCCTGCCGGCGATCACGGCGCCTGGCGAGCGTGCCTCTGGGACTCGCTTTGTCGTTGCCGGCGCGCTCGGGGTGAGCGGTCTCGTGGGCTACCTGTCGCGGCGTCCGGGTCGGCCGCTGCCCGAGAACGCGGCGATCAACCGGACGCGCCGCGACGCCTGGCGGCGGCAGGAAGATGTGGTGACGCGCGAGAACGCCCAGCGTATGCGCGCGGCGCGGCTGCGCATCCGGAGCGGCACCATGGTGGTTGTCGAGCGCGGCGGAGGCGACTCGTGAGCACGGGCAGTGTCTGGCTCGGATTGGTGTTGGGGCTCCCCAGTGTTTCCCTCGCCGCCCAAACGAGGGTCACCGGCACAGTTGCCGGTGCGGTGTTGAACGTCAGAACCCGCAGCGACGCGGGCACAGCCCTCGGCTTCGCCGGCAGCGTGCGGTACCGTCGCTTTGAATTCGGCGTGCACTACGCCGAAGGCACGCTCCAACCGACTGACCCGCAAGCGGAGGTCCGCGATCTGGTCGAGGGCGCAGTGGCGCTGAGGTTCTTGGCCACGCCCTGGCTGACCTTCCATGTGGGCCCGCAGGCCCGCAGCTACGCCACACAGTCTGGCACCGAGCGCTGGGTCACGTGGCAAGCGGGCGGACGCGGGGAAGCAGCGATCGTCGGCACGAGTGTTCGCGGATACGCGACGCTGTGGCGTGCACTGGGTCTGAACGTCAACCTGTCGCCTGGCTCGGGCAGCGCGCGCGGCGGCGAGGTCGGCGTCATCGTCGACCTGCCGCCCCGACCGTTTTGGTTCTCGCTGGCATACGGAATCGATCAATCCGACGTGCCTGGTGCGGGCCGGCGCGAAACCGTCGAATCCCTGACGTTTACGGCCGGCCTCCGGAGGCGCTAAACCCCGTCGTAACCTTGCTGGTCGCTGTGCTTCGGGATATGTTCGGGCATGCGTCGGATTCTGCTCGCGGATGCTGACGCATTCTACGTCGCGGTGGCGTGTGCGGTCGATCCGGACGGCGCCGGCAAGGCACCGCTCCTCATCGTCGGCGGCTCGCGCGACAGCCGCGGCGTCGTCTGCTCGGCATCCTACGAGGTCCGCAAGTTCGGCGTGCGGTCCGCGATGCCGATCGCGCGCGCCCTGCGTCTCTGCCCCGACGCGGTGTGTGTGCCGGTTCCCTTCAAGGCCTGCATCAAGAAGAGCGCCGAGATTCGCGAAGCGCTGCTCGCGTTCGCGCCGATCGTCGAAGGCGCGAGCATCGACGAGTGGTACCTCGATTTGACCGGCACCGAAGGCGTCTACCACCATGAGCCGCTCAGCACGACCGCGCAGCGGATCCGCGCCGGTGTGCTCGAGACCACGGGACTCACGCTCTCGATCGGCGGCGGGACGAACAAGCTGATGGCGAAGATGGCGGTCGATCGCGCGAAGCCGAGCCGCGGCGGCGACGGCGTGATCATCGTCGAGCCGGGGTCGGAGCAGGACTTCCTGCTATCCTGTACGCTCGCCGACATTCCGCTCGTCGGCCCGAAATTCCAGGCGCGCCTCGCGTCTCGGGGCTTGGTGACCATCGAGGACCTGCTGCGCCACGATCTCGCGACCCTGGGGCAGTGGATGAGCAAACGCGAGGCGCGCTGGCTCTGGAACCGGGCGCACGGAGTTGACGAAGGCACGGTCGCGCATCGCGTGATGAACCGCGGGCTCAGCCGCGACGAAACGTTCGGCAAGGACTTGCACAGGGACGAGGATATCGAGCGCGAGCTATTGCGGCTCGTCACGCGCGCCGCGGCGGATCTGCGCGGCGATGGCCTCACGGCGCGGACGGTTGCCGTGCGCCTCCGCGACTTCGATTTCCGCACGCGCGCGGCGCAGCGCACGTTACCCGAGCCGGTGGTCTCTGATCGCGTGATCCTGCGGATCGCCCACGAGCTGCTGAAAAAGCTGCGAGACGATCGACGCGTGCCCGCGCGGCTCGTCGGGGTGCGGCTGTCGGGCTTGAAACCGGCAACCTCAGCCGATCAACTCGGCATGTTCACCGCGGAAACGGAGCGCGACCGCGGCCTGGCACGCGCGATCGATCGCGTACGCGGGAAGTTCGGACCGAAGAGTATTCTTCCAGGCGGGATTACCGCCGGGCCCGCTGAGCCTTCAGGCGAGTCCACCGCGCCATCACGGCGTTGACCTGCACACGCGCGCGCGCGCACGCCGCAACCTGCGCCGCCGTGGGCGTCACGTCCGCATCCTGCATGGCCAGGGTCGCACCCAGCGCCGCATTGCTCGCGCTTTCGAGCGTGGGAGGCGGCGGTGCCTGACCGGGACGCGGGAATCCGCGCGCGCGTGGGCCCCCACCCGGGGCAGGCGCGAGGGACTCCACCTGCGCGCGCATCGGACCAGACAGTGAATCGACGAGCCCACGCGCCTGCAGGTAGGCGGCGTGAGCAGCCACAGCCGCGTCGTACATTTCCTTTGTGAGTGCAACGAGCTGCTGCAGCCCGGCGGCCGGCGTCTTTACGCGTGGATCGAGCCGCAGCGTGAGTGGCTGTATGAAGGACCGTCCACCAGCCTTCAGCCGCACGGTGTAGCGACCCGGAGGAGCCCACGGCGCCGTGGGTGTGTGTTCGCTGCGATGCGGCACGGCGCCGGTAGCCTCGACGTCGCCCGCTTCCGGTAAGTCTGGTGCGCGAATCGGCTGGTAGCGCATGTCCCACGCGAAGCGATGCATCCCCGCACGCGTCGAGAGCCGGAGCGGCGGCGCCGGCCAATAGAGCGGCAATCCACAGTCGGTGGCCGCAGGTTTCTTCTGGCAGATGCGATCGTAGGACGCCGGATCGAGCGCGGGATGCGGCTCCAGGACCGGATCGTCGCTCGAGTAGGAGCGGATCACTCGACCCGCGGCGTTGACGATCTCCAGCGAGACCGGACCAGTGGCGTCGGTGGGGAGGTAGTAGTCGATCACCGCGCCCGCTGGAGGATTCTCTCCCGCCGGCAGCTCGGGCGGCCAGGGCGTGGGCTCGTTGGTACCGAAGCGCACTCGTACGGCCGTTTGTGGCTTCACGAGGTAGGCCGCTCGGCCTGCCGCGGAGTGTTGGGCGATGTGGCGCAGCGGATTCAGGTCATCGAGAATCCAAAAGCCGCGCCCGTGGGTTCCCGCGATCAGATCGGCGCACAGGCAGGTGCTGTCGTCTTTGACCTGAATGTCCCGCACTGAAATCGCCGGCATGTTGAGGCGCAGCGATTGCCAGTGGTCGCCGTCGTCGAACGAGACCCAGACCTGAACATCCGTGGCGGCATAGAGCAGGCCCCGCACCCGCGTGTCCTCGCGGATCGAATTGGCGACGGCGTTGTCGGCGATGCCGGTATTGATCGCAGTCCAGGTCCGGCCGCCGTCGTGCGTGCGCCAGAAGTGTGGATGCATGTCGTCGATCCGCAGCGTGTTCGCCGCCGCGTACGCGGTCTGCGTGTCGAAGTGCCCTGCCTCGATGTTGAAGATCCGCGTCCAGGGCTTGATCGCAGCCGGCGTCACGTTCCTCCACGTCGTCCCACCGTTCATCGTGACCTGGATGTTGCCGTCGTCGGTGCCGGCCCAGAGTACCGCGATGCTCTTGGGCGACGGCGACAGCGCCGTGATCGCGCCGCGCGGCGTCGGCGTCACGCCACTCGCGTAGCGGCCCGCACTCGCCGGGACGGCCCACGTCTGACGCGCGAGGTCGGGGCTGATGCGGGTCCATGTGCGCGCGTGATCGACCGACTTCCACACGACGTTGGACGTGTAGTACAGCACACTCGAATTCACCGGTGACCAAATGAGCGGCATGGTGCGCACGTTGCGCCCGAACTTGTCGCCGCGCGCGGCGGAGTCTGGGCCCACCGGCGCCGTCTGACCGCTACGCCGGTCGTAGCGTGACACGCCGCGGCGCGCGCTGCCGAACACCACGTCGGGGTCGCGCGGATCCGGCGCGGCGATGCCGTACTCCTGAATGTTGGCCGGGTGCCAATCGTGGAAGGTGATCTCGCCGTCGTCGGAGCGGCTCGCGACGCAGATCGAGCCCGAGTCCTGCTGTCCGCTGCACACGCGATAGGGGAACGCATTGTCGGCCGTGACGTGATAGACGGCGGCGGTGGGCTGCGTATACCAGTTGCTCCACGACGCGCCACGGTTGCTCGAAATCACCGCGCCCTGATCGGAGACGGCCAGGATCAGATTCGGATCATCGGGATGGATCCAGATGCGTTGATAGTCGTCCCCGCCGGGCGAACCGCGTACCGCCGACCAGCTCGTGCCGCCGTCTTCCGTGCGCCACATGACGATCGAGGCGCTGTAGATCACGTTTTCGTTCTTCGGGTCGACGACGATGGGCGGGAGATCGCCGCCGCCGATGCGGCCCAAAGACCGCGGATCGGCGGTGGCGGCAGTAGTATCGCCGAGCGTTGCGGAAGATCCGGGGATCCGCGTGCGCAGCGTCCAGTGCGCGCCGCCATCGCTCGACTTGTAGAAGCCCACCGGTCCCGACCCTCCAGCGGGATTCACCGAGGCCACCATCGCATAAATCACCTGCGGATTACTGGGCGCGATGGCGATGTTCGCCTCGAGCACGGGCGGCAGACCGCCTGCCAGCTGCGTCCACGTCGTCCCGCCGTCGGTGGACTTGTAGATCCCACCCGCGCCCGCCCACGTCGAGTCGGGACCGAAGGACGCTGCTTCCCAAAAAGTTTGCTGCTGTTGCCACAGCGTCGCGTACACGGTGCTGGGATTGCTGGGGTCGATCCGCACCTCGTTCCCGCTCGTGTACTCGTCCTTGTACAGCACCTTCTCGAACGAGCGTCCGCCGTCGGTCGAGCGATAAATGCCTCGCTCGGCGTTGGGACCATACGGATGGCCCAGTGCCGCCACGAACAGCCGATTCGGGTTTGCCGGATCCACGTCGACATACGCGATCATCTGGGTCGCATCGAGACCGAGATGGGTCCACGTGCGCCCGGTGTCATCGGACCGGTACATGCCGTTACCCGTCGCGAGGTCGGGCCGGATGATGCCGGCGCCGCTCCCCACGTAGATGACGTTGGGCGCCGAGGGCGCGACGGCAACCGCGCCGATCGAGCCCGTCGCTTCGTGGTCGAAGAGCGGCTCCCAGTTGTTGCCGTAGTCGCTCGAGCGCCAAAGCCCGCCGTTGTCGAATCCGATGTAGAAGACCGTCGGATGGCCCGGCGTCCCCGCCAGAGCGCGAGCGCGGCCGGCACGGAACGGGCCGATCGTGCGCCAACGGAGCGCGGTGCCAAGGTCGGGAGTCTGAGAAGTCGCGCGCGCCGGGAGGAGCGCGAGAATGCTGAGGACGACGATTGAGATTCGCATGCGCAGATTATGCAGCGTCCACGCGCGACGTGCTACTTCAGAGCAACGGCCTCCGCGAGGCGTCGTTGCGCAACCGTCGCATTTGGTAACTCCGCAATCCGCACCGTCGGCCGCTGGAACCCTGCGACGATCACCGTCGCCGCGAACGGACCCGACGGCCGCCGCACCTGAACGCGGACCGTATCGCCGATTCGCAAGCTCTGGAGTTTCGCGCGCAGCTCGGACCAAGTCGTCACAGCAACGCCATTCATCGTCACGAGCTGGTCGCGGCTGTGCAGCCCCGCCCTGCCCCAGATACTCGCGGGGTTCGTGATCAGCAGCCGCACGATGCTGTCTCGCTCCGACTGCCAACCCCACACACGGAGATCGCGGTCCGGCGCGCCATTGTACATCGCGGGCGCCCAAGTGACGTCCGTCTTCAGGCCGATCAAGGCGAGATAGCGGTCGAAATCGATCGCTCCAGCGCCACGCACATGGGCATCAAAGAACGGCGTCACATCGCAGCCGCAGACCGATTCTACCGCCTGCTCGATCGTCCGGCCGTCCACGCGGTACGGGCTCGGCACGGCACGGGACGGCGGCGGGCGGATCGGTTCCACGCGACTGAACAGCAGGCGCATGACATCGTCCAGTGACCGCTGGCCGTTGGTGCTGTTGCGAACAACGAGGTCGAGCATCGTGCCGATCAACTCGCCCTGGAGGTGCGTGCTCGCGCTGTAGTCGCCCAGCTCACCGGGATCGACGTTGTACGCGACTCGGCTGATCGACTCCGCCGAGAATCGGGCGTAGGCGGGATTGAAGAGATACGAGCCGATCAGCCGCTCGAGATGCGCTTGCCGCGTGGAATCCCGCAGCGGAATGCCGGCACGCCGCAGCAGCAGATCGGCGTAGTACATCGTCAGGCCTTCGCTGAACCAGAGGCTCGACACCGGGGCCTGGGTGCGATAGTCGATGTCGCGATACTCGATCGGCTTGATCGCCATCAAGTTCCAGGTGTGGATGAATTCGTGGGCCGTCTCCTGGATCACGGCGTTCGGATCCCGTGACAGGTCCGAGCTCAGCGCGCCGAGGGTGACGGAATTGCGGTGCTCGAGGCCGCCGCTGTGGGCGCCGTCTTCAAAGAGGAACGTGTACTCGCGATACGGCGCGCCGCCGAAGAGCTCGATCGTCTGATGGACTAACGACCGAATCGATGCGACAAAGCGGCTCGTGTCGAACGGAGTGGCATCGGGCAGCGGCCAATAGACAACGCGATGCGGCCTCCCGCCTTCCACGAAACTCCATTGCCGCAGGCGGCCGACCAGCATTGGCGAGTCGATCAGCGCCGCAGCGTCAGGCGCAATAAACCCCCACATGCGGGGAGTACCAGTCTTCACCGCGTTGGGCGCGCGTGGCATGGAGCTCGTGAGCCCAGTCGCCACCTCCCAGCTCGAGGGCAACGAGAGGATCACCGCTTGCGGCATAGTCTCAGCGCCGAGCAAATACATGAAGGCGTGCGGGCCACCGACCAGGCCGCCGGTCGCCGTGAGAAATGGCCGCCACGAAGCCCGCGGTCCCGGCTCAGGCGGAAGCAGCGCGACGCGATAGCGTACGGTCACCCAGCCTTCAGGCGCGGAGAACTGCCATACCGCGCTATCAACTCGGGTGATGGTGCCACCCGGTTCTACAGCGACATCGCGCACGTAGCGCCAGTAGCGGTCGTCGTACTCGGGATGCGCGGCCATGGCGAGCCGGAACGTTCCGCTCTTGTTCTGGAACCGCATCTCGATGGTCCAACCGGACAGATCGGTGCTGTCGACGCGGAGCGTGTATTGCACGACTTCTTTGACAACGGGACGAGGGTGCGGGTGCGCCGGGGCAAACACGGCGAGCAGAAGGGCGAGTGAGTTCATGGCTATAGGATGGCGATAACCGGTGGTGCGTTTAAATGATGTAGGGGCGCAGCATGCTGCGCCCCTACCCCTCTGCCTGACTATTTTCCCCTATCCATGCCCTCATCTGCCTGGGTCCCCACTGCCCCCTACCTCGCGCGCAGCCGCCTGCGCCGCTTCGCCGAGTCCCACGGCCACAACGATTTCGCATCCCTGCACCGCTGGTCTATCGAAGATCTCGACGGCTTCTGGCGCGCCGTAGACCGTGACCTCGGTCTAGTGTGGAAAAAACCCTACGACCGCGTGCTCGATAGCTCCCGCGGTATCCCGTGGACCACCTGGTGGCTCGGCGGCCGGATGAACTTCGTCGCATCGGCGTTGTGTCACGACCCGGCGCGCACCGCGATCATCTTCGAGGGTGAAGAAGGCATCACCCGGCGCCTCACCTACGGCGAGCTTGCCGCCGCGGTCCGGCGGTGCGGAGCCGGCCTGCGCGCCCTCGGCGTCAAAGCCGGCGACCGCGTGGGAATCTTCCTGCCGCTGACGCCCGAGTGCGCCATCGCCACGCTCGCCGTGGCCGCGATCGGCGCGATCTACACCCCCATCTTCTCCGGCTACGCCAGCGACGCGATCGCGGGCCGCCTGCGCGACTGCGAGGCGAGCGTGTTCATTACCGCCGACGGGTTCCTGCGGCGCGGGCAGGTGATACAAATGAAGGAGACAGCGGACGCCGCGGTGGACGGCGCGCCCAGCGTCCGCACGGTCATCGTCGTGCCGCGGCTGGGCCGGCAAGTACGACTCCGCGATCGCGAAGTCACGTGGGACTTCATGATGGCGCAGGGCAAGGACGAAAGCCTCGGCGATACCTCGCCCGAAGATCCCTACATGCTCATCTACACGTCGGGAACGACGGGGCGGCCGAAGGGAGCGGTGCATGTGCACGGCGGCTTCCCGGTCAAAGCCGCGCAGGATCTCGCGCACGTGTTCGACCTGCAATCGGGTGACCTGCTGTGGTGGTTCACCGACATCGGTTGGATGATGGGACCGTGGCTGATCGCGGGCGGGCTGATCAACGGCGCGACGATTCTGCTCTATGACGGCGCGCCAGACTTTCCCGACGCGGGCCGAGTGTGGTCGATCGTGGAGCGCCATCGCGTGACACACCTCGGCATCTCGCCGACGGCGATCCGCGGCCTCATGCGCGCCGGTGAGGAAGCGGTGCGCAAGCACGATCGCTCGTCGCTCTTCGTCCTCGGCTCGACGGGCGAGCCGTGGAATCCCGAGCCCTGGTCCTGGTACTTCGGCGTGGTCGGGGACAAGCGGGCACCACTCATCAATTACTCGGGCGGCACGGAGTGCTCCGGCGGCATACTCGGCTGCACGACGTGGACACCGCTGAAGCCGACCGCCTTCGCCTGCCCCGTTCCAGGGATCGCGGCCGACGTCGCGGACGCGCAGGGCCGATCGTTGCGTGGTGCCGTGGGTGAGCTCGTCATTCGCAAGCCGTGGCCCGGGATGACGCGGGGATTCTGGCGCGATTCGAAGAAATACCTGGCGACCTACTGGAGCCGCTTTCCGGATGTCTGGGTCCATGGCGACTGGGCGCGCATCGACGGCGACGGATTCTGGTACATCGAGGGCCGCAGCGACGATACGCTCAAGGTCGCGGGCAAGCGCGTGGGTCCGGCCGAAGTCGAGTCAGCGGCGACGGCACATGCCGCGGTGCTCGAGGCGGCGGCGATCGGCGTGCCGCACGAGCTCAAAGGCGAGGCGATCGTCGTGTTCGTGGTGTTGCGACCCGGCCACACGCCAAGCGATGCGCTCGGAAGTCAGATCGCCGACACGATCGTGCGGAGTCTGGGGCGCCCGCTCCGCCCCGAGACGGTGCGGTTCGTCGCGGATCTGCCCAAGACCCGAAACGCCAAGATCCTGCGCCGCGTGATTCGCGGCGCCTACCTCGGCCAGGCGGATCTGGGGGACCTGTCGGCGCTCGAGAATCCGGCGGCAGTGGAGGGAATCAAAGCCCTGCAGCGGGACTAGCGCTCCGTCGCCGCTCGCAGCCCCAGCGCCCGGTTCAGCCAGCGCACGAAGGGCATCATCAACTTGAAGTCGGCTTCGAGCAACGCGGCGAGACGCGGGCCGAGCACCTGCCTGTCGCCGAGCGAGCGACCGATGGTGAAGGACTGATAGCGGAGCCATTGCCCCGCCGGATGATCGTCGGCGAATCCCCGCGGCATGCGCTTGAGCATCGCGCCGTCATCGAGACCCCCGAAGCGTCGCCGCGTCCGCGGGTTTTTCACCACGCGCGCGAAGCCCGCGGCGTCCTCAGCGATGGCGTCGCGAATCTTGTTCAGCGCGGGACGCGGTGGCATCCAGATCCCCGCGCCGACGAACGACTCCCGGGGCTGGAGGTGGAAGTAGAGCCCCGCACTGCCCTCCTCCGCCTCGGCGCCGACGCGATGGCTGGCGCCCTGGTGACGAAACCAGCATGCCGCGTGCGTCTTGTACGGCGATTTGTCCTTTGAGAACCGGATGTCCCGGTTGATCCGAAACATCGAGTGCTTGGGGTCGCCGGTGATTTCCGGGGCGAAGCGCGCGAGCCGGACGTCGAGCTCCTCGATCAAGGCCCGCATCGGCGCGCGCACGTCGTTCTCGTAGCTGTCGCGATGTGCCTCGAACCACGGCTTGTTGTTGTTGCGGGCAAGACCGCGCAGGAAAGCCAGCGAGGCAGTGGTGAACATGAGTTGACGAATACTGTCGCTACTTTGCTAGTTTGTCATGTCATGACGAGACCAAACATCGTTCGACGCTTGACACTGGCAGTGTTCACGGAGAATCAGCGAGCCAAGGAGTTCTATCGTCGCCACGGCTGGCACGCGGAGCTCGAGACGCATTTCAAGGTGCTTGACTTTTCGGGGCCATCTAGAGATCGTTCTGGCTGAGCGAAGAAGCCAGTGACCGTTAGAGGACCTGGGGCAACGCCTCCGGTCCTTCTGTTTTTGACTGGTCTCGCTCGACCGGCGCCGGAATCACAGGTCGCGGCGCACCGCATGGTGAGGACGCGCGACGCCGGGAACAGCATTTACAGGAGTTTCATCAGATGGCACGTATCACCGGTACCGTGAAGTGGTTCAACGACGCGAAGGGCTTTGGTTTCATCACGCCCGAAAACGGCGAGAAGGACTGCTTCGTGCATCACACCGCCATTCAGGCGCAGGGCTTCAAGTCGCTCGCCGAAGGCGAGCGCGTCGAGTTCGAAGTCGTGCAGGGTCAAAAGGGCCCGGCGGCGCAGAACGTCGTCAAGCTCTAACCACTGCGGTACACAGACGGATCGGCGCCCTTTTTGGAGGGCGCCGTTTTCGTTTGAGGGATCATCGGGCCGTGAGCCCCAACACGCGCCGGTGCACATCGATGAGTAGCGCGTTGGCCGCCGCTTCGTCGGGCCGCTCCGGCAGCGGCGATCGGGCCCGCGCGGTCTCGATCCGTCCAAACAGCCGTTCCGCTTCCGCTTTCACCTGCGCGAGGGTCCATGCCCCGCGCTTGATGCGCGTCAGTTCATCCGCGTCGTCCGTCCGAAACACGCGGAGCTGGCCCGTCTCGAGATATTCGATCCCCATGCGCAGCAGCCGAATGAGATGCGCCGCATTCTTTACGTCGTAGTGGTACTTGCGCACCATCGCCTTCCGCTTTTCTCCCATGTAGCCGCTGAAGTGCTCGTGGTGCAGTTTGCGGAATGCCGTGAGCGTTTCGAGCGGCAGCCGCCAATGCCGCGCGATATGCTCGAGCTTCGCAGTATCGGCCTCGAGCACCTCGGCCAATGGTCCCCGGGCACGGATCTGCGCCGTCAGCCCTTCGTATTCCGTCATCCGTTCGAGGTCGAACGCCTGCATACGCCGTAGCTCATCGGCGGCGTATCCGGCGAACGCGTCGGCCGCGGCCTGCGAGGAGAAGATCGCGCGCCGGCTGCGCAGCAGCTCGAACGTCGCGTGGCGATGGACGTACTCGTTCTCCCGCAGCCACAGCAACCCCACGATGTTGGGGTTGCTCTTGAGCAGCAGCCGCACCGCCTTGTCGAGACTGTAGATCACGACGTCGAGCTCGTCCGCCTGCAGCCGCCAGTGCTGCCAGCGCGGCAGACCGAGGTGATACTGCAGTGGAGGGACGGCAAAGCCCATCAAGTCCACGTCATCGAGCGCGTCGGGCTCTTCCGGCGGCATGTACGTGCCGTGACTGTGCGATCCCATCAGCGCCAGCACGATCAGATGGGGCTCGAGCGGAAAGCCGTTCTGCGCTTCGAAGGCGTGCGTGATGCGTGGGTCGACGCTCATTCGCTCTGGTCTCGGATCAAGGCTGTCGATTGCTTCGCGTCTCATTGTACTATGAAGTCCACGGCTCGGGGCCATATTGTGCCCATGACGCCGTCCCTGGTCGCGCTGCTGCTTGCTAACGCGGTCCCGATCCTCGGCGTGCTATTCCTCGGCTGGACGGTGTTCCCCTTGGTGCTGCTGTACTGGCTGGAGAACGTGGTGGTGGGTGCCTTCAACGTGGCCAAGCTGGTCTTCGCGCAACCGCACCAGCCGGCCTACTGGATGGGCAAGTTCTTTCTGATTCCGTTCTTCCTGGTGCACTTCGGCGGCTTTACCTACGTCCATGGAGTGCTGGTGGTCGCGTTCTTCGGTCCCAAGGGCACGCAGCCGTTCGACCTGCTCAGCGCTGTCCCGGCCGCCATCCGGGCAAACCAGCTCGGCTGGGGGTTGATGAGTCTCGTGATCAGCCACGGCCTGTCCTTCTACTGGAACTACTTACGGAGCGGCGAATACCAGCGCGCCTCACTGAACGCGCTGATGGCGCAGCCGTACGGACGAGTCATGGTGCTGCACATGACAGTGTTGCTCGGCGGATGGGTCGTCATGCTGCTCGGTTCGCCAGTGGGAGCGCTCCTCGTATTGGTTGCCCTGAAGACTGCGGCCGATTGGCGCGCGCACCGGGCGGAGCGACAAAAGTTCTCTGCTTGCTGACTTGTCCACGCCGCGGTAATCTCATCCGCGCCGCGTTCGTGCAGGCCGTTGCGGCTTGATTCACCTCCCAACCCCGACACCCGACATGAGACGATCACTCTCGTTGGTGTTCCTCAGCGCTTTCCTCTTTGCTGCTGATGCGTTCGCGCAGCAACGGACGGTTACCGGCAAGGTGACGAGCGAACAGGGCAATCCCCTCGCTGGTGTCTCGGTCCGCGTCAAAGGGACAGCGACGACGACCGCGACCAACAACGAAGGCAACTACTCGATCCCCGCCGACGCCGGCCAGGTGCTGCAGTTCCGCTTGATCGGCACCGCGCTGGTGGAACGGGCCGTCGGCACCGCGGACGTCATCGACGTCCAGCTGCGCCGGGTGGCGCTGGATCTCGATGCGGTGGTCGTGACGGCGCTCGGCGAAACGGCGGCGAAGCGCTCCATCGGGACAGCGCAGCAGACCGTGATCGGTACCGAGATCGCCCAGACACAGCGGGCAAACTTCTTCAACGCGCTGCCGGGACGGCTCGCCGGCGTCGACGTGACGAGCACATCGGGCGTGCCCGGGGCCTCGTCGTCGATCGTCATCCGCGGCGTCAGCTCGATCAGCAGCAGCAATCAGCCCCTGATCATCGTGGACGGGCTGCCGATCGACAACCGGACCCTCAACACGGGCGTGCTTGCATCCGACAAAAGCTCGACGACCGCGTTCAGCAACCGCGGCGTGGACTTCAGCAACCGCGCCTCGGACGTGAATTCGCAGGACATCGAGACACTCACCGTGCTGAAGGGGCCCGAGGCCGCCGCGCTGTACGGCATCGATGCGGCAAACGGCGCCATCGTCATCAAGACCAAGCGCGGCAGGTTGGGCGGCGGAGTGCAGTACAGTGCCAGCTTGCGGGCCGAACGGACGAGCGCGACATACCAGCTCCAGCGGGTCTACGGCCTGACGACGAACGCCAGCGGCGCGAACGCTTCACTCCAGTACTTCGGCGCCCCGTATGCCGCCGGCACGCAGTTCTACGACAACATCGACGGATTCCTGAGGACCGGGTTCAGCCAGAACCATACCCTCACCTTTAGCGGAGCGACAGCCGACAACACGATCAATTACCGGCTCAGCACGTCCTTCGATAAGCAGGAAGGCGTCGTGCGCAGCTCGAATTACGGTCGCGCCAACGTCACCGGATCCTCGCAGGCTCGGATCAATTCCTGGTTGACCACGGATCTGTCGATGATCTATACCTATGTCAATAACGACCAGGTGTACAAAGGCGACATCGGCCCGCTGATGGGCCTGATGCTGTGGCCGCAGAACGATGACGCGAAGAACTTTCTCACGCCTGCCGGCACCCGGCGCCTCGTGACGGTCATTGGGGCCGCGAACGAGCTCGACAACCCGTATTACAACGTCGCCAAAAACAAGCTCAATGCGAAGACCAACCGGCTCATCACCAACGTGAGTCTCATCGTCACCCCGTTCTCGTGGGGCAACATCAAGACCAACCTCGGCACCGACACGTATACCAATCAGAACCTGGCGCTGCGCGATCCGCTCAGCGCGACGGGGTACACGTTCAACGGACTGCTCGATCAAGCGGACGCGATTACACGGAACCTGAATGCGCTCACCGTGCTCAACGTCTATAACCAGCCGCTCACGAACAGTATCTCGATCAGCGGATTGGTCGGTCATCAGGTGAGCGATCTGAAGACGACGACCGACGCGCAGATCGGGATCGGTTTCCTGGATCCGAACTTCGTATCGATGAACAACACCCAGACACGATCCAACCTGAACACGATCGAGCAGCGCCGCTTGGTCAGCCTGTTCGGGCAGGCGGTGTTCGATTACAAGGACTACTGGTATGTGACCGTGAGCGGCCGGAACGATTGGACATCCACGATCCCGCGCCCGCGGAATTCGTTCTTCTATCCATCCATCTCGAGCAGCTTCGTTTTCTCGGACGCGTTTCCGAGCGTGCGACGGTTCGTGACCGGTAAGCTACGGATCGGCTATGCCGCAGTCGGGAAAGACGCGCGCCCATATGCGTACCGGCCTTCACTCGAGTCCAAGACGACGTCATACGGCGGCTACGGCTATGGCTTCTGGGGGCCGAATCTCAAACTGAAGCCCGAGTACAAGCGCTCGGTCGAGGGAGGGGTCGAGCTGTCGTTCCTGGATGGGCGCCTCGGCCTGGATGCGACCGCCTACCGCGCCGTCACGAAGGACCAAATCGTCAACGACATTCGCGGCCCCTACGCAACAGGATTCATTCTGTTCAACCTGAACGGCGCGGCGACGCGCAGCCGCGGTCTGGAGCTGACCGTCCGCGCGACACCAGTGCTGCGGCCGGCGTTCTCGTGGGACATGACCCTGAACTGGACGAGTGCGGGCAGCGTCGTGACGCACCTGCCCAATGGCATACCGGAATCCTACGTCTCCGATACCTGGCTCTACGGCAACGTGCGCAACGGCACGCAGGTCGGCCTGTCCACGATGTCCCTCACCGGGTTCTTCTACCTGCGCAACAATCAGGGGAAGTTGCTGATCGATCCGGCGACCGGCCTTCCCATCCGTTCGAACGTCATCTCGGGCAACTTCGTTAACGGGGGGTACGATCGCCAGCCGGATTTCACGATCGGCGTGGGGAATACGTTCCGGTACAAACGTCTCTCGCTGGACTTCCTGCTCGATATCCGCAAGGGCGGCGACATTTTCAACGCGACCGAGCACTACCTCACCGCGCGCGGGCTCAGCATGGAGACGCTGGACCGCGACCAACCGCGGGTCATCGACGGCGTGTTACGCGACGGGAAAGAGAACAGCGCGAATCCGACGCCGAACAACATCGTCATCGTTCCCAGTGTGCAGACGCAATACTACACGAACATGAGTGAAGAGCTGTTCATCGAGAAGGACATCAATTGGCTGCGGCTCAGAGACATCACCGTGCGCTACGAGATTCCGGGACGACTCCTCAAAGCGCGCACCGCGAGCGTCTTTCTCACCGGCACCGATTTGTTCATCATCACCAACTACACGGGCCTCGACCCCATCGTCAACGGGAACACGGCCGCAGTGGGCGGCTCCGGGGCCGTGGGCATCGATTTCGGAAATTTCCCGATGCCGCGTGGCGTCAATTTCGGCATCAGCGTGGGATTCTGATCATGAACACGATCTACACGACCCTGCTGATCGGTATCGTAACCCTGTCGGGAGGATGCAGCGACTTCCTCGACGTCAACACGAATCCGAACGGCCCGCAATCGGTGTCGGCGAACGTCTACCTGGCGCCGATGCTGCACTGGATGGTGACGTCGCCGCAGTTCGATGGGCGGTTCGTCGGGCACTATACGCAGGAGTGGTACTCGACCTCCGCGAACACCACCCCCGCGCAAACTTGGGGGAAGATGGGTTACGACGCGGGGAGTGACAACGGCGCGCAGCAGTGGCGCGATGTGTACTGGTCGCTGGGCCAGAACCTCATCGACATGAACACGAAGGCGCAGGCCGAGCAGCGCTGGGATCTCCTCGGCGTGGGCATGATCCTGAAGGCGTGGGGGTGGCAGGTGCTGACGGATCTCCACGGCGAGATAATCGTCAAAGAAGCGATCGATCCGACGCGGACGCAGTTCGATTACGACACGCAGCAGTACGCGTATGAGGAGGTGCAGCGGCTCCTCGACAGCGCGATCGTGCTCCTGCAGCGCACGGACGGGGCCGTCGACCGAGGGTTTCTGGCGGTTGGCGACCACATCTACGGTGGCGACCGCACGAAATGGCTGAAGCTGGCGTACGGCATGCTGGCCTTGACCCTCAATCACTATTCGAACAAGAGCTCGTACAACGCCGCACGCGTGATACAGCTGGTGGACTCGTCCTTCGCGAGCAACGACGACGACGCCCTGCTGGCATACCCCTGCACCTCGACGGACTTCGCGGATTGCAACTTCTGGGGGACCAGCCGGGGCAACATCAACCTGTACCGGCAGACACGATTCGTCGTGGGCCTTATGAACGGCACGCAATTCGGCGGTACGGTGGACCCGCGGATGAGCCGGATGCTGGCGATCGACTCGGCGAACACCACTTACACCGGCCTGGATGTCAACGCGACCGCCGGGGCGCCCTTTGGCGCGCTCTCGATGCCGCAACGACCCAAGAACTTCTTCGGATACACCGGCAGTCTCGGACTGGGGTTGCCGTCGCGCTACATCTTCGCCGACCGCTCGAAGATTCCGGTGATGACCTACGCGGAGCTCCAGTTCATCAAGGCCGAGGCCGCCTTGCGCAACGGCAATGCCGCCGTGGCGCGGACCGCGTATCTCAACGGCATCGCGTCGAGCATCGACTTCGTCAACGCCCGGAACACCGATGCCGGCCAGACGCCGCCGCAGATCACCGCGGCGGAGAAGGCGGCGTTCCTGGCGGACACCAACATCGCTCCCGCCACCATCACCCTCTCGCACATCATGCCGCAGAAGTTCATCGCGCTGTGGGGCTGGGGGCATAACGAGATCTGGATGGACATGCGCCGCTATCACTATACCGATCTCGATCCGGCGAGCGGGGCGCAGGTGTTCCGCGGGTTTACGCCTCCGACCACCCTCTTTGCCGACAATGTCGGCGAGGTGGTGCAGCGGATCCGGCCGAGATTCAACTCGGAGTACGTCTGGAACCGGCCCGCCCTCGACGCGATCGGGGGGCTGGCGACCGATTATCACACCAAAGATCTGTGGATCACCCAACCATGATCAGGCCCATGAACGGATATCGCATTGCGACCGCCGCCGCGCTGCTCACGGCAGCGATTGCCGCCTGCGACCAGAACTCGGTCCAGCAGCTGCCCGTCGAGCCGCTGCTCGGCTCGCGCATCAAGTTCTTCAACTTCGGCGTGAATGCACCCGGCGTGAACTTCTACGCCGATCAGACGAAAATGACAGCGATTCTGTCCGGCACGGGGTCTGAGGCCACCACGGGCGTGACGTACGGCGCCGTCGGGAACGGCGGCGCGTATTCGCAGATCGCGCCGGGGTCGCATACCCTGACCGGCCGGATCGCGGCCGCGACCGATAAAGACCTGCCGATTGCCACGGTGAACGCGACGATCGACGACGCGAAGTACTACTCGTTCTACATGACGGGGTTCTACAATACCACGACGAAGACCTCGGATGCGTTTGTGCTGGAAGATCCCGTCGCGCCTCCGACCGACTATGCGGTCGCGTACATCCGATTTGTGAACACGATCTCCAACGCCACCCATCCGCTGATCTTGTACGCCCAATACACCGTGGGCGACACGACGAGAGTCGATACGCTGTCAGCTGGAGTGGCGTACAAGGGCGTGAGTGCGTTTGCGACCCTGCCCGTGGGCATCTACAACTTGCTCGCGCGCTACATTGACTCGACCACAAACAAGTTCCGGAGAGACGCGGTCACCTTCCTCGGCGGCAGACTCTACACCGTCGGCGCGCGGGGGGACATCACCATTACCTCCACAACGGCGACGAATCGGCCGTTCTTGGACAACACGGCGAACCGCTGAACAGAACTGCGTTCTTTCGAGAGCGTCGTTTTCGTTTTGGATTAGGCTGCGGCGGCCGCCGGGGCGGGTCCCGCGTCGACGAGTTGTTTCGTCACGGGCTCGACTCGGAAGTTCAGTCCTTCCAGGGTCCGGGAGCCGAGCAGTACGAGATCCCCCGGCACCCCGAACACCACTTCGTCGGCCGCCCGTTTCCCGGCCACGGTGATCAACACGCTGGCGGTCCATCGCTCGAGGATGGACCCATCAGCCTGTCGAAACAACCACTTGTTATTGCGTTCGACGCCGATGGATTCGAGAATCTCAGCCGGCACCCAGGACAGTTCCGCACCGGTATCGACCAGTACCGAGCGAATAGTCTTTCGCTCGTCGGGGCGGGCTGGATTCTGGATCTCGACATCTACGCGGAAGGATCCCATTTCGTCGCGCATGATAGCTCCTGGTGGGCTGCCGAGTTGTACCACAAAAGCGCAAGTGGTGTCAATATCCGCATCGTGTCACGATGTGACCGGCGCGACTAGCGCCTCGCGGGCAATTTGGCCAGAATCCACGCCTCCTCTAACTGGAGCCATACGATGCAACCCCGATCCTACGTCCTCATGCTGGCCATCGCCGCGCTGCCCCAGGCGGTCGCCGCCCAGGGAACGGCCGCTGCGGCGGCCCCCGCCCCGTCGACCAGCCCCGTCGCCGATGGGCTGCGCGGCATGCAACAGCGCTTCTCGCGTATTCTGGTCGCCGCCGCCGAGGCGATGCCGGCGGACAAGTACAACTACCGGCCCACGCCGGCGCAGATGAGTTTCGCACAGATCCAGGTACACCTCGCGAACGAGGGCAACGACATCCTCTGTGGCAAGGCGGCCGGCATCGAGGTCCCGAAGCGCGCCGCTGTAGACACCACCGCCACCAAAGCGCAGCTCGTCGCACGGCTCAAGGAGACGTTCCAGTTTTGTGAGCAGGCCTTTGCAAAAATGGACGACTCGAAGCTCGCCGACCCGGTCTCGATGTTCGGCATGAACATGAATCGGGCGATGGCCGTCCTCATCACGGTCGCGGATTGGTCCGATCACTACAGCCAGGAAGCGAATTACCTGCGGCTGAATGGCATCCTGCCGCCCACGGCGCAGCCTCGCAGCGGCATGTAGCCCTCATACCCCCTGACGACGGTAGGGGCGCAGCATGCTGCGCCCCCACCTCAGGGACCTATGGAAGTCATTGTTCAGCGCGATTACGCGCAGATGAGCAAAGTCGCGGCGCAAATCGTCGCGGAATTGCTCAACACCAAACCGAACGCCGTGCTCGGCATGGCGACGGGGTCCACACCACTGGGGCTCTATCAGGAGCTGGTGCGGCTGCACGAGCAGGAGCAGCTCGACTTCTCGCGTGTCACAACGTTCAACCTCGACGAATACGTCGGCCTGCCCGGGAATCATCCGCAGAGCTATCACTATTTCATGCACGAGCATTTTTTTCGCCACGTGAACATCCCGCCGCACAACATCAACATTCCCTCCGGCACCACCAGCAACTATCCGGCCTTCTGCGAATGGTATGAGCGGCGCATCGGGGAATGCGGCGGGATCGACCTGCAGATCCTCGGTATCGGCACGGACGGGCACATCGCGTTCAATGAGCCGACGAGCTCGCTGAGCTCGCGCACGCGGCTCAAAACGCTGTCCAAACAGACGATCGACGACAACGCGCGATTCTTCGAGCGCCGGGAGGACGTGCCGGTGTACGCCATTACTATGGGCGTGGGCACGATCCTGAACGCGCGTAGGCTGGTGTTGGTAGCGAGCGGAAAGTCCAAGGCGAAAGCGATCGCCCAGGCCGTCGAGGGGCCCGTGACGAGCATGGTGACGGCCAGTGCGCTGCAGCTGCACCGCGACGCGATCGTGATTGTGGACGACGAAGCGGCGGCGGGCCTGACAATGCGTGACTACTACGACTTCATCTACGCGGCCAAGCCGGCGGCGCCCAAGGCATGATCCGCGTCCAGCACGTCGTCAAGTCGTTCGGAAAGGTCACGGCGGTCAACGATGTCTCGTTCGACGTCCGCGCCGGGGAGATCTTCGCGTTTCTCGGGCCGAACGGCGCCGGCAAGACCACCACCATCAAGATGCTCACGACGCTGCTTCACCCCACGAGCGGGTCGCTCGAGCTCGACGGGCTCGATCCCACCACGCATCAGACGGAGGTGCGGCGGCGCTTCGGCGTCGTGTTCCAGGATCCGAGTCTCGACAGCGAGCTGACGGCGTGGGAGAACATGGACATCCACGGCGTCCTGTATCACGTGCCGCGCCAGATCCGGTGGGAACGGACCCAGGCGCTGCTCACGATGTTCGAGCTGTGGGAGCGGCGTGCGGACCTCGTGAAGACGTTCTCGGGCGGCATGAAACGGCGGCTCGAGATCGCGCGGGGGCTGCTGCACACCCCCAAGGTGCTGTTTCTCGACGAGCCGACGCTCGGCCTCGATCCGCAGAGCCGCAATCAGATGTGGACCCTCGTGCGTAACCTCAACAAGGCCGAGGGCGTCACGGTGTTCCTCACGACGCACTACATGGACGAAGCCGACCGGGTCGCTGACCGCATCGCGGTGATCGACCACGGGCGCATCGTCGCCACCGGCTCGTCGGCGGAGCTCAAGCAGCAAACGGGAACCGACTCCCTCGAAGGGGCCTTCTTGAAGCTCACCGGCACGACGATTCGCGACGAGAGTGCGACGGCCGCCGACCAGATGCGCCAGGTATCCCGAGTATGGAGGCGCTAGTTGCATGAATGTCGTGTACGTCCTTTGGCTGCGGGAAGTCAAGAAGTACCTGCGGTCGCGCGTCCAGATCGTCGCATCCCTCGGCTCGCCGCTCATGTACCTGGGTGTGCTCGGGTTCGGCCTGGGCCCTGTCTTTCAACGGGCCGGCGAGGGCAAGTATCTCCAGTTCATGGCGCCCGGCGTGATCGGCATGACGGTGCTGTTCACCGCAATGTTCTCAGGGATCGCGATGCTGTGGGACCGGCAGTTCGGATTCCTGAAGGAGACGCTCGTCGCACCGGTACCGCGCTTGTCGATCATGATCGGCCGAACGTTGGGTGGCGCAACAGTCGCGGTGCTGCAGGGTACGCTGATTTTCGTCGTGACGCTCATCGCGGGCTTCCGCCCCACCAGTTTGCTCGCCGTGCCGCTCGCGTTTCTGGTGATCGCGCTGATCGCCGTGATCTTCTCGGCGCTGGCGACGGCGATCGGGTCGAGCATCAAGGAAATGCAGGGCTTCCAGATGGTGATGAACTTTTTCGTGATGCCGCTCTTCTTTCTGTCTGGCGCGATTTATCCCCTCGAGGGACTTCCCCGCGTGCTCGCGGCCTTCACGCGCGTCGATCCGCTCACCTACGGCGTCGACGGCGTGCGCGGGGTGCTGATCGGGCGAACGCATTTCGGCGTCGCCTTGGACGTAACCGTGCTCCTCGCCGTTGGCGTCCTGTTCGTGCTATTCGGTGCCTGGCGCTTTTCGAAAATCGAGGCTTAACGTGGTCCTGCTCACCCTCCTCGTCCTCGCGCAGCAGCCCAACGCGCAACGGCGCGCGATCGTCTATACCACGGCCGAGAGCACCAGCTTCCGGCTGACGCCCACCGACACGCTGACGTTCAAGCCGTCCGAGCCCACATCGGAAGGCAAGGTGTACGTCTTCGTCGATCCCCAGAAACGGTTCCAGCCGATGATTGGAATCGGTGGGGCCCTGACCGATGCCGCCGCCGAGACGTTCGCCAAACTGCCCGCGACCCGTCAGGATGAGGTGATGACGGCGTACTACAGCGCCGACCGCGGGATCGGATACACGCTGGGCCGCACCAACATCAACAGCTGCGACTTCTCGAGCGACATGTACACCTACGTGACGGAGGGCGACTCAGCCCTGACCTCCTTCTCCGTCGCTCACGACCTGCGCTACAAGATCCCGCTGATCAAACGCGCGATGACCACGAGCGGGAATCGGCTCAAGCTCTTCGCCAGTCCGTGGAGCCCGCCGGCATTCATGAAGACGAACACCGACATGCTGCACGGCGGCCGGCTGCGTCCCGAATACGCGCATTCCTGGGCTCGGTACTACACCAAGTTCATCGAGCACTACCGGAAGGCCGGCGTGCCGATCTGGGGCATCACGATTCAGAACGAGCCGATGGCGACCCAGACGTGGGAGTCCTGCATTTATCAGGCGACCGACGAGCGCGACTTTCTCAAGAACCACCTCGGTCCGGCGATGACGCGCGCGGGACTGCGCGACGTGAACATCATGGTCTGGGATCACAACCGCGATCTCATGATCGAGCGCGCGCTGACCATCTTCGGCGACACGGCGGCCGCGAAGTATGCCTGGGGAATGGGATTCCATTGGTATGAAGACTGGTCGGGCGGCACCCAGATGTACGGCAACGTCGCGCTCGTGAGCCGGCTCTACCCCGGCAAGCACCTCGTCTTCACCGAGGGCACCCCGGCGAACTTCGACTCCACGGCGTACGGCCGCTGGAGCCTCGGCGAGGCGTATGGACGATCGATGATCAACGATTTCAATTCGGGCGCGGAGGGGTGGACGGACTGGAATATTCTGCTCGATGAGCGGGGCGGTCCCAACCATGTCGGCAACTTCTGCTTTGCGCCGATCCATGCCGATACTCGCACCGGCACGCTCATCTACACCAACTCCTACTACTATATCGGCCACTTCTCGAAGTTCATCCGTCCCGGCGCGAAACGGGTGCTGGCGGCACCAAGCCGCAGCATGCTGCTCACCACGGCGTTCGTGAACCCAGACGGAACAGTGGTCGTGATCGTCATGAACCCGACCGACAAGGCCGGGGATTACAACCTCACGGTTGGCTCGGCGTCGGCGCCGATCAGCTCGCGGCCGCACTCCATCCAGACGGTGGTCTTCTAGGGGACGGAGCGACGTCGTGACTTGACGAGCCGCCAGAACTGACGGTCTCCGATCACCTTCACGACGTGCCCCCTCGCCGCAAGGCGCCCGACTTCCATCAGCTTCACTCCGCCCGCCGCACCGGCAATCTGCAGGACGTTGGCGCGACCTCGCACCAGAATATCCGTGGAGCGGCCCGGCTTCGACTGCACGATCGCGCCAGCCTTTCTCGCGGCGGTGATCGCTTCGCTCCGCGGCCGGCTCAAGAAACCCGTGAACGACAGTCGCTTGCCGGCGAGACTCTGCACGCGTCCGAAGTGCGGCTCGGTTCGCGGGTGGCGCAGCGCCGCGATCAACTCCCCCGCGGCCTCGTAGCGGTTGCCGCGCACGCCGAGGCAGCGGTGAATGACCTCCTTGAGATGATCGCTGCAGGGCAGCTTGCGAACGTCGCGGCTGCGAATCGGGCTCGAGATGTCGCCACGCAGCAGCATGACGGCAATCAGCCCGACCTGGTAAATGTCGTCGCGCTGCTGCCAGCGCCGCACCCGCCCCCAGGCGATCTCCGTCGGCGCGTTGAACAGGTTGAACGCATCGGCAGTGACGCCGCGGTGGCTGAGCTGGTGGGTCGCAATCCCAAAGTCGCCGAGCTTCAGCTGCTCATCGTCGCAGACGAAGACGTTGAACGGCGTCAGGTCCCGGTGCAGCGCTTGACCGCGGTGCAGACCATCGAGGACCGCGAGAATTCCCGCAATCTCGCGGCGGACGAAGCGCTCGGACTGCGCCCCGGTGCGCTCCAGCCACGTCCCGAGATCGCCATGTTCGGCGTACTCCATGACCAGGCAGTAGCGCGTGTGCGCCCCGTCGCCGACGACGAAGCGGTCGAAGATCCGCAGCGCGCGCGTCTCGCGGTACAAGAGCTCGGCGAAGTACGACTCGCGCAGCCAGGGAGAGAGGCGCTCGGTGATCTTGACGCACACCTGCGCCGGCAGTCCGCCCCGCGGGGTCGCCGTGGCGAGGTAGACCTCACCGAAGCCACCCTTGCCGATCAGGCGGTGCAGCTGGTAGGTGCGGTGCGTCTCGGAGCTGTAGGCGCTCGACAGCGCGCCGCCCGCAGGAATCGAGGAGGCGAGCGGTCCGCGGCGGTGCACGGTGTACTTGGCGCGATGCGCCGTCGATGCGCGATGATGTGTGGGCATGAGGTCGCCGGAAAGTAATTGAGCCATAATTACTGCGATGAGCAACATTGCCCAGCGGCGCCTGAACAATCAGCACCTCGTGGCGCCGACGCTCACCGACGCCGTAGCCGTGGTGCGCGCGCTCGCCGCGGTGCAGGCGCAGGACTACGGCGGCGGCAAGTGGGCTATTGCGCAGCGGATCAAGCGCCTCGGCAAAGACGCGGACATCGAACAGGCGGTCGCGAGCGGCGCCGTCTTGCGCACCCATGTCTTACGGCCCACCTGGCACTTCGTCCTGCCCGAAGACGTCCGCTGGATGCTCGAGCTGACCGCGCGTCGCGTTGCCGGTGCGATGGCGTCCTACAACCGCAAGCTCGGGCTCGATGCGAAGATGTTCCGCAAGAGCCATGCGGCCCTCGAGCGCGCGCTGCAGGACGGCCAGCATCTGACGCGCACCGAACTGGCGGCGGCGCTGCGCCGTGCCGGCGTGCAGGCCTCCACGGGACAGCACGTCGGGAATTTGCTGCTCCAGGCGGAGCTCGATCGCGTCATCATCAGCGGAGCGCGCCGCGGCAAGCAATTCACCTACGCCCTCTTTGACACGCGCGTCCCCGCAGCGGCGCCACGAGACCGAGACGAAGCCCTGCACGATCTCGCACGCCGCTACTTTGCAACGCGCGGCCCCGCGACGGTTCAGGATTTCGCCTGGTGGTCGGGTCTCACCGTTGCCGACGCCGCGCGTGGCGTGGCAGCCGCCGCCGGGTTCCTGGCGCGTGAGACGCACGAAGGCCGCCGTGACTACTGGCATGCGCCGACGGCGCGCGCAGCCGCTCGCGCGGCGCGAGTCGCGCATCTGCTGCCGAACTACGACGAGTATTTCGTCGGCTTCAAAGATCGCTCGGCGTTCAGCGAGCGGCTGCGCCGAACCCTCTCGCACCACCCCGTCGACGCGCTCATGGGACACGTGGTAGTCGTGGGCGGCCAGATCGTCGGCGGGTGGCGGCGTACGGTCAGTAAAACGGTAGCGGTCGAGCTCGATCTGCTCGTGCCGTTGACGGTGCCGGAGCGCACGCTCGTGCGGCGTGCCGCCGAGCGCTTTGGCGAGTTCCTGGGGCTGCGGTCGAAGACTCGATGACACGGGCGGGCCGCCGCGAATGGATCGGGCTCGGGGTGATCGCCCTGCCCTGCCTCCTCTACTCGATGGACCTGACGGTGCTGAATCTCGCGGTGCCGTCGCTCGGCGCGGACCTGAAACCCAGTAGCACGCAGCTCCTGTGGATCATCGACATCTACGGTTTCTTCGTCGCCGGATCGCTCATCACCATGGGCACGCTGGGTGACCGGATCGGCCGCCGCCGGCTCCTGCTGATCGGCGCGGCGGCGTTCGGCGTGGCCTCGGCGTTTGCCGCATTCTCGACCAGCGCCCCCATGCTGATCGCCGCACGCGCGGTGCTGGGCCTGGCGGGAGCCACGCTGGCACCTTCGACCCTATCACTCATTCGCAATATGTTCCTCGACGCACAGCAGCGCTCGGTCGCGATCGCGGTCTGGCTCTCCAGCTATTCCGCCGGTGCCGTGATCGGCCCGCCGCTCGGCGGGTTCCTGTTGCAGCATTTCTGGTGGGGGTCGGTATTTCTCCTCAGCGTCCCGATGATGGTGCTCGTGCTGGTACTCGGTCCGCTGCTGTTGCCTGAGTTCCGCGATCCCGCGGCGGGACGACCGGACGTGCCCAGCGCCGTGCTGTCGGTGGCGGCGGTGCTCGGGGTGATTTACGGTCTCAAACAGATCGCCGCCCATGGCATCACGTGGCTTCCGGTACTCTCGATCATCACGGGTTTGGCCATCGGCGCCGCGTTCATCCGCCGGCAGCGGAGCCTCGCCGACCCGCTGATCGACCTGAGGCTCTTCCGAGCGCCCGCGTTCAGCGCATCGCTCGTCACGTATCTGCTTGCGACCTTCGCGGTGTTCGGGACCTACGTTTTTATCGCACAGTATTTGCAGCTGGTGCGTGGCCTGTCGCCGATGCAGGCGGGGCTGTGGTCGATGCCGTTCGCCGGAGGGTTCGTCGTCGGCTCGATGGTGTCCCCGGTGATCGCGCGTCGCGTCCATCCGGCGTCGTTGATGACCGCCGGGCTCGCGGTTGCGGCGATCGGGTTCGCGCTGCTCGCTCGAGTGGGCAGCGGGTCTGCACTCGCCGTCGTCGTGGCGAGCACCGTCATCTTCTCGCTGGGTCTGTCTCCGGTGTTCACGCTCGCCAACGACATCATCATCAGCGCCGCTCCCCCCGAGCGGGCGGGCGCAGCGTCGGCGATCTCGGAGACCTGCTCCGAATTCGGCGGAGCGCTGGGCATCGCGATCCTGGGCAGCATCGGGACCGCGATCTATCGCCGCGCCATGGCGGGTTCGGTCCTCGAGGGGGCGCGTGATACGCTCGGGGGCGCCGTGGCGGCGGCCGCCCAGCTGCCGGACGGCGGCCCCGCGTTGCTCGACGCCGCGCGAACCGCCTTCACGTCCGGTCTGCGCGTAACCGCGATCGCCAGCGTGCTTATCGTGGTCGGCATTGCCGTCCTCGTGCAGCGCGGCCTTCGAGGCGTGAATCCCTGAAACAACCATTTGCGGGGTTCCGTCATCAAACCAGGAAACCACCCGGGACTCTGCATGCTGCTCGGTTTGCCATTCCTTGCCGCCGTCACCATCGCCAGTCAGTCTCCAGATCACCCGCCACGCCCGCCGGATTCGTTGTCCATTCCGAAACGCGTCACCGCCGTGCGCGCGCGGGAGCAGCTCGCCATTGACGGGCGGGACGACGACCCCGTCTGGCGCGCGGCAACGCCGATCACGGAGTTCCAGGAGTGGCGGCCCAGCGAGGGCGGACCGCCCAAGCTGCCGACCGAAGCGAAAATCGCCTATGACGCGGCCAACCTGTACGTGTTCGTGCGGGCGTTCGATCCACACCCCGACAGCATCATCACGGTCCTCGCGCGCCGAGATTACTTCACCCCTTCGGACATGATCTGGCTGTTTCTCGATTCCTATCACGACCGCCGCACCGGCTTCGAGTTCGGCGTCAACCCGTCCGGGGTGAAGCTCGACGCGCAGATCTACAACGACGGCAACGAGGACTTCGCGTGGGACGCGGTGTGGGACGTCGCGACGCGCATCGACTCGCTCGGCTGGACGGCGGAGTTCCGGATTCCCCTGTCGCAGCTGTCCTATGGCAGCCAGCGCAGTCATACCTTCGGCTTCACCGTGGATCGCGACCTGTATCGCTACTCGCAGCGCGTAAGCTGGCCGCTGTTCCGGCAGTCACAGGCAGGGTTCGTCTCGCAGTTCGGCGAGATCGTCGACCTGAATGACCTGGAGACGCCGCGCCGCTTCGAGGCCGCGCCGTATCTCGTGACCAAGAATGTCTCGCAATTCGCGGCTACCCGCATCGAGCGGACGCAGGACGTGACCGTCGGTGGCGACCTGAAGTACCGCGTGGCATCGAACCTGAAGCTCGACGCCACGATCAATCCCGATTTCGGCCAAGTCGAGGCCGATCCGGGCGTGCTGAATCTCACCGCGTTCGAGACGTTCTTCCGCGAGCAGCGGCCGTTCTTCGTGCAGGGGGCGGGACAATTCCAGTGGAACGTCAACTGCACCGCGGTCAACGACTGCTCGACCGGTGAGGGACTGGTCTATTCGCGGCGCATCGGACGCGCCCCCGAGCTGGCCCGAACCTACGCCGACACCACCTCCGCGGCATTTACGACGATCCTTGGCGCTGCCAAGCTGACCGGGCGACTCCCCGGCGGCCTGACGATCGGGGCCATCGACGCCGTGACGGCGCACGAGACAGGCGTGGGTGGCGTGACGATCGAGCCCACCACGAACTACGGCGCGCTCCGCTTGCGCCAGGATCTGCGGGGTGGCGAGACCAGCGTGGGCGGCATCGTCACGGCCGTGAACCGCGACAACGACTCGTGGAGCTCGCCGTACTTGCACAGGAGCGCCTACGTCGGCGCCGCGGACTTCCGCCATCGCTTCCCCGGCGGCCGCTATGAGCTCTCGGGTTCGGTCGACGTCAGCCGAGTCTCGGGGACCGCGCAGGCGATCGCCGCGACGCAGCAGGATGCGACGCACTACTATCAGCGCCCCGACGCGCTCCGGTACGACTCGACGCGGACGTCGCTCGGCGGCGACGCCGAAATGCTGCAGTTCGGCAAGGTCGCGGGCAACGTCCTGTTTCAAACGAATGTCGAGCGCCGGTCCCCCGGCTTCGAGATCAACGACCTCGGGTACTTGCAGCGCGCCGATCAGATCGCCTGGAGCACCTGGGCGGGGTTCTTCGATCGCCACAAACGCCGGTTCTACCAACGCTTCCAATGGAATCTCAACTGGTGGCAGTACTGGACCACGGCGGGACTCCCGGAGGAACGGGCGTTCAATACCAACACGCACACGACATTCCTGAATACGTGGTCGCTGCACGTCGGTGGGACCATCGGACAACTGGGCACCACCTACTGCTACGACTGCGCGCGCGGCGGGCCCACGGTGCGTCAGAATTCGTATATCGCGCCCTGGGCGGGAATAGCGGGCGACGACCGCAAAGCGATCGTGCCGTATCTCTGGTTCAACTGGTTCCGGGGCGACGGCGGCCGTTCGCGCCGCTCCAGTGTGTCGCCGGAAATCGACTTCAAGCTTGCGTCGCGCGTGACGGCAGCGCTGTCACCCAGCTACGGGCGCACCACCAGCGACGTCCAGCCACTCGGTCCGTGGACAGGCGCAGACAGCGCGACGCATTACGTCTTCGCGCACCTCGAGCGCAAGGATTTCTCGATTACGACGCGGTTCACCTATCCGTTCACCGCGACCATGTCGCTCCAGGTCTATGCCCAACCGTTCATCTCCAAGGGATCGTACGGTACTGTTCGGGAGCTGTCGGCCACGCCGCGCGCGAAGGACTACACGAACCGTTATCAGGCGGTGACCGACACATCCATCACGAATCACATCACCGGGTTCAACTTCAAGCAGTTCCGCTCGAACGTCGTCTTCCGGTGGGAGTACCGGCCGGGGTCCACGCTGTTCGTCGTCTGGAGCCAGGGCCGGTCGGCGTTCGCCGGAGCCGAGGGGACGAGCGATTTCGGTGGCGACTTGAACGACCTGTTCAACTTGCGGCCGGACAACAGCTTCCTGGTGAAGCTGTCGTACTGGATCAATCGGTAGGGGATCTGCCCCTCCGTCAGGCAAGACGATGGCAGGAGACGGGTTAGACGACTCTTGCGGCCACGCGCCGAAAGTGAATGTTGCTGTGTCCTTTCAGGCGATTGCCAATGAGCGCTTGGGAAAAAGCCGTCGTTCGGTCGCTGCATGCGTTACGGCTCGACACCATGAGGGCCAAGTTCGTGGCCTTCGCGGTGTTAGCAACGCTCCTGTCGACCGTCGCGATGACCATGATGCTGTACGGCCGGAGCCGGCGCTCGCTCAGCGATCGCGCCGGCACCGAGCTGCGCGCCCTGACGTCGGACGTCGCACGCGAGACGAGCGTGTGGGTCGATCAGCGTCTGTATGATTTGCGCCTGCGGGCGAACCCGTATGTCGTGTCCGACAATTTGGCTAGAGCCTCGGGTCGCGGCGGGCAGCAAGCCATCGATCGCCTGCGCGATTACCTCGCCTCGGTGCGCCAGAACCTGCCGGCTCACGATGGGCTCGCGATCGTCGGCAAGGACGGGGTGCTACTGACGAGCACAGGTAGCCGCACGGGCGTGCGCGTCTCACCAGACCGCTTCAACACCTTGCGCACACGCGATGCGCTCGTGGGCGAGCCCTTTTGGGATGCGGGCGTCGGTAAGGCCGCGGTGCTGCTCGTCGTGCCGATCCGCCAGGACGACGGGTTATTCCTGGGCGCGTTGGTCGCGAAGGTCAATCTGGACAGCCTGACGAACATGTTGGAGCAGTTGTCCCAGAACGGGTCGCGAGAGGTCTACATTGTCACCGAGCAAGGTCGCGTGGTCATCAGTTCAGCGGGAAACTCGGCTGACCTGATGAAGACGACCCTGCCTGAAGCGACCACGCGAGAGCTGACCGAACGAGAAGGCCAGAGCGTCGTACAGTCGCGTCCCCGGGGACGTGAGGTTGTCGCGGTGCTCCGGCGTATTCCCCAGGTGCGCTGGGCCGCCATTGCCGAGACGCCGCGGGGCGCGGCCGCGCGTGAGGCCGGCGCCTTGCGATTCCAGACGTTGCTCCTCCTCGCGACGCTGCTCATCGGAGTCGGCCTGGTGGCGTCCGTCGTTGGCCTGTTCATCACTCGTCCTCTCACGCGCCTCACCGACGCCGCCGCACGCGTGTCGGCCGGCGACCTGTCGGTCGAGCTACCGGCGGGCGGCGAAGGAGAGGTCGGGTATCTCACGCGGGCGTTCAACACGGTCATGTCGCGACTGCGCGAGCGCGACAGTCAGAGCGAGCTGGAGAAGCTCTCCCTGACCGATTCCCTGACCGGGCTCTACAACCGCCGGCACCTCATGGGAACGCTCGCCAGCGAAGTGCAGCGGTCGCGACGGCTACGGCGTGCGTTCTCGGTATTGCTCGCGGATGTCGATAAGTTCAAGCAGTACAACGACACGCATGGACACCTCGCGGGTGACGCTGCGCTCGTGAAGATCGCGGAAGTATTCCGCAAGACGACGCGGCAGGTGGACTGCGTGGCGCGCTATGGTGGCGAGGAGTTCGTCGTGATGTTGCTCGAGGCGAACATGGCGACGGCCACGCTCGTCGCGGAGCGCATCCGCGCCCGTGTGGCCGAGCAAGACCTCGGTCAGGGGAAGCTCACGCTGAGTATCGGCGTGGCCGAGTATCCCGACGGTGGCGACACCCCAGAGGAGCTAATTGCCACCGCCGACGCTGCCATGTACAAAGCGAAGACTGCGGGTCGTAACCAGGTGGTCGTTGCCGCGACCGTCGCGGAGCCCCCGGAAGAGAGGAAGACGCGGCGCAAGCGCGAAGCTTGAAGTAGGTCCGCCAGCCGATGTCGAACCTTCTCCTCGTGGACGATGACGATTTCGTGCGCGGTGCTTTGAGCCGCGCGCTCAATCGCGCCGGCGGATTCACCGTCATCCCGGCCGAGCACGGGCGCCGCGCGCTCGAGCTGCTCGCCACGGAGCACGTGGACGCCATCCTCACCGATCTCCAGATGCCCGTCATGGATGGTCTCACGCTGCTCGCCGAGCTCTTTGAAAAGGAGATTCGGCTGCCCGTCGCAGTGATGACCGGCCAGCAGATCCATGCGGACCTGCGGCAGCGGCTGCAGACGTACGGAATCGCGGCCGTCTTCTCGAAGCCGGTGGACGTGGTGTTGCTGGCGGACGAGCTGCAGCGCGTGCTCGATCCCAAGGCCGTCGGTCGTATCTCGGGCATCACGCTGTTCGGCCTGCTGCAGCTGCTCGAGGTGGAGCGCAAGAGCGGTCTCGTCCTGGTCGAGGCGTCAAAGCGTGAGGGCCGCTTGTACTTCGATGAAGGGGCGTTTGTGCACGCGCACACCCGCTTGCTCGATGGTCTGGAGGCGGCCTACGAAATCCTGGGCTGGCCCGACCCCGCGGTCGAGATCTTTTACAAGCGGCGGGCGCGGCAGCGCACCGTGCGGGAGCCGCTGCAGCACGTGCTGATGGAGGCCGCGCGGCTGCTCGACGAATCAGCGCGGTCGAGCGTCGCGGAGCCGCGCACTGTCCCGACGGCACCGCAGCAGGACCTCGACGCAGAGACGATTCTCGCGGACGTGCTCAAGATTGACGGCGCCATCGGCGCCGCGCTCGTGCACGCGACGAACGGGGCGGTCCTTGGGCAAGTCGCGGTGGGACGCGGGCTCGACATGACGCGGGTGGCGAAGATCGGCCAGGAGCTCGTGCAGGCGGCACTCCGGCTGCGCGACGCCATCGACGACATCATGATCACGGTGGACACACAGTATCACGTGATGCGCCTCCTCGGCCCCGGCGAGGACGTCTTCGTGCATCTCGTGCTCGATCGAGAACGCGCGAGCCTCGGCATGGCGCGCCAGCAGCTGGCCAAGCTCGCGCGCAATGTGGGTCGTGGCGGCTCGCGCGACACCCCAATTGCTTAACTATATTTGTGAAGTGCAATGCACTTTCTGACGAGTAACTTGACAAACTTAGTACAACTGCCGTATATTGAGGAGTTAGCACGCACGCTAGTTAGCTGCAGTCGACTCATAAGAGCAAAGAGGAACATATGGTCGGTATTATGACGAGGGACCCGATGCTGGATCTGTTGCATCAGCTGGAACACCGAATCGGCCGGACTTTCAACGGCGAGCTGTTACGCGCGTCCGAGTGGCCTGTACCCGAGGCCGCCACGACCGCCTGGCTGCCGCTGGTGGACATCTTCGAAGAGCCCGATGTCATCCGCCTGGTGGCGGAGGTACCCGGGGTGAGGCCCGAGGACGTGAAGATCTCGGTCGAGGGCAACCTGCTGACGATCAGGGGCACGAAGGACCAGGTGGCGGAGGAGAAGGCCGAGAAGGTCCATCGCTATGAGCGGACCTATGGCGCCTTCGAGCGGACCTTCAGGTTGTCGGCCTCGATCGATCCCAAAAAGATCAAGGCGACCTACGACCTCGGCGTGCTGACGATCACGCTGCCGAAGGCCGAGACGGCCAAGCCGCATTTGATCCAGGTGGAACTCACGCCGCAGAAGGCGTTGAACGCCTGAGCAGAATCACAACACGACTCACAACCCGCGACCCCCTGAATGACGTTCAGGGGGTCGCCGTCTGTGGAGCGCGAGCTATTCGCTGAGTCGCTTCGGCGCGCCGCTCGTGGGAGGTACGGACGGCTGCTCGGGTCGCGTGGAAGGCGGCGGGGGCAGCGTGTCCTCGCTCGCGGTCGCGTCGCTCAGCCCGCGCTTGAACGCCTGAATCCCTTTGCCGATCGACGCCCCGATCTCCGGAATACGCTTCGTGCCGAAGAGCAGCGTGATGACGGCGACGAGAATCAGAATGTGCCAGATACTCAGATCAGCCAACACAGGCCGGCTCCTTCGTTAGTTGTCAGGATAGCCCAGAGACCATAATCTAACGATTCCGCCGGAGGCTCGATGTCGCACGGGAAATCCGCGCTGCTCATAGTCGTCATCGCTACAATTTGCATCGCGAGCGCCTGGGCCCCGCTGGCCATCGGCAGTCGACGCCTCCACATCCAACCACTGCCGTCCGCTGAACTGCCCATTCGCCTCATAGAACCGGTGATAGCGCCCTCTGCAACTCAGGAACGTGGAATCGTGACTCTGAGCAGGTTGAATGATCTGCTGGCCGCCGGGTCACTGGTCGTCACCTTCTGCGCGCTATTGGTCTTGTCCTTCGCCAGGGCATCGAGCCGAAGGAACGAGATCCTCGTACGTCGAGCTGTGGGGGCTTCGCGCAAGCGACTGCTGCTTGACGGGCTCTACGAAGGTGGTCTGATGGCACTTGCCGTTGTGGTTTTGGGATCAGTGCTCGGCCTCATGGCCCTTCGGTTCGCGACGAGCACGTGGCCGGGCACGGTCGATGCGCCGGGATTGCTCGGCCCGTCCTGGCTTCTCGTTGCCATCGGGTTAACGATCGTGCTCGGCGTACTGCTACCGCTCAAGTCGCTGGGAGCAATGCGGCCTGCTTTACCACCGTTGGCACCCCTGCTGGCTCCTGCAATATGTGCTCTCCAACTCGCCAGCTGTTTCACCGTCCTGGTTCAAGCCAGGCAAGTGAAGCAGGAAGCCCTCTCCCTGGCCGGTGGTGTTACCGCGGGGGAACGAGAGGGTCGGGTGTTCCAGCTGGAGATCCCCACATCACCCGCGGAACGTTCGCGCCAACTCCTCGAGCTCATCCAAGGCGCCGGGCTGTCAGACCTGTTCGATGTCGCGAGCCTCAGCAGCCCCGGTGCCCTGGAGGGGCTCGGGACGGTCAATATGACCATCATCGAGTGCGGTGCCTGCTACCAGGGAGGGATCGCAACTCCACTGAGGCCGGTCGCTGTATCCCTGAGCATCGTGAGTGCCGACACGTTTCGGGCGTTGAACACGCAATTGATTGAAGGTCGATGGATCACCGACAAGGACAACTGGAAAGCCAAGCGCGTGGCAGTGGTGAGCCAAGGGCTGGCGCGGGAACACTGTCAAAACGGCGAGGCAATTGGACGCCGTATTCACTTGGGGCAAGGGGACGACGACATCTTTACCGTCGTCGGAGTTGTTACGGATCGAAAGCTCGCGGGCCTGGGAGGTGCACTACAGCCGGGGCACTCGGTCTACGCAAGCGTCCTGCAGCTTCCCCCAACATCAGTCGACTTCCTTGCGCGGCCGCATCGACGCATCGACTGGTCATCCGTTCCATCCTGGTTGCCCGTTGGCAGTCTCAAGGGATCAATGCCGGAGGAGCGGTGGCGCGCAATGAACGCTGCGCCGATCCGTTGGTTTGGAACGGCGCTGCTGCTTGGCAGCGCCTCCGTGGTGTTCGTCGCCCTCCTCGGGATCGCCTTTTCCATGTCCATATGGGTTGGTGGCATGTTACCGGAGCTTGCGATCCATCGTTGCGTCGGGAGCCGGCGCTGGGACGTGCTCAAGCACGTCGTCTACCGTACGTCGGGTGTGGTCGCGGCTGGTCTGGTACTCGGCGTGCTGGTTGCTGAACTGACCGCGGGACCACTGTCAGCGGTAAGCGGTGGCGTCAACGTATTTGACTTGACCGGAGAACTACAGGTTGCTCTCCTCGTCGTCGGCGTAACCGCTCTTGGCGTGAGCCTTCCGGCGTGGCGCGCCCGCACGCTCGAGCCCATCGTCCTGCTATCAAGACACGGCGAATAGCTTTTGAGAAATGCCTGCCGTGGGTAATCCGGTGGGCCTTCACACGGGGAGTTCGGATACCGGACGAGCCGCGGGAAGACGCGCATGTCAGCCAGTTGGCAGGCACCCGTTACGAGCAAAAAGGGAGGGCGTGATGCTTAGGGATGCCGCGATTGTTCCGTATATACCGGTGACGAACATGCCTCGCGCTCGCAAATTCTACGAAGGCAAACTGGGACTTCGCGTCAAGGAAGAGTACGCGGGAGGAGTGATCTACGAGTGCGGCAACGGTTCGTGGGCGTTTATGTACAAATCAGCAGGCGCAGGCACATCGAAGGCGAGCACGGCATTCTGGACCGTCGTGGACGTCGAGGCGGAAGTCGCCGAGCTCAAGGCGAAAGGGGTGATATTCGAAGAGTACGATCTGCCGGGGTTGAAGACGGTGAACAGCATCGCGAGCGGCGGCGGGGCGCGAACCGCGTGGTTCAAGGACACGGAGGGCAACATCTTGGCGGTGAGCCAACGAGTGCGTTAGCGTGACGCGAGGATGTAGGCCAGGTTCGCGGTGCCATCCATGATCGGCTCGTTCGTGGAATAATCCCCCACGTCGTCGTGATAGACAATGAAGCCGGTGTTGAACGGGGCGTACTCGTCCCGCTCGAGCAGACGAATCCCGCGCAGATTCTGGAAGATCGAACGATAGACGGGACCATCCACCAGCCCGCCCGTGAGCTGCAGATGTAGCTGTTGCGCGACGACCGAGTGGGGCGTCCGCGGATAGTTGTCGCCAAGACCGATGATCATAGAGACGCCCCACGGATTGGTGCCGAACAACCAGTCGAGCGCCGCGGTCTCGTACTCGAGGTAGGTCGAGTCGCCGGTCATGCGTCGATAGAACGTGGCCTGCGTGGCGAACGAGGCGAGCAGATTGTTCGAACACCAGATGAAAGGAATGCCGATCCTGAACCCGTTGCGGGCGCGGCCGGCCACCGCTTCGAGCCCGCGGCGGTAGTACTCGGCGACGAGTCGCTTCGCGCTATCGGACCCCGCCCGCCAGATCTCGTAGTGGCCGTTGTTGTGCCATGGGAACCACTGGTAGTGGCGCGCGGTGTCCTGTCCCATCCATGGAGTCACCGGCTCCTGCGCGGCGTATCGGAGCGCCGCGTCGAAATACGTCCGCTCGCCCGTCAGCCCATAGAGCTCGACGGCGCCGAGCTCCATGTCGTCGGTCCAGTTGTCCTCTTCGTAGAAGTACGGCGACCGGGCGGGTGCTGTCTGACAAACGCCGGGGTGTTCGGCGCCGAGCGCGTACACCGCTCGCGCCCGCTCGGCGAGCCGCTGGGCGAACACGCTGTCGCGACCCGTGAACGCCCCGGCGCCAAGCGCAAAGGCCGCCGCGTACTTCCCCGCCGTCGACGCGAGGCCGGTGGAGCGGTTCTTGTTCTCGAACAGTCCCTGCGGTTTCCCGGTGCACGGGTACACCGGGCGCTTGCCGCCCCGTCCCCAGCCGTAGTCCGCCGAATCGTTGACCGGCAGGTCCCAGAAGGTATGATCGCGATCGTCCGCCAGCTGGTTCAGGAGCAGATCGTCTTCCGGATACATCTTGAGCAGCCATGCGAGTCCCCAGCGTGCTTCATCGAGCACATCGGGGATGCCGTTCGCGCCGGGAAGACCATTCGCCTGAAACCGATCGGCAAACGCCTCCGGATGATCGCGGTAGGCGAGCAGCAACATGGTCGTCGCGTGCGCCGTGGTGGCGCCGTACTGCAGATAGTCCGACGCGTCGGCCCATCCACCGCTCACGGGAATGAACTCACCGGTGCGGGTCGGATGATCCACGAGCACGCCGTCGCTGTGCGCGTGTACGGAGTCGCGGAAGACAGGGTTGTATCCGGAGCGCTGCTCGCGCAGATAAGCGAGGAGCGAGTCCGCGGCGCCGCGGTAGACATCGTCCGCGATCCGCACCGGCGGCGACGTCACCCCCGCCGCGACGATGCGATAGACGCCGGCCCGTCGCAGCGCCCCAAAGTCGAGCCGATACGTGGCCGCACACGGCCCGAACGATCCGGCCGCGTCCGCGGCGCGCGGACCGAAGACCGTCCGCTTGCGCTCGTCCACGATGCGGAAGCTGGTGATCGCGCGCGGCGTGAGCGCGCACACGACGGCCACTTTGGGCGCGTCGGGTTCGTAGCCGAGCTGGTTGACACGGATCGCGACACCACCGTCGGGCTGCGGGGCGGGACCACCAGGCCCCGACGGGTGGCAGGACAGACCGAGGGCCACGAGGAGCAATGCGGCGCGAGTCATACGGCCTCCACTATGTGCGTCAGCGTGGGCCCGCGTCATGGACGAAGTCTCGCAGACAAGCTAGTCTTCTCATAGCGCAAGGGGCGCATCCAGTCCGCGGAAAGGGCCGTGCCCACCCTGAGCAGTACAGCACATGGCGAACCTTCTTTCAGCCCGATATGTGCGGACTCCGGGCGTGCACTGAAAGGAGCGTCGTGTGTTTCCGAATCCGCAGGATGCCCTGCCCCTTCCCGCCCGCCCCAGTCTCGAGCAGTACCGCAAACTCGCTAAGGATCTCGTGAAAGCCTGCACCGCAGGCGACCCGCGCGCGATCGGCGCGTGGACGGATCGCTGGATCGCGTCGTTACTTCCCGGTGCCGATCAGCGACATCGAGATCGGGCGGCCCATCAGGTCGAGGAGTTCGCGGTCCGCGCGATGACCGGCGGCAAACGCTCCTGCGTGCTGGCCGACGCGCAGTTCGTGATCGCCCGCGCCCACGGATTCGACAGCTGGCCGAAGTTCGGCGCGCACCTCGATGCAATCACACACGCCGGCGCCCCGTACGAGACCGCCGCCCAGGCGATCGTGGACGGCGATGAGGAGACGCTGCGGCGGCTGCTGCGCGAGCGGCCGGACCTGATCCGCGCACGCTCGGAGCGCGAGCACCGCGCCACGCTGCTGCACTATGTCTCCGCCAACGGGGTCGAGGGATATCGCCAGAAGACGCCCAAGAACATCGTGCGCATTACCGAGATGCTCCTCGAGGCCGGCGCCGAAGTCGACGCCGAGGCGAATGTGTACGGCGGCGGCTGCACGACGCTGGGGCTGGTCGCGACGAGCGCGCACCCGCGTGCGGCGGGAGTGCAGAATCCGCTCATGCAGCTACTGCTCGACCATGGCGCGCAGATGGAGCACCCCAATCTCGCCGGCAATGCGCATGGCGCTGTCTTTGCATGCCTCGCGAATGGATGTCCGGAGGCCGCGCGATATCTCGCGGATCGCGGCGCGCGGCTCGATCTGGTAGCCGCGGCGGGAGTGGGACGGCTCGACGTCGTCGAGGGTTTGTTCGACGCGGCCGACAAACCGGCGCGCGAAATGGCGCTGCGATACGCGGCGGCGTACGACAACGCGACTGTCGTGCAATTCCTGCTGGATCGCGGGCTCGAGGTGGACGCGCACACGGGAGACGGCGAGACGGCGCTCTTCTATGCGATCCTGAGTGGCCATCTCGGCGTGATCAAATTGCTGCTCGAGCGGGGCGCCCGCCCCGGCGTGCGCACGCAATATCAGAGCGACATGGTGGGAGCAGCAGTGTGGCGCGCCGGGCATGGCGGCGACCCGGATCTCTACGTCACGATCATCGAGACGCTCGTGGCCGCGGGCGGCCAGGTTGCCGATCGCCATCCGCCCGTGAACGAGCGCGTGGACGCGGCGCTGGCGCGCTATGGCAGCGTCGCGGACCCTTCGCGGCATTGGTGGGGCGAGGGGCGGCGTACCGACCTTGCTTGACTTCTCATGTTTCGGGGTGGATCGTCTGTCACCCCACAATTCCCTCCCTTTGCGCGGGCGTGAGAGAGGGGACTGCATCACAGTCCCGATCCTGTGGAGGTCATCGCTCATGGTAGTGCTCCGTCGCCTCCTGCTCTCGCTTGCCGGTGCTCTCTGGTGCGCCGCGGCGTCTTTCACTCCCGTCGGCGCGCAGCAGCCCACAGGTACCATCACCGGGCAGGTCATCGACAGCGCGAGTCGAGAACCGCTCGCCGGCGTCCATGTCGTGGTCGAAGGCACCGGACTGGAGGCGATCACGCGTGAGGACGGTAGGTTTTCGATCGTCGGCGTCCCCGCTGGAACGCACACGCTTCGTGTGCGCCGGATCGGCTACCAGTCAGTACCGGTAGTCGTCAACGTGTCCGAGGGATCGACGGTGTCGGTGACGCTGGCGCTCGAGAAAGGCGCGACGGTTCTCGATGAAATCGTGGTCATGGGATACACCAGCCAACGGAGAGCGGACATCACGGGCGCCGTTGCCACTGTGGACATGGCAGACCTGGAGACTCGAAGGGTTCCCGATGTGGCGCAGGTGCTGCAAGGGCAAGTTGCCGGTCTGACGGTTACACAAAGTACCGGTGCGCCGGGAGACGAAATCAACATTCGTATCCGTGGTGAAGGGACGATCGGTAACAACAGCCCGCTCTTCATCGTAGACGGAGTCCCCAGCCGCGATATCGCGTTTCTGAATCCCGCGGATGTGCAGTCCATGACCGTGCTCAAGGATGCTTCTGCTGCCGCTATTTATGGCTCCAGGGCTTCTGCAGGCGTAATCGTGATTACGACCAGGCGTGGAGCGAGCGGGAAATCCACGGTCGAGCTTAACTCCTATTCCGGGATTCAGCGGGCGACCAATCTCCCGACCATGCTGAATGCCACGCAGTACATGAATAAGATGGAGGAAGCCTGGAACAACTCCGGTTTTACCGGCACAAACCCGTATACGGTGGACAAGAGCCGGACCGATTTGGCCAATACCGATTGGCTGCACGAGTTATTCACCACGGGAAAAACGCAAAACGTGCAGCTCACCGCGCGTGGAGGTAATGACAGGGTCCAATACCTCATGTCGGGGGGATTCAACCAGCAGGATGGCATCGTCGTTTACGCGAATGACAGGTATCAGCGCCTCGATTTCAGGACGAACATCAATGCCGGCGTGAGTGATCGCTTCAACATTGGAACCAACCTCCTGTTCTCCTATGCCCTGCAGGACAAGCTTTCCTCAAAGGGAGATGCACCGGGCGTCATCCGTCACGCCCTGATCAGACCTCCCGTGATACCGGTGTACAAGGATCCCAATGATCCCACGTATTCGGCGAGCGACCCATTCACCGATTTACCGTTTTTCGCAACGCCCTGGGATAACAGCAACAATCACTACGAGTTCGGCGCCAACCCCGTGGCCCTGGCGTATTTCACCAATGACAAGAGAAACAACTTCAAAACGTTCGGCAGTATTTACGCCGAATACGCCGTGTCATCGGCCCTGAGATTCAAGAGCAACCTCGGAGTCGATTTGAACTTGAGACACAACAAGGCTTTTAACCAGAACTTCGGCGATGATAACGGCGGAGGGAGTGCGTTAGATCAGGGAACCGGTCGTCAAAATCGTCCCACCGGGTTGAACGAAGACCGAGGGCAGGAAACGACCATCACCTGGAACAACACCCTGAATTACAGCAAGCAGCTGCAACGGCATGAGATCAGCGCGCTGGCAGGCAGCGAGTACATCACCAACTATGCGTCTTCGATTGTTGGATCGAGACAGCGATTCGACTATGTCAGGGACAACTTCCAGTATCTCGACTATGGTGGAACACTAGATCAAAACACCGGAGGTTCCGGATCTGAATGGAGACTTTTCTCCCTATTCGGCTCGGCAACGTACGTGTTTGATACGCGGTACATGATTACGGCCAATCTCAGGGCAGATGCTTCTTCCAGATTCGCCGTCAGCCATCAATGGGGGTATTTCCCTTCGGTTTCCGTAGGCTGGAGAATGTCCAATGAGCGATTCATGCAGAATGTCGGATGGATCTCTGACCTGAAACTGAGAGCCAGCACCGGCACATTGGGCAACCAGGAGATTGACAACTACGCGTTCCTGACATTGCTCCGCAGGCAGGGAGACCAGTTTCTCGTTTCGCGCTACGGCAATCCCGATCTGAAATGGGAGACTACTTCACAGAAGGATATTGGAGTGGACGTGGGAGTGCTGAACAATAAGCTCTATCTCTCCCTGGATTACTTTGCGAAAAAGACTTCCGACATCCTGTTACCCATTTCGTTGCCATCGATAGTAGGGAATGTTTCTCCGACTATCGTCAACGCGGGTGAAGTAAGCAACAAGGGTTTTGAAGTCGCTCTCAATTTCACCGACACCCGGGGACCGCTCTCATATGGCATCACCGCGAATGCGGGCACGGTAACGAATCGGGTGGAGAAATTACACCCCAATTTGCCGAATATCATAGGGGACGTGTACAAGACAGAAGTGGGGCATCCGCTCGGCGCATTCTATGGTTACGTGATGGAAGGCATTTATCAGAATCAAAATGAAATCAACACCCATTTATTTGGAACGGTGAATCCTCCAGACAAGCCGGGCGACATACGATTCAAGGACTTGAATGGCGATGGAAAAATCAACGATAACGACCGGACGTTCATCGGCAATTCAATTCCGAAACTTACTTACGGTTTGACCTTATCCGGCGGCTATCGCCGTCTCAGTGTGTCGGTGTTCTTTCAGGGCGTAGGGGGAGTCGACAAGTACAACGATGCCAAACAAATAACGGATTACGACAGCCGTCCCTTCAACCATAGCGTCGCAGTGTTGGGGGCCTGGCATGGCGAAGGCACCAGTAACACCATTCCCCGCACGACCTTCAACGACAATGGCAGCAGCAAGAAATCGAGCATCTTTGTGGAGGATGCGTCGTATTTTCGTCTGAAAAACCTCGAGATCGGATATTCCCTGGGACCGAGCCGGCGCCTGTACGTATCCGCCCAGAATCTTTTTACCATCACCAACTACTCGGGATTGGATCCGGAATCCACCGACATCCTGGACAGGGGCACCTATCCGCAGGCGACGGCATTCCTGTTCGGAATCAACACGACATTTTAAGCGATCTATTCAGAGGTCATAAACCGGTAGGAGCAATCATGAACACGAGATTCAAGGCAGCTGCAGCGGTCCTGGTCATGTCACTGGTAAGCTGCGACTTACACAAAGATCCTATCGGTTTGCTTACGCCGGGGCAGATCAGCACCGACCCGACCTTGAACTCCGTCAAGGTGTCGGTGACATCGTCCTATCAGATGCTTGCCAGTACACTCAATCTGCTGGGCGAATGGAGATGGGATTTGGGCACGGTGTTCAGAAACGATTTCATCGTGGACGACATCGCTTCGGATGATGTAAAAAAGAAATGGAACCCCGATGGCGACCAGGCATGGATGGATCAGGTCCAAAGCTTCAACTTCACCGCCTCCAACCAGGCGTTTAATGGTCAGTGGAGCTACGACTACGAGGGGATATCGCGGACCAATCTGGCCATCAGTTATTTGACCGATGCCGCAATCACCGCAAAAATCGGCATCGATCCGGCCTTGAAAGACAGGCTGCTGGGCGAGGTCTATTTTCTGCGGGCGTTTTACTATTTCGATCTGGTAAACAACTTCGGCGGTGTACCCTTGGTGCTGAAGCCACTTTCAAGTTTTGACGAAGCCTACAGTGTGGCGAAGAGAGAACCAAGGGACAAAGTGTACGCACAGATTTCTGCAGACTTGGCCCAGGCAAAGACACTATTGCCAAACAGCAAATACTCCGATCCCGCGGAACCGTGGCGGGCGTCCAAGGGAGCTGTCCTGGCCTTGCAGGCCAAAGTGGCGCTCTACAACCAACAATGGACGGATGTCATCACTATCGTGACCGAATTGGAGGGCCTGAATTTCTACAGTTTGAACGCCAACTATTTCGACAGCTTCGATGTCGCGAAGGAAGCCACCGAGACGGAAGTCATTTTCGATTACGATCACCAGTCCCTGCAAACGCCGAGAAAGGGAAACGGACTGTGCGCCCCTCTGGACTGGGGCTTTATCGCTCCGACCGACAATTTTCTCGCCGAATTTGAAACTGACGACCCCAGGTTGCTGTACACGGTAAACGTGACCGATAAAGCTGTTTACAAGTTATTGGGGGCGACGAATACGACGGATAAGGGCAATGACGATGCGCCAAGCAACAAGATCTATATTCGTCTCGCAGACGTATTGCTGTGGAAAGCCGAGGCGTACAATGAAACCGGCAATTATCCCGAGGCAATTGCCATCATCAATACGATCAGAAACCGCGCGCGGACGAGTGTAACGGTCGGCGGTGCTTTGCCACCGCCTGGTACCCTGCCTGACAGAAGCGTTGCCTCCGTCGATAAAAACGAGATCATGGGCTGGTTAATGCACGAAAGAAGAGTAGAACTGGGTTTCGAATCGCAGCGGTTCAACGATCTGAAGAGATGGGCGATCGCTAAACAGGTCTTGACCGCTCTCGGAAAGAATTTCCAGGACTTCAACTACCTCTATCCAATTCCACAGGGTGAAATTGATAAATCAGGCGGGACCATAACGCAGAATCCCGGCTATTGATTTCAGGCTCACGGTGGAGCCGCTGCTACTGCGGCGTCTCCAGCGGATGCTTGCTCCGCTCGTAGAATTCATTCTGCAAGCGCAGGCTCTGCGAATCCGCCTTCACCGCCTGGATCGCCCGCACGATCCCATTGATCCAGTTCTTCGTCTCGAACTCGCCGAGCTCACGCGACGCGACCGCACCCTCGCCGGCATAGTGATTGGGGAACCGCGCGTACCACCAGATGCCGGTGTAGAGCCCGTCCGGCAGCTTCAAGCGCGCCTGGTCGGCGCCCGATTCCTGCGGCGCACGATCCAGATGCACGAGGTCGGGCCGCGCGATCATGCTCACGGACGTTTCACTTTCGCCGGCGTGCATGTCCGTCGCGGGGTTCGATTTGTGTTTTGGCTCGCCCTGCCCGCTGCGCATGATGCCCAGCACGTACACGACGTAGTCGTGCGGCGTATCGAGCTGCGTCTGCGCAAAGTAGGGGAGCAGGCTGTTGTTGCCGCCGTGCCCGTTCACGATGATGATCTTCTTGCAGCCATTCCGTGCCATCTCGTCGGTCGTTTCCTGCAGCAATTCGAGCTGCAGGCGGCGGCTGTAGGCCACCGTGCCCGGTTGATGTTTCGCTTCAAAGATTTGTCCGAAATAGTACTCGGGAAACACGACGGCGTATTCCTGCTGGGCGGCATTGAGCGCCACGTAGCGCACGTTGAGCAGATCGTTGCCCAACGGGAGATGCGGCCCATGCTTTTCCATGATGCCGATTGGCAGCAGGCACGTACCCTGCGCGCGCGTGATGGCGCCCGTGAAATCAGCCGCCGTCAGTTCCTCCCAATGCACTGAGAGCGTGCTTTGCGTCGCAGGTGCCTGCGCCGAAACGATCGAGGCGCAGAGTGCGTTGATGGACAGCAGCAGTGATCTGTGCAAGTGGTCCCCCCTCATGTGTTCGAGCATATTGTATCACCTATGGGACGCGCACTACTAGCCGTGGCGGTGCTCAGCGCGGGGTGCCACCATGCCGTGAACTCGGGTCCGCCCGAACCGCAACCGCAGACCACCGTGAAGGTGCAGAATCAGAACTTCCTCGACATGAATGTCTACGTGTTGCAGGGTGGTCAACGGATCCGGCTCGGCACGGTCACGGGGCTCTCCTCTCAGGTGTTCACGATCCCCGCCTACATCGTGCGAGGCTCCCCACTCCAATTCGAAGTCCATCCGATCGGGGGGCGTACCAACCCGCGCACCGAGACGATCTCGGTGCAACCGGGAGACCACGTCGAGCTGACTATCCCCCCGCGATAGCCCCGACGACGAGCAGCGGCTCCGCGCCCGACGCGATGGCCGCGGGCAACGGACTATCCGGCGGCTCATGCGACCAGTCGCGCGCGCACGCGAAAACCCTTACGAACGGGCGCCGCTGCAGCGTCACATGATCGCGGATCGTGCCGCGTAGCACGGGATAGCGTGCCTCGAGCGCATCCAGGACCGCGCGCGGGGTGACTGGCCCCGAGACCTCGAGGATCACCTCTCCCCCCACGCGCGCCAACGTTTGCAGATGCGGCGGCAGCTCCACGCGGATCACGGCAACGTCTGGACCTCGACCGATAGCACCGGCGGCAGGTCGCGTACGATCGCGTTCCAGGTGTCGCCGCTGTCGGCGGACGCGTACACCTGCCCGCCCGTCGTCCCGAAGTACACGCCGCACCGATCGAGCGAGTCCACAGCCATCGCATCGCGCAGCACGTTGACATAGCAGTCGCGCTGCGGCAGGCCCTTGGTCAGCGCCTCCCACTCGCCGCCCCCGCCGCGACTGCGGTAGACCCGCAGCTGGCCATCGAGCGGATAGTGCTCCGAGTCGCTCTTGATCGGGACCACGTAGATCGTGTCGGGCTCGTGCGCGTGCACGTCGATGACAAAGCCGAAGTCGGTCGGCAGATTGCCGCTCACTTCCCGCCACGATTCGCCGGCGTCGTCCGAGCGCATGACGTCCCAGTGCTTCTGCATGAACAGCACGCGGGGACGCGCGCGATTCAGCGCGAGGCGATGCACGCAATGCCCCACCTCGGCCGCCGGATTGGGGATGTACTTGGACTGGAGGCCCCGGTTGATCGGCCGCCACGTCGCGCCCGCGTCCTCGGTCTTGAATGCCCCCGCAGCCGAGATCGCCACGAACATGCGGCGCGGGTCGCTGGGATCGAGCAGGATCGTGTGCAGACACATCCCGCCGGCTCCCGGTTGCCACTGCGGACCACTGCCGTGGCCGCGTAGCCCAGCCAGCTCCTGCCACGTCGTGCCACCGTCGCTCGAGCGGAACAGGGCGGCGTCTTCCACGCCCGCGTACACGACGTCGGGGTCGGACAGGGAGGGCTCGAGATGCCACACCCGCTTGAACTCCCAGGGGTGCTGCGTGCCATCGTACCACTGATGCGTCGTGAGGGGCTTGCCGGTCGGGGGCGTCGTGTCGTAGGCGAATTTGTTGCTCTCGCCCCGTGGCATCCCATCGGCGGATTTCTCGGGGCCGCCGCCGGGCGCCTCCCACGAAGCGCCGCCGTCACAGGAGCGCTGGATGATCTGCCCGAACCAAGCGCTCGTCTGCGACGCGTATAACCGATTGGGGTCGGCGGGCGACCCCTTCATATGGTAGATCTCCCAGCCGGCGAAGAACGGGCCGCGCACGTCCCAGCGCTGTCGCTTGCCGTCCGCCGCCAGGATGAAGGCACCCTTCCTTGTACCTACCAACACCCGGACCGTGCTCATAGTCTTTACGTTGCTCGCGCGGGACAATTCTTGCTAGGGTGGGAGAGAGGCCATGAAACAGCGCAAACTGGGAACAGGCGGCCTGGAAGTCTCGGCACTCGGACTGGGCTGCATGGGAATGAGCTTTTCCTACCCTCCGTTTCCCGACAAGCAGGAGATGATCGCGCTCATTCGGACGGCGTTCGAACGCGGCATCACGTTCTTCGACACCGCCGAAGTGTACGGCCCGTTCACCAACGAAGAGCTCGTCGGCCAAGCAGTTGCTCCTTTCCGGAAACAGGTGGTGATCGCCACTAAATTCGGCTTCAAGTTTGCTCCCGACGGGAAGCAGCTCGGCCAGGACAGCCGGCCGGAGACCATCAAGCAAGCCGTCCAGGGTTCCCTCAAGCGATTGAAGACTGACGTCATCGATCTGCTCTATCAGCACCGCGTGGACATCAACGTGCCCATCGAAGACGTCGCAGGCACAGTGAAGGACCTGATGCAGCAAGGCAAGGTCAAGCACTTCGGCCTGTCCGAGGCGGGGGTGAAAACCATCCGTCGCGCGCATGCCGTGCTACCCGTGACGGCACTGCAGAACGAATACTCGCTGTGGTTCAGACGCCCCGAAGCAGAAGTACTGCCCACACTCGAAGCGCTTGGCATTGGATTCGTTCCCTTCAGCCCGCTTGGAAGGGGCTTCCTCACTGGGAAGATCGATGAGCAGACGACGTTCGACCGGGGCGATTTCCGGAACATCGTCCCGCGCTTTACGGCCGAGAATCGCAAAGAGAATCAGGTTGTGGTCGATCTGTTGACGAGGATTGCACAGCGGAAGCGCGCGACGCCTGCGCAGATCGCGCTCGCCTGGCTCCTGGCGCAAAAGCCGTGGATTGTGCCAATCCCAGGAACTAAGAAGCTGCATCGTCTGGAGGAAAACATCGGAGCCGTCAACATCAAACTCACGCCGGACGATCTCCGCGAGATCGAGGACGCTACGTCAAAGATCACGGTGCACGGGACGAGGTATCCCGAAGAGCTCGAGCGCAGGACGGGGCTATAAACCATGCGCATTGGGATTCTCGGTTCAGGACTGATGGGCGGTAAGCTCGGCACGATCTGGGCGCGAGCGGGGCATGACGTGGTGTTCAGCTACGCGCGCAGCGAGCAGAAACTGGCGAAGCTTGCGCGAGATGCTAAGGGGAAGGCTCGGGCGGGCACACCGCGAGAGGCCGCGCAGGAAGCGGACGCGGTATTGCTCGCCGTGCACTGGTCCCGAGTCGACGACGTCTTGAAGCAGGCCGGTGATCTGTCGGGCAAGATCATCGTGAGTTGCTCGCTCCCGATGAATGCCGACGATACAGATCTCGTGATCGCGCACACCTCCTCGGGAGCCGAGGCGCTGGCAAAGCGGGTTCCCAAGGCTCGTGTGGTCTCCGCGTTCGGCACTGTGCCGAGCGAAGTGCTGTTTGGCGTCTTCGATGCTCGACGGAAAGCCACCAAACCCAGTCTGGTCTACTGCGGGGACGATGCGAAGAGCAAGAAAACGGTCGCTCAGCTAATTCGCGACGTGGGGTTCGATCCGGTGGACGCTGGCCCGTTACGAATCGCGCGGTACACCGAGCCGTTCACGCTACTCATCGCGCAGCTCGCGTACGAGGGCGATGAAGGTCCGGAGCTCGCGTACCGCTTCGAGCGGTTCGGGAGGACGTAAGCGCGCCTGCGGTCGCGCAGCTTGCACGAATACCCGCGAGACGCACGGCCAGCTCGCCAGGCGTCTCGATGATTTGAGCCCCGTCGCGCGGCATGCCCCGTGCAAATGCTCCACAGCATGTCACCCTATCGCAAACACCTGCGCGTCGCAGGGCTCGTCTTCGGCCTTGTGATCCAGGCCTCGTCACACCTCTCGGCCCAGGGCGGCCAGCAAGCGCGTCGCTCCGCGTCCATGACGCCATCGGACGCCGCGCCTGCCGCTCAGCCCGCGCTCGAGCCGGCGCGCAGCATCCTCCGTCATCTCGTGGGGCGGTGGCGCGTCGAAATCCGGTTCGCGGGAAACTTCGACGGCGCGCCCGACGCGTCGGCGACGCGAATCGTAGACACGCTATTCGACGATCTCCGGCTCCAATGGACCGAGGTGGAGAATGACACCCACCTCTCGAGCCAGGGCGTCCTCGGGTTCGACACGCGTACCGGCCGGTTCTACAGCACCGCCATGCACAGTGGTGGCGCCGGTGCGGAGTTCCTGACCGGCACGATGAACCTGCTCGAGCCCGTCGTCACATTCGCGCCGATGGCGCCCACCGCGGGCCAGCAGGCGAGTGAGTCGTTCAAATGGACCATGGTGGACCCGGACCATTTCATCTGGGCACCACTCGACCGCGGATGGCGCGCGGTGCTGACGCGCGAGCAGTAGGGAGGGCGAGGCAAGGAGCTACAGGAGTTAACGCATGTGGCGTGCATTCATTAATGCCCTGCTGCATTTGCTGCGCGCGCGCCGCAGCACCCGAACTCGCGCCCGACCCATCTCGATGCCCCGCATCTTGCTGCAACGCCGCCTCACTATGGCCTAATCCTTGCGAATGGTTGGGAGGACAACAGCGCACCCACTCCACAGCGAGCGACCCTATGTGCACGCGAGCGACGTCCGGTGGCCTTCGACTTGTCGCCGCCACGTTGCTCGCGTTTGGTTGCTCTGACTCGGTCACGTCCGAGCACCGCGCTCCCCCCCGCCCTGCGTTCGCCCTCGAGGCCATCTCGATTACAGGCCAGACCCTCTACGTTCCCAGCGGTTTCAACGTGAATCTCTTTGCGGAGGGACTAGACGGCGCTCGCTCGCTCGCGCTCGGTCCCGATGGCGCAGTCTTCGTCACACTCTCGGGCAATGGCGAAATCGTCCGGCTGGTAGACGCGGACGGCGACGGTACTGCGGACGAGAGGAGCACCGTCCTGAGCGGCCTCTCCTACCCGTTCGGCCTCGCGTTCCGCGACGACACGATGTACTTCGCCGAGCAGACCGCGGTGCGGCGGCTCGATCCGGGTGCGACGACGCCGGTGACCGTCATTGCGAACCTCCCGGTTGACGGCCACATCACCCGCACGATTGTGTTCGGCCCGGACAACCTGCTCTACCTCGCCATCGGCTCCTCGTGCAACGTGTGCGACGATGCGCTGCCTCGGGCCGCCGTCACCCGCTACAATCTCGACGGCTCGAATCGGCGCACCTTTGCCACCGGGCTCCGCAACTCGGTGGGGTTGGCGTTCCACCCGACGACGGGCGAACTGTGGGCGAACAATAACGACCGCGACGATCTGGGCGACGATGTGCCGCCCGAGCACCTCAACATCCTGCGGGACGGCAGGTGGTACGGTTGGCCGCAATGTTATCTGCCCGGCCAGGCGAACCCCGAGTATCCGGGTGCTGACTGCTCGGGCGTGGAGCCCCCCGCCCTCACCTTCCAGGCACACTCAGCGCCGCTCGGGATCGCGTTCTACACAGGCGCCACGTTCCCGGCCGAGTACCGGGGCGACGCGTTCATGACCTATCATGGCTCCTGGAACCGCACCGTGCCCACCGGCGCAAAGGTCGTGCGCGTGCGGGTGCAGAACGGCCGGCCTACGGGGGTCGAGGACTTCGTCACCGGGTGGCAACTCGCCGATGGCTCTCGCTGGGGTCGCCCCGTGGGCCTGCTCGTCATGCCGGATGGGGCGCTCCTCGTGAGCGACGATTGGGGAGGACGGATCTGGCGCGTGAGCTTCGTTCAGAGTCAGGCAATTGACTCGACCGGGGACCTCGACGTGACCACCGCGACCACGGGCTCGGACCCGGACCCGGACGGCTATACGGTCAGCGTGGACGGAAGCCAGAGCCAGCCGATTGGGAGCAACAGCAGCGTCACGTTCAGCGGGCTTTCGGCTGGGAGTCACACGGTCGCGCTCTCCGACGTCGCACCCAACTGTTCGGTGGGCGGCGGGAACTCACAGACAGCGACGGTACCCTCGGGAGGCGCGGCGACGACGAGCTTCACGATCACCTGCACGACGCCGCCCGGCGATCTGACGGTGACGACGAGTACGTCGGGCACGGGCCAACCGAGTGGCTACACGGTCACAGTGGATGGGACGGAAAGCCAGGCGATCGGCGCGAACGGCGCCGTGACGTTCACGAGCCTCGCGGCGGGCAGCCACAGCGTGGCCCTCACCGACGTGGCCGCGAACTGCACGGTGAGCGACGCCAACCCGCAGACGGTCACCGTGCCCTCCGGCGGGACGGAGACCACGTCGTTCTCGGCGAGCTGTACGACGACGCCGCCCGGCGATCTGACGGTGACGACAAGTACGTCGGGCACGAGCGCGCCGAGTGGCTACACGGTCACGGTGGATCAAAGCCTGAGTCGGGCGATCGGCACGAACGGCAGCGTGACGTTCCCGAGCCTCGCGGCGGGCAGCCACAGCGTGGCCCTCGACGTGGCCGCGAATTGCACGGTGAGCGGCGCCAACCCGCAGACGGTCGCCGTACCCTCCGATGGGGCGGTGACCGCGTCGTTCTCGACGAGCTGTACGACGCCCAACCGGCCGCCGATTGTGAACGCCGGGGCGAATCAGGCGGTCCTGCTGGGCGTCTCGTACGCGCTCTCGGACGCGTCGTTCAGCGACCCGGACAACGACGGGCCGTGGTCCTACACGATCGCCTGGGGCGACGGGTCATCGTCCAGCGGCAGCAGATCCAGCCAGGGCTCCCTCCCCGGGACGCACAACTACCTCGTACCCGGCACCTACCGGATCACCGTGACCGTGACTGACCACCACGGCGCTTCAGGCTCCGGCTTGAAGCTCCTCACGGTGGGATCGTTACCGGCTCTCAATCAATAGCGCGAGCGCGTACCAGAGGATCTGAGCAGTTACTACATTGTTGCGTCAGTGACAACGTCTCGCGCTGCCGCCAGCGATCAGAACGCGACCGTCGCCGCCGGTTTCCTCGGCTGGACGCTCGACGCGTTCGATTTTTTCCTGGTCGTGATGACCCTGACTGCCATCGCGAAGGAATTCGGCACGTCGGACGCCGCGATCGCCCTCTCGATCACGCTCACCCTCGCGTTCCGACCCGTCGGCGCATTCATCTTCGGCCTCCTCGCCGATCGCTACGGCCGCAAGATCCCGCTGATGGTCGATCTCGTCTTCTATTCGGTGATCGAGGTGCTGACGGGCCTCGCGCCGAACTACATCTCGTTTCTGGTCCTGCGCGCATTGTTCGGGATCGGCATGGGGGCGGAATGGGGCGTCGGTGCTTCGCTCGTGATGGAGAAGGTGCCGCCGCGCCTGCGCGGCGTCATGTCGGGCCTGTTGCAGCAGGGCTATGCGGCGGGCTATCTGCTCGCGGCCTTGTGTTACTTGTTCGTCTTCCCCCACTGGGGCTGGCGGCCGCTGTTTTTCATCGGTGGCTTGCCGGCGCTGCTCGCGCTGTTCGTGCGCGCGCGCGTGCAGGAGTCAGATGTCTGGCGCGAGACCCGGCATGAGACGTGGTCGCATCTGGGTCGAGCGATCGCGTCGAACTGGAAGCTCTTCCTCTATCTGACGGGCCTGATGGCCATGATGAACATGGTCTCGCACGGCACGCAGGACATGTATCCCACCTTTCTCGAGCGGGATTGGGGCTTTGGGCCCACGGCGCGCGCGGCGCTGACGGCATTCTCGCAAGTGGGCGCGCTCGCCGGCGGGGTGCTCTGCGGCCTCTATTCCGACCGGCTGGGCCGCCGACGCACCATCGCGCTGGCGCTCGTCGGCGCCGTGCTCATGATCCCGGTCTGGGCATTCGCTCCCGCCACGCCCCTGCTCGTGGTCGGCGCCTTCGCGATGCAGTTCTTCGTCCAGGGCGCCTGGGGAGTTATTCCGGCGCACATCAACGAGCTCGCTCCAGACGGCGTGCGGGGTTTCCTGCCGGGATTCGCCTACCAATGCGGCGTGGCGGTCGCCAGCAAAATTCCCCATGTGCAGGCGCTGTTCGCTGCGCGTACGAGCTACGCGCAGGCAATGGCGCTGTCGGCGGCAACCGTGTTCATCGTTGGCGCGGTGGTGGCGCTGGCGGGCCCGGAGCGGCGCGGCGTGGCGTTTGGGAGACGGATGGGCTGATGGGCAGATGGGCGGATGGGCTGTTGATCTCTGGTTGACCAGCAGCCTTAAGATCGAATCGTGAAGCGCTACGAACGTCTAGAGGCTTGGCAGGCCGCCGCTTGACGACGAGAGCCCCGCGCGCGATCGTTCCTGCGCGCTTGGGGCGCACGCGGGTCCGCGCGAAGGACTGAGTCCACCCTACCGATCGCATCAGTGCTCGGTTGTCTCCCTGCTGGCCGGCTTGCGGACCGCCGGCGTTCAGCATGGAGGCTTTATGGCACCGAAGCAGCTCCCCCCCCGTCCCAACCTCGACCAGCTCAAACGCCAGGCGAAGGAGCTTCTTCAAGCCGGCGAGGCGCCCGCCCTGCACGATGCGCAAACGATGATCGCGCGCGAGTACGGCTTCCGTTCCTGGAACGCGCTGCGGGACCACGTCGAAGCGGTGACGCTCGCGTTCGACGCCGCGCTGGCCGAGTTCCTGGAAGCGGCGACGGACGGCCGGCGCGATCGGGCCGAGCGGATGCTCGCGCTGTACCCGAAGATCACGACGGCGAATTTCCACACAGCGCTTGTCCTTGGAGACTCGGGGTTCGTGGACGCGCGGCTCGAGAAGGATCCGTCACTCGCCACGAAGCCGGGCGGGCCGCGGGGCTGGGAGCCGATCCACTACGTCTGCTACACGTCGATGACACACGATTCGGCTGTGCGCGCCGCCGGTCTCGCCACGATCGCCCGCCGCCTCATCGCCCTCGGCGCCGACCCGAACACTCGGTTCCCCTGGCTGCATCACAACGTTCGCCGGCCGGTGCTGTGGGGAGCGTCGCGCGTCGCGCTGGCGCTGCCGCTCGTCGCAGCGTTGCTCGATGCCGGAGCCGATCCCAACGACGGCGTCACCCTCCCGCTCGCCGCTAGCGCGGGCGACATCCCGGTGCTGGAGGCGTTGCTGGCGCACGGCGCCAATGTCAATCAGGCGTGGGCCAGCGACGGGGCGACTTCACTGTACGCGATTCTCAATTGGAGTCGCACGCCCGAGGGAGTGATGTGGCTGCTCGAGCACGGCGCCGACCCGAACGCCGTATTCGCCGAGAACGTCGAGACGCCGCTACACGTCGTGGCGCGCGCGTGGGATGTGCCGCTGGCCGAGGCGATGGTCGCACGAGGGGCCGACATCGAGCGGAGGCGCGCTGACGGGCGCACGCCCTACGCGGTCGCCGAGCTGAATGGGAATCGCGCGGTGGCGGACTGGCTGCTCGCGCACGGCGCGTTCCCGGAGCTATCGGAGGTCGACCGGCTCGTCGCGGCGTGCAGTCGGGGCGATCGCGCGGCGGCGGGCACGCTCCTCGCCAGGAATCCCGGCTTGCGCAACGAGATCACCGACGACCACTACATCGCATTTCACCAGGCCGCCGAGCGCGGGGACGTCCGGGCGCTCGAAGCGCTGCTGGCTTGTGGCTTCGACCCGAACCGTCCGGACGTGGGGATCGGCAAGACGGCGCTGCATACGGCCGCGATGGAGGGCTGGCCCGACGCGGTGCGGGTGCTGCTCGCGCACGGCGCGTCGGTGCATGTGCGCGATCGGGAGTTCAACGGGCAGCCGCTGATCTGGGCCGCCGACGGCTCGCGACAACAGCGGGAGGGGCGAGACTTCGCCGCCGTGGGAAGGCTGCTGCTGGATGCGGGCTCGCCCGTGGAGTGGGAGACCGGAGCCGAGCCCGCGGAGGGGATTCTCGAAATTGTCGCGGCGTGGCGGCGCGGTTAGAGAGCGTGGCGGCGCGGGTAGAGAATGAATGTAGGGGCGCAGCATGCTGCGCCCCTACTTCCTTAGATAGCTATCCGTCTTCTTGAGCCAGTCCTCGCGCGGCGGATAGAAAATGTCGACATCGAGGGTATCGTCCAGCGCGTGGGCCTCGTGCGGCACGTTGCCCGGCAGATGGAGCACCTCTCCCGCGCGCACGAGGATCTCCTCGGCGCCATCGTCGCCCACGAAAAACTTCAGCGCACCTTCCAGGATGTAGGTGAGCTGCTCGTTCATATGCGAATGTTTCGGGACGACGCACCCTTTCTTGAGATACACATGCGCCAGCATCAACTGGTCGCCGGTGATCAGGCGACGCGAAAGTTTTTCGTGCAGCTCTTCGCGGGGCATATCGTCCCAGCGATACCAAGTGGCGGCTCGTTTGGCGCTCATGGGCGATAATGCTACCGGGCGAGGTTTCGTCGCGCCACGCCGCCCCCTAGGAGTTGCCCTTCGCCTCTCCGAGTAGCAGTCTTTCCAGATGCGCCCTCACCACGTAGCACTCGCCGCCGTCTTGCTCTGCCACATCGTGCCCTCCGCTGCGCTGACGCAGTCACGGCGCGCGCTGACACCCGAAGACTACGCCCGCGCCGAGCGCTCTCTCGGCCCAGCCACCAGCCGGCTGGTGAGTGGGATCCCCGGCCGGCCGATCTGGCTGCCCGACGGACGGGCCACCTACCGGGTATCGACTGCCACCGGGTGGCAGTTCGTCATGATAGATCCGCGGCGTCGGACGCGGGCGGCGGCGTTCGATCACGCGCGGCTCGCGGCAGCCGTGTCCGCTGTGGTGGGCCGGCGAGCGACGTCCGATAGCCTGCCGTTCTTCTCCTTCGATCTCTCGCCCGACGGCAGACAGCTGACCTTCGACGTGAGCAGGGATACAGGAGGAAATGTCCGCGTGAAGTGCGATCTCCCCGCCTATCGCTGCACGGCAGCCGAGAGCACGCGTCATGCGCCGACGCCCAATTCGATCCTCTCGCCCGACAGCACACGGGCTGTCTTCATTCGCAACAACAATCTCTGGTTGACGGACCTGACGAGCGGCGCCGAGACGGCGCTGACCACGGACGGCATCGAGGATTTTGGCTACGGAACGAACAACGCCGGCTGGGTCAAGGGCGACGAGCCGGTCGTCACCTGGTCTCCCGACTCGCGCAAGATCGCCACGTTCCAGCACGACGGGCGCGGGGTGAGCCGCATGTACCTCGTGCGTACGAAGGTTGGCGCGCCCGAGCTGGAAGCGTGGCGGTACCCGTTGCCGGGCGACAGCGTGATCTTCCGGATTCAGCGCGTGGTGATCGACCTCGCCGGCCCGACGCCACAGCTGGTACGGCTGCAGATGCCGCCCGATGCTCATCGCTCGATGGTGAGCGACCACGTCGCCTGTAGTGGCAGAATCTGCGACCTCCTTTGGTATCCCGACGCCTCGGCAGTCGCGTTCGTCTCGAGCTCTCGCGATCACAAACAGGCGTGGGTGCGCGTGGCCGATGCGCGCACCGGCGTCGTGCGCACCCTGCTCGAGGAGCGCGCGGCGACGCAGGTGGGCGAGGTCGGCATCGCCCAGAACTGGCGTGTGCTGCCCCGCTCGAACGAGCTGATCTGGTGGTCGGAGCGCGACAACTGGATTCATCTGTACCTGTACGATCTCGCCACCGGACGACTCAAGAATCGCATCACCAGCAGTGATGGTAACGTCGAGTCCATCGTGTACGTCGACGAGCGGGCACGGACGATCTATTTCAGCGGACAGGGAATGGAAAAGGGCCGCGACCCCTATTACCGCTTCCTCTATCGCATCGGCTTCGATGGGCGAGGGCAGACGCTCCTCACCCCCGAGGATGCCGATCACCAAGTCGCGATGGCGCCCGACGGCGCGTCGTTCATCGACTCCTACTCGACGCCGCTCACGCCGCCGGTCACCGTGCTGCGCGACCGGAACGGCCGCGTGCTGGTCCCGCTCGAGCGCGCCGACATCTCGCGTCTCGTCGCCGCCGGCTGGCATCCCCCGACCCAGATCACGCTGAAGGGACGGGACGGCACGACCGACATCTACGGCCTGATGTTCACGCCGTCACGGCTCGATTCGAGCGCCAAGTACCCGCTCGTGGACTACATCTATCCCATGCCGAGCGGGAGCGTGGGGTCGCGCAGCTTCGTGCCCGCGCGCAGCGATCATCAGGCGCTCGCCGAGCTGGGATTCGTGGTCGTCGCGATCGACGGCATGGGAACGAGGGGGGGACGGTCGAAGACGTTCCGCGACGCGGCGTACGGCAAGATGGAAGAGAACACACTCCCCGATCAAGTTGCGGCGATCAAGCAGCTCGCCGCGCGATACCCGTGGATCGATGGCGAACGCGTCGGGATCTGGGGGCACTCGGGCGGCGGGTTCGCCACCGCGGCTGCGATGTTCAACTATCCGGACGTGTTCAAGGTCGGAATCTCGGAGTCCGGCAATCACGACAACCGGAACTACGAGGACGACTGGGGCGAACGATACCAGGGGCTCCTGGTCCGCAACGGGGAGAGCGACAACTACGCCGCGGACGCCAATCAGATGCACGCCGCGAATCTGCGCGGCAAGCTCCTGCTGGCGCACGGCGGGATGGACGACAATGTCCCGCCCTACAACACCTATCTCGTCGTCGATGCGTTGATCAAGGCGAACAAGGATTTCGACTTGCTGATTCTGCCCAACGCGCGTCATGGCTACGGGCGCGATGGGCTCTACATGATGCGCCGGCGCTGGGACTACTTCGTGCGCAACTTGCTCGGCGCCGAGCCGCCGCGGGAGTACGAGATCGGGAAATAATGGGCGGATGGGCGGATGGGCCCCCAAGTCACCTTACCAGCTTTGTCACGTGCCTGGTCCAGCTCACTCCATTTTGAGTTATCGATTAGCTCGAGATCCTTCACGAGCCGGAAAATGTATGCGAGCTCGGAGAGGGATCCGACGGCAATGTCGAGATAGCGTCGGAACTCTCGGGGGCCTTTCTTCGCGGACCCTTCGGCAATGTTGGCCGCGACAGCAAAAGCGGCGCGTCGGGCCTGCGAAGTCAAACCGTAAAGCTCTTCACGAGGAAAGATCTTTGTCACTCGATACGTGAGCAGAACCAATTGGTGCGCGGCCTGCCAAGCTTCCAAGCTCTCATATCGTTTCATGCTCTGGACCATACACGATGCTATCAATCGCAGTTCAACAGCCCATCCGCCCATCCGCCCGTCTGCCCATCGTTATTTGAGCCCACCCGCCCATCGTTATCTGATCGTCGCTGCAACCAGGCCGGCGAGCGCCGCGAGCGTCGTCTGCGCGGCGTTCAGCCCGAGCCGGAAGTCCTTGTCGCTATAGGTCGAATACAGATCGGTGGGCTGGTGCCAATTCGGATCCCACCCTGCCCCGATCTGTGTGCCGCGCTCGTTTTCGCGCAGGCTGATCGCCGGGACGTAGTCCTGGAACGGCGCCGAGTCGGTGTTGGTCATGTGCGAGCCGACCGAGCCCGGGTAGTCGGTCGCATACTTCTCGTTGGCCCGCTGGAACGTCCAGGCGAGCCCTTGCGCCTCGGCCGCGAATTTCGCACTCGCCTGGAACTCGATGTTCACGTCCGCCTCGGGCCGCTGGGTGGCGGCAAGCGTCCCGTCGGCGCGCGGCATGCCGTGGTCGAACAGCATCATGTCGTGCTGGATCATGCCGAGCCATTTGGGCTCCTCCGCCGTGCCCTGGAGCGCGCGGCGTTGCTCGACGTAGGCGCGTGACCCGTTGAGGCCGGTCTCCTCGTTGTTCCAGAGGATGAACCGGATCGAACGATCGGTGCGCACGTCGGGCCCTGAGAAGACGCGGGCCAGCTCCATGACCAGCGCGGTTCCGGAGCCGTCGTCGTTCGCCGCTTCACCCCACCCGATCCCGTCCATGTGGCCGCCGACGATGTACATCTCCTCAGGGTGCGTGGCGCCGATCTTGGTGCAGTACACCTCTTCCCGCGCGCCCGGCGTGGAGGGTTGGGCGTCGAGCGCGCGGACACGCGCGTCGGGCTGCTTGAGCGAATCGCCGTTGACGCCGGTCCGTGCGCGGATCCCGCGGTAGCGGCCGCCGCCTGAGGCGCGCGTCGTGTCGCGTGTCCTCACCCCCTGGCCCCCTCTCCCTTCGGGAGAGGAGGAACTTGGAGGCTGATAGTCGTACTTGAGGCGCGACACATTGCTGCAGCCGTAGCTCCGCAGCTGCGCCTCGATCCAGTCCACGGCGGCGCGGTTGCGGTCGGTGCCCTGGCGCCGGTCGCCGAAGTTGGTGAGTCCCTTGATCGTGGCTTTGTACCGCTCGAGGTCGAGGCGCGCGACGAGCTGGACAATGACGGTATCCCGAGTCGAGTCGGCCTGCGCCGGCAGAGTGGCCGGAATGACGAGGGCGGCGCACAGCATCACGAGCGGTCCGCTGCGACCAAGAAGCAACTGGGGCGGTCGGACGGTCAAGAGGAAACTGCGGCGGTCTATGAGCATCTGGTTATTTCCCGATAATTGATTTCGGAATCATGACGTGCACCCCGACGTTGCCATCCACCAGCTCTGTTACGCGCACGTCGCACGCGACGCTGACGAGCCGATAGGCTTCCATCTTCGACCAGTCGCGCTTGGCGGCGATGAAGTCGATGGCGTTCTGCACGGCGATCTGCGTCGCTCTGGTGAGATCCTTATCCATTCCCATCGCGATGAAGTGCGTGGGCGTCTCGGCGCGCGGCCAAGTGAGGTGCATGTCCTTGCGGACGATGAGCTGCAGCCGCCCGACGAGCGAGGTCTCGATGGCGGTCTGATCCACTTCCCCGTCTCCCTGCGCCGCGTGACCGTCACCGATCTCGAACAAGGCGCCCGCGGTATGGATCGGTATGAACAGTGTCGTCCCGGCGACCAGCTCCTTGTTGTCCATATTCCCGGCGTGGATACCGGGCGGGTTCGAGCTCACTCGCCCCGAATCGCGCGGCGGCGCCACGCCCATGCTGCCGAAGAAGGGATGCAGGGGGATATCCACCCCCGGCGCGAACTGCGCCACCATGCGGTGGCGGTCGAGCGGCATGATCCGCGTGCGGTGCGTGCTGTCGCAGTTCGCCGGCAGAAACCCACTGCAGCCGTTGTACCCGTACGGGATCGCGAGGTCGATCTGGAGAATGCGCACCTCGAGCACGTCTCCCGAATCGGCGCCTGCGACATATACGGGCCCCGTGAGAATGTGTCCACCTGGGCCCTTGTCGGTCACCTGGGTGACGATATCGCGCAGCGACTGTTCCACGTCGGCCGGCGCGACGCCCGCGGCCTCGAGGCGGTCGGGCCGATTGGTGATGAGCGTCTCGACCTCCACCGTGTCACCCGAGGCGATGCGCAGCACCGGCGTCGCCGCGGCGCTGTAATAGCCGTAGGCGACCGTCCGCGGTGTGGCGGGAAGCCGGTGAAAATGCTGGGCCACGAGCCGTCCACACGGGGCGCCGAGCAATAGGATGGCGAGGAGCGGCAGCGTGGTGAGATCAGATTTCATGTGGGATGAAGATATCGCACCGAGAAAGTAAAGTTGGGCATGACCATCGGCTTGGCATCGGGCACCGGAACCGCGGTCGTCCAGCGCCGCACCCTGCGGCTCCTGTTTGCAACCCAGATCGTCAGCGGGATGGGCGTGGCGATCGGGTCGTCCGTTGGCGCGCTGCTCGCCGCTGACCTGGCCGGCGTTGGATTATCGGGTCTCGCGCAAAGCGCAGCCGTCATCGGAGGGGCGCTCGCCGCAATCCCGGCAACCGCGATCGTGCATCGCCACGGCCGGAGACCGAGCCTCGCGGCCGCGTATGGCGTCGCCGCGGTCGGCGCGCTGCTCGTGGTGCTCGCGGCGGTACGCGGCTCCCTTCCTCTTCTGTTTCTTGGCTTCTTCCTGTTCGGTGGCGCGACGGCGGCGAATCTCCAGGCGCGCTACGCCGCCGTGGATCTCGCGCCGGCGGCGCTGCGCGGCCGGCATCTCTCGCTGATCGTGTGGGCGACCACGATCGGCGCGGTGGCGGGGCCGCACCTCGCCGCTCCCGCGGGCGTCGCGCTGTCACAGTTCGGCATCCCGACGCTCGCCGCGCCGTACTTCTTCTCGGCGCTGCTCTTCGTCATCACGGGAATCGCGGTGTTCGCGCTGCTCCGCCCCGACCCTGCGCTGGTCGCCGGAACGGCGGGGGCCGATGGGGGGGCGCATCGCTCGCTGCGCGCCGGGCTGTCCGCGATCATCGCGCGCGCGCCGGCGGTTCTCGGTGTCACGGCCATGGCCGTCGGGCACATGGTGATGGTCGGCATCATGGCGATGACACCGGTGCACATTCGCGGCGCGGGGCATGACGCGGCTCATACGCTGCGCATCGTCGGCGTGGTCATCAGCGTGCACATCGCGGGGATGTACGCCTTTGCGCCGTTGATCGGTTGGCTGACCGATCGCCTCGGGCGCCGGCCCCTGATCTTCGCCGGGATCGCGTTGCTGGTGACCGCGTGCGTACTCGCGGGCGGCGCCGGCTACGACAGCGTACGCCTCGGTGCGGGACTGTTTGCGGTGGGACTCGGCTGGTCGTGCACCATGGTGGCGGGCTCGACGCTGCTCACGGAATCGGTGCCGCTCGAGCGGCGCGCGTCCGCTCAAGGATTATCGGACCTGATCATGGGCTTAGCGGGCGCGTCAGCCGGCGCGCTCTCGGGCGTGGTGGTGAGTGTTTGGAGTTATCCGGTGCTGGCGTTGGTCGCCGCGATCGCGACAATACCGTTGATCGTACTAGGGGTCGGAATTCGCACGGAGCGAGCGTTGAGCGGGTAGCCAGCTGCCAAGCCGGAGGTAACTTCGAACGCTCTTCTCCCCTGCGCTCTCAGGAGGAACTCATGCCGCACATCCACCTCGGCGGCCGCGCCAGCACGATCGCGTGCCTGCTGGTCGTGACGTCGTGTACTCGCGCCGGCGAAAACAGCTCGACGTCGGAACACCTTACGGCCGACGTGCCCAAGCAGACCACTGCGGGGGCCACCTTCATCGCCCCTGCCGGGTGGACGTTCTCGGTGCGCGGACCCGCCACGATCCTCGCGCCGCCGGAGGGCGACTCGCACATCGCGCTCGTGGATGTCCGCGCCCCGACCGCCGACTCCGCTATCGCGCTCGCCTGGGCCGCATACCTGCCCGAGCACACCTGGCCGCTCCGGGTTGTCACCCCCCAGCCCGACCAGGACGGCTGGTCTGATCGGCGCAACTATTCGTACCAGACCTCGCCCAACGAGAAACGCGGTGTCGGCATGCAGGCGCAGCGCGCGGGCGACGTCTGGACAGTCGTCGTCTACGACATGAGCGATGCCACCGGCGAGAAGCGCCTCGCCGCGGTCCAGCTCATCTTCGACCGGCTCCTGCCCAAGGGCTACACCCGCGAGTCATTCGCCGGGAAGAAGGCCGCGACGCTCGACGCCGCCCGTCTCGCCAGACTCTCCGCGTTCACCGAGCAGGCCATGCGGGAGCTCGGCATCCCCGGCGTGGCCTTGGGGCTAGTTCAGGACGGCAAGGTGGTCTTCGCCGACGGGTTCGGCGTTCGAGAGCTCGGCAAGCCGGGCAAGCCCGACGGCAACACGTTGTTCATGGTGGCGTCGAATACCAAAGCGCTGACCACGCTGATGCTGGCCAAGCTCGTCGACGCGCACCGGTTCGGGTGGGAGACGCAGGTGACCTCGCTGCTCCCGTCGTTCAAGCTCGGCGACAGCGCGACCACCCGGCAGGTGCTGGTGAAGCATCTGATCTGCGCGTGCACCGGACTGCCGCGGCAAGATCTGGAATGGCTGTTCGAGTTCAAGAACGCCACCCCCGAGTCCGCGCTGCGGTCGCTGGGGACGATGCACCCCACCAGCAAGTTCGGGGAGATGTTCCAATACTCGAATCCGATGGCCGCAGCGGCCGGTTACACCGGCGGCCATGTGGCCTTTCCAAGCCTCGAGCTGGGCGCTGCCTACGACACGGCCATGCAGACGCTCGTCTTCGGGCCGCTGGGCATGACGTCCACGACGTTCAACTACGCGCGAGCGCTCGCGGGCAACCACGCCTCGCCACACGCGCCCAACGTCGACAGTAAGACCAGCGTCGCCGCGATGGACATCAATTACTCCGTCATCCCCGTGCGCCCCGCTGGCGCCGCGTGGAGCAGTGTGCGTGACATGCTCAAGTACATCTCGATGGAGCTGGCCGAGGGCAAGCTGCCTGACGGCACGCAATACATTAGCCGGGAGCCACTCCTGCAACGCCGCACGCCGAACGTGCCGCTCGGGAAGGAAGCCACCTACGGCATGGGCCTCATGGTGGACACCAAATACGGGACGCCCGTCGTGCATCACGGCGGCGACCTGATCGGGTTTCACAGCGACATGATGTGGCTGCCGGAACAGCACGTGGGCGCCGTCGTGCTTACCAACGGAAACCCGGGTTGGGTGCTGCGCGACGTGTTCCAGCGCAAGCTCCTCGAAGTGCTGTTCGACGGCCGCGCCGAGGCCGACGCGGACGTGGCGGCGCAGGCGAAGAACTGGTACACGCAGCTGGCCGCCGACCGAAGGCTGCTCACGGTCCCGGCCGACGCCGCCGAGTCGGTGAAGCTCGCCAGTCACTTCCACAACGACGCCCTGGGCGACATCGACGTCCGCCGTGCGGGCGGGCGAACCGTGTTCGACTTCGGCGAGTTCCGGAGCGAGGTCGCGACGCGGAAGAATCCGGACGGCTCGATCTCGTTTCTCACCATCGCTCCCGGGATCTCGGGCTTCGAGTTCGTGGTGAGCGATGCTGGGAAACGGCTGACGATTCGAGACGCGCAACACGAGTACGTTTTTATCGGGTCGTGATTTCGTTACGCCGGTGGGGGCGCAGCTTGCTGCGCCTCTACTTCTTCGCTGCGGGGAGGCTTCAATGGCCGTGACGTTTAATCGGGAACGCGCGCTGCAGGTCGTTCGCCTGTCGATTTCGGGACGGCCCATTCGACGCATATGAAACCAGCGGAGGATTCCATGTCCAAACTGCGCGTCCACAACTTCGCGATCTCGCTCGACGGGTACGGCGCTGGCCCCCGCCAGGGCCTGGAAAACCCGCTCGGCGTGGGTGGTGAGGAGCTGCACGGCTGGTACGTCGGCACGCGCGCGTTTCGCGAGATAAACGGAAAAACGGGCGGGACAACGGGTCCCGACAACGATTTTGCCAAACGCTTCGGGCAAGGCATCGGTGCGTATATCATGGGCCGAAACATGTTCGGCCCCGTGCGCGGGCCTTGGCCCGACGACCAGTGGCGCGGCTGGTGGGGCGAGAACCCGCCGTATCACGTGCCGGTGTTCGTGCTGACGCACCATGCGCGCGAACCGATCACGATGAAAGGCGGGACTGTCTTTCATTTCGTCACCGGCGGAGTTGAGGAAGCGCTCCGTCGCGCCAGGGAGGCCGCGGGCGAGCGCGATATCCAGGTCGGCGGCGGGGCGTCCACGGTGCGCCAGTATCTCCAGGCGCGGCTCATCGACGAGATGCATGTCGCGATCGCGCCGATCCTGCTCGGCAGTGGTGAGGCGCTCTTTGCGGGGATGGACCTGCCGGCGCTGGGCTATGCGTGCACCGAACATGTGACGACGCCGGCCGCGACGCACGTCGTGCTCGCAAGAAAAGCCTAAAGGAAGCCCCAGCTCGATGCGCGATATCCGTGTGGCGACAGTCCAATTTCAACACGCTGCGGGCGACAAGGCGTACAACTTCGGCCGCATCCGCCACTTCGCGACGGAGGCCGCCCGCTCGCGCGTGGAGATGATCACGTTCCCGGAGATGTGCCTCACGGGCTACTGGCACGTACGCAAGCTCTCGCGCGCGGCATTCGAGGCACTGGCCGAGCCGGTCCCCGACGGGCCGTCGACGCGGGACCTCCTGGACCTGTCGCGGGAACACGGGATGACGATAGGCGCGGGGTTGCTCGAGCGCGCGCCGGATGGCGGTGTCTACAACGCCTATGTCGTAGCCATGCCGGATGGGACGTGGGCGGTCCACCGCAAGCTGCACGTCTTCGAGCACCCGAACATTTGCGCCGGGAGCCGCTACACCGTTTTCGACACGCCGCACGGCTGCCGCGTGGGCGTGCTGATCTGTTACGACAACAACATCGTCGAGAACGCCCGCGCTACGGCGCTGCTGGGCGCCGAGATCCTGCTCGCGCCGCACCAGACGGGCGGTTGTAACTCGGTGAGCCCGCGGGGCATGAAGCCGATCGACCCCGCTGTCTGGGCCCGTCGGCATGAGGATCCCGCGCGGTGCGAGGCGGAGCTGTGCGGGCCTAAGGGCCGGGCGTGGCTCATGCGTTGGCTCCCCAGTCGGGCGCACGACAATGGCATGTTTCTGCTGTTCAGCAACGGCATCGGGCCTGACGACGATGAGATTCGAACCGGCAACGCGATGGTGCTCGACCCCTATGGTGACGTCATCGCGGAGTCACGGGCGTTTGGTGACGACATGGTCGTCGCGGATCTCGACGCGTCGGTCCTGCCCACGTCATCCGGCAGGCGCTGGTTGCGGGCGCGCCGGCCCGAGTTATATGAGTCGCTGGCGCGGCCGACGGGGCAGGAGCTGGAGACCCGTCGTGTGCGCTTCGGCGAGTGGTGACCCGCTGCACGGATCAACGTCTCCGGTGTAATGTTCACAGACCACCAATGCAAAGCGCGACTGAACGCCACCCCGACCTACGGGACTCGGGGGCGATCCTGCTGCTCTCCTGTTACGAACTGGGGCATCAACCCCTCGGCATCGCCTGGCCGAAAGCGTTCCTGGAGCAGGCGGGGTACGCGCCGGATTCGCTCGACCTGGCGATCGAGCCCTGGGACGACGCCAAGATCCGCCGCGCGCGGCTCGCCGGGATCGCCGTGCCGATGCACACAGCGCTGCGCGTGGGCGTGCGCGCGGCCGACCGCATCCGTCGAACCAATCCGCAATGCCGGATCGTGTTCTACGGACTCTACGCCCTCCTCAACGCGGAGTATCTGCTCCGGGGTTTGGCCGACGCCGTGTTAGGGGGGGAATTCGAGCAATCCCTCGTCGCGCTGGTCGAGCAGCTCAACACCGGACAGGAGCTACGCGTGACACGGGCGCTGCCGGCGCTGGAGCGGCTCGTGTTTCCGTTGCCGAGTCGCGCATCCCTCCCGAGTCTGACACGCTACGTCAAGCTGTCGCGCGCGGGCACGTCCGTGCCGGCCGGTTACGTCGAAGCGAGCCGCGGGTGCCTCCACCATTGCCGGCACTGCCCGATTCCGCCGGTCTACAACGGGCGATTCTTTGTGGTGCCGCGCGACGTGGTGCTCGCGGATATCCGCCGGCTGGTTGCGGCGGGCGCCGGGCACATCACATTCGGCGATCCCGATTTCCTGAACGGCCCGGGGCACGCGCTCCGTTTAGTCCGCACGCTCCACGCCGAGTTTCCCAATCTGACATACGATTTCACTTCCAAGATCGAGCACCTGCTCCGCCACTGCGAGCTCATGGAAGAATTCGCCGCGACCGGATGTGTCTTTGTGGTCTCCGCGGTCGAATCGCTCAGCGACGTCGTGCTCACCCATCTGGAAAAAGGCCATACGCGGGCTGACGTACCGGTGGCGCTCGACATTGTCCGGCGCGCCGGGATCGCGCTCCGGCCGTCATTCGTGCCCTTCACACCGTGGGCCACGCTCGCCGATTATCTCGAGCTGCTGGATTTCGTGGAATCGGCGGATCTCATTGACCACGTGGACCCGGTGCAGCTCACGATTCGGCTGCTCATCCCCCCGGGCTCGGCCCTGCTGTCCCGCCCAGCCATCCAGCCGTTCCTGGGCGAGCTCGACGCGGCTGGGCTGACGTACCGCTGGAGGCATCCCGATCCTCGCATGGACGAACTGCAGCGCGATGTCACGGCGCTCGTCGCGGCTCGGGCGGCCGCTGAGGAGGATCCGGCGGTGACGCTCGAGCGCCTGCGCTCATTGGCGGCAGCGCGCGACGGCCGACCGGTGGTGGCCGGCGTTCGGCTGCCGCCGCCCGAGCGACCGATTCCGGCGCGCCTCACCGAGCCGTGGTTCTGCTGAGCGGAGCCAACCGAGGGCCAGTTGGGCTCTGTGAAGTCAGGCATGATGAAGCTCACGAAACAGCCAAGCCTTCGCGAGTTGCCATTCCCGTTTCACGGTACGCGGCGAGCGCCCTAGCACGTGAGCGATCTCGTCGACCGTCAGACCCGCGAAGAAGCGCAGCTCGACGATGCGCTGCTGTTCGGGATCCAGCTCGGCCAACCGGTCCAATGCGTCGTTCAGGGCCAGTACTTCGGCGCTGCGTGAGCCGTCGGGCGCTTCCGCGGCTGCCTCAAGAGAGACGTGAACGGCCGAACCGCGGCGCCGTTGTGCCAGACGACTGCGGGCATAGTCGACCAGGATGCGGCGCATGAGTTGCGCGGCCACGCCGAAGAACTGCGCCCGGTTGCTCCAGGTCGCTCGCCGCTGATCGATCAGATGCAGGTAGAGCTCGTGAACCAGCGCCGTCGGGCTGAGCGTATGATCGGCGCGTTCGCGGCGCAGCTGTCGCTCGGCGATACGCCGGCATTGATCATAGACCAGCGGGAGCAGCTGCTCCAGCGCTTGCGCATCGCCCTGCGACCAACGGAGCAGCAGGCCCGTCACGTCGGGCGCGGTCGGCATCGCGCTTCCGTTAGCGCAGGCCCGCCCGCGCGAGTAAGGCCTGAAAACGGGGGTCATCCCGCATCATGGCATTGCCCGGATCGACGGCGAGATACGCGATCGCGTTGGAGTGTTCCTCAAAGGCCCGAGTCATCCAGGCTATGGCCTGCTCTCTGTCGCCCAGCTCGGCGAACAGCTGCGCAATCGCCGCCGGGGGGACGTAGCTCGTCCGTCCTCGCTTGACCAGCTCGTCGAGCAGCGCGCGCCCATCCGCGAGGCGCCCGAGCTTTACCTCTGCGCTCGCCAGGGCCGTCACGATCGCGGGCGCCCGGCCGGTCAGATGGACCAGCCGCTCCGCCTCGTCGTGTGCATCGGCGTAGCGTCCCGCCGCGATGAGGGCACCCACGAGACGCACCCGCGCCTGCACGTAGGTGGAGTCCAGCCCCAACGTCCACCGCAGATGCCCGATTGCCTCTTCCGGCCGGCCCGCGTAGGTGAGGACCCAGCCGACGTTCGCGTTGACGATCAGGGAGAACGGATCGAGATCGCGGGCCAGCCGCACCTCGGCGAGCGCTTCGTCCATGCGCCCGCGTGACATGAGCAGGTTCGCATACCAAACGTGCGCCATGGCATAGCTCGGGTTGAGCTCGATCGCCCGGCGGAACTCCCGCTCGGCCTCGGCCCAGCGCCAGTCATAATGTTGCGTGTATCCGAGTGCCGCGTGCGCCTCCGCGGAATACGGGTCAATCTGGAGCGCGCGGATCGCGGCGGCGGCCGCGAGCGGACGGTACTCGCGGGGCGAGCCAGTGCCGACGAGCACGGTACCGAACTGGTTATAGCAGTCCGCGAGCGCGGCATACGCTGGCGCGTACGTGGGATCGAGCGCGATCGCGGCCTTAAAATGCACGAGCGCGCGTTGCAGCGAGGCCGGCGTGCGTAGATTCCATTCGTACCGCCCCTTCAGGTAGGCCTCGTATGCCTGGGGACTGACGGCGCGCACCATCGCGAGCCGGTCGGCCGCGCCGGGCCGAACCGCGAGGCGGACCGCACCGGCGAGCGCACGAACCACGTCGGCCTGAAGCGCGAGCGTCTGATCGGCCGTTCGCTCGAACGTGTCGGACCACAGCACGCGGCCGCCCGCGCGATCGATGAGCCGCGCATCCACCGCCACGCGGTCTCCGGCGCGCCGCAGTCGTCCGGATACGACCGCATCGGTGCCGAGGCTGTCCGTGGAGTGCGCGACGTGAGCGGCGGAGGTCGGCGCGATCACGCGGACTCCGGTCGCCTCGCCGAGCTGCGCGATGAGTCCCTCGGTGAGTCCCGCCGCATAGTAGTCGAACGCGGAGTCGTCGGTCGCGTTCTCCAGCGGCATGACCGCGAGCGTCGCGATCGTCGCGTTTCGCGCGCCCACGAGTCGCTGCCACGCGCCCGGGCCGACGCTCGCCGCCAAGAAAACCAGGACGGCGGCCGCTGCGCTCGCGTAGAGCGTGCGCCGCCGTGCCGAGACAAGGAGTCGTCCGACTAGGGGCCATGAGTGGCGGCGCCGGATCGCGTCGAGGGCGGAGCGCACGTCGTCGGCGCGCTGGTAGCGGGAGTTGGGGTCCTTGACCAGGCAGCGCTCGATCACCAGTCGCACGGCCAGCGGCACGGCTCGGGCCATCGGGCGGAGCGGCTCATTGAGAATCGCCGAGCTGGTCTCGAACGGCGTGCGACCCGTGAAGGGCAAGGCGCCGGTGGTGAGCTCGTAGAGGAGCACGCCCAGAGACCAAACGTCGCTGCGGGCGTCCGCCGGACCGCCCAGCAGCACTTCCGGCGCCATGTGACTGAGCGTCCCGGCCAGTGCCCCCTGCCCCGTGACGGTCGAGTCGGCCGACGCAGCCGCGTCGCGTTCTGGGAGCCGCTTCGCGAGCCCGAAATCCAGCACGACCGGATGCCCGCTCGCGTCGAGGACGACGTTCGAGCTTTTGAGATCGCGATGGACGATGCCTTGGCGATGCGCGTGCTCAAGCGCGTCGGCGATTTGCACGCCGTAGTCGAGCGCCTGATCCAGCGTGGGCATGCGAGTGCGCACCGTGTCGTTCAGGGACTGCCCAGCGATGAGCGCCATCACGATGAATGGCTTGCCGTCTGCGTCGCCGACTTCGTAGATGGTGCAGATGTTGGGGTGGCTGAGGACCGCGGCGTGCCGCGCCTCGCGGATCAAGCGGCGCCGCGCGGCCGCGTCTGCGAGTGACGGGTTCAGGGTCTTGATCGCCACGGTCCGGCCAAGCACGGTGTGCCGGGCGCGATAGATCTCCCCCATGCCACCGGCCGAGAGGAATCCAGTCACCTCATAGGCGCCAAGCCGAGTCCCCGGTTCCAACCGCGACAGTCCGCGATCGGGCGGCGCCGCCATGCCGAGCAGACCCGCCGCTGGCGTTTCCCCGAACCCCGAGGCCGCCTGTTCACTCGCGAGCAACGACAGGATCTCATCCCGCAGTCCGGTATCCGCGCCGCACGAGCGCTCGACGAAACCGTTTCTCTCAGGTTCCGGCTGCTCGAGCGCTTCCAAAAACAGTGCTTTGACACGCGGCCACGAAGCCGGGTCGCGGGCGGAGCGGTCCATCAAACAAGGAAATACGAGCGGGACAGTGCGGCAGCAAGCCGGCACCTGGCCCCGAGGCGTCCGCAGGGGGCGGGACGGGTCGACCGAGATCGACGAGTTCGCCCTCGGCTTAGCCGTTCTCCTCCACCAACGCCTTCAACCGGTCAAGCGCCGCATCCCACTGCGCGCTGATTTGATCGAGGTACCGTTTCGCCGTTTCCACGCGCCGACGATCCAGCTCCCAGAGCCGCTCACGCCCGCGGCGGGCGTGGCGCACCAGGCCCGCCGCGCCGAGGGTGTGGAGGTGCTTCGTGATCGCCTGGCGCGTGACGCCCGTGCCGCGGCTGAGCCGCGTAATCGAGAGCGGCCCCTCCACGGACAGGCGTCCCAGCAGCCGCAGCCGGGTGGGGTCCCCCAACGCGACGAAGACCGGCACGGCGTCGCTGGACTTGGAAGCCGCCGCGGCGCGGCTAGGTGACATATGCCGCCAGGTTCTTGATCTGCCCGGCCCACCCCCCGTCGTTCATGCGGAACGCCTCGGCCCGGCGGGCCAGCGGGATCCGATCAAACCCGGATTCGACGATCGTCAGCGCGGTACCGCCCTCAGCGTCCTCGAGCGTGAACTCGACCAGCGTCATGGGCTCGGCTGAGTAGTCGATCGCCGGATCGTTCGGATACGGGTGCCAGCGATAGGAGAAGTAGCGTTCGGGCTCGATCCGCTCGACCTGCATTTCGACCTTCATGTGCTCGTAGCCGGGAATGGTGACCTTTGCCCGGACCGTCCTGCCCGCGACGAACGCACCGTCGAGGTTCATGCGGAACCATGTGCCAAACTCGTTCGCGTCGCTGATCGCGCGCCACACGCGCGACCGCGGGGCGCGCAGCACCACGCGCTTTTCGATACGATCAGTACTCATCGTGGTACCGCAGCCAATGCATGATGCCTTCCTCTTCCTGACGGCCGAGCGGCGTGAGATCGACCAAGTTGTACGTGTTGAGGAGCGGGTCGAGGCCGCGCTGGTAGGTCGAGTAGGTGTGGAACAGGCGATCGCCGTCGCGGAAGAACACGCTCAGCCCTTCCCGCTCGCCTTCGTGCGGCCGACCCTCGGGTTGGGCAGTGACGGGCGCGTAGTTGTACACGGTATGCTCGGCGTCGAGCGTCACGCCAAAGTCGTAGTTGAAGTCGGTCCCGAACGACGACAGCCAGGGAAACATCCACCCCATGCGCCGCTTGAACGGTGTGATCTTGGCGAGCGGCGCGCGCGAGATCACCGCGAAGGCGGTGTCACGCGCGGCGAGGTGCACGAGGCTGCCCGCAAAGTTGTCGGCCACATACGAGCAGGACGGGCACCCCTCGTCCCCCCAATCGGGACCGAACATGAAGTGATAGGTGAGGAGCTGCCGCTTCCCGTCGAACAGATCGGCGAGGGTGCGGCGTCCCTCCGGCCCCTCGAACACGTACTCCTTTTCGATCGCCACCATCGGCAGCTTGCGACGCTCGGCGCTCAGCGCGTCGCGCTGGCGGCTGAGCTCCTTCTCCTTGGCGAGCAGACGCTTGCGGGCGGCGGTCCATTCGTCTCTTGATACGATCTTCGGTCGCTGCATGATCTTCTCTTTCTCCGTGGTGGAGGTTTTGGGAGTAGGGGCGCAGCGTGCTGCGCCCCTACATCGTTACCATCGCTGGCGTGAGTCCGGGAACCAACGCGGGCGCGACGACGATCACGATTCCCAGTACGATGATCGCCAGGGCGACCGGCACATCGATCGCGGGTTTCGCGGGCAGGAGCTTCTGGATGAGCACGATGACGGCGATCACGAGCATCCAGGTGCTGCTCATGACCCCGAGCGCCACCAACATCACCATCAGTCCGATACTCGAGCCGACGCAGTAGAGCCCGAACGCGAATCCCGAGCCCGCGCTCTCGCGGCAGCACCGGCGACAATGCTGCTTGAGCCGCGTGAGCTCGTACACACCTGCCGCGATCACCAGCGCGCCGGCGACGGCAGTGCCGTGCGGACGGTACACCGCGTACACCAGGGCGCCGACGAGTGTCCAGACGGCGAGATACGACCCGACAAACGGCAGCACCACGTCCACTCGACCGCTGGCTTCTGCGCGTCGCACGACAGCCTGGACCGCCCCGGGCAGCATCATCGCCGCCATCATCGCCACCCACAGGGCGCCGAAGAACGCGAACGAGCCGAGCTGGGTGGCGACGCCCATGTCCATGCCGTGCATCTGGCGGACCGTGACGATCCAGGCTGCGGCGGCAAGGCCGAGTGTCGCCCCGAGCGCCGTCCCGACGCGAGCGTTTTGGGCGGCGATGGTCAAGAGTTCGCGCTCCCAGCGACGAATGCCGCATTCTGGCGCTCGAGCGCCTTGGCCGCGCCGCCGCGCCAGCTCTCCGCCATCGTCGCCGACATAGGGTCGGGGAAGATATCCTCCTCGCCTCGCTCCACACCTTCCAGGATGCCGCTGGCGACGGACTCCGGCGAGCTCTTCGGGATGTCGAAGCCCCGATTCATATCGGTGTCCACCGGGCCCGTCAGCACGGCATGCACGCTCACGCCCCGTCCCGCGAGGAGCGCGCGCAACGATTGGGACAGGGAGAAGGCGGCGGCTTTGGAGATCGAGTAGGCCGGGATGACCGGAACCGGCGCGAAGGCCGCCAGCGACAGATTGTTGACGATGGCTCCCCGGGACTGCGTGAGCAGCGGCAGGAACGCCTGCGTCACGCCATACATGCCGAAGAGATTGACGGCGAGGTGCCGTTCCAGCGCAGCCCGATCGCTCAAGTCATCGAACAGCGCGACGCCGGCGTTGTTGATGAGGATATCGAGTGACTCGACGCCTTCGACCGCTGCCTGAGTCTGCGCCGCGTCGGTCACGTCCAGGGTCAGCGGCGTGACGCGGGGATCCGGGTGGTCCAACGGCTGGCGTGTACCGGCATACACCCGCTTAGCGCCTCGCTTCAAGGCTTCCTCTACCAGGGCCCGCCCGATCCCGCGATTGGCCCCGGTTACGAGAACTACGCTGCCTGCGATTTTCATACGCTGTGTGCCCTCCCCTGAAGGAATCTGTAGGCGATCCGATGGATATGCAACCCATTGGTTGCATATCATAACCAGGGGAGCGCCGCGGGGGTTCCCGGCGCCGGCTCCCAAGCGGAGCCGCTGTTTAGGAGATCTATTTGGCAGCCGTGAGGGACTACCGCCGGGGGCCAGGATGGTCGCACTGAATTCGAAACACTTCGCATTCGGGGCCCTCTCCGTCCTCGCCGTTCTCGTCGCCACCCTTCGCCCGCAGAGCGGCGACGTGCCCCACGGCTGGAGTCTGAGCGTCCTCGCCGGCGACAAAGGCCCCGCCGAGGTGCTGCAGAACATCAGCCTCTTTGTCCCACTCGGCATCGCACTCGCACTCGGGCCCTGGCGCGTACTCCGCTGCATCGCCGCGGGAGCGCTGCTTTCGCTCACGGTCGAAGTGACCCAGCAGTGGCTCCCGGGACGCAACCCGAGCGTCAGCGACCTGGTGTTCAACACGCTCGGCACCGGCTTCGGCGTCGTGCTCGCGCGCACCGCGCCGAGCTGGCTCGCGCCGCCGCACGCACCCGCCGCGTGGCTGTCGCTCGCCAACGCCGTCCTCGCCGCGACGGTCTGGCTCGGCACCGGCTGCCTGCTCCGGCCGATGCTCCCCGCCGCCACCGCGCCCGAGATCCGCACGCCCGTCCTGGGACCGCACATGGACATCTATTCGGGCCAGGTGCTCTCCGTGACCGGCCGGCTCGGCGTCCAGGAGCCGTTACGGATCGTTGCCACAGCCGGTACGCCGTCCACGCGCTTCGCGCCGATCCTCGACGTGGACGACGGCCCCGGACCGGCCGGCACGATCGTCGCCGCCGATCGCAACGATCTCGTGCTGCGCAATCGCTCGCAGTCGATGTTCCTCGGCCTCGATCGGCCCGACCTGCGCGCGCGCGGCGCCCTCACCGGCGTGACGCCGGGGGACACGATCACGATCAGCGCGCGGACCGACGGGACCCGACCCGCCTTCTGTCTGGGGCTCAACGGGAAAGAATGGTGCAGGCTCGGCCACACGATGGGAGACGGGTGGCGGCTGATTTTCTATCCGGAGCACTTCCCGCCGTTGGCGCTGACGCTCCTCAACGCGCTCTGGATTGCGGGGTGGTGTCTCGGCATCGGGTGGTGGGGCAGACGTCATCCCGCGACAGGCGTCGCGCTGGGCCTCGTTGCGATCACGCTGCTCGTCGGGCCGGGACTGGTGGGACTGCTGGCGACGCCGATCGGGGAGATGGCGGGGCTGGGTGGAGTAGGACTGGGGTGGCTGGTGTTCCGTCGTTACCGTGCTCTTAAGGAGCACGGATAAAAACTCAGAAGATCAGCCGTTAAGGACTACCACACCATGGTCATAGACGCAGCTTACGCAGGACTGTTGCTCGTACTGCCGGTGGTCGCGCTCTCAGCGCAGAGCACAGCGACCACTGTCTACGACCGCGTGATACTCGGCGGACGCGTGATGGACCCTGCCTCGAACCTCGACGCGGTCCGCAATATCGGGCTCTCGGGCGGACGGATCGCCGTCATCACGACGCGCGCTATCCAAGGCCGCGACACGATCGACGCAAGAGGCCTAGTCGTCGCCCCCGGCTTCATCGACTTGCACGCGCACGGACAGACTGCCGAGACATATCGGTTCTATGCGCTGGACGGCGTGACGACAGCGCTCGAGCTCGAGCTCGGCACGTCCGACGTCGCTGCCTGGTATCGCGAGCGAGAGGGCGGCGAGCGCATCAACTACGGCGTCAGCATCGGCCACATCAAAGTGAGGATGGCGGTGATGCACGACTCCGGCACGTGGATGCCGGTGAGCGACGGCGCCTATCGCGCAGCGTCGCCCGCGGAGATTGGCGAGATCGCGCAACGCATCGCGATTGGTCTCCGCGAGGGCGCGGTCGACATCGGCGCGGGGTTTCCATACACGCCGGCGGCAACGCGCGATGAGCTGCTCGCCGTGTTCCGTGTCGCCGCAAAGACGAAGACGCCCATCCACGTCCACATTCGCCCCGGCGTAGCAGGCCTCAAGGAAGCGCTGGCGCTCGCGGACGAAACCCATGCCTCACTGCACGTGGTGCACATCAATAGCGCCGGCCTTGCCGAAACGCCGGCGATGCTCGAGATGATCGGCGACGCGCGCGTCTCGGGGCACGACGTGACGGCGGAAGCGTATCCGTACGACGCCGGAATGACAGAGATCCAATCCGCCACCATCCAAGACACTTATCGCGCCGCTTCCGATGAGCGCCTAGCCGAGATGGAATGGCCGCCTACGGGCGAGCGCTTGAATCGCGAGAGCTTCGAGCGCTATACCCGGATCGGTGGACCAGTCGTAGTTCATACGAACACAGAGCACATGGTCGTCGTGGCGATAACCAGTCCACTCACCATCATCGCGAGCGACGCATACTGGCAGGACGGCATGGGCCATCCGCGTACCACGGGCACGTTCGCGCGCGTGCTCGGCCGCTACGTTGCCCATCGTCCCCCCTCTCCCGAAGGGAGAGGGGGTCAGGGGGTGAGGCTGATGGACGCCATCCGCAAGATGACGCTCATGCCGGCGCAACGCCTCGAGGCGCGTGTTCCGGCGATGCGGCAGAAGGGACGCCTGCGTGTTGGCGCCGACGCGGACATCACGATCTTCGATCCGGCGACTGTACTCGATCGCTCGACGTACCGGGAGCCGTCGCTATCGCCCGTTGGCATTCAGCACGTGATCGTGAACGGCGTGTCAGTGGTCACGAACGGACAGGCAGTCGAGGGCGTCGCGCCCGGCAAAGCGGTGCGGGGAGAGGCACCAAGATGACCGACGCGTCGACGGATCCCGATCTTCTCTATGTCGGGACGTATACCGAAGGCACCCGGTCTGAGGGCATCTATCTCGTCCGCATGGAGCGGCGCTCCGGCGAGCTGTTCCGCGTCGGCTCCGTAAACGCCGGCGCGAACCCGTCCTTCCTTAGTATCCACCCGAATGGGCGGGTGCTCTACGCCGTCAACGAGGTCGAGCAGTACAAGGGGAGGCCGACCGGTGCGGTGAGCGTCTTCGGGATCGCGGGAGGTACTGGCGAGCTCACTCGACGCGGCGAGCAGCTGTCGGAAGGTGGCGCGCCCTGCTTCGTGAGCGTGGACAGTAGCGGCCGCGCCGTTCTCGTCGCCAACTACGCGGGGGGCAGCGTGGCGCTGCTGTCGATTCAGATGGACTACACACTCGCCCCAGCCGCGCACGTGGTTCAGCACAAGGGGAAAGGACCGAATGCCGAGCGTCAGGAAGGGCCGCACGCCCACTGCATCATTCCCGATCCCTCCAACCGCTTCGCGCTCGCCGCAGACCTCGGCGCCGACCGCGTGTTCGTGTACCACCTAGATCTCGAGGGTAGATCGCTGCGCCATATTGAGGAAGGCGATGCGGTCATGCGCCCCGGCGCGGGCCCACGGCACATCGCCTGCCACCCGACGCTGCCGCTGGTCTTCGTCGCCAACGAGCTCGATTCCACGGTGGCCACGCTGCGTTTCGACTCGGCGCGCGGCACACTGTCCCCGCAGGGCACGCTTTCGACGTTACCAGCTGGATGGACCGGCACGAATTACCCGGCCGACATCCACGTCGCACCAAACGGCCGCACGTTGTACGTGTCGAACCGCGGCCACAACAGCATCGCCGTGTTCTCCGTGGCGGAACCAACCGGCGCGCTCGCGCTCGAGCAGGTGGTCTCTACTGAGGGCGATTGGCCGCGCAATTTCAGCCTGGATCCGAGCGGGCGGTGGCTGCTCGTCGCCAATCAGCGCTCCGACTCCGTGGTCGTGTTCGGGCGCGATCCGGAGAGCGGCAGGTTGACACCCACACGCCAGCGGATCGCGCTACCGAGCCCCGTCTGCCTGCGGTTCGCTTGACCTAACCCGTTCGTGTAGCAGCCGCACTCCGCCCAGTCTTCACTCGGGGCGGTAGACAATCTGCCCGCTAGTCAGAAGCTCGACGCAGAAGAGGGTCGCACCGACCTCCAACGTCCAGTGACCCACCCCTGCGCCCCCGAACTGCTGAATCTTCACTGTAAACGACACAGGCCTAGGATGGCCCGCTGGCGCTCGAGCACCTGGAAAAGCAACGACTTTTCCGGTGACGTTCAGGACCACGACCTGGCCTTCCATGCGCCAGCTAGTCACCTCGCCGAAGATGTTGCCCGGAAAGTTGTCGCCGTGCTGGTCAACGCAGTCGATGTGCCCCGTGGCCGAGCCGTCGGAATAAAGCTTGACCCCCATCCCGAACAAGGTTGTCCCTTCCCCGAGCCCTGGGGGTTGCATCTCAGCCGTGCCACCCCCGTTGATGGTCGCCACCACGGTGGCGGGCCCGGAGTTTGGCGCGACTATGGCCGCTGCTGGCAAAACCCCCAGGTCGTTCTTGGAGGCCGTCATGTCCGAGCACGCGGTGATGACGACCGAGGCGACGATGGCGGTGGCGATGAGAAGTTTGCGGTGGATCATTGGAGTATCTCCTGAGTCGAGGGAAGAGGGTGCTGCCGACGCGCTACCGAGCCCCGTTTGCCTGCGGTTCGCGTGAGACCTTTACTCCCTGTCGCCCTTGTCGCCCTCGTCGCTGAAGCTGTACGTCCCGTCCAAGGCCCAATTTCTCGGCCTCAGGAAAGTGATCACGAGACTCGCGGTGAAGTGTTGGAACTTCCCCGTGCCGCCGGAGAACGTTACCGTGCCCGTGCGCGTCAGCCGATTGAGGTCCACATGACCGAATGCGACGTTGTTGCCCGGACTTGGTGGAACGAGCGTTACGTCACTGATGAGCGCTGTGGCGGTGGGGGCGTCCGTGGCAACATATCTGGTGCCGACGGGGATCTGCTTCAGCGTCGATACCGTGATCGTGCAGAACCCGCCCGCGAGCCCCGAGTACTGGTCGCAGTTCTTCTCGGCGTGGAAGGTTCCGGCACGCGGGAAGTCCTCGCCGTCGTCGTTCGCATCGCGGCTGGCAGCAATCACACCGAGATGCCCCCAGCGCAGAAGATAGCCGTGGCCACTGCCGCTTGCATCAAAGGAGAACCCCACGATTTCCCCGCGAGTGTTGATCCCGACCGCAGTAGTGGCGAGAGCGCCAGGGACATCGATCGTCGCGAAGTCGTTGGCGCTCAGTACATAGCCGTGTGTGCCCGTAGGACCGATGAAACACGGCGGGGCGCCGTCGCAGTAGATGCCCACGATGTCGCCGCGACCATTGAGTCCTCCGTTGTCCTGCGAGATTTGTTTTGCGCCGGGAAGAGCGATCGAGGTGAATTTGCCCTTTCTTGACAAAACGAACGGCAGCTCATCACCGTCGGGAGTCCCGTAGCCGCCTGCGATCTGACCACGATCATTGATTTTGAACACATTCGTTTCGTGGGACCCCGGGAAATCGATCGTCGTGAATTCGCCATCGCGGAGTAAGAAGCCATGCCACTGGCCGTTGCCAGGGAAAGGCAGGCATATGGCGAGAGTGCAGAAACGTCCCACGATCTCGCCGCGATCGTTGATCCCCACCACGTTGGTGAAGATCGAGCCCGGCGGGTCGAATGTGGTAAACTCGCCGTCCCGTAGCAGGAACCCGTGCCTAACGGCTGGCGCGGCCGGCAGCGTGTACCAGCCGACGATGTCCCCGCGGTTGTTGAGCGCGCCCGCCACTGTGAAGCCGGCGCCGGGGAAATCGATGGTGGTCAGCTCGCCGGCGGTGCTGCGCACGAATCCGTGCGTGCGGCCGGCACTCGCGTAGCGACCGACGATCACGCCCTCGTTGTTGATGTCGAGGGCGAGCGTGGTCGACGCGCCTGGCACGTCGATGGTCGTGAAGTCGAACGTCGTCTGCGACGAGGATTCACCGCGCTCGAGCAATGAGGCTGCCAAGGCGGGTCGCGTAGCCGGAGGTGCCACCGGGCTGTCTTGACACGCAACTAATAGCATAGCGCCCAATACGAGCGGAGGGGGGGGAAAAGCGAATCGGTACGTCATCTTAAGACTCCATTGAGATTCCGCCGCCGGGCACGCATTCGTGCTTGACCAGACGGACACAGCCCTTCATGATACGCCGTCCCCCTCAGCAGAACATCAGATAAAACTCACAGCGCTCGCGTAGCCGGAAAATGTTGACCCTCGAGCTTCTGGGAACGCTGTCCCTGCGCGACGAGAGTCGCCCGGTCCCCGTAGCCGCGCAGCAAAAGCGGCCGCTGGGTCTGCTGGCGATCCTGGGCCTGGGCGGAAAGCCGGGTGTCTCGCGCGACCGCATCGAGGCCTACCTCTGGCCGGAAAGCTCCGGCGCGCGGGCACAGCACGCGCTCGATCAGACGGTCTACGCGATCCGACATGCGCTAGGAGGCGATGTCATAGTCGCGACAGGACGAGAGCTGCGGCTCAATCCGGACCAGGTTCGGGTTGACGTCTGGGAGTTCGAGCAAGCGATTCGCGCGAGTCAGTGGACCGTGGCGGTCGGCCACTATAAGGGGCCGCTCCTGGACGGATTTCATTTTGCAGAAAGCCACGAGCTCGAGTCGTGGATAGACACAAACCGAACTCGGCTGCGACTCGAGTATCAAAACGCCATCAAAGTGCTTGCCAAGAGTTCGGCGAAGGCAGGCGACCATTCGCAAAGCGTGACGTGGTGGCGCAAGCTGGCCAACTCCGATCCGCTTTCAGCCGGCGCCACGAAACAGCTCATGCTCGCGCTCGCCGCGGCCGGCGACCGCGCCGGTGCGGTAAAGCACGCGCGCCTGTATCAGGAGCTGGTACGACAAGAGCTCGAGATGGAGCCGGATGCCGAGATCGCAGATCTCGCCGCGACTCTGAGCCGTCAGGCGATCACCGAGGCCGCAGCACCGAGGCATCGCTCCGCGGCTCCGGTCAATCCATCGGTCACGCCGTCCGTCGCCACCTCCACGCCACAAGGCAAAGAGTACAGCCGTCGCGACAGGAGGGTGTTGTATGCCGTGATCGGGCTCGCCATTCTCATTTCTGCTGGCGCGATCTGGGGTTGGATGCGTCCGGCACCGGCGAAACAGGTCGTGCGATCCACCCTAGCGATCGACTCGGCCGAGGCGATGGCTCCGGGTGCGCCCTGGTCGGGACGTCTTGCCATCTCGCCTGATGGATCGCGGCTGGCGTACATCGGCGGTCCCCGATCGCAGCTCTTGATACGGGCTCGCAACGGGCTCCATGCGGTCGCGGTGCCGGGGACCGAAGGGGCGAATACACCGTTTTTCTCGCCTGACGGTCGTCAGGTAGGCTTCCTCAGGGAACACATCGTTCAGATCGCCTCGCTCAGTGGGGGCCTACCTGTCACCGTGTCGGATTCGCTAACAGTAGGAACCGCCGGCGCGTCATGGGGACCAGATGGACTCATTTACGTTGACGCGAATACGACGAGAGCGGGCCTGCTCCGGGTTGAAGCGAAGCCAGGCGCAAAGCCCAGCTGGTTTACCGTGCTGGACACTGCGAGCGGCGAGTTCGATCACACATGGCCCGACGTGCTGCCCAACGGAAAGGGCGTGCTGTTCACAGTGTTGTTCAACAACAGGAACGGAGTCGAGCGTAGAACCTCGTATGCGATTGCCGTGGCCGACGTCCCGTCGGGGAAGTATCGGGTGATTGTGAACGACGCGATGTACCCGCGCTACGCGTCGTCCGGACACCTCCTCTACGTGACGACAAACAAGACATTGATGGTCGTGCCCTTCGATCAGAACGCCATGAAAGTCGTGGGCGAGCCGAGCGCGCTCACCGAAGGCATGCGATTGGGACTCTGGGGTTCAGCGGACCTCGCGGTTTCAGGGACAGGGACGCTGGTATACGCGACTGGCGCGGGACAGGGTAAGCAGGAGCTCGTGTGGGTGACGCGCGACGGGAAAGCGCAGGCGGTCGATCCTGATTGGCCGGGCGACTATTTGGGTTCCCCAGCCCTCTCACCCGACGGGAAGTGGCTCGCCGTAGCGAGGGTCGCTAATGCTGAGCCCATGAATATCTGGATCAAGCGGCTGGACCGAGGGCCTAGTGTCACGTTGACGCTCGAGGGAAACAACAATTTTGGCCCCGCGTGGACACCAGACGGCAGATCCGTGACGTTCTCGTCGGACCACGCGACAGGAGCAACCGATCTGTGGACCGAGCGGGCCGATGGCGGCGCGTCGGCAGTCATGCAGCTTCATGAGCAGCGGAACTTGTTCAATGCGGGCTGGTCTCCCGATGGGAAGTGGCTGATCTTCCGGACCGACGTATCGTCGCCGGGTTCGGGTGACATTCTTGCGATCCGGCCGGGAATCGATACGGCGCCGGTGCCCGTTGTGGCGACCAGGTTCACCGAAATGACTCCAGCCCTTTCGCCCAACGGGCGCTGGCTGGCGTATGTCTCGAACGAGACCGGCGAGGACGAGGTCTACGTCGTGCCATTTCCCAACACGGGCGCGGGAAAGTGGGCGATTTCGGCGGGCGGGGGAACGGAGCCGCTCTGGTCCCATCGCGGCAGTGAGTTGTTCTATCGCGCCGGCTCCGGAGACCTGGTGGCCGTCGAAATACATACTCAGCCGAGATTCTCGCTCGGACACTCCGCAGCACTCTTTCTGGCCGCGGGATTCACGTCCTCCCGATTCGGTCCGCAGTATGCTGTGGCCCCAGGCGACCGGCGCTTCTTAATGATTCGGACCGGCACCCCCGACAAGCTGATCGTTGTGGAGAATTGGTTCGAGGAGCTCAGGGCGAAGTCGCGGAAATGATTCAGTCGCCGCCGCACGATCTCCGCCGAGTCATCGGCCTCGCCGGCGGCACGGCGCTGATCGTCGGCATTACCATCGGGAGCGGAATCTTCCGCACTCCCCCCACCATCGCCGGGCTCGTCCCCAATCCGCTCGTCATTATGGGACTGTGGACCGCCTTCGGTCTGATCAGCATCTGCGGCGCGCTCGCGGTGGCGGAGCTGAGCACGCTGCTGCCGCGGGCGGGCGGCGTGTACGTGTTCCTGCGCGAGGCCTATGGCGATGCCGCCGCGTTCGTCTTCGGCTGGTTGTACGTGCTGGTCACGACCCCCACCACTGTTGCCGCGCTTGCCGTTGTCTTCGCGGAATTCCTGCTCAACCTGCTCGGTATGTCGATGGGCGCTCGGGCGGTACAGCTGATCGCGATCGCCGCCATCATCACCCTCACATTCGCCAACGTGCTGGGGGCGCGAGTCGGCGCCGCCGTGAGCGAAGTGACCACCCTCGTCAAGGTGACCGCGCTGGCGGCGATCATCCTCGGCGCGTTCCTGCTCGGCAACGGGAGCCTTTCGCACTTTACGGAAGGCGGTGTCGTGCAGGGCGGCAGCCTGGCGCGCGCGGTCGCCGCGGTCATCTGGACCTACGACGGCTGGATTGGCGTCAGCATGATTGCGGGCGAGGTCGTGGCACCCGAGCGCCTGATGAAGCGGATCATCATCGTGGGGATGCTGGTCATCGTCACGCTCTACATCGGCGCGAACCTGGCCTACCTCTACATTATGCCGGTCAGCGTCATGGCGCAGCAAAAGGAAGCCATCGCGCGGACGGTCATGACGGCGATTGCGGGGCCCGCCGGGGGCGTTCTCATCATGCTCGCGATCATGACGAGCGTGTTCGGCGCGCTCAACGGCAACTTGCTCGCCAAGACGCGCGTCCCCTACGCAATGGCGCGCGACGGCTTGATCTTCTCCTTTCTCGGGAACATCCATCCGCGCTGGGCCACGCCGTGGGCGGCGCTGCTGATCCAGGGCGCGGTTGCGATCATCATGGTGCTCGTCCTCAAGGACTTCGATTCGCTCACGACGTATTTCGTGGTGGTCGAGTGGGCCGCGTTGATCTTTGCCGTCGGCGCGGTGTTCGTGCTGCGCCGGAAGCTGGCCGACCGCCCAAGACCGTTTCGCACGCCTGCCTATCCGTGGGTGCCAGTCTTCTTTGTGCTGGGCACCGTCATTGGTGTGTCGGCTATCGTTGGGGGACAGATCCAGGTCGGCAACTTTGCGCCGGTCTACGGTCTGGGCATTGCGGTGGCAGGATTCCCCGTTCATCAGCTGTGGAAACGATGGCAGAGGAGCCCGTGAGAAACGCCATCACCCGGACAACCGGTCGACCTCACTGATGGCGTCCGCGAATGCCCGCGGGGCTTCCTGCGGCAGATTATGGCCAATGTCGCCGGTGATGAGCCGGTGCGCGTACTTGCCGGAGAATTTCTTCACGTAGGCAACGGGCTCCGGATGCGGCGCGCCGTTGGCATCACCTTCCATGGTTATGGTCGGCACCGTGATGATCGGCGCCGCGGCCAGGCGCTGTTCCAGGTCATGAAATCTCGGCTCTCCCGCGGCGAGACCGAGCCGCCAGCGATAGTTGTGGATCACGATCGCCACGTGATCCGGATTGTCGAATGCTGCCGCGGTGCGATCGAACGTCGCATCGCTGAATGTCCATTTGGGCGACGCGAGCTGCCAGATGAGCCTCGCGAAATCCTTGCGATTCTGCGCGTATCCCGCCCGGCCCCGCTCCGTCGCGAAATAGAACTGGTACCACCATTGCAGCTCCGCCTTCGGCGGCAACGGCGTCTGACCGGCCGCAGGATTCCCGATCAGATAGCCGCTGACGGACACGAGCGCCTTGCACCGCTCGGGCCAGAGCGCGGCGACGATGTTAGCCGTGCGCGCGCCCCAATCGAAACCGGCGAGGATCGCCGTTTGGATCTTCAACGCGTCCATGAGCGCGACCGCGTCGACCGCGACGACTGACTGTTGCCCGTTCCGCGGCGTTTGCGCGGAACGGAAGCGCGTCCCGCCATAGCCCCGCAGAAACGGCGCGATCACGCGGTAGCCCGCCGCCGCGAGCAACGGGACGACGTCCACGAAGCTGTAGATGTCGTACGGCCAGCCGTGCAGCAGCACGACCGGCGTCCCGCCGGCGGGACCCGCCTCGACATACTGCACGCTGAGGTCTCCGGCATCGATCTGCCGCAGCTGCGCGAATGGTGTGTCTCGTTGCGCGCTGACTGATCTGATCATGCCGAGCTCCGCCGCGACGAGTGTCCCCAACGCAGTGCCCAAGAATCGGCGACGGTCGTGGTTGATGTCGTTGGTCATATCGAATCAGCAGATCCTTTAGGCGCTCCTGAGTGACTTGAAGCCGGCGCGGAGCTCAGTCACGAACGTCTCCGGCTGCTCCCACGCGGCGAAATGCCCGCCTTTGGGCAGCCGGTTGTACCGGAGCAGCTTGGGATACGCGCGCTCGGCCCAGCTCGGCGGGGCTTGATAGATCTCGTCCGGATAGGCCATCACCGCCACCGGGATCTGAACGCCCCGGGCGTCGAAAAAGCCGCCCTTGCCTCCCAGCTGCTGTGTACTCCAATAGAGACGGGCCGAGGAGACCGCCGTGTTGGTCAGCCAATAGAGAGTGACGTTATCGAGGATGTCGTCGCGCGACAGACCCTCGCGGGCGCCATCAAAGACGCGCACGATGAGCTCCTCACTGCGCGCATCGTGGTCGATCATCCAGGCCGCCAGGCCGACGGGCGAATCGGCGAGCGCGTACAGCGTTTGGGGGCGGAGCGCCATCTCGTTGGCGTAGCCGAGCCCCTTCTTATAGAAGAAGTCGAGCTGGTCCCAGGCGCGCCGTTCATCGGCAGACAGGGTGGCCGGTGGCGCCTCGCCACGGGCCATGGCCTGCGCGATCTCGGGCGGCACGGTCGCCGACATGTTTGTTGAGATGCCGAGCAGACCCGGGGGTTGCTGCAGCGCCATCACCTCCGAAACTGCATTCCCCCAATCGCCGCCCTGTGCGACGTAGCGCGTGTAGCCGAGGCGGTGCATGAGCTCCGCCCACGCGCGCGCGATGCTCACCGGGTGCCAGCCCGGGGCGGTCGGCTTGCCGGAGAATCCGTAGCCCGGCAGTGACGGAATCACCACATGGAACGCGTCCGCGGCCGTCCCGCCAAATGCGGTCGGGTTGGTGAGCGGCTCGATGATCTTCAGCTGCTCGATGATCGAGCCGGGCCAGCCGTGCGTGACGATGACCGGCAGCGCGTTCGGGTGTTTCGACTTCACGTGGATGAAGTGCACGTCGAGCCCGTTGATCTCGGTGGTGAACTGCGGCAGCGCGCTCAACTTCGCCTCACACTTCTTCCAGTCGTATTCACTTCCCCAGTACCACGCGAGATTCTGCATCGTGCGGAGCGGCACGCCATCCGAGGAATCCGGGACCCATTCCCGCTCGGGCCACTTGGTGGCCTTGACGCGGCGGCGCAGGTCGGTCAGGTCCGCGTCGGAAGCAGTGAAACGGAACGGACGAATCTCGGCATCGCCACCCGTCCGTCGGACGACATCAGTGAGCGCTTGCGTCATAACGTTACCCCTCGTGGAAAGAGCTGCAGCAGTTGCCGCTGCGAGACCGATAAAGCCACGGCGATCGAGATCAGGCGGTTTCATCATAGGTGCCTCCTCTACTACGACCAGCCGAGGGCGCCCGCGTCACTCCATCAAAGCCTTGCTGATCGTGTCATCTCTGGCCCAGCGCGGCATCGGCGGTATCTTCATCTCAGCTCGACCCGGGTCCTCCGTGGCGCATTCCACACCAATCGTGTTCGTGATCGACGACGACGTCTCGGTGCGCGAGTCCCTCGAGCTGCATCCGCACCGCGGGCTGGCGGGTGGACACGTTTTCCTCTGGGCAGGAATTCCTGGCGCAACCGCGCCCCTGCTGCCTCGTCCTCGACGTCTCCCTCCCTTATCAGCGAGATCACGGTGAAGGCGCACCGCGGAAAAGTGATGCGAAAAACGAGAGCCGGCTAGCTGGCGGGATTCCCCGTTCATTACCTCTGGAAACGATTGAAGAGGATCGCTTGAGAAAAGCCATTGTGACCGAGCAGGCGCCCAAGCCGGTGGGCCCCTATTCGCAAGGGATCATCGAAGGCGATTTCATTTTCGTCGCCGGCCAGGGACCTATCAACCCAGGAACTGGGAGTCTGGAGCTAGGAGACGTGCGTTTGGAAACGAAGCGAGTCTTCGAGAATCTCCGGGCGATTCTCCAGGCGGCGGGCTCGTCGCTCGATCACGTCGTCAAGTGCAACGTGTACCTGCGCGACATCAACGATTTCGCCGCGATGAACGAGGTGTACGCGACGTTCTTCACGGCGCCGTTTCCGGCCCGCACCACGATCCAGGCGGGCGCGCTGCCGGGCGGCATCGCCGTGGAGATCGAGTGCATCGCAAAGAAGCCTCGATAGTGGACGCGCTGCAAAGAGCCTTGCGACCAGCCGCGTCCTCCTGCATATCTGCCGAGCGCAGCCCCGAGCCGGTGGAAGAAGTTGGCGCCCGCTACGAATGGCAGGGACGGTCGGTGACGATTACCCGGAGGTAAATACGATGCGTCTTCACATCACCACGCTTATCAGCGTCGCTCTGCTAGCGGGTGTGTTGCGGGCTGAAGCGCAGCAGGCGAGCACGCCCGTCAAACGCGGGTCGCTCGTCAAGCTGCAAGTCGGCACGATCATCGGCCGCGTCACGGACAGCACGAGCAGCGCGGGGGTGGAACGCGCGACGATCGCGATCACCGGCCCGTCGCTCACGACCTTGTCCGATCGCGATGGCAATTACCGCCTCACCAACGTGCCTGTCGGCACGCACACCCTGCGGGCGATGCGCATCGGCTACGCGCCCGCAACGCAGTCGGTAACGGTGGCTGAGGGCCAGGAAGTGCGGGCCGACTTCTCCCTCGCGGTGCGTGTGACCGAGCTCGCGCGCGTGGTGGCGATCGGCTACGGCACGGCTCCCCGCCGTGACCTGACCGGCTCGGTGGCGTCGGTGACGTCCGAGGAGGTCAATGCGCTGCCGGTGGCGACACTCGATCAGGCCCTGGTGGGCCGGGCCGCCGGGGTGGAGGTCGTAACCTCCAGTGGACAGCCCGGTGCGGGCTCAATGGTCCGAATTCGGGGCGGAAACTCCATTTCGGCCGGGAACGATCCCCTCTACGTCGTGGACGGCGTTCCCCTGACGACGAACCTGGGCGACGCGACACCCGGCATCCTGCTCAGCCAGAGCGTGCGCGGCATGAACCTGCTGGGCGGCATCGATCCGGGCGACATCGAGTCGATCGAGATTCTGAAGGACGCGTCGGCGAGCGCGATCTACGGCGCGCGCGGCGCGAACGGCGTCGTGCTGATCACCACCAAGCGGGGGCGCGCCGGGCAGAACACCGTCTCGTTCGGATCCTATCTCGGGGTGGAGCAGGTGCGGCGCACCCTGCCCCTCATGAACGCGACCGAGTTCGCCACGATGGTGAATACCGCATACACCAACGCCGGCCAGACGCCACCATTCCCGAACCCCTCGTCCCTTGGCCCCGGTACAGACTGGCAGGACGTCATCTTCCGCACCGCCTCCATGCGCAGCTACGAAGCCTCCGTCGCGGGCGGCGACCAGCGGACGCAGTACTACGTGTCGGGGAGCCTGCTCCAGTCGGACGGCATCGTGACCGGCACCGACATGCGGCGCGGCTCGTTCCGCTTGAACCTCGACCGCACGGTGAGCAACCGGTTCCGCCTCGGCAATCGCCTCACGGTCAGCCGGTCCCAGGGAAAAATCCTGCCGAACGCTGGAGCGGGCCAGGAAGTGCCCTCGGTGATCCTCAACGCCCTGACCGCACCGCCCACGCTCGCGGTGCGCGATTCAGGCGGGGAGTTCTTCGTCGGCACTAATCCGCTCACCGGCCGGCCATTCCCCAACCCACTCGCCTCGGTCATGGAGATCACGAACGAGGAGCGACAGACGCGGCTGATCGGCAACGTGTACGCCGAGTTCGACATCAAAGACGGGCTCACTGTGCGCAGCACGGCCGGTCTCGACTTCCTGAACTCGCTCCAGGATTACTACGCGCCTTCGACCGTCCTCCCAGGGAAGAACTACAGCGGGGAGGGCACCCGCGGGCAAGCCGAGACGGTGAGCTGGGTGGCGGAGAATACGCTGCACTGGCGCCGGGGCTTCGGCGAGCGGCACGTGCTCGACGCGGTCGGCGGCATCACGTTCCAGAGCACGCTCACCGATGGTGTGTCGGCGACGGCGCGGCAGTTTCTGACCGATCGCCTCGGGGTGAGCGGGCTTGGCACGGGGAGCGTCTTCCTCCCGCCCGGGACCACGACTCCCAGCTCCTCGCTGCTGTCCTACTTCGCCCGTGGCAATTGGTCGATCGCGGACAAATACCTCTTCACCCTGACGGGGCGGATTGACGGCTCCACCAAGTTTGGGCCCGGGAACCAGTACGGCTTCTTCCCGTCGGCCGCCGTCGCATGGCGCGCGTCGCAGGAAGACTTCATTCAGCGTCTCGGCGCGTTCGACGACCTGAAGCTGCGCGCCAGCTACGGCCGCACCGGAAACCAGGACATCGGCAACTACTCCTGGCTTTCCACCCTGTGCAGCACCTCGTACGCCTACGGCACGACCCGCGCGATCGGATTCGTGCCGTGCACGATGGCGAACACGAACCTGAAGTGGGAAACGACCGACCAGCTCGACCTGGGACTCGATGCCACGGTGTACGGCGGCCGCTTCTCGGTGACCGCCGACTACTATGGGAAGACGACGCATGACCTGCTCTACTACGTGCCCGTGCCGCTGATCTCGGGGTACACGAGCATGTTGCAAAACGTCGGCCGCGTGCGGAATCGTGGGTTCGAGCTCACCCTGTCGACCGCCAATCACCGCGGCGAGTTCGACTGGGGCGCGTCGCTCAACCTGGCGTGGAACCGCAACCGCGTGCTGAACCTCGGACCGGACACGATGCTCGTGAATCCCGTGGGCGTCGGCGCGGGGGCGCACCAGAACCCGACCATCCTCAAGGTGGGCCAGCCGACGAACGCGTTCTACGGTTGGGTCTACGACAGCATGCTCGCCGGCAATCCGGTCTACCGTGATCTGGACGGCGATACGGCGATCACCGAAGCCGACCGCACGATCATCGGCAACGCGCAACCCGACTACACGGGCGGGCTGGGCGGGCGCGTGGCGTACGGCAACTTCGAGCTGTCACTCTTCGTCCAGTGGTCGGTCGGCAACGACATCTACAACATCAACCGCGCGCTGCTCACGAGCGCCGCCGGCAACGCCAATCAACTGAAAGACGTGGCCACGGGCGGCCGCGGCATCCCGTCCCCGCGCATCGGGAACACCTTCGAGAACCGGCCGTCCGATCTCTTTGTCGAGGATGGCAGCTACGTCCGCGGCAAGAATATCCGCTTGAGCTACACCATGTCGTCCGACTGGCTGCGCGCGAGCCCACTGCGCGCCCTGAGCAGCCTGCAGGTCTACGTCAGTGCCCAGAACTTCTTCACCATCACGGATTACTCCGGCTACGATCCCGAAATCAGCGAGTACGCGACGACGAACCTGGCCCACGGGTTCGACTTTGGCACGTACCCGCAACCGCGTCGGATCACGTTTGGCTTGGCCGGCGCCTTTTAAGGAGGACGAGACCATGTACACCAACCGTCTCGCGACGCTCGCCACTCTGATCGTGCTCGGGGGGAGCCTGGCGTCCTGTGATTCCTTTCTCGATTCGCACCCGACCGATGTCCTCACGCCGGAAAACTTCTATCGCACCTCGGCCGACGCCGTCGCTGCAGTGAATGGCGTCTACGAACAGGTCAAGTGGACGTACTGGCTCGGCTTCTGGTACGTCTCGGATGTCGCCACCGACGACATCGTCGCCAGTGCGAACTTCGGCTCCGACGGGCACCGGATGAGCAACTATGTCTTCGATGCGCTCGAATGGCCGCCGGGCGGCGTCTGGGGCGACAGCTACCGCACGATCAACCGCGCCAACGCGGTCCTCGACCGCATTCCGGCGATCGCGATGGACACGACGCTGCGCAACCGCCTGTTGGGCGAGGCGCATTTCCTCCGGGCCCTCGCCTACTTCAACCTGGTGCGGCTGTTCGGCGACGTGCCGTTGTTCGATCACGAGGTGACAACGCTCGAAGGTGTCACCGTGTCCCGGACACCCTCCGCCGACGTCTACGCCCTGATCGAGGGCGACCTCCAGGACGCAATCGCCGCGTTGCCCGCGTCCTACAGCGGCGCGGACATCGGTCGCGCGACGAACGGGGCTGCGCGGGCGCTGCTCGCCAAGGTGTATCTCACGCGGGGGGACTTTGCGACCGCCGCCCAGGAGGCCGGCGCGATCATCAGCAGCGGACGCTACACGCTGCTGCCCGACTGGCACGATATCTTCCGCATCGCGACCGAGATCACGAACTCGGAGAGCATCTTCGAGATCAATTACGACGCGACGGTGGACCCCGGCGCCGGCAGCGTGCAGACGCTCTTCAGCCTGCCGTCGGGCTATCCCGGCGGGGACGCCTACGGTCTGATGTTCGTGCCGCCCTCACTCGTCGCGCTGTTCGACACCGCCGACGTACGCGGCGAGGGCGGCACGTTCATGACGTCGCCGTTCGTGAACGACGCGGGCGACACCGTCACCTGGGCAATGCCGCCCGGCCCCGCGTTCGCCAAATACCTCGATCAAACCAGCGCGCAAAACACCGGCGCGCGGGCGTGGATGCAGCAATCCAACAACTGGATTGTGCAGCGCTACGCCGACGTGCTGCTCATGTACGCCGAGGCGGTGAATGAGGGCGGCGCGGCATCCGCGGGAACGGCGGAGAGCGCGCTCAACCTCGTGCGCGAGCGGGCCGGCCTGGCACCCGTGTCGGGCCTCTCGACCGCGGCGTTCCGCGACTCGGTACGCCTCGAGCGGCGGCGTGAGTTCGTGTTCGAGGGCCAGCGCTGGTTCGATCTTGCGCGCTGGGACGCGCTTAATTCGGCCATACTCGCCAAGACGACGGAGCTGCAGACGCTGTCGCCCGGGGAGACCACGGTGCACGGCGTGCCGAGCAACCTGATGCCCATCCCGCAGTCGGAGATCGATGTGAACCGACAACTAACGCAGAATCCTGGCTGGTAAAGGGAGCCGGGAGCGGGGAGTGGGGAGTGGGGAGCGGAAGTGATCGCACGGCGGTGGTGGCTGGGTTTCGCAACCGTGTGCGCGTGCGCGTCTGGGAACTCCACGTCGGCTCCGCCGCCCCCGCCGCCCGGTGCGGGACCCGCGGTGCAGGTGTGGCTGACGACCGGCGATCGCGCGAAGCTACTCGCACGTGAGCCCGATGTGCGCTTCACCGACGGGAGCGGAAGCGGCTTCGGCATCACGGTAGACACCGCGACGGTGTACCAGGAGATCGTGGGATTCGGCGCCGCGATCACCGACGCGTCGGCCTGGCTCATCCAACACAAGCTGACCCCTGTGGCGCGCGACGCGCTGCTCCGCGACTTGTTCGGCGCGGAGCCGGGCATTGGCTTCAGCTTCACGCGCCTCACGATCGGGGCGTCCGACTTCTCGCTGCGGCACTACAGCCTCGACGACATGCCGCCCGGCCAAACCGACTCGACGCTCACCAACTTTTCGATCGAGCCGAACCGCGCCGAGCTGCTCCCTGTCGTGAAGCAGGCGGTGGCGATCAACCCCGGCCTCAAGATCATGGCTTCGCCGTGGAGCGCGCCCGGATGGATGAAGACGACGGGCAGCCTGATCCAGGGAACGCTGCGTCCCGAAGCCTACGGGCTGTTCGCCGAGTACTTCCGGCGCTACATCGCGGCGTATGCCGCCGAAGGCGTGCCGATCTATGCGATCACCGTGCAGAACGAGCCGCACTACGAGCCGGCCGACTATCCCGGGATGCGCCTCGAGCCGGCGGCGCGCGCCAGGTTCGTTGGCCAGTACCTGGGTCCGCTGTTCGCGCGCGAGGGGATCGAGACGCTGATCCTTGACTGGGACCACAACTGGGACGAGCCGCAGTCGCCGCTCGCGGTGCTCGCCGACACTGTGGCGCGGGGCTACATCGCGGGCGTCGCGTGGCATTGCTACGGCGGCGACGTCTCCGCACAGACCACGGTGCACGACGCGCACCCCGACAAGGACGCGTATTTCACCGAGTGCTCGGGCGGCGCCTGGGCGCCGGTGTTCGCCGACAATCTGCTCTGGACTGTGCGCAACCTCGTCATCGGCGGGACGCGGGGATGGGCGCGTGGCGTGTTGATGTGGAATCTCGCGCTCGACGAGAGCTACGGGCCGCACACCGGCGGCTGCGGCAACTGTCGCGGCGTGGTCACCATCAACTCGGGCGACGGAGCCGTCACGCGCAACGAGGAGTATTACGCGCTCGCGCACGCCAGCCGGTTCGTGCGGCCGGGCGCTCGACGCATCGCCTCGACCGCCGTCCCCGGGCTCGACAACGTGGCGTTCCGTAATGCCGACGGCTCGAAGGTGCTGATCGTTGCGAACGCGGCTACCGAACCGCGGGCATTCAGCGTGCACTGGGCGGGGGCGGGGAAGTCCGTCAACTACACGATCCCGGCGGTCGCGGTCGTCACGTTGACCTGGAGGTAGGTGGACGCGCTCGACCTCGACACCCCTGCCCTCTACGTCGATCTGGACGTCCTCGAGCGCAACATCACGCGGATGCAGGAGCAGTGCCGCGCGTGGGGTGTCGCGCTCCGGCCGCACGTGAAGACCCACAAGATCGCCGAGATCGCGCAAATGCAGCTCGATGCCGGCGCGATCGGGATCACGGTCGCTAAAGTGGGCGAGGCCGAGGTGCTGCCCGGTCACGATGTGCTCGTCGCGTATCCCCTGCTCAAGCCGAAGCTGCCGCGTTTGCGGGAGCTCGCCAAGTCCCGACGCGTGAAGGTTGCGGTCGATTCGGTGGACGTCGCTCGTGACCTCGAGGGGATCGAGACACTTGTCGAGATCGATGTGGGCGTGGGCCGCTGTGGCGCGCAGTCACCTGCGCAAGCGGTCGCGATCGCGCAGGCGTGCTCCGATTTCCAGGGGATCTTCTATTGGCCATCATGGCTCGACGAGGCAGGCTTCCGCACGGCGTGCGTCAAAATCGACGCCGTCCTCAGTGCGCTCGCCCGAGCGGGCTTCGAGGCGAAGATTGTTTCTGGCGGGTCGACGCCAGGTGCCGCGAAGACGCCGCTGATCCCGCGGACGACCGAGATCCGGCCTGGCACCTACGTCTTCTATGACGCCAGCAGCCTCGCGGCGAAGGTTTGTGTGGAAGCAGATTGCGCGCTCCGCGTGCTCACCACGGTCGTCAGCACCGCGGTGCCGGGGCAGTGTGTGATCGACGCCGGGTCGAAAACGTTCTCGAGCGATCCGACCGTCGGTGTGGGAACGTTCGGTCACTTCGTCGGGCACAATTGGACCATGCGCAAGATGAATGAGGAACACGGCTACGTGGAGCCTCACCCCCTGGCCCCCTCTCCCTTCGGGAGAGGGGGAACGATGGCCCGCGTCGGCGAAAAGGTCTGGGTGGTGCCGAGCCATGTGTGCGCGACGGTGAACCTGCACGACGAAATCTGGTTCGGCCGCCGGGGTCGAGTGGAAGGAAGCTGGAAGGTTGCGGCACGTGGGAAGATACGCTAGAACCGACGGAGCGTCCTATCGACAGACCGGCGCAGCCTCTGGATCCGACTGCTTCGTCGGCGGGAACGGCGCCGCGCCGCCGACATAGATCCCGCACGCCACTGAGGTGTTGGCGTTCGTCATGCGCGCCGTCCAGCCGCCTTGACGCACCTTGAGCTTGTCCAGGGTGTTGCCGCGCGACGGGCACCACGCGACGCTCCCCGGTACCGGCGGGGTGTTGCAATCCGTTTGCTCGGTATACGCGACGGAGTCGGCGAAGTAGGCCTCCTCCGCGGTCACCAAGTTCCGGAGATCCGACTTCATCGACGCGATATATGCCTTCTCCTTTGTGTTGCTGAACTTGGGGATGGCGATCGCGGCGAGCAGGCCGATGATCACGAGCACGATAAGCAGTTCGATGAGCGTGAAACCGGTGCGATTCATGCGGTACCTCCCACCGAATCACCCACTGGGGACGCCCTCACCGCAACAACTATGCTTCGGGCTGCTCGTCGCGGACAACTAGCGATCCTCCATCGAACTATCACACTGACCCAAAAAGCTGGTCACATGTCGATTGCGCACCGAGTGCGGTGTTTTGCGGGATTTCCCGCAACAGCCGGACGCGAAAAAACGCCCCACGACGAGCAGCTTCATCGCAGGGCGTCTGTTTGGCATCCGCCGGGGCGCGGCCAGTGGCGAGATCAGTCTCAGCTGACCGCTTGCTTCACGAGCGCGACGATCCTTGTCTCTTCGGCGGCGGTCAACTCCTTCAGCGCGAAGGCGACGGGCCACATGGCACCTTCGTCGAGGTTCGCCTTGTCGCTGAAGCCTAATGTCGCGTACCTCGTCTTGAACTTCTGCGCGCTTTGGAAGAAGCAGACGACCTTGTCGTCCTTGGCATACGCGGGCATCCCGTACCAGAGTCTCGGCGCGAGGGCTGGCGCGCTGGCTTTGATGATCGCATGGAGCCGCTTGCCCATGACGCGATCCGGTTCTCTCATGGTGGCGATCTTCGCGAGCACGGCGCGTTCGCCGTCCGCCTTGTCCGCCTTCAGCTCTTGGACGTGCTCCTTCATCGCGGCGCGTTCCTCGGCCGTGAATCCTTTGAACTTCTTGGCCGACTTCGGCGTGGCCTTCATCGGGCTCATGGAAACCACCTTATGATGAGTTGGGTTGGATACTATCCTTCAACGTTTCGGGGCGTTAGGCGGCCTAGCGGGGGTCTCAGCGCCCAACTGCTTTGCGTACTCGGCGTTCAATCGCCGCGGGCCCAGACAACGGTTTCAGTGCTTTCACCCCGTACCGACAGATGTAGATTGGTCGCATGTGCGCGCCCGATCTCCAGCACTGCATCGCGGCCATCGCGTCGCTCGACGAGCCCGTCCGGAGGGAGCTTTATCTCTACGTCGCCGGGCGCGGGCGCGAGGTGGGACGCGATGAGGCAGCGCGCGCCCTCCGCATCTCGCGCGCCCTCGCTGCGTTCCACTTGGACAAGCTGGTCGAGCTCGGGCTGCTGGACGCGGCCTACCGCCGCCTGAGCGGCCGGCAAGGC
>DASXTV010000090.1:0-3697 GCA_036505175.1 Gemmatimonadales bacterium
TCCCGCGCGTCGCGGCCCAGCGTATCAACCAGGACGGTCCCGTCGCCCCGACATAGGTGTCTCGAGACCGATAGGCCGAGTCCGCCAACGCGCGCTCGAGCGGCACAAAGCGGTAGCCCCGGGCCTCGAGGCGGCTCAGAATCGCGTCGAGATGATCGGCGTTGATCTGGTTGGCGTGCAACAACAGCACCAGCGGGATCTCCCGACTGAAGAGGAGCCGCGACAGGCGCTCTGAGTAGGCGAAGGCGCTGTCCAGGTGTTGGAAGTAGGCCGCCACCACGCGCCCCTCCAGCGCAGCATCCCCGCGGGCTTGGGCCACGACATACGCGTCCGCATACACCCACTCCTGATTGTCGACGGTGACCGGCGCGATCGTGTATCCGTGCGCGGTGAGAAATCGCTCGACCGCGCGGCGATACGCGAGTGACCGGCCGGCATGCAGCTGCGGATGGCGGAAGTAGCGAAATGGCCGCCCCGCGCGTTGCGCGAGCGCGCGCGTCACCTGCTCGCCGCGCGTGATGCCGTCGAGATACTCGGCGAGCGGCGTCACATGGGCCGAGCGGTGCGCGAACGTGTGGTTCCCGAGCTCCTGACCTGCGTCGAGCCAGGCCTGGAGGAGCGCGACCCGGTCCGAGTCGAGCGCGTCGTTCACGTAGAGCTTCCGCTCGTTGACGAAGGCGACAGACTGCACCTGGTGCCGGCGCAGCGTGGTGAGGAGTCGCGCGGTGACGCTCCCCCACGCGCTCGTCGAGGAGACGGCCACCGCCGGGAGGTCGTCGATCGTGATCGTGATGCTGCGCTCGGGACGCTGCGTGGCGCCCGTCAGGCCACACAGGCCAAGGAGCGCGGGCACGAGCACGGCGAGGACCCAGCGGTTCGATCTCATCGTCCCTTCAAGATCCCCACGATCGCCATGATGGTGTTCCAGTTCCGCGTCGTCGCCGGAATACCGAACAATCTGTCGATCTGGCCAAGATAGCCGATCGTTTTCATGTGCCGACGGTACATGCCGAAGACGAATCGGTTGTGCGACGCGATGACCCGCAACAACCACTTCCCGCGTGGTGGCAGGCTGATGGGCAGAGACGCCCCGATGCGGCCCGCTTTCGACAGGATGCTCACGAATCGCACCACATCAGGGCGTGTCGGTATCGCTCCAAACGGACTCTCCGTCTCCAAGCGGAGCAGATCGCGTCCGTCGCAGAGCACGACGTCCGTCTCGAATAGCAGCCGCCGGCGCAACTCCGCGCGGAACCGCGCTCGAGATCCCGGCTTCCAAACGACGAACGTGCCCGCCGCACCCACATTCACGACGTCATACTTGCCCAGTTGCCTGGCGAGGATGCTGGGGCGAAACGTCCGGTGCCCGCCAACGTTGACCCCGCGGAGAAACACCACGAGCGCCATGCGCGGGCTCAGCGGCAGCCCCGCACGATCGCGAGCGCATCGCCGACCGCCCGCTCGCCGGTCGAATCGGACGGCTGGTTCGCGACGCGCAGCGCGCCGGCCGCATCGGGATCGGCGTACACCAGCGTCGTCGAACCGCCGCCGTCGAGATTGATCGCCTCGCGCGCGCCCAGCCCCAGCATGAGGCTCGCCAGCTCGCGCAGCGTCATGCCGTCGCTGTACCCCGGCCGCCGCCCGTCCACTACGACGAACAGGAGACGCCGGCCGTGGCGACCGATGCCCACCGCCGTGCGCGGATGCCGCCCGGTCGCGAAGCCCGGACCCCCCTCCGTGTCCACCTCGGCCACGATCGCGCTGTCGCGCAAGAGGAGCGGACGTCCACCCACGGCTTCCAGCGGATGAAACGGTCGCAACGCGACATCCAGGTGCACGCTGTCGCCCACGCGGAGCGCGAGCAGTGCCGCGCGCGCCTCGGCCCCTCGACCGACGAGCACCACGTCTGCCGACCCCATGGCGACCCCGGCAGTCAGCGTATCAACCATGCGGACGCGTCCCGCACCGCGGCCGTCCACGACGACCTCGACACTGTTGGACAGCGTATCCGTCGCCGCTCCCCAGGCGCGGTCGTAGAACGCGATACCTCCCGGCGCCGGCCGATTCCAGGCGGTAATCGCGTACCTGCCATCCGTCGTGACCAGGGTCCCGTCGGCGCGAAACGTCGCGAGATGCGGCGCGCCGAGGGAGTCGAAGGCGAGCACCGGATCCGACGACGGACCGGTCACGACGCGGCCGCGCGAGACGAGTAGATTCCTCGGCACGCCGGGCGGTGTGAACAGGAAGAAGTCGGCGTTGACGCCGCCGGCGACGTCGGCGGACCGGCGCAGCTGCTCGAGCATGACCGACGTCTTCTCACGCCCCACGGCGCCGTCCGCCCCTTTCACGGCACGAGCCGAGTCGCAGGCGGCGCGGTCGATCACCAACGCATGGATCGCCCACGGCCCCCCCCGACTCCCCGAAGGCGCGTACAAGAACCAGTGCGTCACCCCCGGGCGGACGAGCTGGGCGCGCACCGTGTCCGCCGCAAACGGCACCACCGGAACTGGCGCCGCGCGCGGCGGGCGAGCACAGCTCACCAGCACCGCGGGGACGAGGAGCCCGACGAGCGCTCTCACGCGAGGAAGATGCGGTCTGGTCTCCGTAGCGGCCACTCAGAGCAGAGCCTACCCCCCCGCTGCCTATATATACCTTGACACGTATATACCATGTGTAGTATACTAAGAGTATGGCATCTGCGTTCGCCATCATCGCGGAGCCGAACCGCCGCGCCATCCTGCGCCTCCTGGTCTCCTCCCAGCAGTCAGTGGGAGAGATCGAGCGCCGGCTGCGGATGCCGCAGCCGACCGTGTCGAAGCACCTGCGGGTGCTGCGCGAGGCCGGGTTCGTGGAATCCACGGTGGACGCCCAGCGCCGTCTCTACCGTCTGAAGCCAGAACCGCTTCAGGAGGTAGAAGCCTGGCTGGCTCCTTTCCGCCGGTTCTGGTCCGCTCACGTGGATGCTCTCGAACGCCACCTCGACCGCATGGAATCAATCGACACCAACGAAAAGGAAGACAAGGAGAAGACGACGCGGCCCAAACCGCGAACGTGACAAAGGAGGAACGAAATGAAAATCAAACTGACCAGCGTATACGTGGACGACCAGGACAAGGCCCTGCGCTTCTATACGGAGGTACTGGGCTTTGCCAAGAAGGCCGATTTCAGTCAGGGCCCATTTCGCTGGCTGACTGTGGCCTCGCCCGAGGAGCCGGACGGCACTGAGCTACAGCTGGCGCTGAACGACAAACCCGCGGCCAAAGCGTATCAGCAAGCGATGTTTCAACAGGGCCAGCCCGCGGCCATGTTCTACACCGACGACGTCAAGGGCGACTACGAGCGGATCAAGGCCCGCGGCGCCGAGTTCACGATGCCGCCCACCGACGTGACTGCCTCGACCATTGCGATGCTGAACGACACCTGCGGCAACCTCATTCAGCTCACCCAGCTGGCACGCTATTCACGCTAAGGAGAAGAAGGTGAGCGATCGCGAGCAGTACACACCGGGTCCGGCCAGCGGGGCGCAGATTAGAAAGGACCGGGGACAAAACAATGAAGAAAAGTGGACGCTCATGCTCGTCAGAGAACTGCGTCACTCGCCGGAAAAAGTCTGGCAAGCGCTAACCGACCCGGCGCACCTGCGCGAGTGGGCTCCCTTCGTAGCCGATGGGAGCCTGGGTACGGTCGGAGCCACGGT
>DASXTV010000091.1:0-1519 GCA_036505175.1 Gemmatimonadales bacterium
TGAACGCGAAGGGCGCGCTGGCGGCGCTGGTCGTCGGGTTCCTGCTGGGCGCGTTCCGCCTAATGGTGGACACACCGGTGAGCCTCGGGCTCGGGGGTCTCACGGCGGGCTATGCCCAGGGTTCATTCCTCTGGATCGTCAACAACATCTACTTCCAGTACTACAGCCTCTTCATCTTTGTGGTCTCCGCCGTGACAATGGTCGTCGTGAGCTATCTCACGCCGGCTCCCGCTCTAGAGCGGCTCGTGGGGCTGACGTTCGCGACGGTCACGCCGGAGCAGCGCCGGGAATCGCGCGCCAGCTGGAGCCGCGGAGACGTCGTCGCCTCCGGCATCGTGCTGCTCCTGATTCTCGCGGCGTACCTGTACTTCCGCGGATGAGGATGCTTCGGTGTCTCGCGCTGCTCGTCGTCGCCGCCACGTCGGCGGCGGCGCAACGGCAGCGCGCGATTGGTGACTTCGACCGGGATTGGCGATTCCAACTCGGGGACGTCTCCGGCGCGCAGGAGGTGACGTTCGTCGATTCCGGCTGGCGAACGCTGGACGTACCTCACGACTGGAGCATCGAGGGCGCGTTCAGCGATACGAACCGCGCCGGAGTGGCCGGCGGAGCGCTGCCGGGGGGCGTCGGCTGGTACCGCAAGACGTTCACCGTTGCCGCCGTGGACAGCGGGCAGCCGGTGTTTATCGAGTTCGACGGTGTGTACCGCAACAGTGAAGTCTGGATCAACGGTCATTATCTGGGAAAGCGCCCGTACGGGTACAGCTCGTTCGAGTACGAGCTGACTCCCTACCTCTATTACGGCCGCGCCCCGAACGTGATCGCCGTGCGGGTGGACAACTCGCGGCAACCCAACTCGCGCTGGTACTCCGGCTCCGGCATCTACCGCCACGTCCGTCTGGTTACGACGAACAACGTGCACGTGGACCATTGGGGCACCTACGTCACCACTCCTGAGGTCAACGCGGCGCGTGCCCGCGTCCGTTTGCTGACCACGGTGCGCAACGAGTCGCAGAGCGAGCGACGCATCACCGTGCGCACGATCGTCTCCGACGCTGCGGGGAAGGTGGTCGCCACCGTCTCCTCGGCCGGGAGCGTGCCACCCGATTCTGTCACCGAGATCACGCAGGAGCTCGTGGTACAGCGGCCGAATCTCTGGTCCATCGAGCGACCGTCCCTGTATCGCGCCGTCACGCGCGTCGAGTGCGGCGGCGTGGCATGCGACGAGTACACGACGCTCTTCGGGATTCGCAGCTTCGCGTTCCGGGCCGACAGCGGGTTTTTTCTCAACGGCCAGCACCTCAAGATTCGTGGCGTCTGTCTTCATCACGACCTGGGCTCGCTGGGGGCGGCAGCGAACACCCGCGCCATCGAGCGGCAGCTCCAGATCATGAAGGACATGGGCGTCAACGCCATCCGGACCTCGCACAACCCGCCCGCGCCCGAGCTGCTCGATCTCACCGACCGCATGGGCCTCATCGTGATGGACGAGGCCTTCGACATGTGGCGGAAGCAGAAG
>DASXTV010000092.1:0-2293 GCA_036505175.1 Gemmatimonadales bacterium
CGCCTGGGAGATCACCAAGAGCGCGACGGGAGACGGCATCATCTGGGGGCGGAGCGCGTGGGCCGGGAGCCAACGCTACCCGTTGCACTGGGGCGGTGACGCGGAGAACACCAACTCAGCCATGGCCGCGACCCTGCGGGGTGGACTGTCGTTCGGGCTGTCGGGCTTCACCTTCTGGAGCCACGACGTGGGCGGCTTCGTCAACCGAGCGCCGCGCCAGCTGTACCGACGGTGGCTCGCGTTCGGCGCGCTCACCTCACACACGCGCACGCACGGCGCCCCCCCCCGCGAGCCGTGGGAGTACGACACGGCGTTCGTGGGGGACTTCCGTCGAGCGGTGGAGATGAAGTACCGGCTCATGCCCTACATCTATGCGCAGGCCAAGACGTCGTCGGAGAACGGGTACCCTATGCTGCGCACGTTGTTCTTCGAGTACCCTGACGATCCGACCTCATGGCTGGTGGAGGACGAGTACCTGTTCGGCTCGGACCTGCTGGTGGCGCCCCTGTTCGACGAGGCCGACCACCGCAGGGTCTATCTCCCACCAGGAACGTGGATCGATTACCAGACCGGCCGGCGCTATCAAGGCAATGCGTGGCATGACATCCGCGCGGGCGACATACCCATCGTCCTGCTGGCGCGGGCCGGCGCGGTCATCCCACACATCGGGCTGGCGCAAAGCACCGCCCAAATGAACTGGAACGAGATCGACCTGCGGGTGTTCGGCGGCGACGGACCGGTGACCGGGCTCTTCGCTCTCCCGAGCGCGGGAGGAGAGCTGTACCGCCTCGAGCTGCGGCCCGGCGCCGCCGGCTACTCGCTCGCGAGTGACCCGCTCCGCGGTAGGGTACGCTGGCGGATCACCCGTGCGGGAGAGTGATCACTTCGCCTCACGCAGCGCCACGCGGTAGCCGCCGCGCAGCGCCCTTCCCTTCGTCGTGAGCACGATCCGCTCGACACGCTCACCCCAGACGGAGCGGAGCCGCTCGTCGGAGATTCGGATCTCCTCCGCGGCAGCGCTCAGCTCGCGTGCGTCGTAGGTGAGCACGTAGCGATCGCCGAGGCGAGCCTCGCCGGGCCTGGAGGTGTCCACGCGCAGTGGCGTCATGAGGCTCAGGCGTACCGGCTCCTTCCACTCCTTCAGCTCGTACCGGTCCTCCAATTCCACCGCCTCCCCCTTGCGATCGAGCGTCACCCGCCGGTGCCAGCGCTGGACCGCTGCCTCGGCGGGGTAGGCGGAGGCGAGGTCGGCCGAGAAGGTGACCCGGTTCGCGGTCTCGTTGAAGGACACGCCCTTCGCTTGGAACTCCCGTCCCGCCCCCTGCATCACACCGTTGATCGTCGGCAGGTTGTGATAGGCGGATTGCATCGTCCAGATCTCGTAGCGCTGTGGGCTGAACGTCTTGGCGGAGTAGGTCTCCACCCCCACGTCGATCAAGACCGGCTTCCCGTCCGCATAGACGATGAAGTTCCCGACATCGTTGTGGTTGTGGCTCTGCGCGTTGTGGCCGCCCCACGCCGCGACGTACAGACCCTCGGGCGAGTTGGGAATGGACCGCGCGGCCATGAGCTGGAGGTCCGCCAGCCAGACAGAGCCGAGCAGTGGCTCGGAGGCGGTCGCCGTCGCGATCTCCCGCGCGACGAAGAGCGCCGGCAGGATGCGCCCGGGAGACGAGGAGCCGGGGCGGTATTGGCCGCGGCGCTGCGCCAGCAACGCGCCAAATCCCTGTAAGACCCGGTCGCCGATCCGCTTCCCGTATTGATAGACCAGCTCGGGATCGGGCGTGATTCTCGCCGAAGCGTCGCCCATCGGGACGAAGTACTCGTCCTTGATGTAGACCCGGTAGATGTACTGCCCCATGCTTCGCACGAGCGGCGAGCGGTAGATGTCGACCTTGCCGCCCGTCGCGCTGCGGAGCAGCTCCAGGTTGTCGAACAGCGACGCCCCGGCCCGGCCCCAGTACCCCGGGCCTTCATCTGAGGCGCCGTCGTCCGGATAGATGTTGATGAAGTTGTCGAGGCTGCGCATGATCTTGTAGACGGACGCCGTCCGCCGCTGCGGGTCGGCCTCGAGCAACAGCACAGCCGTCAGCCAGTTGGAGTTGATCCACGGATTCCAGTTGTTGACGTTCCTGCGCTCCCCAAACCCCATCCACCAGAAATCGTCGCGGGCGAGCGCCGGCGTCAGAATGCGTCGGTCGACCTCCGCCCGGATACGCTTCCGGAGGAGCGGCGACACCTTGTCGAGCCGGTCCCCGAGCAGGTAGTCGGTCCACGCGAACAGCGCGCCTGT
>DASXTV010000093.1:0-3651 GCA_036505175.1 Gemmatimonadales bacterium
GCGCGCGCTCATCAGCTCGGTGATAAGGGCGTCGATGTCCCTAGCTCCCTTGGACGATGGGGCGTAGGCATTGATGGGCAGGCCGTCGCTCGAGCCCCTAGCGAACTCCGTGCACTGCCGCACGATCGTGTCCGACAGAAACTCAGGGTAGTGCGACTCCAGCGCGGCTCTGGCCTCGCGCGCGATCCGGGTCGTGGGGTTGTACTGATTGAGGACGATCCGGATCCGCTGCAGCCGGTGGTTCAGGTCGTCCTCGAGCTGGCTCAGCGTCTCGAACAGCAATTTGAGGCCGTGAAACGACAGGAAATCCGGCAGCACCGGCACGAGCAGGTCGTCGGACGCCATCAGCGCGTTGAGGTTCAGCAGCCCAAAGGAGGGCGGGGCGTCCATGACAATGAACTCGTAGCGGTCCAACACCCCGGCGAGGGCCCGCTGGAGCTTGTACTCGCGCCCGGCCATCGGCATGAGCGAGATGTCGATGGTCGTCATCCGCAGGTTGGCCGGAAGCACATCGAACTCGGCGAGCGCGTGCGGCACGATCACGTCTTCGATCGGTACTCCGTTGACCAGGATCTCGAAGACCGTGCGCTCGTGGCTCTCGGCAGCTAGCCCTAAGTGCTGGGTCGCGTGCCCCTGTGAATCGAGGTCGATCAGCAGGACCCGATGGCCCAGCTCCGCGAGCCGGTAGGCGTACGCCACCGAGATGCTGGTCTTTCCGGTACCACCCTTGAAGTTGAGGAAGAGCTGGCGGCGCGTCGGTTCCCGGCGAGGGTGGCGGTCCAGCACCCTGCGGTACGCCGACAGGTGTCGCGGCTGGTACGAACCGGGTCCGCCGCCGAGTGCCTTCAGCTCGGGCAGTTTGTCCGCGGCGGACAGTTGCTGGTCCGTGAAGCCCAGGAGCTTGGCGAAGTGGCTTCGCTTATAGTGGATGTCCACTATGACGCTCGCTGCACGATGCCGGCTTCCGTGCGCTGAGGGTCTTGGGTGCGAAGGATCCGATGGACGATGCGGCGCACCTGGGGGTCGGGATCGCCGCTCAGCGGCTCCAGCAGCGGCCTCAGCGCGAGGCCGCGCGCCGCGGCCGCGGCGAGCACGACGCGCCGCCGAACATACGGATTGGCGTCGGCGATCCCCCAGCGGATGTGGGGCTCGAGCCGCGCCGGGTCCCGTTCCAGCAACCGGCCGAGCGACTGGTAGGCCGCGGCGCGAACGTTCGGATCTTCAGCGGTGGCAAAGGGCCGGACGGCATAAAACGCGTCGTCTCCGCCACGACGGCCGAGCCGGAGGAGCAGCTCCACCTGGTCCTGCGGGTGCTGCGCCGCCGCCAGTGCCGCGACCAGATCGTCCGCAGGAGAAGGGGGAAGGGGGACGGGGGACGGCGGAGGGGGCGGGGGCACCGCCGATGACGCTGTCGCCTGCTCGAGCTGGTCGCGCAGGGCGGCCTCGCGGCGCTCTCCCAGGGCATTGTCCCGTTCGAGGTCGAGGACCGCGCGGCGCAGACTGGCGATGAACTCGGCAAGGTCGACGGCTTCGGTGTCGCCGTCGCGAACAGCGCGTTGCCACTCGACCACCCGCGTGAGCAACGTCTCGCGGGATGCCACCAGCTCGTCCACGCGAGCCCGCAGCTGAGAGGCTGTCTGTTCGCTGGCGGCGATGCGCTCCTGCGCCGCAGCCACTTCCCGCCGCAGGCGCACCAACTCGTGCGCGTCGCCTTTACCTTCCGACTCGAAGAGATGTCCCTGGAGCTTGGCGCGCAGCGCCTCGGAGTGTTCCAGTCGCCGGTGCAGCGCGACGACTTCCGCACGGGCGCGGGCGACCTCGTCTTGGAGCACGCTCAGGCGCTGGGTTTCACCGGCCTCACGGGCCGCAGCTTCGGCGAGCCGGATGCGGGCCTGATCGGCTTCGGCGCGCGCCTCGTCGAGCGCGCCGCGCAACTGCTCGAGCCGGCACTCGAGCAGCAGGGTCCGGTCCGAGCCGGCTGGCGGCGAGCCCGGCGAGACGCCGCTTCGACGCGGGGCCGTTACGCCTTCTCGCAAGGCAAGTGGACCATACGTCACTATAGTGAAATGCGTGAATTCGCGAAACCCGGGAGGCCGGGTCACCCCCTCACGGTGTCGCCCCCCCAGCACAACTCCCATCCGCCGCCCGCTTCGTGGGATACGTAATGCCCAGCTGCTCGAGGTAGGTGCGGTACTTCGTCGGGTCGTAGTACAAGCGGCGCATCGCGGGACGGTAGCGCGCCATGACGTCGCGGTTCAGCTCGATCGCGGGACGATCCTGCGGGCGGATGAGCGGTTGGTACTTGATGTCTTTCGTCTGCACGTTGCGGAAATAATCCCACGCTTGCGTGACGAGCTCGGGCCGCATCAGGAGGTCGAGCACCGTCATGGCCATGACTTTCGCCCCCGCCGTCGCGCCCTTGTGCGCGATCGGGGTAGCCATGGAGATCGCGTTCGCCCAGTTGTGTCCTGGCAGTCCGGGGATGTTCGACGGAAAACGCAGCGTGACCGTCGGCACGTTCCACGAGACGTCACCGATGTCGTCCGAGCCGCCGCCGGTGCGCTCGTTGGGCTTGAGCGCGGGCCGCAGCGTGTCGAGACGCGTCGCGAGTCCCGAGTCGGGCGCGCCGATGTCGCGCTGCAGCGCGTGTGCCAGCCGTTGATCGGCGTCGCTCCACTGCGGCAGCCCGACCTGCTTGATGTTCTCGTACATCGCTTCCGCAATGACACGATTGAAATGGCCGGGCCACGCCGAGCCGAGGATACGGGGTGGCAGCTCGGTCGTGCTGGTCATCATTGCCGCGGCGCGCGCGATCGTATCGGCGAGCGCGAACAGCTCCTGGATGTGCGGATAATCGAGCTCGCGCAGGTAATACCAGACGGACGCGGTCGGCGGCACGACGTTGGGCTGATCGCCGCCGTTGGGAATCACGTAATGCGAGCGCTGTTGCAGCCGCAGATGCTCGCGCCGGAAATTCCAGCCGATGTCCATCAGCTCGACGGCATCGAGCGCGCTGCGGCCGCGCCACGGCGCCCCGGCGGCATGCGCGCTCTTGCCCTGGAAGCTGAACAGCACCGACACCAGGCCGTTGCCGGCGATATCGCCCCACGAGGTCGCGAGGTTGTCATCCACATGCGAAAACAGCACGATGTCCACGTCGCGAAACACGCCCTCGCGCACGAAGTACGCCTTCGTGCCCACTAGCTCCTCGGCCACACCGGGCCAGATCTGCAGCGTTCCCGGCAAGTGCTCGCGCTCCATGATCTTCTTCACCGCGAGCGCGGCGGTGATGTTCACCGCCTGCCCCGAGTTATGGCCTTCGCCGTGGCCCGGCGCGCCCTCGATCATCGGGGCGTGACACGCCACCCCGGGCTTCTGGGACGCCTGCGGGATGTCGTCGATGTCGGAGCCGAGTGAGATGACCGGCTTTCCCGATCCCCACGTCGCGACCCAGGCCGTCGGAATTCCGGCGATGCCTTCGCGGACGGTGAAGCCGTTCTTGCGGAGCAAGTCCACCAGATACCGCGACGTCTCCGTTTCCTGGAACCCCAGCTCGCCGAAGCTGAAGATCTGATCCACCATCTGCTGCGTGAACTGCGCGCGACTCGCCACGTCACGCACAGCTTCCTGCTTGAACGCGGCGAGCTGCGG
>DASXTV010000094.1:0-17603 GCA_036505175.1 Gemmatimonadales bacterium
GGCCCGGCGGCTGGGCCACTCCGGTCGCATCGAAGTACGTCACGGTGAACGGGCCCACCGTATCGCCGACGAACAGCGAATCGAGCACCGGCGCCACGACCACGCGCGGCCGGAGCCCGTTGCCATTGTCGCCGCAGGCGGCGAGGACGATCAGCGCGACGAGCACACCGGGGGCGAGCGCGGGGCGGGTCATTCGCGGTTAAGTTCCTCGGGATCTCGAGCGGGACAACGGTGGGCGCAGCGGGGCGACTAGAACATCGACATGGCGAGGAACGACCGGAGATTGTCGTTCGTCACGCGCAGCCGGGCGGACAGCAGCCGCACGACCGACCACAGGACCTTGTAGGCGACGTCACGGTTGAAGTCCAGGAGCAGCTCGAAGTCGGACCGGGAGATCGTGATCAGCGTGCAGGTGGTGTTCGCGATCGCGTCGGTGGACCGTTCGGAACGATCGAAAATCGACATCTCGCCGAAGCACGATCCCGGCTTCAGCACCGCGAGCGCTTCTTCACCGGATCCTGGAATCGTCCGCGAAATCCGGACTTCGCCTTCCGAGATCAGGAACAGCCGGTTGCCCGGCTCGCCTTCTTTGAAGACGTACTGGCCGACGGTGAACTTTTGTTCGCGGCAGACTTCCGCGACGCGGGCCAGCTCGCCGTCGTCGAGATCCTGGAAGATGGCCGCTTGTCTGAGCAGCTTGAGGTCCACGGAGGCTAAGGTAGGGTGAAACCGCGTTTTGCGGTAGCCGATGCTCTGACGGCGCTCCGTTTGCCGCTGGCCGTGCTGTTTCCGCTGGTGCGCGCGCCCGTGTGGCAGCTCGCGATTGTCGCGGCAGCCGCGGCGACCGACGTGGCCGACGGCCTGCTCGCCCGGCGGTACGGCTCGTCGCGCGCGGGCGCGGTGCTCGATCCTGTCGCGGACAAGTTCTTCATGGCGGTCGCGTTCGTGACGATTGCCCGCCGCGGACTGCTCGCCTGGTACGAGCTGATCGGTGTGCTGCTGCGCGACGTCCTGGCGGTCCTGGGGTTCCTGGCGACCTGGCTGCTGCGCCGGCCGGTCGCGCTGCCGGCCCGCGCCGGCGGCAAGGCGGTCACGATCGCGCAGCTACTCACCCTGGTGGCAGCCATCGCCGATTGGACGTACACTCGCCACCTCGCATGGGCCACTGCGGCGATTGCAGTGTACGCAGTCTGGGATTATGGGCGCACAGCGGCCCGCAAAACGGCGCGAGTTTCGCGATGAACCGTTGGACGAGGGTAACGGAGCCGGAATGCGAATTGTCGTGATCATGCTCGTGTCGCTCAGCGTGCTGGTCGCGCGCAGCGCGACGGCGCAGCAGTTCTCGCCGCCGAAGAACGCGCGGCACGGCGGCACGCGCATCGGACTGTTCGGGTTCGGGGTGCGCGGCGGGGTCGATTTCCGCCGCTCCGGCCAGCTCGTGCTGGGGTCAACCTTGGACATCGGCGACCTGTTCTCGAATCGCATCCGGCTGCGTCCCTCGGCGGAAATCGGCGTGTTCAACGGGCCGAATACGTACGTCGGGAATTTCGAAGCGCTGTGGCGCTTCACCAACGACGAAGAGGTCGCGACGCCATACATCGGACTGGGCCTGGGCCTGGCGGGCCGCGATGGCTGCGGGTCCGATCCCGGCTGCCCCGGTCTCTGGCTCAACACGGTGTTCGGTTTCGAGCTGCGCTATCGCTCCACCTTCAACTGGCTGCTCGAGTATCACGGCATGGACCGCTTGCGCCGCCATCGCCTGTACATCGGACTCACGACGCGACGGGGCAACTAGGTGGCGCGGACTGCGGAAGTGACGATGCGGTGGCTCGAGCAGCTGCAGTTCGAAGGGAGTGGCACAGGGCGTCCGTCCATCCTCGTGGACGGCGACACCAAGGTCGCGACGTCACCCGTCGAGCTGCTGCTGCTCGCGGCCGCCACCTGCACCGCGTCGGACGTCGTGATCATTCTCCAGAAGCAGCGCGTCACACTCGAGTCGCTCGAGGTCTCCGTGCGCGGCACGCGGCGCGACGCGGAGCCGCGTCGCTTCACCGCGATCGCGTTTCACGTCGCCGTGCGCGGTGCCGGAGCCGATGATGTGAAGGTCCGGCGCGCGGTCGATCTCTCGCTGGAGAAATACTGCTCCGTGGTCGCGTCACTCGCGCCCGACATCGCGATCAGTTACGACGTCGCCATTGCCTAACCTGTTGCTCCTCGTGCCGCTGCTCGCAGTGCAATCACGGCAGCTCACCGCGACGGAGCTGAGCCTCGGCGCTGCCGCCGCGATGGCGCATCGCACGTTCGTCGGAGCGGAACTGGGTCTCGCCCATCGCCCCAACGGCGGGAGCCGTATCGCGCTGGCGCTCGCGGGCGGTGCGGTCTCCGAACGGCCGGCGGCGCGCGCGCACCTAACCCTGCAGCTGCTGCTCAGTCCGGCGGCGCGCTCGGGGGCTGGGTTCTACGCAGGCGTGGGCGGCGCGTTCCTGGCGCGCCGCGGCGCTGCCGGGCAGGGATTCCTGGCCGTGCTGTTAGGATTCGAGGGCGCCCCGGGACGACGTCAGGGCTGGTACGTGGAGCTGGGCCTTGCCGGCGGTGTGCGAGCGGCCGCGGGCTGGCGTATGCGCTGGTTCCCGGCGTGGTGGCGCGGCGGGTAGAAACAAAAAGGGCGCCCGCGAACGGGGGCGCCCTCCTTCCGAAGACGGTCAGCGTCAGACGTTCGCGCCGACGGGAGTGGTTCGAGCCACGACGGGGCGGCAATAGCGCTCGCCCAGCAGGCGCAGCTCGTTCAACTCGGTCTCGGTCAGGTCGGTGAAGCGATCCGCCAGGTACAGCAGCGTATCGTCGAACCATTCCTTTTGATGCTCGAGGCTCGCTTCCAGCACTCCGCAGCGGAGGATGTGCGAGAACAGCTCGTCGCGCGCCTGTTCGAAGCTGGTGGGAATCGCGTACTTCCGGGGCTCACCACGCTTTTTGGCCATGCAGGGCTCTTCCTTTCGGGTAGGGAGCTCGTAAAAACGGCGCCGCAAGATAATTAGTTGTGTGATATAATGCTACAGCAGGGACGCGGGTTCCCGCGTTCCGGGAGGAAGCAATGAGCGAAGAAGTTTACGGACCCGAGCGAGCGCAGCGCCTGGTCGCGCTGCTCCGGGCCTTGGCCGGGCGCATACAAGAGCTGGACCGGACGGGCCGGTTGCTCGATGCAGCACCGGAGCTGCAGAAGCTGCTGGGAAATGCGCGCAGCGAGTTGTTTCACTACGAAGTGCGCAGCACATACGACACGCCGGACGTCGCCGAGAGCCGCCGCATCGTCGAAGAGGCGCTGGGGGCAGGCGGCAGCGACCTGTCGCTGGACGATCCGGACGACGATGAGCCTTGGCGAGAGGATCCGCAGGCATGAATCGATTCTACGTAGTGTTGACGGTACTGGCGGTGGTGCTCGGCATCGCCGTGGTCGCGCTGTTGCGCACGGGCGGCGGCGCGCCGGCCGCGGCCGCTGGTCCGCCACCCACCGTCGTGGACGACGGCTTTCGCGGCTATTCGCTGGGCCAGGGCAGCGCGCCCGTCGAGATCACCGAGTATCTCGATTTCGAGTGCCCGGTGTGCGCGTCATTCGCCACCATCCAGATGCCCACGATCAAGGAGCAGCTGATCAACACCGGACGCGTCCGCTGGCGCTACCGCGACTATCCGCTTCCCATCCACAAGTACTCGCGCTTCGCCGCGCACGCCGCGCAATGCGCCGGCGCACAGGGCCGGTTCTTCGAGATGCACGATCAGTTGTTCATTCACCACCAGTGGGCGCAGACGGGGAAGGATCCCTCGAGCTTGTTCCGCAGTCTTGCCCAGACGTCAGGCGTGGACCTGACGGCGTACGATGCGTGCATGCAGGCCGGCAAATACGCCGCGCGCATCGAATTCAGCCGTCAGGAAGGCGAGCAGCTGCTGGTGGATGGCACGCCGACGTTTTTCGCCAACGGGAAAAAACTGGAATTCAAGCGGCTGCCCGGCTCTGACGACTTCAAGGGCATCGCCGACAGCATCATCGCGCACTCTCCCAAGCGTCGTTGATGCGGCATCGCCAGGCGATCGCGCTGCTCGCGCTCGTCGGCCTGTTCGTCGCGCTCTATCTCTGGCTGCACGCGCTCGGCATCGGTGGAGCGATCAAATGCGGCGCCAGCGGCGGATGCGAGACGGTGCAGACGAGCCGCTGGGCGGTCTTTCTCGGTCTGCCGGTGGCGCTCTACGGCGTCGTCGGGTACCTCGCGATTCTGGTTGTCGCGATCGTGGCACTGCGACCGCCGGCGCTCTCACAGCCACGTTGGTCGACGTGGCTCGTGCTACTGGCGACAGTGGGGTTCGGCTTTACGCTCTACCTGACGTACCTCGAACTGTTCGTCATCCACGCGATCTGTCGCTGGTGCGTGGGCTCCGCGGCGATCATTACGGCGATCTGGGTGGTTGCGGTGTGGGAGCTACGGCGGAAGGACGGAACGATGGAATGATGGAATGATGGAACGATGGAATGATGGAACCACAAACACCTTCCAACGTTCCATCGTTCCAACTTTCCGGCATTAGGTCTCCTGCGATTCGTACTGATCTCGGAGCTTCGCGACCACTGCCGGATCCGCGAGTGTAGTCGTATCTCCCAGCGCTCGCCCTTCGGCGATGTCTTTCAGCAGTCGACGCATGATTTTCCCGCTGCGGGTCTTCGGGAGATCGGCTGAAAAGAGAATGTCGTCCGGCTTCGCAAGCGCGCCGATTTTCTTCGAGACGTGATTCTTCAGCTCTTCGCGCAGCGCGTCGGTCCCCTGCCGCCCCTCTTTTAGTGTCACGAAGGCCGCGAGCGCCTGACCCTTCAAGTCATGCGCCCGGCCCACCACCGCGGCCTCGGCCACGGCCGAATGGTCCACCAGCGCGCTCTCGACTTCCATCGTGCCGATGCGGTGACCCGCGACGTTGAGCACGTCGTCCACGCGGCCCAGAAGCCAGAAATAGCCATTCTCGTCACGCTTGGCCCCGTCACCCGCGAAGTAGATGTCCTTCCATTTGCTCCAATAGACCTGGCGGTAACGTTCATCGTCGCCCCAGATCGTACGCAGCATGCCGGGCCACGGCTTGGTGATGGCGAGATAGCCGCCGCCCACCTTCACCTCTTTGCCCTCGCCATCCAGCAACACCGCTTCGATGCCGGGGAAGGGAACCGTCGCCGAGCCCGGCTTCGTCTCGGTGACACCGGGCAACGGTGTGATCATGATTCCGCCGGTTTCGGTCTGCCACCAGGTGTCCACGATCGGGCACCGGTCCCCGCCGATGTTTTTCTGATACCACATCCACGCTTCGGGATTGATCGGCTCGCCCACGGTGCCGAGCAGCCGCAGCCTCGAGAGGTCGTGACGGGCCGGGAGCTCCGTCCCCCATTTCATGAAAGCGCGGATCGCGGTGGGCGCGGTATAGAAAACCGTGACGCCATGCTTCGCACAGATCGACCAGAATCGGTCTTTGCCCGGATGATCGGGGGCGCCTTCGTACATCACTTCCGTGACGCCGAGCGCGAGCGGGCCGTAGACCACATAGGAATGGCCGGTCACCCAGCCGACGTCCGCGGTGCACCAGAACACGTCCGACTCTTTGAGATCGAACACCCACTTGGTCGTCGCGTATACATGCGTCAGGTAGCCGCCGGTCGTGTGCAGGATGCCCTTCGGTTTCCCCGTCGTCCCGGATGTGTAGAGGATGTAGAGTGGGTCTTCGGCATCCATCGCTTCCGGCGGGCAGTCCCGCTCCGCTCGCGCCATGAGCTCCGACCACCACTGGTCGCGGCCGGTCTTGACCGACACCGTCTGGCCCGTGCGGCGCAGCACGACGACGTGCTCGATGCTGGGCGTGCCGGCGAGCGCGTCGTCCGCGTTGGATTTCAAGGGCACGATCGCGCCGCGACGATAACCGCCGTCTGCGGTGATCAACACTTTGGCGCCGGCGTCGTTGATTCGGTCGCGCAGCGACTCCGCGGAAAAGCCGCCGAACACGACCGTGTGCACCGCGCCGATGCGCGAGCAGGCGAGCATCGCGACCGCGACTTCGGGCACCATCGGCAGATAGATCGCGACTCGGTCGCCGCGGCGCACGCCGAGGCCCTTCAGCACGTTCGCGAACTTGTTGACGTCGGCGTGCAGCTCGCCGTAGGTAATGCGCCGGACTTCGCCGGGAGGCTCGCCCTCCCAGATCAGCGCGACGCGGCCGCTCTTGCCGGCGCGCACGTGCCGGTCGAGGCAATTGACTGACGCGTTGAGCTTGCCCCCCAAGAACCATTTGGCGTGCGGCGGCTTCCACTCCAGCACGCGGTCCCACGGACGGCTCCATTCCAGTTGCTTCGCCCAGTCCGCCCAATATCCTTCCGGGTCCCGCCGGGCGCGCGCGTGTGGCGTCGTGTCGCGTACATGTGCCTGCGCCTTGAACGTCTCTGGAGGTGTGAAGCGCCGTTGCTCGTCGAGGAGGGTTTCGATCCGGTCAGTCGCCATGGTTCGGGATATTAAGGAAAAGGGGGAGTCTAGCAAGTTGCACCGCGCCGCTCGGTATGCGGCAACGTGGGGGCGTGAGCAGGCTCACGGGTTTCGGACAACCGCTTGAGGTAGCGTTGCTTAGCTGGCATGGCATTGGAGTGGCATAAACGGGTGCAGGAGGAGTCATGTCACCTAGCCCCGTGGAGAACACATTGATGTCGACGCGCCCGATGGAGAAGACGTTAGCGGCTCCAGAGCGGCTCGATCTCGAGTCCCGCACCGCATTTCGCCGCGCGGCCGGGGAGGTGCTCGACCTGCTCGCTGAGGGGGCCGGCCGCCTCGTGATCGATCTGTCGGGCACGCGCTCGGTCGACAGCGCCGGCCTCGGCGCCTTGATGCTGATCCAGCGCAAGGCCTCAGAGCGCCGCCAGACGGTGTGCCTCCGCGGCGCGAACGAAGAGCTGCGCTTCCTCCTGGTGCTCACCAAGCTGGATGACCTCTTCGAATTGGAGACTGGCGTTTCCTGACGTAAATTGGCGCGATGGCGCAGCGGAAGGTGCTCTTCGTCGAAGACGAAACCGCACTCCAATACTCCTACAAGCGGTTCTTTGAAGGCAAGTACACCATGGCCTACGCGCCGACCGGCGCGGAGGCCATGCGCCAGCTCAGCAATTTCGAGCCGGACGTCCTGGTGTTGGACATGCGGCTGCCGGACACGGACGGGATCGCGTTACTGCAACGCATCCGGGAGACGCGGCCGACGCTGCCGGTCGTCGTCACGACCGCGTATGTGAGCATGGAGCCGCTGATGAATGTGCTCGACCTGGGGCACAGCCGATACCTCGTCAAACCCTACGAATTGAGCGAGCTCGCGGCCGCGATCGATGCTGCAGGCTGAGGGGCTACGGCACAGCTTCGGTGCGGTCAAGGCCCTCGATGACGTTTCGTTCAGCGTGCAGGCCGGCCAGACACTCGCCGTGTTCGGTCCGAACGGCGCCGGCAAGACCACGCTGCTCAGAGTTCTCGCGGGGTTGATTCAGCCCCAGCGCGGCCGTGCGCACGTGGACGGCGGCCGCCGCGCGATCGGCTGGATCGGTCACCAACCGCAGCTTTACGCGCAGCTCACCGTCCGCGAAAACCTGCGCTTTTGGGCGTCGCTGTACGATGTGCAGCTGCCCGCTGAGCTGTTGCCTCGTCTGGGACTCGAGGAGCATGCCGACCGCGCGGTTCGCGCCCTCTCGCGCGGCCTGGTCCAGCGCGTCGCCATCGCGCGCGCGCTCGTGCAGGACCCCACCGTCTTGCTGCTCGACGAGCCGTTCACGGGACTCGATCGTGTCGCCGCCGAGTCGCTGAGCCGGCTGCTCGCGCACCATGCCGCGGCCGGACGCGCGAGCGTGTTGGTGACGCACAATGTGGAAGAGGGCACGGGACTCGCGACGCACGTCGCGTTCATGCGCGCGGGGCGCTTTGTCGATCTTGCGCCGCGCGCCGGTCGCGGAGCGCAGCAGGTGGGGGAGGACTATCGCAATGCGATTGCCTGACCTCCTGCGCCACGCCTGGACCGTCGCCTCCAAGGACCTGCTCGTGGAGTTTCGCTCGCGCACGGCGATTCTCTCGGCGGCGGTCTTTGTCGTGCTCGTGCTCGTCGTGTTCAACTTTGGACGCGATCCGACGGCAGTTTCCAACGTTGATCTGGCGCCGAGCATCTTATGGGTGACCTTCACCTTTGCGGCGATCCTGGCCTTGAACCGCGCGTTTCAACTCGAGCTCGAAAACCAGGCGCTCGACGGGCTGCTGCTCGCGCCCATCGACCGCGGCAGCATCTACCTCGGCAAGCTGATGGCGAATCTGGTGTTTGTGGCGACCATCGAGGTCATCGGTGTGCCGTTGCTGGCCCTGTTCTTCAACGTCCGGGTGCTGCCCTATCTCGGGCCGCTCGTCGCGATCATCGCGCTCGCGACCGTGGGATTCGTCGCGGTGGGGACGCTCTTCAGCGCCATGACCGTGCGAACGCGCTTTGCGGAGCTGCTGCTTCCGGTGTTGTTGCTCCCGTTCATGATTCCGCCACTGAGCTGGGCGGTGCTCGCCACCGGACGCCTGCTCGCGGACCGTCCCTTGAGCGAAATTGCGGGGTGGCTTAACATGCTGGCCGTTTATGACATCGTGTTCGTGACGCTGGCGTTGCTCCTCTTCCCCGCAACGGTGAACGAATGAGAATGCTGCGGGCGGGTCGCTGGATCACCGCAGTCGCCCTGGTGCTGCTCGCCGGCGTGTACGTGCGGGCGCTGGCGTATACGCCCATCGAGCAGTCGCAAGGACTCGCCCAGAAGATTTTCTACCTGCACGTGCCCGCGGCGATCTGGGCTGAGATGGCGATGATCCTCGTCGGGCTGTCGAGCGTGTTTTATCTCTTCACGAAGGACCCGCGGCTCGACCGGTTTGCGGCGGCCTCAGCGGAGGTCGGCACGATCTTCTGCGCCATCGTGCTGACCACCGGACCCATCTGGGGAAAGCCGATCTGGGGCACGTGGTGGACCTGGGACGCACGCCTGACGTTCACCCTGTTCCTCTTCCTCCTCTATATCGGATATCTATTGCTGCGCGGCGCGATTCCGGATCCGGCGATGCGCGCCCGCTACGCCGCCGTGCTCGGCATCTGCGGGATGTGCGAGGTGCCGTTCATTCACCTCAGCGTCTACATGTTTCCTACGCTGCATCCGATGCCGATCGTGCTGAAGCCGGGCGCTCCGTCATTGCCGGGCAGCATGCTGCTGACGTGGGCGTTGTCACTGGGGGTATTCACGCTGCTGTACGTGGGCTTCGTGGTGCAACGGTATGCCTTGAGCTATTTGCGAGAGCAGCTCGAAGCAGCGGGAGAAGTCGGTCATGCCTGAAAACGGCAACTACATGATCGCCGCCTACATCGTGGTCGGCGTGATCCTCATCGGTTACGCGCTGTCATTGTACCTGCGCACGCGCCGCAGCCTTCGCGCGTAACTCCGCGCGCGCCTCGGGCAGCCGGCTGTGCCCGTCCGGTACCTGCGTCGCCCAGAGGTTGAGCGCCTCGTCCGCCGCTCCATGATCTCCCGCGTCATACAGCGCCTGCGCGTTGTGCCACAGCGCCGTCGCACCGCCGCCGGCGGCGTAGGCGCGCGCGAACCGCGCCGCCGCCTCGGCAAAGCGGCCGGTCCGCTGATACAACGTACCCGCGGCCATCGCGGCATCGGCGCGCTCCTCGAGCGCTAGCGCCTGCTCGAAGGCGCCGAGCGCCTCGTCCTGCCGAAACACCATCTGCAGCGCTTCCCCGAGCAGCATCCACGCATCGGCATGATCGGGAAACCGCACGCTGGCCTCGCGTGCCGCTTCGACGGCGCCCCAGCGATCATCGAGCGCGCGGGAGAGATGCACCAGTGCGGGATAGATGTCGGAGAAACCGGGCGCGAGTTTGGTGCCGAGCCGCAGCCAGGCAAGCGCGCGTCGTGGGGCGTCGCGTTGCGCCGCAGCGGCGCGGCGCGCGCAGAAACGGCCGAGGGCGGCGCGAAATGAGCGGAGCATTGCTTGATAATGGGTGAAGCCCCGGTGAGATTGCAACGGCGCATGACATCTGTCGGGTCGTTAAGTGGGCGCCGCATTGTCGTCACGCGGGCGCGTGAGCAGGCCGGCGACCTGGTGCGCGCGCTGGAAGACTACGGCGCCGAAGCCGTGATCGCTCCCGTCATTCGCATTCAGCCGCTGGAGAACCTCGGCGCGTTACGTGCCGCGCTCACCGGCCTCTCCGCCTACCGTTGGGTCGTGTTTACCAGTCAAAACGCGGTGCAGATCGTGTTCGACCGCCTCGTGGCGTGGGGGCTCACGCCGCGGGTCTTTGCGTCCACTGCCGTCGCCGCGATCGGGACCGTGACCGCCGATGCGCTCACGGTGCGGGGTGTCGTTCCGGCGCTCGTGCCCCCCGAATTCGTCGCGGAGGCACTGGCCGAGGCGCTGATTCGCAGCGGCGGCGGCACGCTGGCAGGCGCCCGCATCCTCATCCCCAGCGCTGAGGATGCGCGCGAAGCACTCGCCGCCGCACTGCGACAGCATGGCGCGGCAGTGGAGACCATCGCCGTCTACCGCACAGTCCCGGTGCGCGCCGATCTCAGCGCGCTGGCCGCGGACATTACCCGTGGCCGCATCGACGCGGTCACGTTCACCTCCTCATCGACGGTCCGCAGTTTCGTCGATCTGGTGGGCCGCCCCGCCGCGGTCTCCGGCCGGTTCGTCGCTGCGACCATCGGCCCGATCACCGCGGCCACCGCCCGCGAGCTGGGCCTGCGCGAAATCATCGAAGCCGAGCCGCACACCGTGCCCGGCCTGGTGGAGTCGTTGGCGAGGCGGTTCGCATGAAGCTCGGCACGCGTGGCAGCCAGCTGGCGCGGTGGCAGGCGGACTGGGTGCGGGATCGCCTCGCCGCCCATGGGGTGCGCGCGGAGATCGTGGTGATCAAGACTCGCGGCGACGCGGAAGTGGACCGGCCGCTCCACGAGCTGGAGGGGAAAGGGTTTTTCACCAAGGAGATCGAGGATGCGCTGCTCGACGGCCGCATCGACGTCGCCGTGCACTCGCTCAAGGATCTGCCCACGGCGCTGCCCCCGGGGTTGGCACTCGGCGCGATTCCGGCGCGGCACGATCCGCGTGAGGCGTTGGTCAACGGCAAGTCGTTGCTCGATCTCAAGGCGGGCACGCGAGTCGGAACGTCGAGTTTGCGCCGCATCGCCCAGGTCAAGTTCCTGCGCCCGGACGTGGAAGTCGTTCCGTTGCGGGGCAACGTGCCGACGCGAGTCCGCAAGGTCGAGGCGCACGACGGGCTGGACGCGGCCTTGCTCGCGATTGCAGGCCTCGAGCGCCTTGGGCTCGGTGACAAAGGCAGCGTGGTCGACCCCTTCGACGTGATGCCGGCGCCGGGGCAGGGGGCACTCGGCCTAGAGATTCGGGACGATGACCAGACGACGCGAACAGCCCTGCAGGGGCTGCACGATCCGGTCAGCGCCGCCGCGGTCGGGGCGGAGCGCACGCTGCTCGCTGAGCTCGGCGGAGGCTGTCAGGCGCCGGTGGCTGCGTGGGTGGACGGCAATCGTCTCTACGGACGCGTCACAGAGCGGGACGGTGCGTCCCAGCTTACAGCGTCTGCGGATCTCGTGCCGAAACGCCCCGGTGCTGCCGGTGAAGTCGTCGCGCGCTTGCTCCAAGGGGAAGGCGCCGCGAGCTTACTCGCCCGATGAGCTCTGCACAGTTCCCGATTCGCCGCATGCGGCGACTACGACATACCGCCGCCCTCCGCCGCCTGGTGTCCGAGACGCACATAGTGCCATCGCAACTCATATGGCCACTGTTTGTGGTGCACGGCCAAGGAGTGCGCCGCCCCATCGCCGCCCTGCCTGGCGTGTCGCACGTCTCAGTTGATGAAATAGTGAAGGATGCCGAGCGGGCCGCGTCGCTCGGATTGGGCGGGATCATTCTGTTCGGGATTCCAGCGACGAAGGATGCCACCGGGTCGGAAGCGTACGACGACCAGGGCATCGTGCAGCAGGCGATTCGCGCGGTGAAGCGCGCCGTCCCGAGCCTTCTCGTCGTCGGTGACGTCTGCCTGTGCGAATACACCGATCACGGACACTGCGGCGTCATTCGGGATGGCGACGTGGACAACGATTCCTCTGTCTATCTGCTCGGCAAAACCGCCGTGATGCAGGCGCGCGCCGGCGTTGACCTCGTGGCGCCGAGCGACATGATGGACGGCCGCGTTGCCGGCATCCGCAAGGCGCTCGATGCAGGCGGATTCGCGCACCTGCCTATCATGTCGTACGCCGCGAAGTTCGCGTCCGCGTTCTACGGGCCATTTCGCGAAGCCGCCGGCTCGACGCCGCAGTTCGGCGATCGCCAGTCGTATCAGATGGCGGTGGCCAATGGCGACGAAGCGATGAAAGAGATTCAGCTCGATCTCGACGAAGGTGCGGACATCGTGATGGTGAAGCCGGCCGGACCGTGTCTGGACCTGATCCGGCGAGCCAAGGAGCGCTTCGGCTCCCCGCTCGGCGCGTATCAGGTGAGCGGCGAGTACGCGATGATCAAGGCGGCGGCGGAGCGCGGTATGCTCGACGAGTCACGCGCGATGTGGGAGTCGGTGACGGCGATTCGGCGGGCGGGGGCGGACGTGATACTGACCTACTTCGCACCTGATCTAGCCGAAGAACTCTAGGTACTCGAATACCGTCTAGCGTAGGTCAGTCGCGCTCGGCGGAAGTAGCAAGTACCGCCACAGTCCCGCCGCCGCTGCTGCGCCGATCAATGGGCCAACCCAGTAGACAGCCTGCGCGTGCCAGTCCCACGCAACCAGTGCGGGACCAAACGCGCGAGCCGGATTCATGGCCGCCCCTGTGAGTGCTCCACCCCCACCCAGCGCGCACACCACGACGACCAGGCCGACGGCCAAGCCGCCGACGCGCTGCGCCTGCGGCGAGACGACGGTCCCGTAGACGGCGCTGACGAGGAAGAACGTGAAGAGCGCTTCCAGCGCGATCGGGGCGAACAGATTCGTCATTGCCGCGGCAACTTGCGGTGTGCCCAACGACGACATGCGTACCGCCGCCGCGGGGTAGAGCGCCTTGATGAGCAGTGCGGCGACGATCGCGCCGAGCAGCTGCGCGAGCACGTACCGGCCCAGCGTCCAGGCGTCGATCTGTTTGCTGAGCCACAGCGCGAAGCTCACCGCCGGGTTGAGGTGGCCACCCGAGATCGGCAGCATGATCGTAATAGCGACGGCGAGTCCGATGCCGTTCGCGAGCGCGATCGACAGGCCGGCGGTGCCGGTCTGGTTTGCGATGACGCTGCCAGCCCCGACGAGGACGAACAGCATCGTTCCGATGAATTCCGCCGCTGGAGCCCGGAGAGACCGGTAGTTCACGAGTGACCTCGGGTTGAAAGCCGCGCCAATCTACCGAGTGCCGCTGTCAGGCCGCAACACCAGTGCGGCGTTGATTCCTCCAAACCCGAACGAGTTTGAAACGACGGCCGCTGGAGCAGCCGTCCGGCCGCCCCCCCCAGGGAGACAATCCAGGTCGCACTGCGGATCAGGGCGTTCGAGGTTGATGGTGGGCGGCAGCCAGCCGCGCGCGAGCACCAGCGCGCAGATCGCCGCCTCGATGGCGCCGCTCGCGCCCAGCGCGTGGCCGTAGTAGCCCTTCGTGCCGCTGACGGTCAGCCGGTAGGCGTGATCGCCGAAGACCTGCTTGATGGCGGACATCTCGGTCGGATCGTTCAGCGGCGTGGACGAGCCGTGCGCGTTGATGTAGCCGACTTCGCCCGGTGCGACATCGCCGTCGGCGAGCGCGAGCTGCATAGCCCGAGCGGCCTGCCGCCCGTCCGGGCGCGGTGCGGTCATGTGATAGGCGTCGTTGGTGTACGCGTGACCCACGACCTCGGCATAAATCCTGGCGCCGCGCGCGATCGCGCGGCCGCGCTCCTCGAGGACGAGGACCGCCGCGCCCTCACCCATGACGAAGCCGTCGCGGCCTGCGTCGAACGGGCGGGACGCCCGAGCGGGATCGTCGTTGCGCGTGCTCATCGCGCGGATGATGCTGAACGCCGCGAAGGTGAGCGGCGCCAGCGGCGCCTCGGACCCGCCCGCGAGCATCACGTCGGCGCGCCCGTCGCGCACGACGCGGAATGCCTCGCCGACCGCAATCGTCCCCGACGCGCAGCTCATCGCGTTCGTCGCATTGGGCCCTGTGAATCCGAACTCGATCGCGATGTTGCAGCTCGCCGCGCCGCAGAACACCGCCAGGGCGAGCGAGGGATCGAGCCCGCGCGGGCCCTCGGCGAGATAGTGTGGCACCTGCGACTCGGCGAACGACACGCCACCCAACGCCGAGCCCATCATCGCCCCGACGCGGTCGGGATCCTCCTTGCGCGGTGCGATCTCCGCATCAGCGAGTGCCAGGCCCGCGCTCGTCACGGCGAGCTGCGAGAAACGATCCAGCCGCTTCGCGCGCTTGGCAGCCAGATGGTCCTGAGGTCGAAAGTCGGGAATCTCCGCCGCCATGCGGCTGCGGAACGGGGTTGGATCGAAACGGGTCAGTGTTCGCACGGCGGACGCTCGCGCCTGGAGGCCGGTCCACAGCCCGTCGGCGGTGGTGCCGATCGGCGTGACGGCACCGATACCCGTGATGACCACACGACGTAAAGAACTCATGCGATCTCCGTTTGGTTTTCACACCCTCAAGGGTGTGCTCGGCGAATCGCTGTCCTTAAGGACAGTGTCTGCCGAGCACAGGCTTTAGCCTGTCCAAACAACAATCCGACGGGACGTTCATTCCTTCTTCTCGGCGGCCCGTTTGATCCCCGCCAGTGTCCGCGACGCGATCCCGTGAATGAAGATTGGACCGATCACGAGATTGGCCGCGAGCCGCCCGATGAGCGGCCAACGCGGCCCATCCCACGTGTGGACGATCTCCACCTCCACGTCTCCTTCAGAACCTCCACCAACCTCCACCAACCTCCACACAACCTGCATTTCCCGCGTCATCCCCCGCACGTGTCGGTAGCGGATTTCACCCGCGGGCCGGTCCACGGTCATTTCGGACACCCACCATGCCGGATACTTCAGGAAGGGGCCGAAGGGACGCCACGCTGCCATCTCGACCAGGCCGCCATCGAGCATGCGGACCCAGCGGTAGTGCGGCAGGATCGTGGGCCAACGCGCCACGCTGCTGGCGGCCGCAAACACCCGGGTGTAGGGCGCGTGTACGCGAATGCGATCGACGGTGCGCATCAGCGGCTGAGGCCTGCGTAGCCTCCTCTATAGTAGAGGAGCGGACGCCGGTCGGTGACATCGCCGCCGACAACAAGGCCGATGAAGATCGTGTGATCGCCGCCCGGGACCGCCGTCTGCTTCTCGCACTCGAGGTGGGCCACCACGCCATCCAGGATGGCGATCCCGCGCTGATTCTCACGGTAGCTGACGCCGCGGAATCGGTCCGGTTCGGAAGCGGCAAAAGCCCGAGAGATTGCCTCCTGCTCGGACGACAAAATGTTGAATACAAAGTGCGTCCCCTGCTCCATCGCGGTGTGCATGTCGTGGCGTTTCTCGACGGAGACGAGCACGAGTGGAGGCTCGAGCGAAACCGAGGCGAGCGAATTGGCGGTCATCCCGATGGGCTCGCCGTTGGGCGACCGGCTCGTCAGCACGGTGACGCCGGTCGCGAACCGGCCCAGCAGCTGGCGGAATTGCGGCGGCTCGACGCCGCGTGAAGCATGGCCTGGAAGGTTCACAGGACCAGCCCCGCCAGGACGCGAGGCGTCAACACGTCGCGGGCGGGAATGCAGTTCCCGGTGGCGCGCACGAGCAGATCGGCGAGCTGGGGCCGCCGGATCATTCGTCCCACGACGCGCTCGATCAGCGCCGGCCATCCCACCGCGAGGCCGATCAACCGCTCGAGCAGCCACTTGCCGGTGAACTCGCGCCGCCGGGCACGCGCGTACTGGTGCAGGTCGGCTCCCGTCGTCAGCGAATCGAGAATCGCCGCCGCGGCGAGCTCGGCGCCGCGCAACGCGCTGTAAATCCCCTGGCCTGTGAACGGATCGAAAAAGTCAGCCGCATCGCCGACAAGGAGCGCGCCGCCCCCCGAGGCAACTGGCCGACGCGACCACCGCGCAAACGGCCCGGTCGCGAGCACGCGCCGTACCATGCGCCGCCGATCGAAACGCCCCCGTACTACGGGGAAGCGGTCCAGCTCGTCAAAGAACCGCTCGCCACGGCCCGCTTCGCTCTGCGGCAGCACCAGTGCGACCGTCGTCACGCCATCACCAATGGGACCGAGCCCGACATAGCCCGGCCGTCCTACGTGCATTTCGCCGAGGTCGTTCACGTCCCGCGCATCGGCGACATGCGCGGTAAACGCGATGCGGCGCGGGCCCGCCGTATGCACCGGGCCAAGTCGCCGCGCGACGACCGAGCGAAGACCGTCGGCGCCCACAACCATTCGCGTGGAGTACGCATCCCGCGTCCCCCGTCCCACGTCCCGAGCAATGACGCCACCCACGGCACCGCCGTCATAGACGAGCTCCTCGACTTTCACGCCTTCGCGAACCTCGGCCCCGGCCGCTTCAGCGGCGGCGCGTAGGATCGTATCGAACGTCGTGCGCGGCAGCGCGAAGCTGAACGTCTCGAAGCGGCCGACGGCGCCGGCGCCGCTCGGAGCAACCACCTTCATGCCAGAGAGGCGTGCGGGAGAAGCAGCGGCAACGGCATTGAGCACGTCGGGGCCGAGTCGTGCGAGCACGCGAGTGGATTCAGGACTCAAGTATTCGGAGCAGGGCTTGTCGCGCGGGAATCGCGCGCGGTCGAGCAGCAAAACGCGCGCACCAGCGCGCGCCAGCAGCAGCGCGGTCGCCGATCCCGCCGGGCCGGCGCCGACGACGACGGCATCCCAGCGTGGGCCACGGCTACTCATGCCAGGAGTCCCGCGCATGCGGCTCCCGTCAGCGTGGCTGCCAGATTCACGGCGTCGTTGTCCATCCACGGGATCTTTCCTTGTACAGTCGCGCCGAGCAGCGAGTCGACCAACATGCCGATGATTCCCGCAACCGCTACTCTCATCGCAAGCCCGAGGCCCGAGCCCCCAGGCCCTAGCCCCACCGATAGCCCCGCAACGAATCCCGCACCCGCGATTCCACCTGCCGTCCCGAGCAGCGTCATACCCCCATCGGTCCCAGCGGACACGTGAGCCCAGCTCGTGATCAGTCGTGGGGATGTGCGCGAGTGGCTCCCAATCTCCGTTGCCCAGGTGTCCGCATTCGCGGCGGCTAGTGCGCCCGCGAACCACAGCCAGTTTCCCGCCAGAGCGGCGAGGGCCGCGATGCCGCCGTTCGCAATGACCTGTCGTTCGTTGCGTGCGGTGCCCCTGCGCGACAGGAGGGTCGAAAGAACAAAAAAGGCGAGGAGCAACACCATCCCTCGCCATCCGAATCCCCACAGCGTCGTGAGACCAACCGCGACCGCCGCGACCGCACCCCGCCGTGTCAGCCCCCTAACCCCTAGCCCCCAATCCCCAATCCCCCGTTCACTCG
>DASXTV010000095.1:0-1606 GCA_036505175.1 Gemmatimonadales bacterium
GAACCCGGACGTCGTCCTGCTCGACATCACGATGCCCGGGCCGGGGTTCGTCGAAACGATCCAGCGGCTCAAGGCGCTCCACCCCCGCGTCCGCATTCTCGTGCTCAGCGTGCAGCCCGAGGACCAGTTCGCGGTGCGCGCCCTCAAAGCCGGGGCCTCGGGCTACGTCTCGAAGAATCTGTCTCCCGAGCAGCTGGTGACGGCGATCCATGAAGTCACCCGCGGCGGTCGCTACGTGAGCCCGGCCCTCGCCCAGCGGCTCGCCGCCGTCGTGGCCGACGGAGCCGACCGCCCGCCGCACGAAGGGCTGTCGGCCCGCGAGTATCAGGTGCTGTGTCTCATTGGGGCGGGCAAGAGCGTGAAGGAGATCGCGGCGGTGATGGAGCTGTCCGTGAAGACGGTGAGCACCTACCGGGCACGCATCCTGGAGAAAACCACCCTCAAATCGAACGCCGAGATCATTCGGTATACGGTGGAGCACGGGCTGGTCCACTGAGGCGTCGACGCAACATCTACTGAACAATTGACAACGACGCTGACCCCGGAAGATTCCAGATACAGTGCCGCGGGCAATGCGAACACAACGAATCTGGACTCTCCTGGTTCTCGCTGGGATATACTTTCTGGCGGGCAAACTCGGTTTGCAGCTGGCCGTTGTGCATCCCAACGCCACCGCGGTCTGGGCGCCCACCGGCATCGCGCTGGCGGCGCTGCTGATTCTGGGATACGGCGTCTGGCCGGGCATCTTCGCCGGGGCCTTCCTCGTCAACCTCACCACCGCCGGCGTCAACCTCACCACCGTCGGCTCGGTCGCCACCTCACTCGGGATCGCGACGGGCAACACGCTGGAAGCATTGGTGGGAGCGTTTCTCGTCAACCAGTTCGCCGGTGGACGCAACGCCTTCACGCGCCCGGTCGATGTATTCCGATTCGCGGCGCTCGCGGCCCTCGCGGCGACGACGGTGAGCGCGACCATCGGGGTGACCACGCTCGCGCTGGCTGGCGATGCTGCGTGGCAGAACGTTGACTCCATCTGGTTCACGTGGTGGCTGGGAGATGTGGCGGGTGCCATCATTGTCGCGCCCCTCATCCTGTTGTGGAGTGCCAACCCGCGCAGCGGTTGGAATCGCGCGCGCGTCGTGGAAGCCCTCCTGCTGCTGACGATTCTCGCGCTGACGGGCTGGGTGGTATTCGGCAATGCGCAGCATCGGGGCTATCCGTTCATGGCCATCCCCGCTCTGGTATGGATCGCCTTCCGGCTCGGCACGAGAGAAACGGCGACGGCCGTCGTGTTGCTCTCCGGGCTCGCGCTGGCGGGGACGATGCAAGGCCTCGGCCCGTTCGGGGCGGAGCCCTTCGCGCAGTCGCTCGTGTTGGTGCAGTCGTTCGCCGGCATCTGCGCCCTCACGGCGCTGGCGCTGGCCGCGGCGGTCGCCGAGCGCTCCAGCATCGAGGTCCTGTTGCGCAAGAGCGAGGCGGAGCACCGCGCGATCGCGGCGCTGACCTCCGATTTCGCGATACTGTGGCGGATGGAGTCGGACGGCATGTTGACGCCGGAATCGGTGACGGACGGATTTCGCCACGTCACGGGGTACACCCTGGCCGA